>NZ_CP085193.1:9693221-10386443 GCF_024298965.1 Streptomyces rapamycinicus NRRL 5491 | reverse complement strand
CCACTTTGCAAAGCCCGTTGACAAAACCCTGTGCCCGGTCATGTCGAACCTGGCGAAGTCCCCGGCCGCGCCGCTCCGGGGCGTCACCGGCCGGGGTGTTCAGCGACGGCGCGTAGTAGAGGTAGATGAAGCGGTTGGTGCTGAAGCCCGGGTCGACCCCGACACCCTGCAGCCCCTCCTCGTCATGGCTGTACACCGGAAGGGTGGCGGCCACCTTGGTGGTGCCCGCGGCGTCGGTCAGCCGCAGGGTGCCGTCGCGCGAGGTGTGCAGCACCGAGCGGTCGGGCAACACGGCCAGTGACATCGGCTCACCCGTCTCGGCCACCCCCTTGGCGAGGGGGACCTGCTGGAACACGGGGGCGGCGGCCTTCCGGCCGGGGTCGGGCACCGCGTCCGCCGCCGGTGAGGTGAGCGTCAGAGCGGTTCCGGTGAGCAGCGTTCCGGCCAACAGCGCGAGGGATCTGCGCAGTCTCAGGCGTTTCCGGTGCACGGAAGTCCTCCGTATGCGGTGGGGGATACTCGCGGACGTGCTGAGCACAGGCGCGCGCCGCCGCGCCGCGGTACGGGCCTTCGGCAGGGTGGAGGGGACCCTTGTTCCCGTACTCGACACCGCCCTAGCCGTGGCCCGCCGACGCGGACAGCTCGCCCACGAGGGGCACGGGCTCGGGACGGGAACATGTGGTGCCGACCGGCAGCGAGGTCCGCTCCCGGGCGGCGTCGAGCAGGGTGAGCATGACGTCCAGGACATGCCGGGCGAGCTCGGCGGAGGCCCGGTGCGGACGGCCCGCGCCGAGTGCCCGCGCCATGTCGGCCAGGCCGTAGCCCCGGGCGGAGCCCGCGTATCCGGCCGACGGCGCCAGCGGCTCCCAGGCACCACCGCGCCAGAGCTCCACCGGGCCGTCGAAGGTGTTGGGGTCCGGCACCGACAGCGAGCCCTCACTGCCGTGCACTTCGATGCGCGGCAGCCGGGCCGCGTGCACGTCGAAGCTCATCAGCAGTGTGGTGAGCGCGCCGCCTCGATGTTCCAGGACGCCCGTGACATGGGTGTCCACCTCGACCGCGAAGCGCTCGCCCGCGCGCGGCCCGCTGCCGACGCTCCGCTGGGCGCGCGGCCGGGAGGCCGCTCCGGTGACCCGGACCACCGGGCCCAGCAGGTGCACCAGGGCGGACAGGTAGTACGGGCCCATGTCCAGCAGCGGCCCGCCGCCGGGCCGGTAGTAGAACTCCGGGTCCGGATGCCACGCCTCGTGCCCGGCGGTGGTCATGAAGGCGGTGGCCGCGACCGGTGTGCCGATGAGCCCGTCGTCCACGGCCCTGCGCGCGGTCTGGGTGCCGGGGCCGAGCACGGTGTCCGGTGCGCAGCCGACCCGCAGCCCGGCCCGCTCGGCAGCGCCCAGGATGGCGTCGGCCTCCTCGCGGGTACCGGCCAGCGGCTTCTCGCCGTACACATGCCGGCCCGCGGCGAGCGCGGCCAGCGCCACCTCGGCGTGCGCCGCCGGGATGGTCAGGTTGAGTACGGCGTCGACGTCCTCGCGTGCCATCAGCTCATCGGCCGACGCGGCGACGGCCACGCCCCCGGTGCCCTCGGCCACGTCGTCAGCGCTCTTGGCGGCGCCGTCAGCGCCCTCGGCGGCGGCCTCCGCGTTCTTGGCGGCGGCCTCGGCGGTTCTGGCCGCGGCCTCGGCGCGGGCCCGGTCGAGGTCGGTCACGGCGGTAAGCCGCAGTCCCGGCAGACGTGGCAGCGTGTCCAGATAGGCCCGGCTGATCTTGCCCGCCCCGACCAGCCCAATCCTCAGCGGCTCGTCCACAGTGGCCCCCTCCCGGTCAGCGCCCGTGTCCGGGGCGCCCATCCGCTCGTCGCGTTCGGTGTCACGGCCTCTGCACGCTCCCGTCGGTGCTGGCGCGGCCGAGGCCGTACAGCCCGGGGTCGTTGGTCTCGACCCGCGCGATGAGGTACGGGCAGCCCTGAGGCGCCGTCAGAAAGGTGCGTACGGCGGTGATGCGGAGCTTGTCGCCGCGTTCCGCCACCCAGGGGGCCTGGGCCGGCGGGAGGTGCGGCTCACGGGGTGCGGACATACGCTCCCATTCCCATAGCCGAATGGCGATCGTCCATTCGAACGTAAAGAGGGTTCAGGAGCGGTGTCAATGGCCGTACCGGGATATGGCCGGACCCGGGCCCCCGGCGGGGCCCGGAGGCTCAGTGCTCCCCGAGGCGCTTCAGCAGGGTGCGCAACGAGTGGGCCGCCTCGGTGACATGGGCGGCGATCTCGCTCAGCCGGGCGTCGTCCATGCGGCTGCGCGGCGCCGAGCAGCTGATCGCGTCGCCGCCGCCGTGCCCGGTGCCGAGCGGGACCGCCACACAGCGGATGTCCACCGAGCTCTCGCCCTCGTCCGCCGCCCAGCCGCGCTTGCGGGCGTCGGCGAGCTGGGCGAGCAGCTCGTCCGGGTCGGTGACGGTGCTCGGGGTGAGCGCCGGGAGCGGCCAGTTGAGGCGGCGCTGGACCTCCGCCGCGTCGTACTGGGACAGGATCGCCTTGCCCAGCGCGGTGGCGTGCGCGGGCAGCCGGCGGCCGACCGCCGAGTACATCCGCAGGGCGTGCCGGGATTCGCGCTTGGCCAGGTAGACGACGTCCGTGTGGTCCAGCCGCCCGAGGTGGACGGCCTCGCCCGTCTCCTCGGCCAGCAGGTCGAGCACGGGCCCCGCGATCCCGGCGAGGTCGTCGCTCTCCAGATAGGCGGTGCCGGTCAGCAGCGCCTTGAGGCCGAGGCTGTACCGCGTTCCGGACGGGTCGGTCTCCACCCAGCGGCGGGACTCCATGGTGCGCAGCACCGCGTGCAGGCTGCTCTTGGGCACGGACAGGGTGCTCGCCATGTCGGCGAGCGAGAGCCGGGCGCCCTCGGCACCCAGGAGTTCGAGCACTTCCAGGACGCGCGCCGCGGACTTGACGTCCTCGTGACGCCGGACCCGCGCTGCTCCCGACACCGATTCCACGCCAGCCTCCGCTCCCCGGCCCGGCGCCCCGCCGGCCCCGGTCCCCGACAACTTCCGTAGCTCGTCTTGACGCTATATCACGGCAAGCCTATGTTCCGTTACTCCAACACCATTCGGTCTTCTGAACACTTCGCACCAGGCGGGGGCTCGTATGCAGACCAGTTGTCCCCTTTCCTCCCCCTCGGGGCGTTCCTCCGGGGACGGGCTCGTCGGGGCGGTGAAGGGATGACACACGTCCTGGTGACCGGCGCCGCGGGCCATATCGGCCGCCATGTGGTGGACGACCTGCCGCGGCACGGGTACCGCGTGACCGCGACCGACCGGAAACCCCTCGGCGACCCGCGCCCGGAGCGCGGTCTGACCAGGGATCTGCGCGACCGTGAGCTGGTGCGGGAGGCGCTGCGCGGGGTGGAGGCGCTGGTCCATCTCGCGGCGATCCCGCACCCCGACCCCGAGGACCCGGCGGGCCGGTTCACCGCCAACTGCCACACCGCGTATCTGGCGCTGGACGAGGCCGGGCGCGCCGGGGTGCGCCGTATCATGGCCGCCTCCAGCATCGGGGCGCTGGGGCTCGCCTGGTCGGCCCACCCGCGCTCACCCGGCCGCGTACCGGTCGACGAATCACACGCCACGCTCGCCGAGGACCCGTACGGGCTCTCCAAGCTGGTCCCGGAGCCGGTGGCCGAGGGCACCCACCGGCGCTGGGGCACCGACACCGTCTGTCTGCGCTTTCCCTTCACCGGCACCGGCGCACGGCTGACCCGCCAACTGGCCGCCGTGCACGCGGAGCCCGGCCGCCACGCGAGCGATCTGTGGGGGCGGCCGGACACCCGCGACGCCGCCGCGGACGTGCGCGCCGCCGACGCCGTCACCGAGGACCCCCGCCGACGAGGGTTCCGAGGTGCTCCTCCGCCACGGAAGGAACATGAGATGGCACAGAGCCCCGGCACCACGCGCCGGACCTTTCTGACCCGCACGGCCGCGGGCGCCCTGGGCGCCGGGGCCCTCGCCACGGCGGGCGGCCGGGCGGCGGCCACCGCCCCCGATTCACCGGCGGCCCGGCTCGCTCCCTCGCCGGACGTGCACATCTTCTACTACCCCTGGTACGGCAGCCCCGAGGTCAGCGGCTCCTGGCGCCACTGGCCGCAGGGCGGCCTCACCCCGCCCGACCGGATCGGCTCCGACTTCTATCCGGTGGCCGGTGCGTACGACTCGGGCGACCGCGCCGTGGTCGACCGCCACCTGGGATGGCTGGCCCAGGCCCGCACCGGTGTGCTCGTGACCAGCTGGTGGGGGCGGGGCGGTTACGAGGACCAGCGGGTGCAGCCGCTCCTGGACGCGGCGGCCGCGCGCGGGCTCGAGGTGGCCTGGCACATCGAGCCGTACGCCGGCCGCACCGCGCGGTCCGTCGTGGACGACATCGGCTATCTCATCCAGCGGTACGGCGGCCATCCGGCCTTCCACCGGGACGCGGCACACGGCAGCCGCGGCGCGTACTACGTCTTCGAGTCCCTGCGGATCGCCGACTGGACCCCGCTGGACCAGGTGGCCGACCGGGCGATCGTGCTGGCCCAGACCACGGATGTGTCGAAGGTGGCGCACTTCGGCGGCATGTACACCTACGACGCCATCGCCGCGGGCGACGATCCGCAGTGGGGCGGCCCGGCCGCGTATTGCCGTGACCACGGCATGGTCTGGGCGCCGTCCATCGGCCCCGGCTACATCGACGACCGCGCCGTGCCCGGCAACACCACGCCCACCCTGGAGCGCGCGGACGGCGCCACCTACGACCTGGAGTGGAACACCGCCCTCTCCCAGGCCAACGGGGGCCCGCCCACCTGGGTCTCGATCACCTCGTTCAACGAATGGCACGAGGGCAGCCAGATCGAGCCCGCCACCGCCACCCCGCCCACCGCGCTGAGCTACCGGACCTACAGCGGGGCCTACGGGCGGACCGGCCGCGCGGCCGAGACGGCCTATCTCGACCGCACCGCGTACTGGGTGGGCCGGTTCGAGGCCGCCGTCCGCCGCCGCTGAGGGCGCCGCCCGCCGGGCGGACGTACCGGGGGTGGGTGTGCGGCACCGCCAGGTCCTTTGCATAGGCTGGGGTCCTGTCAGGACAACGGCGGTAACGGGGGACACAATGCGGAAAGAGGCGGTTCGGTACCTGCACTGCCCGTACTGTTCCGGCGCCATGACGATGACAGACGGCGTGCTGCGGTGCGCGCAGGGGCACAGCTTCGACGTGGCGAAGCAGGGGTATGTCAATCTGCTGCGCGGCGCCGCCAAGTTCAGCGCGGACACCGCCGCCATGGTGGCCGCCCGCGCGGACTTCCTGGCCGCCGGCCACTACGCGCCGATCGCCGGGGCACTCGCCGCTCTGGCGCGCGAGACGGCGCCCGAGGCCACGGGCGGGGACCTCGGCTGTGTCGTGGACATCGGCGGCGGAACGGGCTACCACCTTGCCCGGGTGATGTCGGAGTTCCCGGACTCCGAGGGAATCCTGCTCGACATCTCCAAGTTCGCCGCCCGCCGGGCCGCGCGGGCGCACCCCCGGATCAGCGCGGTGGTGGCCGACGCCTGGGACGGGCTGCCGCTCGCCGACGGGGCCGCGTCGGTGGTCCTCAATGTCTTCGCACCGCGCAATCCGGCCGAACTGCGGCGGATTCTGCGCCCCGGGGGTGTGCTGCTGGTGGTCACACCCCGGCCCGATCATCTACGGGAACTGGTGGCGGCGCTGGGGCTGCTGCGGGTGGGCGAGCAGAAGGACGAGCGCCTGGCGGACCGGCTCTCGGCGCACTTCACCGAGGTGGCCCGGGAGCGGTCGCGGAGCACCATGACACTGGACCACAAGGCCCTGCCGCAGCTGGTGGGGATGGGCCCCAACGCCTGGCATCAGCAGAGCGAGCGGCTGGAGGAGCGCGTCGCACGGCTGCCCGAGCCCTGCGATGTGACGCTGTCCGTCACGCTCACCGCGTACCGCCCGCTGGTCTGACACCCGGCCACCACCGGGCTCCGCCAGGGGCCATCACGTCCAGACGGTGTATCCGCCGTCCACGCGGATCGCCTCGATACCGCTGATGTACCGGGCGCCGCAGCGGTCCTGGGGCAGGACGAGCTGGGGGCCCGCGCGGTCGAGCGGGGTGTCGTCGATGGTGACCGCGAGCAGCACGGGGGCCGACCAGGACGTCGTGCAGGAACGGCCCGGTGAAGCGGTGGTGCTGGACATCGGACCGGCGGCCGTACTGGCAGCTGCGAGGGAGTCACTCACGGCCTACCGCCTCCTGGAGGAGCGTTACCCGAACACCCATCCCGGGCGAACGCACATGCCATGTCGATAGGCCAAAGATCGCGCACACGCGAGAGAGAAGGCCGCACTTCCCTCGCATCTGCGGCATGGCGGAATTCGGCTCACCGGTGGTCCGGGTGACGACCGCACCGCAGGCGCCGGAGCCGCCGGGGCCGAGGTGCCCTCGACCAGAGTCGTATCACCGCCCCGCCCGTGGTCGAAGGCGATGCGAGCCGCCGGGCTGATGTGCCCGCCGGGCCGCACGGACAGACTCGTTCACGAGCCGAGACAGTCGACCACCGCCCGCGCGGCGGATCCCAGCAAGCAGCGGGAGCAGAGGCATGTTGAAGGAGTGGCGGCATCGTCGGGCCGTGCAGCGGGTCAAGCCCGGGGATGGGCGAGCACTGAAGCGTTTCCGCTGGTGGCAGTCGCTTTCCCGGGCACTGTTCCATCTGAGGCTGATGGACGGCGACAGCGGGCAGACAGTCTACTCCGTCGACGTCAGGCATCAGCAGCACTCGTCCTCGTCCGGCAGGGTCGTAGCCCACCTGTACCTCGACGGCAGGCATCACGCCGAGTCCACAGTGCCTGCCGTCTTCCCCGTCCAGGGCGGCACCGTCGAGGTAAGGGCGAGCACCGTCGGGCTCAAGCGCTGCCACTACGTCACCGCCGAGGGGGCCGAGTTCCAGCTCGTCCCGGACCCCGCCTCCGCCGAGGGGCGCCGGGCGCGCCTCGACCGATCGCACCCCGCGCTGAGCCGTTGTATGGGTTTCCTCTCGGGGACCGTGCTCGTCGTCGGCGTGGTCCTCCTGGCCCTTCAGCTCGCCGAACAGATCACCCGGGATCCGGAGGGCGTCGCCCAGTACGCCGGGACTCTCACCTCGCCCATTGACCTCTCGGGATGGGCCAACACCGTGGTCGGGCTCTGCACTGTGGCGGCCAGCACCGAGCGGGCGCTACGGCTGCGCTACAACTGGCTGCTCGACGGCGCGGCGGGCTGATCCCGGGCAGGCACCGCTGGTCGGCGCCGCGGAGATCCATCAGAAGCCCCCTAGTCCAACACCCCGGCGCACTTGTCCATGGGCGGCCGCCCCGCCGCCGTCCCAAGGTGGAGCACTGTTCCCACCAGCGAGGGAGGAGCCGCGCGTTGACCCATACAGAGGAGGGCCGGCCGGAGGGGTGGCGGCCCGGCCGCAGAGCGGTCGTGGTCACCACCACACTGGCCGGAATCGGAACGGCCATCGGCGCGGGCGGTGGTACCGCGCACGCCCGTGACACCGCGTCCGCCCGCGCCACCGAGCGCACCGAGCGCACCTTGCGGTCGAAGCGGCTGGAGGTCCGGGTGGACCCGGAGTTCCCGCGCATCGTCGCGTACACCGACCGCGAGAGCGGCGCGGCCTGGTCGGCACCGAACTGCCGGTGGCCGCCATCGCCCGCCGCGTCGGCTACGACGACCCCGCCTACTTCAGCAGGCTGTTCGCCCGCCGCGTGGGCACCGCACCGGTCCGCTTCCGCGAACAGCAGTGCCGCTCGGTCCCCGGCGGTTTCACCAACCGCGTCCCCGACCCGGCCCGCCCGCCGACCATCCCGCCCTGCGCCCCGGCGGACGACGCGCGGCTCGGCGGCGGATGATGTGACAGCGGGTGACGTGTTACCCCATTGGGGGGACGTTGGGCCGCGATCCGCCCGACAAAGGGGCACCATGCATGCGAAGCCGGTCATTTCCGGCCGCTCATCCCCAGCAAGGAGTTCCCATGCGTATGCGGACCGCCCTGTCCACGCTCGCTCTCACCGCCGCGTCCCTCGCCGTCGGCGCGACCGGTGCCGTCGCGGAGGACACTCCCGATGTCACCGTCAACAACACCAGCAGCACGACCTTCCCCGGCGTATGCGCCAGCAACCAGTTCTCCTTCGTCACCGTCCCGGTCAACCTGGTGGGCGAGTCGGACTCCGGAGCGTGCTGACCCCCTGCTCCACGCGCCCGTGAGGAGCGGAACCCCCGGCCGACACGGCCGGGGGTTTCCCATGCCGTAGGCTGGCCGGTGCAGCTGGTTCGCCCCGTCCGCCAGGCGGGAGGCGTCGCAAGAGGGAACCCGGTGGAAATCCGGGACTGCCCCGCAGCGGTGAGCGGGAACGACCGCCGTCATACGCACTGGGTCCGGTGAGAAGGACCTGGGAAGCGACGGCCAGTAGGTGTCCTCCTGAGGAGGACGCGCCCGTGAGTCCGAAGACCTGCCATCTGCCCGCGTACGGACCACCCGTGCGCGGACATCCCGGTGACCTCGAGGGCGGGTCGGCGAACAGGTACCAGGTGGACGACCGCGCGCCTGCCGCGCGAGGTCGTGGCGTCCGGTCCGTCACCCTTCGCGCTCTCCTCCCGTCGCCGGGACCTCAGGGATTCATCTCGCGAAGGAGATCTCCGTGACCACCAAGTCCGCAGCCGCGGCGGCACGGGCCACCGTGTACGGCTACCCCCGCCAGGGCCCGAACCGGGAACTGAAGAAGGCGATCGAGGGCTACTGGAAGGGCCGCGTCACCGGCGACGCGCTGAGGGCCACCGCCGCCGAACTGCGCCGCGCCAACTGGCGGCAACTGGCCGGGGCGGGCATCGACGAGGTCCCCACCGGCGACTTCTCGTACTACGACCATGTGCTGGACACCACCGTCATGGTCGGCGCCATCCCCGGCCGCCACCGGGACGCGGTCGCCGCCGACCCGCTCGACGGGTACTTCGCGATGGCGCGGGGCACCCAGGACGTGGCGCCGCTGGAAATGACCAAGTGGTTCGACACCAACTACCACTATCTGGTCCCCGAACTCGGTCCGGACACGGTGTTCGCGGCCGACTCCGCCAAGCAGGTCGCGGAGCTCAAGGAGGCCATCGCCCTCGGGCTGACCGCGCGACCGGTCCTCGTCGGCCCCGTCACGTACCTCCTGCTCGCCAAGCCCGCGCCCGGCGCGCCCGCCGGCTTCGAGCCGCTCACCCTGCTGGACCGGCTGCTTCCGGTGTACGCCGAGGTCATGGCCGACCTGCGGGCGGCCGGTGCCGAATGGGTGCAGCTCGACGAGCCCGCCCTGGTCCAGGACCGCACCCCCGCCGAGCGACACGCGGCCGGGCGCGCCTACCGCGACCTGGGCGCCCTCACCGACCGCCCGAAGCTGCTGGTCGCCTCGTACTTCGACCGTCTCGGCGAGGCGCTGCCGGTGCTGGCCAAGGCCCCGGTCGAGGGGCTGGCGCTGGACTTCACGGAGGCCGCCGCGGCGAACCTGGACGCGCTGGCCGCCGTCGGCGGGCTGCCCCGCAAGCGGCTGGTCGCCGGTGTCGTCAACGGCCGCAACATCTGGGTCAACGACCTGGAGAAGTCCCTGGCCACGCTCGGCACCCTGCTGGGCCTGGCGGACCGGGTCGACGTGGCCGCCTCCTGCTCGCTGCTGCACGTCCCGCTCGACGCGACGGCCGAGCGGGACGTCGAACCGCAGATCCTGCGCTGGCTGGCCTTCGCCCGGCAGAAGACCGCGGAGATCGTCACCCTCGCCAGGGGCCTGGCCCGCGGCACCGGCGCGATCACCGCCGAACTGGCCGCGAACCGGGCCGACCTCGCCTCCCGCGCGGGCTCCCCCATCACCCGCGACCCGGCCGTCCGCGCCCGCGCCGCCGTGGTCACCGAGGCCGACGCCCACCGCTCCCAGCCGTACGCCGAGCGCACTGCGGCCCAGCGCGCCCACCTCCGGCTGCCGCTGCTGCCGACCACCACCATCGGCTCCTTCCCGCAGACCGGCGAACTCCGCACCGCCCGCGCCGACCTGCGCGGGGGCCGGATCGACACGGCCGGGTACGAGGAGCGCGTCAGGGCCGAGATCCAGGAGGTGGTCTCCTTCCAGGAGAAGACCGGCCTGGATGTGCTGGTGCACGGCGAGGCCGAGCGCAACGACATGGTCCAGTACTTCGCCGAGCAGCTCACCGGCTATCTGGCCACCCAGCACGGCTGGGTCCAGTCCTACGGCACCCGTTACGTCCGCCCGCCGATCCTGGCCGGTGACATCTCGCGCCCCGAGCCGATGACGGTGCGCTGGACGGCGTACGCCCAGTCCCTCACCGACCGCCCGGTCAAGGGCATGCTCACCGGCCCGGTGACGATGCTGGCCTGGTCCTTCGTCCGCGACGACCAGCCCCGCGGCGACACCGCACGCCAGATCGCCCTCGCCCTGCGCGACGAGGTGAACGACCTGGAGGCGGCCGGGACCTCGGTCATCCAGGTGGACGAGCCCGCGCTGCGCGAGACCCTGCCCCTGCGCACCGCCGACCGGCCCGCCTATCTGGCCTGGGCGACCGAGTCCTTCCGGCTCACCACGGGCGGCGTACGCCCCGACACCCAGATCCACACCCATATGTGCTACGCCGAGTTCGGCGACATCGTCCAGGCGATCGACGACCTCGACGCCGATGTCATCAGCCTGGAGGCCGCCCGCTCCCATATGCAGGTGGCCCGCGAGCTCGCCGCCCACGGCTATCCGCGCGAGGCCGGGCCCGGGGTGTACGACATCCACTCCCCGCGGGTGCCCGGCGCCCAGGAGGCGGCCGAACTGCTGCGGACGGGTCTGAGGGCCATCCCCGCCGAGCGGCTGTGGGTCAACCCCGACTGCGGTCTGAAGACCCGCGGCTGGCCGGAGACCCGCGCCTCACTGGAGAACCTGGTCACCGCGGCCCGTACGGTCCGCGGTGAGCTGCCCGCGTCCTGACCCGGACGACCGGCCGGGGCGCCACGCGCCCCGGCCCCGATACCTCGACCCCCAGCGGCCGTACCAGGACCGGCTACGGGCGGGGTACGGCGATGTGCGCACCTGTGACGCGCAGCAGGTCCAGCTTGCCCGCGTCGCTGCTTCCGGTCGCCGCCGTGTAGGTGACCATGCGCAGATCCGCGCCGGCGACGATGAGCACATCGCAGTCGAGCAGGATGTCGCCGATCTCCGGATGCCGGATCGTCTTGCGGTCGGAGGTGTGCTGGGCGGCGGTCGCCCGGGTGGCCCAGTGATGGGCGAAGACCTCGGACTCCGCCCGTAGTTCCCGCACCAGGCGGGCGAGCCGGGTGTCGGCGGGGTAGCGGGAGACGGCGTCCTTGAGGTCGGCCACGATCGAGGTTTCGAAGGTGTCGGGTCCGCGCTCGGGGCGGACGCGGAGCACCGGGTCGCGGGCGGCACCGGTGCCGAACAGGGCGCGGGCGAGGTTGCGTTCGGCGGCCGGCAGGACGGTGGGGTCGCCGTGCAGGGCGCTCCACATGGCGTTCCACCACACCAGGGTCCAGTCCGCGGTGAACACCCCGATCGGGACGTCGCCCAGGCGCGCCGCGAGCCGCTGGACGCCCGGGGGCACATGGGCGCTGACCGTCCCGTCCCGCGGCGGCAGCAGTCCGGCGCTCCGGTACAGCTGGTCGCGTTCGGCGCGGGACAGCTGGAGGGCGCGGGCGAGGGCGCCGACGACCTGGTCCGACGGGTGCTTCGCGCGTCCCTGCTCCAGGCGCAGGATGTAGTCGACGGAGAGCCCGGCCAGTTCGGCGAGCTCCTCGCGGCGCAGCCCCGGGGCGCGACGGCTCGCCTTGGGGGCGAAGCCGGCGTCGGCCGGGGCGAGGCGGTCGCGCCAGGCGCGCAGGAGCGCGGCGAAGTCGGAGCGGGAGGAAGCCATGGGTTCATTCTCGCCGCGCGGCGCCGGATGAGGCTGGGTACTGCCGGTCCTAGTGACGGGGACGGCACTGGCCGGCGCCGGCGGGGGCGGCGAACGTGGAGCCGCCGCGCCCGGGCCGGGCGCCATCGGCCGACCAGTGAAGGAGCCTTCCATGCCTGCTGCGAACCACACCATCGTGATGACGGGCGCGAGCCGCGGGATCGGGCGCGTCGCCGCGGAGCACATCGTGCGCCGGTCGCCCGACGCGCACCTCCTCGTCGTGGCCCGCGCGTCCTCCGGCGCCCGGCTCGCCGAAGAGCTCGCCACGGGCGGGCGTCCGGTCTCGTACGTCCCGGCGGACCTCGGCTCGCTCCAGAGCGTCCGCTCCGCCGCCACCGGGATCCATGACCGGCTGGAGCGCGGTGATCTGCCACCGCTGCGCGGCTTCGTGGGCAACGCGGGCATGCAGTACACCAACGCGCTGACCGAGTCCCCCGACGGGTTCGAGGCCACCTTCGCCATCAACGTACTGGCCAACCACCTCTTCGTCCGGGTGCTCCAGGACCGCTTCGCCGCGCCCGCCCGAATCGTGATCACCGTCAGCGACACCCACTTCGGGGACTTCAAGCACAACATGGGCATGGTGCCCGGCCCCGCCTGGAACTCCCCCGACGTCCTGGCCCGCCCGGGGGCCTTCGCCAAGCCGTCCGGCACGGCGGGCGGGCGCACCGCGTACTCGACGAGCAAGCTGGCCGCCGTCTACCTCGTGCACGAGTACGCGCGGAGGCTTCCGGCCGGGATCGACGCCATCGCGTACAACCCCGGCTTCGTCCCCGGCACCGGTCTCGCCCGCAACGCCGGTCCGCTCTCCCGGTTCGCCATGCGGCGCGTCCTGCCGGTGATGGCCCTCACGCCGTTCGCCACCGGCCGCGGCGCGGCGGGCCGCTACCTCGCCGACACCGTGCTGGGCACGACCCCGGCACCGACCGGCTCCTACGTCGACCGCTCCCGCGTGGCGCGGTCGTCGGAGGAGTCCTACGACCCGCGGCGCGAGCGCGAACTGTGGGACGCCGTCGAGCGGTTCACCGTGACGCACGCGGGCTGAGCGGCTTGGCGCGGCGCCCGGTCACCGCAGGGTGCGGAAGGCGTCCCGCAGCTCCCGTACCAGCGTCCCGGGCCGTTCCAGTCCGGGGAAGTGGCCGCCCAGCTCCATCTCGTGCCAGGAGCGCAGATCCGTATAGCGCCGCTCGGCCCAGCGTTGGGCCGTGGGCCATGGCTCGGCCGGGAACAGTGTGCACGCGGTGGGCACGGTCACCGGCAGGGCGTTCTCCTCCTCGGCGCCGCGCGGTGTCCAGCGCAGCGCCTCCCAGTACCAGCGGGCGCTGGACGCGCCCGTCCCGGTGAGCCAGTACAGGGCGATGCCTTCGGCCTGCCGGTCAAGGCTCACTCCCCCGCCCGCCTCGGCCCGGGTGTCGGCGTAGGCGGCGAACTTCTCGCCCAGCCAGGCGGCGAGACCGGCGGGCGAGTCGAGCAGGGCGTAGCCGAGGGTCTGGGGCCGGGTGCCCATCTGGATGCCGAACCCATAGCCGTCGGCCAGGTGCAGATCGCGCCGTTCGATCATCCGCGCCTCCGCCGGGGTGGCGGTCTCCCGGTCCCGCGGCAGGGGTGCGGCCACCGGCATCGTCAGGTGCAGGCCCGCCACCCGCGAGGCGTGGCGGCGGGCCAGCTCGGTGCTGATGAACGCGCCCCAGTCGCCGCCGTGCGCGCCGAAGCGCTCGTAGCCCAACCGGCTCATCAGCGTCGCCCAGGCGTCGGCGGTCCGCGCGGGGTTCCACCCGGTCCGCGCCGGACGGCCGCTGAAGCCGAACCCAGGCAGTGACGGGACGACGACGTCGAAGGCGTCGGCCCGGTCGCCGCCGTGGGCGGCCGGATCGGTGAGCGCGCCGATGACCTGCTCGAACTCCAGGACCGACCCGGGCCAGCCATGCGTCAGCAGCAGGGGCATCGCCCCGGGCTCCGGCGACCGGACGTGCCAGAAGGCCAGCTCCAGGCCGTCGATGACCGTACGGAAGTGGCCAATGGCGTTCCACGTCTTCTCGCGGGCCCGCCAGTCCAGCTCGCGCAACGCCGCGAGGAGCGCGCGCATATGGTCCAGCGGCACACCTTGGGACGCGTCCGCCACGGTCTCCGATTCGGGCAGGCGGACCCGTTCCAGCCGCAGGCGCAGGTCTTCGAGGTCGGCGTCGGGAACGGAGATGGCAAAGGGTTCGATGTCGGGCGTCACTCCGCCCGGGGAAGAGGAAGTTGGCACGCCACGAACGCTAGAAGCGCCCCCTGGCCACGGGAATGCGCGCGATTGCCGTCCTCGGATCAGCGATTGCGGTAGGCCGACGGCCGTACGCCCGTATGCCGCAGGAACGCCGTGGACAGGGAACCCGGGCTGCCGAATCCGCACCGCGTGGCCACTTGCGCCACGGACAGCCCATCCGCCCGGAGCAGCCGCTGCGCCTCCTCGATCCGCAGCCGGGTGAGATAGCGGTGGGGCGTCTGGCCTGTGGCGTCCCTGAAGGCCCGGATGAAGTGGTACACGCTGAAGCCGGCCCCGGCCGCCATCTCCGCCACCGTCAAGGGGCCGCCCAGCCGGTCCCGCATCATCGCCACGGCCTTGTGCACCCAGGGCCCGGCGGCGCCCGGCCGGTCCGCCTGCGGTGGCCGCACCCCGTGGGTGAGCACATGCACGGCGAGGAACGTCGCCGCGGACTCCGCATACAGGTCATCGACTTCGCGGGCCGCGTCCAACGACCGCATGGTGTGCTCGACGAGCGGATCCCCCGAAGCAACCGCGGCGGCCATCCGCTCGTAGTCGACGCGCTCCCCGCCCAATTGCTCGACCGTACGGGCGACGGTGACGCGCGGAATGTGCACCTGGACGGTCCGCATGGGGACCACGGACCGGTAGCGGCGCACCGACGCCACGCCCGGAACCGCCATATCCAGCTGTCCGGGCGTCCAATGCCGCTGCCGCCAGCGCCCACCGGTACAGGTCTCCATGGCCGCGTCGCCCGCGACGGTCAGGACGAGGTGCAGATCGTCGGTGGCGGGCAACGCCACCCGCTCCACCCGCGCGGTGTGATCGAACCGCTGCAGCAGCAACGACCGCCAGCCGAGGCCGTCCCAGCTGTTGAACGTCCGCTCGACATAGGGGTTGGCGTCGAATCCGGTATACGGCTCGAGGTCGAAATCAGGGGCGTCACACACCGCATCGAGCATAGCCACGACCGTGGTCAGGCGTGGCGTGTCCACGAGCCCAGCACCATCAGCGTCTTGGTGCCGGTGACCAGGCCGGCGCGCCGCAGACCGTCGATGACCTGCTGCAGATGCTCGATGTCCCGCACCCGGACGTGTACCAGGGCGTCGGGGTCACCGGCGATGGTGAAGACGGCCTGCACCTCGGGGACCGTGTAGCAGGTGCGGACGATCTCCCCGACCGGTGTCGTACCGGCGTAGGACAGCTCCACGAACGCCTCGATGCCCCAGCCGAGCTTGGTGTGGTCGATCTGCACCGTGAAGCCCTTGATCACCCCGGCGTCCTTGAGCCGGTCCACCCGCCGCTTGACCGCGGCCACCGACAATCCCACCTCGGGTGCCATCTCGGAGAAGGTGCGCCGCCCGTCCTCGCGCAGCATGCGCAGCAACTGCCGGTCAACATCGTCGAACTCGGGCATCGGCCCTCCGCTCCGCGCCGCGCGCACCCGCGCGATCCGCACATCACACGCAAACTCTTTTAGTCAGTCCCGCGAATATCTTCGACAGTTTGCGTCTTCTCCTGGATCGGCCGCAAGTTACTTGTGCTCCTCCAGGGGATCTTGCTGTCCTTGGGCCGGACCCCAGATACGCCGAGGAGGCTCACGTGAGCACCGACCCCGCCGCGGTTTCGCTCGACGACCCCTACACGGCCCGCAGCGGCCGGGTGCTGATCTCCGGCATCCAGGCCCTGGTCCGGCTCACCCTCGAACAGCGCCGGCTGGACGCGGCGCGCGGTCTGGACACCCGCGCGTTCGTCTCCGGCTATCCGGGCTCACCGCTGGGCGGGGTCGATCTGGAGCTGGACCGGGCACGCCGCTTCCTGGACCCCGCCGGGGTGGTGTTCCGGCCGGGCCTCAACGAGGAGCTGGCCGCCACCGCCGTGGCCGGGACACAGCTGCTGGGGCAGGTGCCCGGGCGCCGCCACGAGGCGGTGACCGGGTTCTGGTACGGCAAGAACCCCGGTCTTGACCGCGCGGCCGACGCGATGCGGCACGGGACGGTGGCCGGTACGGCGTCGCTGGGCGGCGCGGTGGCCTGGATCGGCGACGACCCCGGAGCCAAGTCCTCGACCGTGCCCAGCTCGTGCGAGCCGATGTGCCAGAGCCTGGCCATGCCCCTGCTCGCGCCCGGCTCCGTACCCGAGATCCTCGAATTCGGACTGCACGCCGTGGCCCTGTCCCGGGCCACCGGGCTCTGGGCCGGGCTGAAGATCGTCGCGGATATCGCGGACGCCTCGGCGGTCGTCGACCTCGACGCCCTCCGGCCCGACATCCCCGCCCCGCCCGCCGCCCCGCGCGGCGCGCCGCCCACCCTCGTGGGCCCCGCGTCCCTGGACGCCGAGCACGACATGCTCACCCGCCGGCTGGACCTGGCGCGCGCCTACGCCCGCGAGGCCGGGCTGAACCGCATCACCTTCAGCGCCGCGCACGCCACCCTGGGCGTAATGGCCTCCGGGACCTCCTACGCCGTGGTGCGGCGCGCCCTGGCCGACCTCGGCATCGGCGAGGCGGACATGGAGGCCCTCGGTATCCGGCTGATCCGGCTGGCGATGCCGTTCCCGCTCTGCGACGAGGACCTGGTGGCCATGACCGGCGATCTGGACCAGGTCCTGGTCGTCGAGGACAAGGTGCCCTTCCTCGAAGGGCACCTCAAGGCCGCCCTGTACGGCAGCGCGGACGCGCCCGTGGTGGTCGGCCGCCGCGGCGAGAACGGCCGCCCGCTGCTCACCGCCCGGGGCACCCTCGGGGCCGAGGACGTGGCCAAGGCCCTGGCCCAGCGCATCGGCCAGGATCGGCTGCCGCGGACCGCGACCGCCCGGCTGGCCTCGCTGGCACCGCCGCCCGCGCCCCGGATCGCGCTGCCCACCGTGTCGGCGCGCACGCCCTACTTCTGCTCCGGCTGCCCGCACAACACCTCCACCCGCACCGCCGATGACACCCTCGTCGGCGCGGGCATCGGCTGCCACGCCATGATCGCCCTCGATGGCGCGGGCCGCGGCCACCAGATCGGGCTGACCCAGATGGGCGGCGAAGGCGCCCAGTGGATCGGCCTGGCCCCGTTCACCGACGACCGGCACTTCGTGCAGAACCTCGGTGACGGCACCTTCCACCACTCCGGCTCCCTCGCCGTCCGCGCGGCGGTGGCCGCGGGCGTGACCATGACGTACAAGCTCCTCTACAACGACGCCGTCGCGATGACCGGCGGCCAGCGGCCCGAGGGACGGCTGGGCGTCCCGGCGCTGACCCGCTGGCTCGCCCTGGAGGGCGTGCGGAAGGTCGTGGTGACCACCGCGGCACCGGCCGACTACCGCGGCGTACGCCTCGATCCGATCGCCACGGTGCGCCACCGCGACGATCTGCCCGAGGCCGAGCAGGAGCTGGCCGCCATGAACGGCGTGACCGTGCTCATCCATGACGACCGCTGCGCCGCGGAGGAGCGCCGGCTGCGCAAGCGCGGTCAGCTGCCCACCCCCGCCGAGAAGGTGGTCATCAACGAGCGGGTCTGCGAGGGCTGCGGCGACTGCGGGGATGTCTCCACATGTCTGTCGGTGCAGCCCGTGGACACCACCTTCGGCCGCAAGACCCGGATCCACCAGGCGTCCTGCAACTCCGACTTCAGCTGCCTGAAGGGCGACTGCCCCTCCTTCCTCCTCGTCGAGCCGAAGGCGGGGACGGCCAAGGCGGCGAAGGGCAAGCGGCCCCGCTCCGTGCCCCGGCCGCCCGTGGCCCTGACCGCGCCCACCCCGGCGGTGGCCGGGGACAGCGCGCTGCTGCGGATGCCCGGCATCGGCGGCACCGGTGTCGTGACCGTCTCACAGATGCTCCAGCGGGCCGCCCATCTCGACGGCCGCTACGCGGCCGGACTCGAGCAGACGGGGCTGGCCCAGAAGGGCGGGCCCGTCGTCAGCGACGTACGGATCTCGGCCACCCCGGTCACCGGTGCCGTGCGGGCCTCCCGTGCGACCGCGGACGTGCTCATCGGCTTCGATCTGCTCGGGGCGGCCGCCGACGCCAATCTGCGCATCGCCCGCCCCGGCCACACCATCGCCGTCGTCAACTCCGCCATCGTCCCCACCGCGGCCATGGTGACCAACCGGGTCGTCGTGCCCGGCTCACCGGACGACGCCCTGGAGCGCGTGGAGTCGGCCACCCGCCCCGGGGACAACCTCTACCTCGACGCGCAGAGCATGGCCGAGGCCCTGTTCGGCGATCACATGCCGACCAACATGCTCCTCGTCGGAGCCGCCTTCCAGCACGGCTGCATTCCGCTGACGGAAGACGCCATCGAGGGCGCGATCCGGCTCGGCCCCGCCGTGGAGAAGAATCTCGCGGCCTTCCGCTGGGGGCGCGCCGCCGCCCTCGACCCCGACGCCGTACGGCGTGCCCTGGCCGCACCGGAACGGCCGGTCCTGGAGATCACACCCGAGGCGCACACCATCGCGGGCACGGCCGCCCGGCCCGGAACGCTCCAGGACACCCTCGCCCCGCGCGCCGCCGACCTGATCGCCTATCAGGACCGGGCCTACGCCGAGCGGTACGCCGCCGAGGTGGCGGAGGTCGCCGCGCTGGCCCGGCGGCGGGCCGGTGACGAGGCGGGCGAGCGCATCGCCGTCGGCTACGCCGAGGGGCTGCACAAGCTGATGGCCTACAAGGACGAGTACGAGGTGGCCCGGCTCCATCTGGACACCGTGGAACGGGCCAGGGTCGCGGAAGAGTTCGGTGCCGATGCCACCGTCTCCGTCCTGCTGCACCCCCCGGCGCTGCGCGCGCTGGGCATGAAGCGCAAGATCCGGCTCCGCCGCACGGCGCCCGCCCTCTTCTCGCTCCTCCGCGCCCTGCGGCGGCTGCGGGGCACCCGGCTGGACCTGTTCGGATACGCCGAGGTGCGCCGCCAGGAGCGGGCGCTGATCGAGGAGTACCCGCGCCTGGTCCGCGCCGCCCTGGCCCGTCTGACGCCCGGCAACGCCGCCGCCGTGGAGGATCTGGTGCGGCTCGTCGAGGCCGTCCGCGGCTACGAGGACATCAAGCTGGCCCGGGTCGAGGAGTTCCGCACCACGGCCCGCGCGGCTCTGGACGAGCTGACCGCGACCGCCGACGCCACCGCGACCGTCTCCGTCTGACCCCGGCCCTCAGGGCCTGTCCGGGGTGGTGATCTGGCCCCGCGAGCCCAGATCACCACCCCGGACAGGCCCTGAGCCCTCTCCTCGCCCGTCCGCACCACAGGAGCGCCCCTCATGCCCGTCGACCGTCTGCTTCCCACCCGTGAGGCCGAGGACCTGCTCGACCTCGTCCGCGAGATCGCCGACAAGGAGCTCGCCCTCCGCGTCGACGGGCACGAACGCAGCGAGACCTACCCCGAGGGCCTGTTCCGCCTGCTGGGCGACGCCGGGCTGCTCGGCCTGCCCTACCCGGAGGAGTACGGCGGGGGCGGCCAGCCCTACGAGGTCTACCTCCAGGTGCTGGAGGAGCTGGCCGCGCGCTGGGCCGCCGTCGCCATCGCCACCAGCGTCCACACCCTCGCCGCCTTCCCCCTGCTCACCTTCGGCACCACCGAGCAGCGCGAACGCTGGGCGGAGGACATCCTCGGCGGCCGGCTCATCGGTGGGTACAGCCTGTCCGAGCCCCAGGCCGGATCCGACGCGGCGGCCCTGACCTGCCGTGCCGAGAAGGCCCCCGACGGCTATCGGATCAACGGCGCCAAGGCGTGGATCACCCACGGCGGCAAGGCGGACTTCTACGCGCTGTTCGCCCGCACCGGCCCCGGCAGCGACGGCATCTCCTGCTTCTTCGCTCCCGGCCACACCGACGGCCTCAGCTTCGGCCGGCCCGAGGAGAAGATGGGCCTGCACGCCATCCCCACCACCTCCGCCTTCTGGGACGACGCCCTCCTCGCCACCGACCGGCTCATCGGCGGCGAGGGCCAGGGGCTCCACATCGCCTTCCAGGCCCTGGACTCCGGCCGGCTGGGCGTCGCCGCCTGCGCCACCGGGCTCGCCCAGGCCGCCCTGGACGCCGCGGTCGGCTACGCCCATGAACGTACCGCCTTCGGCCGCAGGATCATCGACCACCAGGGGCTCGGCTTCCTGCTGGCCGACATGGCCGCCGCGGTCGACTCCGCACGCGCCACCTATCTGGACGCGGCCCGCCGCCGCGACCACGGGCGCCCGTACACCCGTCAGGCCAGCGTCGCCAAGCTGACGGCGACCGACGCCGCCATGAAGGTGACCACGGACGCCGTCCAGGTCTTCGGCGGCTACGGCTACACCCGCGATTTCCCCGTGGAGCGCTATATGCGCGAAGCGAAGATCATGCAGATCTTCGAGGGCACCAACCAGATCCAGCGGCTCATCATCAGCCGCCAGCTGGCCCCCTGACCGGCCCCACGACGGAATGTCGCACCCGGGCACGCCGGGAGGACGGGTCATGATGACCACCATGACATCGGTACGTGGAACGCGCGGGGCACGCGCGCAACAGCCGGGATCAGGTCGTACGGCAGCGGTGATGACGGTGCTGGCCGCGCTGACCGTGGCCGGTTGCGGCGGGTCGGACACGACCGACGGGGTGCCCTCGCACCGTGGGAACCCGTCGGCGTCCCGTTCCGCACAGCCCTCGGGCAGCCCCTCCGGCGATCTCGGCGCCCCGGCGAAACCGCCGGTGCCGGCGGCGGACGGGCGTGACGTCGGCGCCTGCGCGGACGGCGACTGCGCGATCGCGGTGTCCGAGCGGGTGACGGTCGGCTTCAAGGGTCCGGCCGGTCCGGCGACGCTGACCGTGAACGAGATCGGCCCGAACAAGATCACGTACACGGTGAGGTCGGGCAACAACCGCTCCCAGGGCGGGGCGAGCGGCCCCGGCCAGGGGTGCGTCACCGTGCTGCGCGACCACGGCAGCAGCAACTCGTGCGGAAGGGTGAGCACCACGCGGCCGGCCGCCCAGCCCGGCGCCGTGGTGATCCTGATGGCGGCCGGGGAGGACGGCACGGCGATCCTGCACATCGTGTCCAGGTGACCGGCTCCGGGTCAGCTCTCCACGGGCGGGATCCCCGGGGAACGGGAGTGGCGGATGCCCGCCTCGTAGGTCTCCTTGAGGTGGTGGAGGGTGTCGTCGAAGTGGCGTGCCGCGTAGGTGGCGTAGAGGATGTCGATCAGCAGCAGCTGGCCCCACTTCGAGGTGACGGACTCCCCGTACAGCCCCTCCCCCGCGACGTTGGAGGTGAACAGCGGCACATCGCTGAGCTCCGCCAGCGGGCTGTCCTGGACGGAGGTGATGCCGATGGAGGTGGCCCCGGTCTGCCGGGCCAGCCGCATGGCGTCCACGATGGCGGTGGACTTGCCGGAGTCGCTGATGCCGATGAGCACATCCCGTGGCGTCAGGATGGTGGCCAGCATGACCTGCACGCTCTGGTCGCGGTAGAGCAGACACTTCTTGCCCGCCCGGGTGAACCGCATGACCCCCTCCTCCGCGGCGATGCTGGAGGAGCCCATGCAGCAGAACACCACCGCGTCCGCTTCGTGCAGCAGATCGACGGCCCGGCTGATGGCGTCGCCGCTGACCTGCTTGGCGGTCTGGGCCAGCGTCTGGCGGCTGCTGCGCTCGATCTTGCCCACGATGGCGGGGGGCTCGTCCCCGCGCAGGATGCCCTCGTAGACGAACTCCTCGTCCCGGCCGGCGGCGGCCGACCGGGTGGCGAAGGTGGCCTCGGCGAGGCTGACGCGGAGCGAGTGATAGCTGTCCATGCCCAGCTCGCGGACGAACCGGGAGACGGTCGACTCGGCCACGCCGCACGCCGAGGCCAGCTGCGAAATGGTCATCGACTGCGCCTGCCGGGGGTGGGCCAGCAGATACTCGCCGATCTGGCGCAGGGCGCCCGGTAGGTAGGGCAGCTTGCTGGTGATGAGGTGCAGCACATTGCCGGCCTCATCCGCCGGGACAGCCATGACTCGCTCCGTGGTCTCAGGAAGGGACGGTAAGTACCCGTAGCAGATTCTCCACGGCCGCGCGGGTGGCGCGCTCCACACTCTCCCCGGTGTACCCCCCGATATGGGGTGTGGTGATCACGCGCGGGTGGTGGAACAGCTCCTGGGGCTCCGGCGGCTCCTGGTCGTACACATCGGTGGCGTACCCGATGAGCCGGCCGTCCTCGAGGGCGTCGAGGACCGCGCCGTCGTCGACCAGGCTCGCGCGGGCCGTGTTGACCAGATGGGCGCCGGGCCGCATGGCCGCGACGGCGGCCTTGTCGATCAGTGGCCGCTCGGCGGGCGGGCAGTGCAGGGTCACCGCGTCCGCGCGGGCGAGCAGATCGTCCATCGTGGTGTACGAGAAGTCCCCGGCGGGGGTGAACTCCGGGTCGGGGAAGGCGTCGAAGGCGCGTACGGACATGCCGAGCCCGAGGCCGAGCCGGACCACCCTGCGGCCGATCTGCCCGCATCCCACGACCCCGAGGGTGCGCCCGGCCACCTCGCGGCCCCGGATCCGCTGCCACCGGTCGGCCTTGAGCGCCGCGTCCTGCGGCGGGATGTGGCGCAGCCCGGCGAGCATGAGGGCGATGGCGAGTTCGGCGACGCCCTGGGCGTTGGCCCCGGCGGCGGTCTCGACGGCCACTCCCCGCTCGGCGGCGGCGGTCAGGTCGACGGAGTCGACTCCTACGCCGTTGCGGCTGATGACCTTGAGGCCGGGGGCCGCGGCCAGCACCTCGCGGGTGATCGGCTCGACCCCGGCGAGATAGCCGACGCACGAGGGCAGGAACCGCAGCTGCTCCTCGCGGGTGGGCTGGCGGCCGGGGGTGGGGAACAGCAGGTCGTAGCCCGCCGCCTCCAGGGCGGCCAGCGCGGGGTGGCCGCCCTGGGAGAGCGAACGTGGCGTGACGGCGATCCGGTTCGTCACCGCGCCCACTTCGGGTTGTCCACGACCGCCGGGGCACCGTCGCGCTCCACCACGATCTTGCGGAAGCCCTTGGTCTCGATGGTGCCGTAGTCGTGTCCGGCGTGGCCGGGGAAGGCGAAGAAGGTGATCAGCGGCTCGTCGGGCGAGGTGTTGATGGAGCGGTGGGCGTACCGGCCGGGGACGTAGACGCCCTGGCCGGGGGTGAATTCCTGCCACTGCACATCGCCCTCGGGGTTCTCCATCATCATCAGGCCCCGGCCGCGCAGGCAGTAGTAGATCTCGGCGGTGTCGAGCACGGAGTGGAAGTGGCCCTTGGTCATGAAGTACTCGTCACCGACCTTGCCCGGGTAGGTGATGCTGGTGCCGTAGGCCACCTCCCCGGAGCTCTGGGGGACGCCCATGTCGAAGAACTCGTAGACCAGGACGTCCTCTTCGGCCAGGCGCTCCGCCGCCTCCTGGTCGGCGTACATCCCGGCCATGGCGGACATGCGGCGCTGGAGCGGCTTCTTGGTCCGGGAGAGCCCGGTGGCGAGGCTGAAGTCGGTGACGACGGCCGGGCGGGGGGCGGTGGTGCTCATGCGTGCTCCTTGGTGACGTCGCGGGCGATGCGGGACAGCCGCTCGAAGACGGGGCCGTGGGTGGGGATGTCGATGTGGAAGACCTCGGCGATGACGCGGGTCCAGCCGTGGATGAAGTACAGCCAGCCGTCCACGACGCTCGGCCCGGAGGCGTCCCGCCGGGCCCGTGCCTGGTCCAGGAAGACCAGGTCGCCGCGGTAGTTGAAGTCCCAGGCGATGGCGTCGGCGGGGAACCGGGCGGCGTCGGTGAGCGGGGAGCCGGGCCGGTCCTTGCCGAGTCCGGTGGCGTTGACCACGACGGAGCCGGGGGAGAGTGTCCGCAGCTGTGCGTCGTTGTCGCTCGGCTCGGGGGCGAGCCGGTAGTCGACGGGGATGGTGAAGCCGAGGCGTTCGTGGACGGTGCGCATCTCGCGCAGCCGGGCCTCGCGGCGATTGGTGACCACGATGCGGGAGGGGACGTCGCCACCGGCCGCCTGGCGGTTGTGCAGATACAGCGTGAGGGCGAGGGAGGAGCCGCCCGCGCCGAGCAGCAGCAGCTCGCCCCCGGTGCGGGACCAGTAACCGTCGGGCACGATGGCCTCCAGGGCCAGGCCGCTGGTGACGGGGTCCATGGCGTGGCCCCACAGCTGGTCGCCGCGCTTGGAGACGCTGCTGACCTCGTCCAGCAGCTCGGTTTCGTGGCCGACGCCGTCGAAGAGTTCGTGGGCGGCCTTGTAGAGGTTGAGCTTGTGGGTGGTGACCAGCGCGCCCAGCGAGTGCGGGTCGTGCTTGATGAAGTCGACCACCTCCCGGTAGTGCTCGGGGGTGTCGTCCAGCGGGAGGTCGATGCCCTCGATGACGGCGTCGAGGTTCAGCTCGCGCGCCCACGCCGGGAAGACCTTCATGATGGAGGACTTGGTGGTGGTGACGCCGATGAAGTACATCGTCGGGCGGGCGGCGGCGTGATACGTCCGCGGCATGTCAGTTCTCCTTCGAGGAGCCGTGCGTGGTTAAGCCGGGTGGGCGGCCGGGTCAGTGCTCCTCCCAGTCCCGGGCGCAGCCCACCGCCTTCTGCCAGCCCGCGTAGAGCCGGTCGGCCCGTGCGCGGTCCATCGCGCAGTCGAAGCGGCGCTCGAGCCGGAAGGTGCCGGACAGCTCCTCCCGGTCCTGCCAGAACCCGGTGGCGAGCCCGGCGAGGAAGGCCGCGCCACGGGCCGAGGACTCGATGACGGTGGGGCGCAGCACGGGGACGTCGAGGATGTCGGCCTGGAACTGCATGAGGAAGTTGTTGGCGGTGGCCCCGCCATCGACCTTGATCTCCCGCGTGGTGAGGCCCGAGTCGGCCTCCATGCAGGTGATGACGTCGCGGATCTGGTAGGCGATGGACTCCAGCGTGGCCCGGATGACGTGCTTGCGGCTGGCGCCGCGGGTCAGGCCGAGGATGGCGCCGCGCGCGTACTGGTCCCAGTACGGGGCGGCGAGCCCCACGAAGGCCGGTACGACATAGACGCCGTTGGTGTCGGGGACGTTGAGGGCGGCGTACTCGGTGTCCTCGGCGTCGTAGACGATCTGGAGCTCGTCGCGCAGCCACTGGATGGAGGCGGCGGCCACGAAGATCAGCCCTTCCAGGGCGTATTCGACGCCGCCGTCCACGCCCCAGGCGATGGTGGTGAGCATGCCGCTGCCGCTGAAGACGGGGCTGTCACCGGTGTTGAGGACCAGCGAGGCCCCGGTGCCGTACGTGGCCTTCACCGAGCCCGGGTCGAAGCACGCCTGGCCGAACAGCGCGCCCTGCTGGTCGCCTACGGCCGAGGCGACCGGGATCCGGGCGCCGAGCAGCACCGACTCATCGGTGTGGCCGTAGAGCTCGCTGGTGGGACGCACCTCGGGGAGGATCTCGCGGGGGATGTCGAGCTCGTCGAGCAGCCGCTGGTCCCAGTCCAGCCGGGTGATGTCGAACAGCATGGTGCGCGAGGCGTTGGTGTAGTCGGTGACGTGTGCGGCGCCGCCGGTGAGGTTCCAGATCAGCCAGGAGTCGACGGTGCCGAAGGCGAGTTCGCCGCGCTCGGCGCGCTGCCGTGCGCCGGGGACGTTGTCGAGGATCCACTTCACCTTGGTGGCGGAGAAGTAGGCGTCGATGATCAGCCCGGTGGTCCGCTGGACGTACTCCTCCAGGCCGCGGGCCTTGAGCTCCTCGCACAGCGCGGCGGTGCGGCGGTCCTGCCACACGATGGCGTGGTGCACGGGCTCTCCGGTGGCGCGGTCCCAGACCACCACCGTCTCGCGCTGGTTGGTGACACCGATGGCGGCGATGTCCTCGGAGCCGCACTCGGCCTGGGCCAGCACCTGCTTGGCGACGGTGACCTGGGTGTTCCAGATGTCGAGCGGGTTGTGCTCGACCCAGCCGGGCTGCGGATAGATCTGCGGGAACTCCTGGCTGGCGACCGCGGCGATGTCGCCCGCCTTGTCGAAGAGGATGGCCCGGATGCTGGTGGTGCCGGCGTCGAAGGCCATGACATAGCGGTGGGTCATGGATGTCACCTGCCTTCTGCCGGGGCGGGGCGCGATGTGGTGGCGTGGGGGTCGCCGTCGAACGTGACCATGGCCTTCATCCCGGCCCCGGAGGCCGCGTAGCCGAAGGCATCGTGGATCTTCTCCAGTGGGAACACCTCACTGACCAGTGGTGACAGATCGACGCGGCGCTCGCCGACCAGCCGCAGACAACGGCCGTAGTCGCCGTTGGTGGAGCCGGTCGTCCCGGTCAGGGTGAGGCCCTTGTAGTGCACGGCGTTGGTGTCGAGCGGGATGGTCCGCGCGGCGCCGAGGCCGGCGAAGTAGTTGAGCCGGCCGAGCGGGGCGAGCAGTTCGGCCGCCTGCGCCTGCACCTGGGGGTCGGACACGGCCGTGATGACCACGTCCGCGCCCCGGCCGCCGGTATGCTCGCGCACCACCTCGGCCAGGTCCTGTTCGCGTACCCCGACACACACATCGGCGCCGAGCCGGGCGGCGAGGTCCAGACGGGGCCGGCTGCGGTTGGAGATGATCACCTTGCGGGCCCCGGCGAGCTTGCCGAGCAGCACATGGAACGCCCCGATGGGGCCCGCGCCGGTGATGACCACGACGTCCTCGGGGCCGACCCGCAGCCCGCGCTGCCCGCTGTAGCAGCAGGAGAACGGTTCCACCAGGGCCGCCTCGGCGTACGAGACGCCCTCGGGGATCTCGAAGACGTTGCCGCGCTGGACGGCGAAGCCGGGCACCCGCAGCAGCTCCTGGAAGCCGCCGTCGATGCTGATGCCGAACGCCTCGTAGTCCGGGCACATGTTGTTGTAGCCGTGGCGGCACATGTCGCAGCGGCCGCAGCCCACGTTCGGGGTGACGGTGACCCGCATGCCCGGGTGGAACGCGGTCACCCGCGGCCCGGCCGCCACCACGTCCCCCGCCACCTCGTGGCCGAGCACCCGCGGCTGCCCGTCGCGGATCTTGAAGTGGCCGTGCTTGAAGATGCGCAGGTCGGTGCCGCAGATGGAGGCGGCCCGGACCCGCACCAGCAGGTCGTCGCCGACGACGGTGGGCTCGGCCACGTCCTCGACCGCCAGCTCCCCCGGCCTGCGCAGAACGGCGGCCCTCATGACGCACCTCCGACGACACCCGGCCGGATGAGCTCGGCCTGGGCCTGGTCGGCGACCGCGAAGACGACCTTGTTGTACCAGGTGCGGCGCTCCAGCATGTCGGCGAACATCGCCGGTGCCTCCTCCAGGCTCGGGGTGTGGCTGATGAGCGGCGCCACCTTCAGATCGCGGCCCAGGTGGTGGACCACCATGTCCCATTCGCTGCGCCCGGCCGGGGTGATCCTGGAGTTCCAGGTGCCGTAGACGCGCAGCTCACGGCGGAGGATCGAGGAGACCAGGGCGCGCGGCAGGGTCAGGTCACCGGAGATGTCGCCCAGGAGCGTCACCTGGCCGAGCGGGGCCGCCGCGGTGATGGCCTGGACGAGGGTGGCGGGCAGACCGCTCGCCTCCACCGCGCAGTCCACGCCCCGGCCGCCGGTCAGCTCCCGGACCGTGTCCACGGTGTCCCCGGCGGACGCGTCGATGACCGGGAAGCCGAGACCGGCCATGACGGCGCGCTTGCGCTCGTCCACATCGGCCACGTACACCTCGCTGGCGCCCAGGATGCGCAGCCACTGGGCGGCCAGCGCCCCGATGGGACCGGCCCCGATCACCAGCGCGGTGGCGTGCGCGGGCAGCTGGAACTTCAGCATGGCGTGCAGGGCGACCGCGGCGGGCTCCACCATGGCGGCGTGCACCAGCGGCACATCCCGCGCCACCGGCACCAGATTGGCCTCGGGCACATGGAGGAACTCGGCCATGGCGCCGTCGCGCCGCGACCCGTAGTAGTCGTAGCCGGAGCCGACGGCGTACTCGCCGATCTGGGTCATCGGATCCGCCGGATCGGGCAGGAGGGGGAAGACCGCGGCGCGGTCCCCGGGGCGGAAGCGGCTTCCCTCCGGCACCTCCTCGACCACGGCGGAGAACTCGTGGCCCAGGACGAGCGGATAGTGATACGCCTTCCCGCGGCCGAACCTCAGCACGTCCGAGCCGCATACGCCCACACCGCCGACGCGGACGAGGACGGAGCGGTCGCCCACGGGGGCGGGGGCCGGGATGTCGGTGAGGGTGAGGACGCCCTCGGATTGCAGTACTGCTGCCTTCATCGCTTGGTCCGCCTCAGACTTCCATGCCGTAGCGGTGTGCCTTGTGCGTCGGGTAGAGCGCGATCTGGGGGATGGTGACGTCGGGCGTGCGGGTGGCCACGTAGAGGGACACCTCGGCGACGTTGTCGACGTCGATGCAGCTGGCGTGGATGCCCTCGGCGAGCTCCTTGTCGTCCAGCCAGCCGTCGAGGTAGGCGGGGATGTCGCCGTCGTACAGGCCCTTGTCGATGATCTCGGTCATCGGGGTCTTGACGTGGGACGGGTTGATCACCGTCACACCGATGTTCTTCTCCTTGCCCTCAAGGAGAATGTTCTTGCTGAATCCCATCATCCCGTGCTTGGAGGCGCGGTAGGGGCTGTGGCCGGGGCCGGATGCCAATCGGGCCGAGGACGAGCCCATATTGATGACGCGCCCGCCGGTGGGCTGCCGCTCCATGATGCGGAACGCCTCGCGGCAGCACAGGAAGACCGCGGTCAGATTGGGGCCGATGGTCTTGTTCCACTCCTCCAGCGTCACCTCGGTCACCGGGGGTGAGAGGGAGTCGCGGCCCGCGCTGTTGACGAGGAGATCGACCTGGCCCCACTCCTCCATGGCGGTCCGGAAGAAGCTCTGGACCTGCTCCTCCTCGGTGACATCGGCCTCGATGCCCACGCAGGCGCCGCCCTGGGACTGGATGGAGCCGACGACCTGCTGGAGTCGCTTGCCGTCGATGTCGACCAGGAGGACCTTGGCCCGGTTGGCCGCGAAGATCCGGCCGACGGCCTCGCCGATGCCGGAGGCGCCACCGGTGATGATGGCGACCTTGCCCTCCAGCGCGGTGCCGGGGGCGGGTTCGTAGGTGGTGGTCATGCTGTCCCTTTGGGGTGTGTGGGTGGGTGTTCGTAGGTGGTCTTCGGGAGGTGTTTCAGGAGTCGGTCTTCGGGAGGGGTCTTCGGGAGGGGCCTTCAGAAGGTGGCCGAGGCGGCGATCTCGGCCGCGCCGCGGGCGTTGCGCCCGATGGCCTCGTACTCCCCCTCGGCCAGCAGCGCCGTACTGGCGATCCAGGTGCCGCCGCAGGCGGCCACGTGCGGCCGGCTGAGATAGTCGGGGAGGTTGTCCGGTGTGATACCGCCGGTGGGCATGAACGCCATCCCGTCGTACGGAGCCGCCATGGCGTCCAGCAGCCGCAGTCCGCCCGACGCCTCGGCCGGGAAGTACTTCACCAGCGACAGTCCCCTGGCCACGGCCGCCTCGACACCGGTGGGGCTGTTGATGCCGGGGACGACGGGGATCTTCCGCTCCAGGCAGTGGTCCACGACGTCCGGGTTGAAACCGGGCGCCACCACGAACTGGGCTCCCGCGTCGATGGCGTGGTCCACGGTGGTGCGGTCCAGGACCGTACCCGCGCCGACCAGCAGCTCGGGGTGGCGGGCCCGCAGGGTGGCGATCCCGTCCCGGGCGGCCGGGGTGCGGAAGGTGATCTCGGCGACCGGCAGTCCCGCCCCGAGCAGCGTCTCGCCGAGCGGGTCGGCGTGGCGTACCTGGGGCAGGGTGACGACCGGGACGACCCGGACGCGGCGCAGTCGGCCGAGGAGTTCGGTGGGGTTCATCGGTCCTCTTTCGCGGTGGGGCCGCCCGGGGTGAGGACGTAGGCGTCGCCCACCCGCGGCACGGTCCAGGACAGTGGCGTGGCGCGGCGGCGCAGTGCGTCGCGGGCGTCCTCCGGGTCGACGGTGTTGAAGTCGAACAGGCCGAAGTGGTGGCAGAGCAGGTGCGGGATCCCGGCCGCCTCGCACAGCTCGGCCGCCTCCCGGACGGTGAAGTTGCCGGGGACGCCGTTCTCGGTGCGGTGGCGGTCGCGCCCGTTCACGGGCAGCAGCGCCACGTCGGCGCGGAGTGTGCGCAAGCGCTCGGGCTGCCCGTCGTACGGGACGCAGTCGCCGGAGTGGTAGACGCGGACACCGCCGACCGTGAGCACATAGCCGAGGAAGCGGTGGTCTCCGTTCTCGTCCTGTTCGAGGTGTTCATGGGCGGCCGGGACCGGTTCGACGGTGACTCCGCCGTCCAGTTCCACGCGCTCACCCGCGGTGGTCCCGGTCAGCCGGGCGGCGGGTACGCCACGCTCCAGGGCCCGGGCCCGCTCGGCGCGCGGGACGACGAAGCGCGGATCGTTGTGCGGGAGCAGGGCCCGGATGGTGCCCGGGTCCATGTGGTCGGTGTGTCCATGGGTGCACAGCACCGCGTCCACCCCGCGGATGGCCTCCGGTGCCACCGGGGCGGGGTGCATCCGGCGGTGCGGGAAGAGCTTGCCGCGGTACTTCTCGGCGAGGGTGTCCGAGAGATACGGGTCGATCAGGATCAGCCCGCCGCGGTGGCGCAGGGCGAATCCGGCCTGCCCGAGCCACCACAGCGTCACATCGTCCGGTCCGGCCTCCGGCGGGGCGGTGAAGGTGCCGGTGAGGGGGGTGCCGGAGACGGGGCGCACGGCGGGCCGTGTGGTGTTCATGCCTGCTCCCGGTGGGTGGGGGTGGGGTCGCTGGGTGCGGTCACGGGGTGCCCGCCGGGGATCTGCCGTCGAGCTCCGCGGGGTCCAGCGCTCCGGTCATCAGGGCGACGGCGTCGGGCATCGAGATGTCGGAGGTGCGCACCAGGGCGACGCGCCGGCCCAGCCGCTGGACGTGGATGCGGTCGGCGACGTCGAAGACATGCGGCATGTCGTGGCTGATCAGGATGACCGGCACGCCCCGGCTGCGGATTTCGCGGATGAGGTCGAGCACCCGCTGCGACTCCCGCACCCCGAGCGCCGCCGTCGGCTCGTCCATGATGATCACCCGGCTGCCGAAGCAGGCGGCGCGTGCCACGGCGACGCCCTGGCGCTGCCCGCCGGAGAGCGTCTCCACCGGCTGGGAGAAGTTCTGGATGGTCAGCAGCCCGAGGGAGGTGAGCAGTTCCCGGGTCTCCTCGCGCATCCCCTTCTTGTCCAGCAGCCGGAAGACGCTGCCGAGCGGGCCGGACCTGCGGCGCTCACGGCCGAGGAAGAGGTTGGCGGGAATGTCCCGGGAGGGCGCGACGGCCAGGTTCTGGTAGACGGTCTCCAGTCCGTGGTCCCGCGCGTCCAGGGGGTTGCGGAACCGCACCGGCTCCCCGAAGAGGCGGATCTCCCCGGCGTCGGGGACCTCCGCCCCGGAGAGGCACTTGATGAGCGTCGACTTGCCGGCTCCGTTGTCGCCGATGACGGCGAGGACCTCACCGGCCCGCAGCTCCACATCGGCCCCGCCGAGGGCGGTGACATGTCCGTAGCGCTTGACCAGGCCGCGCGCCTGGAGGGCGAGTACGTCGGTGGTGGTGTTCCGGGGATCGTTCCGGGGATTCATGCCGCCACCTTCCGGATCCACTGGTCGGCGGCGACTGCCACGATCACCAGGACACCCACGGTGAAGACCTGCCACAGGGCGTCCACTCCGGACAGCGCGAGTCCGCTGCTGAACACGCCCACGATGAGGGAGCCCAGCAGGGTGCCGAGGACATGGCCACGGCCGCCGAAGAGGCTGGTGCCGCCGATGACGACGGCGGTGATGGACTGGAGGTTGAGGTTCTCACCGGCCTGCGGGCTGACCGAGCCGATCCGCCCGATGAGGAACCACGCGGCCAGGCCGCAGATCAGCCCCGCCACCACATACACGCTGAGCAGCACCCGGCCGGTGCGGATCCCGCTGAGGCGGGCCCCCTCACGGTTGTCGCCCACCGCGTGCAGATGGGCGCCCCACGCGGTGCCCCGCAGCAGATAGGCCACGGCGGCGAAGCAGCCGATCATCATCAGCGAGCTGTAGGTGACATCGGTGCCCAGGACATTGATGGAGCGGCCCGGCCAGCTCAGCAGGGGCGGCACGTCCTGGGCCCGGATGGTCTCGCTCCGCGAGTAGAAGAGGGTGAGGGCGGAGAAGACGCTGAGGGTGCCGAGCGTGGCGATGAACGGCGGAATGCGGAACCGGGTGACCAGCACACCGTTGAGTCCGCCGCAGACGCCGCCGATGACGACACCGAGCAGCAGGGCCAGGGGCACCGGCAGACCGTGGTCCACCGCCAGCTTGCCCATCACCACGGAGGCGAGCACGGTGATGGCCCCGACCGACAGATCGATGCCCGCGGTCAGCACGATCAGCGTCTGGGCGATGCCGACCATGCCGATGATCTGCACCTGCTGGACGATCAGCGAGATATTGAGCGGATCGCTGAACCGGGACCCCACCCACACGCTGAAGAACAGCGAGGCGAGGAGCAGCACGATGAGGGGGCCGAGCAGCGGCTTGGTGTGCAGGGCCGCCTGTCCGCGGGCGAGCGCTCCGCGCGCCTGCGGCCGGGTGGTGGGAGGGTCTGCGGCGGTTGGCGGGAGGGTGTCGTGCACCACGGTCAACTCCTGGAAACGGTAAGGGATTTGTGGATGTGCCGGACGTCCGCCGGGTGGGCCCCGGCGGTGGTGCGCGGGGCTAGCCCCAGCAGTGGCGCAGGCCCCAGTCCGACTTCTGCGAATCCAGACCGGATACGGGGGTGTCCGTGATGAGGGAGACTCCGGTGTTGGTGAAGCCCTGTCCGGAAGAGCCGGAGCCCTTGCCGCCGTCCTTGGTGTGCGCGGCCACGGCGGCGAGGCCATCGGCGGCCATCTTCACGGGGAACTGCATCGAGGTCGCGCCGATGACGCCGCCAGCCACGTTCTTGACGCCGGGACAGCCGCCGTCGACGGAGACGATGGTGATGTCCTTCTGCTTACCGGCCGCCTTGACGGCCTGATAGGCACCCGCCGCCGTGGGCTCGTTGATGGTGTAGACGAGGTTGATGGAGCCGTCCTTCTGGAGCAGCTTCTCCATGGCGTCGCGCCCGCCCTCCTCGTTGGCGCCGGTCACCTCGTGGCCGACGATCCGGGAGTCGCGCTCGTCGCCGATCCGGTTCGGGTTCCGGACATCGACGCCGAAGCCCTCCAGAAAGCCCTGATCCCGCAGGACATCGACCTTGACCTGCTCGGAGCTGAGGTCCAGCAGGGCGACCCTCGGCCGCTTGCCGGCCATCCGCGCCTTGGCCCACTTGCCGATCATGCGGCCGGCCAGCCGGTTGTCGGTGGCGAAGGTGGCGTCCACCGCGGATGCCGGTTCCGTCGGCGAGTCCAGGGCGACGACCATGACACCGGCCTTCCGCGCCCGGTCGATGGCGGGGATGATCGCGCCGGAGTCGGCCGGGGTGATCAGAATGCCCTTGGCACCCGCCGCCACCAGGTTCTCGATGGCCTTGACCTGTGAGTCGTTGTCGGCCTGGCCCTTGCCGGCGAAGGTCCTCAGGTCCACGCCGAGCTGGCGGGCCTTCTTCTGGGCGCCCTCGCGCATCTTCACGTAGAAGGGGTTGTCGTTGGTCTTGGTGACGAGGCCGACGATGGTCTTGTCGTCACCGTGGCCGCTGAGGCCGCTCCCGCATGAGGTGAGCAGCAGGGTGAGACCGATTCCGGCGGACAAGGCCGCGAGCGCTCTGTGGCGCGGCATGACGCGATCTGCCATGAGATTGCCTTTTCTCGACGTGCGGGGGGTGGCTGGGGGAAGTGCGCCGCCCGCCGGGTGCCGGTTCGCGGCAGCGGGGACTGTCGGTGCCGACGCGTTCATCGGCCGGCTCGGCCCTGATCGGGCTGGGGATGGCCGGTGGGACGTGCTCAGCGGCTCGATCCACAACGTCGCAGAGGTTTCGAGCACTGTCAATATGCCTCGAAGAAATTTCTACGACATACGTCCGACATGAACCGCGCCTCGAAATTGCGTAGAAATTTCCTCGAACGATCTTGACTATCGCAGAAATCACTACGAGGCTGGGAGGTGGCCCCCTTCCCGACGGAGTCGGCCACAACCCCCTTCCGGACCGCACAGCGCCCGGAAAGGAGTACGGAAATGACAGTGAACCCAGCGGGCGCGGTCGCCACCGTGTCCCCCTCACCACCCAACGGCCCGCCGCCGCGCCGGCGGACGGGTCCGCCCGATGTCCACACCACCCCGCGCGGGCTGGCCCTGCGGCTGGCCTCCGACCCGGCCGCCGTGGGCCGGGCCCGCCGTACCGCGGCGGGCGCCCTGCGCAGCTGGGGGGTGCCCGACACCGCCGCCGACGACATCGTCCTGATGGTGGACGAGCTGGTGACCAACGCGATCGAGCACGCCGAAGGGCCCGTGTGGCTGCGGCTCCGGCTGCGCCGCGGATGCTGTGTGATCTGCCAGGTCGGGGACGGCTGCCACGAGGCGCCCCGGCCGCGCCCCAGCGACCCCGACGCCGAGAGCGGCCGCGGGCTGCTCCTCGTCGCCGCGCTCGCCGACACCTTCGGCACCCGCGTCACCGCCACCGGAAAGGTCATCTGGTTCCGGCGCCGCGTACGGGACGGCCGGATCCCGGCACCCCGCGCCGCCCCCGCCATCGATTACTGACCAGTAGTCGCTCTGTCCGCTGAGTGATATCTTTGCTCTCGTGGCACAAGATGGTGGTCTGGCTCTCGTCCGGAAGTCCGTTGAGGTCCTCGACCTGCTCGCGGCGAGAGGCGAGGCGACGGCCGCGCAGCTCGCGGAGGAGCTGGGTGAGCCCCGCAGCTCGGTATACCGACTGCTGTCGAGCCTCCAAGGCCTGGACATGGTGGAGGGCGGCAGCCGACGCGGCACCTTCCGCCTGGGATTCCATCTGCTCAGCCTCGGCACCGCCGTGGTGGAGCGTTTCGACGAACGGCGCTTCGCGCAACCGGTGATGGAGCGCCTCCACGACGAGACCGGCGAGACGGTGTACCTGTGCGTCCAGCGCGGCCGCGAGGCGGTGTGCATCGAGCGGCTGGACGGCCGACGGGTCCAGTCCCTCGCCCTGAAACTCGGCGGTGCGCTGCCGCTGCACGCCGGGGCGGCCTCCCGCGCCCTGCTGGCCTTCCAGGACCGCTCGGCCTGGTCGGACTACCTTGAGCAGGGGCCCTTGGAGCGGTTCACCCCGTCCACTCCGGTCACGGCGGACTCGCTGGTCCCGGTGCTGGAGCAGACCTCCGACAGTGGGATCTCGGTCAGCGACCAGGACGTGACAGTCGGTGTGGCCGCGCTCGGCGTCCCGATCCTGGACTACCGGGGACAGGTCCGTGCCGCCCTGTCCATCAGCGGGGTCCGGGAGGCGATCCTCGGCACCGACCCGGCCGGTCTGCGCGAGCGTTTGGTCGAGGCCGGCCAGGAGATTTCGCGGGCGCTGGGCTGGAAGGCCGTCACCGGCGCCGTCGCCGACTTCGGCTGACGGAAGGGACCGACGGCCCAGGACACGGCGCCCGCCCCGGAGGAATCCCGGGGCGGGCATCTCGCGCCTAGCGGCTCTGGGCGAGCAGCGCTTCGGTTCTAGGCGAGGAGCGCTTCGCGGGCTTCCGCCTCGACTCCGGGGGCGTCCAGCCGGTAGTGCCGGTAGAGATGGGTGGGCGGGCCGATGAGGCTGTACTGGTCGCGGATCCCGTGGCGGTGCAGCCGGACCGGTATGCCGTGCTCGCTGATCAGCTCGGCCACCGCGCCGCCGAGACCGCCGAGCACATTGTGCTCCTCCACCGTCATCAGCAGCCGGGAGCGCCGCGCGGCGGCCAGCACCGCCTCCTCGTCGAGGGGTTTGACGGTGTGCATGTCGAGCACCCCGACGTCGTACCCGTCCGCGTTGAGCGCCGCCGCGGCCCCCAGGGCGGGGTGGACCATGGAGCCGGTGGCGATGAGCGTGAGGTCGCTCCCCGTTCCGTGCTCGACCGCCTTCCCGATCTCCAGGGTGGTGCCCGCCGGGTAGACGTCCGGGTCCCGGCCACGGCCGATCCGGAAGTAGACCGGGCCCGGGAGATCCACCGAGGCGCGCAGCGCCGCGGCCAGGGCCGCGGTGTCGGCCGGTGCGACCACGGTGAGCCCGGCGATGCTCCGGGTGATGGCGAGGTCCTCGGTGGCGTGGTGGGAGGTCCCGTAGAAGCCCAGGGTGATCCCCGCGTGGTGGCCGATCAGCCGGACCGGCTGGCGGGTGTACGCGACGTCGGTGCGGATCTGTTCGCAGGCCAGCAGCGCCATGAAGGACGCGAAGGTGGCGACGTAGGGCCGCAGGCCGGTGGTGGCCAGGCCCGCCGCGGTGGACACCATGTGCTGCTCGGAGATCCCGAACTGGAGGTACTTGTCCGGGTGGCGTTCCTGGAAGCGCACCAGTCCGTTGGAGTACTTCAGGTCGGCGGTGCCGACGACCACGGGATGGCCCTCGTCGGCCAGGTCGGCGAGGGTGTCGCCGAGGGCCTGAAGACCCGGGGCCTGCTCCAGCAGGCTCAGCAGATGCCAGGATTCCGGCTGCAGACCGGGCGCGACGCTCACCGTGCCCCCCGCAGTTCCGCCAGGGCGTTGGCCTCGTCCCGCTCGGCCAGCCAGCCCAGATGCCATCCGAACTCGGACTCCATATAGGAAATCCCCTTCCCCTTCACGGTGTTGGCGACGACCACGGCCGGACGGTCACGGCCGGTGTCCTCCGCCAGCGAGCGCAGCAGGGGCAGCAGGGACGCGACGTCGTGTCCGTCGACCTCGTGCGTCTGCCATCCGAACGCCCGCCACTTCTCCAGCAGTGGCTCGATCCCGGTCACGCCGTCGATGCGGCCGTCGAGTGAATGGTCGTTGCGGTCGACGATGGCCACCAGCCGTCCCAGACGGTGATGCGCGGCGCCCAGGGCCGCCTCCCAGACCTGCCCCTCGTGCAGCTCTCCGTCGCCGAGCAGGACGAACGTGGTGTACGAGCGCCCCTGGAGGCGGCCGCCCATCGCCATACCGGTCCCGGCCGACAGCGCGTGGCCCAGCGACCCGGAGGAAAAGTCGATCCCCGGAATGCGGGTCATGTCCGGGTGGTCACCGAAGGCGTTCCCCAGACGGGTGTACTCATCCAGCTCCGCCGCGTCGAAGAAGCCCCAGTCGGCCAGCAGCGGGTACAGCGTGGCCGCCGCGTGCCCCTTGCCGAAGAGGAAACGGTCGCGGTCGGGCCAGTCCGGTTCCCCGCGCCGCAGCCGCATCACCCCGTAGTACAGGGTGGCCAGGATCTCCGCGCAGGAGAAACCGGACGCGTAATGGCCGGTCTTGGCGATCGAGATCAGCCGCACCGTCTCCAGACGGGCGAACAACGCCCGTTCCTCGATGTGCTCGATGAGTTCGCGGTCCGCCGGCGCGACCGGCGTCTGTGCAGTCATTCGGTGTCTCTCCCAGTCGGTGAGCCCCATTGGCGAGCCCAGTAGGTGAGCCCAGTCGGCGGCACGGCCGAGTCCGGGCCGTACCACCCTCGTCATCGGAAGTTACCATCCACTGGACAGTGCGTCCACGTCATGAGAATGTCTCCGTGGCCGCCGTCACACCACCACCGAGGTGGGCTTTCGTCGAAGCCAAGGAGATGCGATGCCCCTCCCCGACCAGTCCACGCCCGTGACCGAGGGAGTGTCGCGGGCCCCGGACACCCGCCAACGTCAGGTCCGTGTCACCGCGCCCCGGCAGCTCGCCCTCGTCGAGCGGGACCTCACCGGCCCCCCACCGGGCGAGGTCCGGGTCCGGGTCCGCGAAGTCGGCGTGTGCGGCAGCGATCTGAAGATGTGGTCCGGCGAGCACGCCGTGCTCAAGCCCCCACTGGCCCTCGGGCACGAGGCATGGGGGATCGTCGAAGAACACGCTGCGGACCCCGATGCCACCGGCTCGGCACCGCTCACCCCCGGCACCCCCGTGGTCATCGTTCCCCCGGCCGGCTGCGGCACCTGCCACAACTGCGCGCGGGGGCGCGAGCAGCTGTGTGCGCTGATGCGGTTCGTCGGCGGCCAGATCGACGGGGCCATGGCCCGGTTCCTGACCGTCCCGCCGCACCACCTCCTGCCGATCGACCCCCGGGTGCCCGAGGAACTGCGGGTCCTGATCGAACCGCTGGCAGTGGCCGTGCACGCGGTCGCCCGGGCCCGCGTCGGCGCCGACGACCAGGCCCTGGTGATCGGTGCGGGTCCGATCGGCGTCTTCTGCGCGCTCGTGCTCGCCGCCCAGGGCGTCGGCCGGGTGGTGGTGACCGACCGGGACCCGCTGCGGCTCGACCTCGCCCGCCGGCTCGGGGTGCCGCACGTCGTGCGCACGACGGCCGCCCAACCGCTCCTCACGGCCGGGGACCACATCCGTTCCGAAGGCGCGGATGTGGTGTTCGACTGCGTCGGCGCCCAGGCCACCACCACGCAGGCGCTGACGGCGACCTGCCGTGGCGGCCGAACCGTCCTGGTGGGCATCAGCCCCGCCGAGCTGACCGTCGGCGGAGTGGCACTCCAGCGCGGCGAACGCGAGCTCATCGGCGTCCAGATGTACCAGCGCGAGGACTTCCGCCACGCGATGGACCTGCTGGCCGAAGGGCTCGTCCCGGCCGTCGACGGTCTCAAGCGCTCCCGGCCGCTCGGCCGGGCCGGGGAGCTCCTCGATGAGCTCGCCCGGCGGCCGAGCCCCGTCCTCAAGGAGACCCTGCTCCCGGACTGAGAGACACCGGGTCGCGGGACCTCCGCTCGTCCCCTCCTCCCCCCGCCTCGAAGGACCCAGCAATGAATCCTCCCTCCGCCGTCACACCACCCTCCCCTCCCACCGCCGACACACCCAACATCCGCACCGTGGCCTGGGCGACCATGATCGGAACGGCCATCGAGTGGTACGACTTCTTCACCTACGGCATCGCCGCCGCCCTGGTCTTCAACACACTCTTCTTCCCCGCCGGCACCTCTCCGGTGGTGGGAACGCTCCTCGCGTTCAGCACCTACGCCGTGGGGTTCGCCGCCCGGCCCGTCGGCGGCGTGGTCTTCGCGCACTACGGGGACAAGATCGGCCGTAAGTCCATGCTGGTGGTCTCGCTGCTGCTCATGGGCGGCAGCACCTTCTGTATCGGGCTGCTTCCCGGCTTCCCCACCTTGGGCGTCGCAGCCCCCCTGCTCCTGGTGGCCCTGCGGATCGTCCAGGGCTTCGGGGTGGGCGGCGAATGGGGCGCTGCGGCCCTGATGGCCGTCGAGCACGCACCGCCCAACCGGCGTGGCTTCTACGGCAGTTGGCCGCAGATGGGGGTTCCCGCCGGAATGCTCATCGCCAACCTGGCCTTCTTCGCCCTGTCGGGCACCACGAGCGACCACGACTTCCAGGCGTGGGGCTGGCGCGTCCCCTTCCTCGCCTCCTCGGTACTCATCGCGCTCGGGCTCGTCATCCGGCTCCGGGTGAGCGAATCCCCGGTGTTCCGCGCGATGGAGCGAGCGGGCCGGATCGAACGACGGCCGGTGATCGCCGTGCTGCGCACCCAGCCTGCCAACGTCCTGCGCGCCGCGGGCATCAGGTTCGCCGAGAACAGCACCTTCTACATCCACACCACCTTCGTGCTCACCTACGGCACGACGGTGCTCAGCCTGGAACGCGACGACCTGCTCATCGGGGTGATCATTACGGCCGCCCTGGGCCTGATCAGCCTGCCCCTGTGGGGACGGCTGTCCGACCGGGTCGGACGCCGGCCCGTGGTGCTCTTCGGTTCGGCCCTGCTCGCCGCCCTGTCCTGGCCCTTCTTCTGGGCGCTCGACAGCGGATCGCTGCCGGTCATCTATCTCGTCACGATCCTGTGCATCAACGTCGGCAACCACGCGGTGTACGCACCGCAGTCCGCCTACTTCGCCGAGCTGTTCGAGCCCGAGGTCCGCTACAGCGGTGCCTCGATCGGCTCGCAGGCGGCCAGCGTCCTCGCCGGCGGCCTGTCCCCGCTGATCGCCACCGCCCTGCTGGAGGCGGGCGACGGCTACCACCTCATCGCCCTCTACATGACGGCGATGGCGCTGATCACCGTGTGCACGGCGCTGATCAGCCCCGACCCCTACCGCCAGTCCCTCAAGCGGTCCTCCACACCGGGTGACCGCGATGCCCGGCCCACCGAATCCACCACGGAGATGTCCCATGGCTGACCCCACCGTTCTCATCACCGGCGCCGCACAGGGAATCGGGGCCGCCACGGCCCGGGTCCTCGCCGAGCGGGGCTGGCGCGTCGTCGTCGCCGACCTCAAGGGCGACGCCGCCCAGGAGCAGGTCGCGGCCCTCGACGCGGCGTCCCCCGTGACAGGGGGGCACCTGGCAGTCGCCGTCGACGTCACCGACGAAGCCAGCGTCGCCGCGATGTTCGACGACATCGCGACGCGTGCCGGTGGGCTCGACGCACTGGTCAACGGCGCGGGCGTCATCTTCCGGCAGGCGGCCCAGGACTTCGACAGCCGGCAGTGGGCCCATCAGCTCGCGGTCCACCTCACCGGCGCGATGCACTGCGCGCGCGGTGCCTACCCCCTGCTGGCCCGCAGCGGCCGGGCCAGTGTGGTCAACATCGGTTCCGTCGGGTCGACCTTCGGGCTCCCCGGCCGGCTCGGCTACGCCACCGCCAAGAGCGGAGTGCTGGGCCTCACCCGAACCCTGGCGGCCGAGTGGGGCGCGGTCGGCATCCGGGTCAACGCCGTGGCGCCGGGGTACGTGGCCACCGAGATGGTGCGCAGTGGCCTGGAGTCGGGAGCGCTCGACCGGGAGGCGCTGGTGCGGCGCACACCGATGCGACGGCTGGCCGAGCCCGCCGAGATCGCCACCTCCATCGCCTTCCTGCTCTCCTCCGACGCCTCCTTCGTGCACGGCGCCACCCTCCGGGTCGACGGGGGCATCACGATCGACGGCACCTTCTGACCACCGACCCCCGAGGACATCCCATGAACAGCCACCCCTCCGGCCGGCTCGGGGACATGAGCGGGCGCACCGCCGTGGTCAGCGGAGCGAGCAGCGGCATCGGACTCGCGATCCTGCGGCGCTTCCTCGAAGCGGGCGCGACCGTTCACGGCCTGGCCCGGCGTGGCCATCTGATCGAGGAACAGGCCCGGGACGCCGCGCCCGGGGCGGACCGCTTGCACCACCACAGTGTCGACGTCGGTGACCCCGAGGCGGTACGGGACTGGGCGCGGCGGTTCTCCGGCCCGGTGGACACCCTGGTGTGTGCCGCCGGAACCAACATTCCCGAGCGGCGCCTCGCCCAACTGACGCCCCCGGTCTGGGACTCCATGCTCGCCACCAATCTGAGCGGGACGTTCTACCTGCTGCACGCCCTGCTCCCCCGGCTCCGCGAGGCCCGCGGCGACGTGGTCGTCCTGTCGAGCGTGGCCGGGGCGTGGCCCGATCACACCGGTCCGGCCTATCAGGCCGCCAAGGCCGGGCTCCTGGGCCTCGCACGGGGAGCGGGCATGGACGAGTACGGCAACGGCATACGGGTGTGCACCATCCTGCCGGGCATAGTGAACACCCCGATCCTCGACGACCGGCCCGAGCCCCCGCCTCAGGAGCTGCGCGATCTGTTCGTCCAGCCACAGGACATCGCCGAGGCGTGTCTGGCGGCCATCACCCTCCCCAAGCGGGCCTGTGTCGCCGAAATGACCGTCGTGGCCTCGGCGTTGCAGTCCATGGGCAACACCCAGGCGGCCACTCCGGCACTGCCCCGGGCGGCGACCGGGGAACCACGCTCTGCGGGGAGGCCCGGCCTGCCCTGAAACCGGAGCGCCCATACGGAACGTGGCTGACCTCGCCCGTCGAGGTCAGCCACGTTCCGTATGGGCCGGGGCCCGACCCGGAGGTCAGGGGTGGATGACCGCCTTGATGCAGCCGCGGTCGTCCCGGACGGCGTCGAGGGCCGCGCCGTACGAGTCCAGCCCGAACCGATGGGTGATCATGCCGTCGGTGCGCACCCGGCCCGTGCGCAGGACGCGCAGCGCGCGATCGAAGCTGAACGCCTGGGTGAAGGATCCGCGGATGGTCAGCTCCCGGCTGAAGATCTCGTGCGGGGAGAGTTCGACGCGCTCCCGCTCCCCGGCCATGCCGTAGAGGAAGACGGTCCCGCCGTCACGGGTCAGCGGCAGACACTGCTCGATCACGGTGAGGGCGCCGGTCGCGTCGACGACGGTGTCGAAGCCTTCGGGTGCCAGGGCGCGCAGCGCCCCGAGGGAGGCCGAGGAGTCGTCGCGGTCCATGACCACCGTCTCGTCGGCGCCGAAGTCCCGGGCCAGCTTCAGCTTGGCCTCGGTCGGCGCCGCGACGGTCACCCGCCCCGCGCCGCTGCCCGCCAGCAGCTGTGCGAGCAGCAGCCCCGTGGTGCCGGCGCCGAAGACGAGAACATCGCTGCCGGGCTGTGGGGCGAGCACGTCCATGCCGTGCACGGCACACGCGACGGGCTCGGCGAAGGCCACCACGTCCAGGGGGATGTCATCGGCGGGGTGGCAGTGGGACGCGGGCACCACGATCATTTCGGCGAACCCGCCCGGCCGGGTGACACCGTGGTCCCGCAGCCGGGTGCAGAAGGCCGGTCTGGCGCGGCGGCAGTTGGCGCACGAGCCGCAGGAGACACGGTTGTTGAGGGCGACGCGCTGTCCGACGGCGAGCGCCGTCACCCCCTCCCCGAGCGACTCCACCTCGCCCACCACCTCGTGTCCGGGGGTGAGCGGATAGCGGGGGGAGAACTCGCCGCGGTGGAGATGGGCATCCGTGCCGCAGACCCCCGCGGACCGCACCCGCAGACGTACCTCGTCCGGGCCCGGCTCCGGATCCGGCAGGTCGGTGTAGCGGTACGCGTAGGGTCGGTCGTAGACGATGGCTTTCACGCCGTCTCCTTCGTTCGGGGCGCTTCGGCGCGCTTTCGTTCGGGCCGTCTCACTTGTGCTCGCGGGCCGGTCAGCCGACGCTCACCAGCACCTTCATCTGGTCCGGGCCACCGGCGGCCCGGAACGCCTCATCCGCTCGGTCCAGGGGGAAGGTGGCGGTGACGAACTCGTCGGCCGGTACGGCACCGGTCCCGAGAAGCGTCATCGCGGCGCGCATGTCCTCCCCGACGTACATCAGGGAGCCCCGCACGGCGATCTCGCGGTCCTGGACCAGGTCCAGCGGGACGTTCAACGGGCCCTGGGGCACCCCGACGACCATGACCGTGCCGCCCTTCTCGACGGAGCGCACGGCCTGGGTGACGGAGGCGGACACCGCCACGCAGTCGAACACCGCGTCCGCGCCGCCGCCGAGCCGCTCCCTGACCAGCTCCGGCAGGCCGGGGGTACCGGGCGCGAGCGCCGCGTCCGCCCCGAGCCGCACCGCCCGGTCCCGCTTCGCCGCCACCGGATCGGTGACGATGACGGTCCGCACGCCCGCCGCCCGCGCGGCCAGGGCGGTGAGCAGTCCGATCGGCCCGGCGCCGAGGACCAGCACACCGGCGCCGGCGAGGTCCCCGGCCCGGCGCACCGCGTGCACGGGGGTGGCCAGCGGCTCGACGAGCACGGCCTGCACATCGGTGAGCCCGTCGGGCACCCGGTGCAGCCGGTCGGCGCGGACGGTGAAGCCGTCCGCCATCGCCCCGGCCGTCTGGCAGCCGATGACCCGCAGTTCCCCGCAGATGTTGTAGCGGCCGGAGCGGCAGTGGCGGCAGGTCCCGCACCCCAGATTGGGTTCGAGCAGCACCCGGTCCCCCTCGGCCACGGAGGTGACGCCGGGTCCGGTTTCGGCGACCACGCCGACGGCCTCGTGTCCCGGGTGGTACGGCCGGGAGATGAAGGGGTGTTCACCGCGCAGGGCGTGGACGTCCGAGCCGCAGATGCCGGTCAGCAGGGTGCGCACCCGCGCCTCGCCGGCCGCGGGCCGTACCCGTGCCACCTCCTCCACGACGACGTCGCCGTCCGCGGTCACGGTCACCCGCCGGTCCATCGTGTCCCCTTCCGCCGCCCCGTCCGGTGTCCTCGATGTGCTGCTCATCGGAGTGCGAAACCCCCGTCCATCAGCAGTTCCGTGCCCACGCAGTAGGCGGCCTCGTCGCCGAGCAGCCAGCCGATGGCGGCGGCGATCTCCTCGGGTTCCGCGAACCGTCCGGCGACCGTGCCCTCCTTCCAGCGCGGGTGCATATGCCGCTTGAGGTCGTTGAGCGGCGTGGCGACATAGCCGGGCGCGACGCTGTTGATCCGCACCCCGCGCGGCCCCCACTCGACGGCCAGGGAACGGGTCAACGCGCTCACCGCGGCCTTGGAGGCGTTGTACGCGGACTGCTTCTGCGGGTGGTTGACGATATGTGTGCCGGACATCGAGGAGACCGTGACGATCCGGCCTCCCGCCGCGTCGAGCATCCGCCGGGCGGCCGCGGCGCAGCTGAGGAACGTGCCCTTCAGATTGACGCCGAGCACCCGGTCGAACTCGGCGGCGCTCATCCGCTCCGCGGGCACGTCGTCCTCGACGACCCCGGCGGCCGCGACCAGGCCGTCGATCCGGCCGCCCTCGGTGACGACCGTGCCGATCGCGGCCGTCACGCTGTCCTCGTCGGTGACGTCGCAGAGGACGGACCGTCCGACGGGGGACGCGGTGAGATCGAGGGCGTACACCTCGGCGCCCAGACCGGCCAGATGTGCGCAGGTGGCCCGTCCGATGCCCCCGGCGGCTCCGGTGACCGCGATCCGGGCACCCTGGTACCAGGACATGATGTCTCCTTGGGTGGACTCCGGCAGTGATAAGACGGCCTGTACGTACAGGATGTCAAGAGGACGGGCTGTTGTCTTCGCCGCCAGGCGCTACGCTTGCGCCGTGGAACCCGGACGGATTGACCGCGATGCCGCACTGCCCTTCTACGCCCAGCTCAAGGAGCTGCTGCTGGCACAGCTCGGCAGCGTCTGGAAGGTGGGTGAACGGCTGCCCGGCGAGGTGACCCTGTGCGAGCGGTACGGCGTCTCCCGGACCGTCGTGCGCCAGGCCCTCGACGAGCTCGAGGGCGAGGGCCGCATCGTGCGGCGCAAGGGGCAGGGCACCTTCGTGGCCGCCCGCAAGGTCGACGAGTCGCTCTTCCAGTCGATGACGGGCCTGTACGAGGACGTGGCCGCCCGCGGTGGAGCGCTGGTCAGCGCGGTGCGCCGGCTGGAGTTCGCCCCCGCGACGGCGGACGCCGCCCGTGAGCTGGAGGTCGAGGAGGGCGCACCGCTGATCCATCTGGAGCGGCTGCGCTATGTCAACGCCGAGCCATGGGCGCTGACCAGCACCTGGCTGCCGCACCGGGTGGCGCCCGGACTGCTCGACGAGGATCTGACGCACCAGTCGCTCTACGCCCTGCTGGAGGGCAAGTACGGCGTCGGGCTGGACCACGGCAGGCGTGAGGTGGAGGCGGTGCCCGCAGCCCCGTCGGTGGCCGAGGCGCTCGGCGTGGACGCCCACGACCCGGTGCTGCTCCTGCGGAGCACCGCCTGGGACCAGGAGGGCAGGCCGGTGGAGTACTTCACGGCCTACCACCGCGCGGACCGCAGCCGTTTCCAGGTGCATGTCCGCCGGCGCCGCCGGGCCGGGGCGCCACCGTCGATGCTGGTGAACGACAGCACCGGCTGAAACGCGCTCCCACCTGGGCGGCGGCCCCGATACGACATCGGGTCGGCCGCCCTTTTCGCGACCCCGCGGCCCCGTCGTACCCCCGCTCATCACCCTTGACATCCTGTACGGACAGGATGACAGTGACCTGCGCAACGTTCCAGGCCATGCCCGGACACCAGGAAGCTGGGGAGAAACATCCGTGATCATCGCCCATGACCTCGGCACCACCGGGAACAAGGCGTCCCTGCACACCGACGACGGCCGGCTGGTGACGGCGGTGACCGTGCGCTACGACACCGACTTCCGGGCCGGCGGCATCGCGGAGCAGGACCCCGAGTCCTGGTGGCGGGCCGTCTGCCGGGCCGGCCGCGAACTGCTGGCCCGGAGCGGGACGCCCCCGGAGCGGATCGGCGCCATCGGATTCAGCGGCCAGATGATGGGGGCCGTGCTGCTCGACCGGGCGCACCGGCCGGTGCGGCCCGCGATGATCTGGGCCGACCACCGCAGCACCGAGCAGGCCGGGACACTGGCCGCCGAGCTGGGCGAGGAGCGCGCCTACCGGCTGCTGGGGCACCGGATCCACCCCACGTATTCGCTGGCCAAGGTGATGTGGGTGCGCGACCACGAACCGCGGACCTTCCGCCGGGTGGCCCATATGTGCCTGGCCAAGGACTACATCGTCCAGCGCCTGACCGGAACGCTCGTCACCGATCCCTCCGACGCCTCCAGCACCAACGCCTTCGACCAGCGGGCGGGCATCTGGTCGCGGACCGTGCTCGACGCGGCGGCCGTCGACCCGGGCCTGCTGCCCGACATCGCCGAGTCGGCCTCGGTCGTCGGCCGGGTCCGTGCCCGGGCGGCGGAGGAGGCCGGGGTGCCCGCCGGGACCCCCGTGGTCATCGGCGGCGGGGACGGCCCCCTCGCCGCGCTGGGCGCCGGGGTGCTGACCCCCGAGGACGGCGCCTACACCTACCTCGGCTCCTCCTCGTGGATCTCGATGTCGGCCACGCGGCCGCTGTACGACCCGGCCCTGCGCACCATGACGTTCAACCACGTCCTGCCCGGACACTACGTCCCGACGGCCACGATGCAGGCGGGCGGCGCCTCGCTGGAGTGGATCGCGCAGGTGCTGCGCCCGGACGGCGGGCCGGAGCGCATCGGCCGCACCCTGGCGCGGATCGACGACGCCGACACCACGGGGCTCTACTTCCTGCCCCATCTGCTCGGCGAGCGCTCACCGTACTGGAACGCCGACGCCCGGGGCGCCTTCGTCGGGCTCTCCCGGCACCATGGCCCGGCGCATCTGGCGAAGGCCGTCCTGGAGGGGGTCGCCTTCAACCTGGCCACCTGCGTCGGCGCCTTCCGCGAGGCCGGGCATCCGGTCGACCGCGTCGACGCCATCGGCGGGGGCGCGGCGAGCGACCTCTGGCTGCGCGTCCTCGCCGACGTCTGGGGCGCCCGGATACGCCGCCGCAGCATCGTCGAGGAGGCCAACAGCCTCGGCGCCGCCGTCACCGCAGCGGTGGGCAGCGGCCTGGTCGACGGCTTCGAGGTGGTCCGCGAACTCTCCACGGTCCAGGCGGAGTTCACCCCGTCCGCGGACCGGCACCGGGACTACTCGGCGCGCCACCGGGAGTTCCTGGACGCCTATCGCGGCCTGGAGCCCTGGTTCACGAATTCTCATCCACTAGACAACAAGTCCGCACCATGAGAATGTGCCGTGGCCGCCTTCGTGACCGCCTCGCGGTGCCACGACGAACAGGAGCCTCATGCGCACATCGGTGACGACCGTCCACGCCACCCCCGTCGCGAGCGGGTTCACCTTTCTCGAGGGCCCCCGATGGCGCGACGGCGAACTGTTCGCCTCCGACTTCTACAGCGGGCGCGTCCTCGCCTTCCGTCCGGGCCGCTCACCGGACACCGGCCATGAGGTGCGCACGGTGTGCGAGGTGCCCGGCCGGCCGTCCGGGCTCGGATTCGCGCCCGACGGATCGCTGCTGGTCGTCTCGATGCTGGAGCGCGCCCTGCTGCGGTGGGACGGCCGGGCGCTCACCACCGTGGCGCGCTTCGGCCATCTCATCGAGGGCGTGGCCAACGACATGCTCGTCACCGAGTCCGGCTGGGCCCTCATCGGCAACTTCGGCAATACGGACGCCGAGCCCGGCTCCCTGCGCGAGACCGCCCTGGTGCGGGTCTCCCCCGACGGCCGGGCCGATCTCCAGGGCCACGGGCTCGTCTTCCCCAACGGCATGGTGCTCACCGCCGACCGCCGTCGGCTGCTGGTGGCCGAGACCTTCGCCGGACGCGTCTCCTCGTGGCCGGTGGCCTGGAGCGGCGGCGGGGCGCCCACGCTCGGCGAGCGGCGGGTGTGGAAGCAGTTCGGCAGCCCGCCCCGCCACCTGGACATCGAACGCGCCACCCGCGAGCTTCCCGTACTGCCCGACGGTCTGGCCATCGACGCCCACGACCGGGTCTGGGTCGCTTCCTCGATCGGACACGGCGCCCGGCTGTTCGACCCGGACGGCACCCTGCTCGCCGTCGTGGAAACCGGCGGCCTCAGCCCCTACGCGGTCGCCGTCGGCGGCGCCGACCAGTCCGTCCTCCACCTCTGCTGCTCACCGCCGCTCGGCACGGTCGACCCCGCCGTCACCACCGAATCGGTGCTGTACGCGGCGGACATCCCGGCACTCCGCCGACCCGCATCCCGCGCCTCCCGCGCCCCAGGAAAGGAGACACCATGACGACCACCACCGCGCCGGCCACCACGGTCCGTGCGCTGCGATTCGCCGCGAAGGAGAAGGTCGCCGTCGTCGACGCGCCACTCCCCGAGCCCGGACCGGGCGAGCTGGTCCTCGACATGAAGGCGGCCGGCCTGTGCGGAAGCGATCTGCACTACTTCCACATGACACACGAGGAGATGCGGCACGCCACTCAGCCGCGCTCGCCCGAGATGACACCCGGCCATGAGATCGCCGGTGTGGTCAAGGCGGTCGGCCCCGGTGTGAGCCATCCGCGGGTGGGCGACCGGGTCGCGGTGCAGCACTACTCCGGCTGCGGCCAGTGCGAGAGCTGTCGGCGCGGCTGGGATGTGCACTGCGAGCGCGGAGCGCGGGTGTACTCGCTCAACCGGCCCGGTGGCTGCCAGGACGAACTGGTCGTCACGGCCAAGGACTGCGTGGTGCTGCCGGACGAGGTGAGCTTCCCCGTCGGCGCGTTCCTCGCCTGCGGTGCCACGACGGCCTACCAGGCGCTGCTCCGCTCGGAGGTGAGGCCGGGCGAGACCGTGGTCGTCATCGGCGTGGGCCCGGTGGGTCTCGCCGTGCTCGCCTGGGCGAAGGCGTTCGGCCTGCGCGCCGTCGGCACCGACCCGAGCCCCGAGCGCCGTGCGTTCGCCGAGAGCCTCGGCTACTCCGATGTCCACGATTCCGCGGGCTTCGACATCCAGGCCGTGGTGCCCGGTGGCGCGAACGCCGTCATCGACACCTCCGGGAACGTCCACGGCCGCCGTACCGCCGTGGAGGTGGTGAAGACCTGGGGCACCGTGGTGTTCGTCGGGCTCGGCCCCGACTTCACCATCGACCCGGTACCGGACCTGATTATGCGTCAGGTGACCCTGCGCGGGATGTTCGTCTTCAGCGTGCCGCTGATGATGGAGGCCGTGGCGGAGGCCGGCCGGCTCGGTGTGGACCTCGCCCCGATCATCACCAGCGTCTCCTCGATCGAGGAGGGCCCCGACGCCTTCGCGGACTTCGCCGCGGGCAGCGTCGGCAAGTCGGTCATCGGATGGGAGTGAGCATGGCGAGCGCGACCTCGGTCCGGCCCGTCGACGGCGGTGCGTGGACACTGGAGAACGACGCGGTCACGGTGGTGGTGAACCCGGCCCGGGGCACCGACATCCTCTCGCTGGTCTGGAAGGCCACCGGCGAGGAGATCCTGTGGCGCGACCCGCACTGGGTGGACCGGGTGCCGGCCGCCGACACGGCGGACGCGAGCGATGTGTCGTTCTTCGACAACTACGCTGGCGGCATACAGGAGTTGTTCCCCAACGCGGGGCCACCGACCACCGTGCACGGCGCTCCGCTGCCGTTCCACGGTGAGGCGGCCCGCCGCTCGTGGGCGGCCGAGGCCGTGGAGACGGCGGACGGGACCGCGCTGCGGTGCGTCACCCGGCTCGCCCGCTACCCGTTCCGCATGACCAAGACCTTCTCGCTCGACGGCTCCGTGCTGCGTTTCCGCAGCGAGGTGGAGAACCTCTCCACCCGGGCCCTGCCCTCGAACTGGGGCCTGCACCCCGCCTTCAACACCGCGACCGTGGCCCGCGCGGCCACCGTGTACGGCCCGTTCGAGGAGCTCACCGCGCATCCGGAGGACTTCGGCGCCCGGCAGTGGATGACACCCGGCGAGAGGCGCCGGGTGCCCGCCGTCGCCCCGGGCGTGGGAGCCCTCGGACTCGCGCCGGGCGAGGGCCCGACGGCCGACCTCGGCTACGCCACCGTCACGGGCGGCTGGTTCGGGCTGCGCTCACCGGGCTGCGGTCTGGTGGCGACGATGAGCTGGCAGCCCGAGCTGTTCCCCGAGATCTGGGTGTGGCAGGAGTGCCACGCGCCCGACGACTACCCCTGGTGGGGCACCGAGCACATCGTGGCGGTCGAACCGCACACCACCTCACCGTTCATGCCGCTCGGCGAGCGGCTGGAGCGCCCCGGCGTGCCCGTCATCGCCGGCGGATCCACACTGAGCGCCGAGTTCACGCTCGGCGTCCACGAGATCGCCGACGACGAGGTGCCGGTCGATGTCGACGAACGGGGCGTGCCGGTGCTGATCACCGTATCGGACGAGGGGAAGGGTGCGGCATGAGCCGATTCACCGATCGCGTCGCGATCGTCACCGGGGCGGGGGCGGGCATCGGCCGGGCCGCGGCCGAGCGCATCGCGGGCGAGGGCGGCTCCGTGGCCGTCTTCGACATCTCGGCCGAGCGCGCCGAGGAGTCCGCGCGCACGATCACCGGCGCCGGTGGCTCCGCCACACCCTTCGCGGTGGACGTCTCCGACCCCGACCAGGTACGGAAGGCCGTGGACGAGGTGGTGGCCACGCTCGGCGTTCCGTTCTCGCTGGTGAACAGCGCGGGCATCCTGCGCATCTCCCCCGCCCTGGAGATGAGCGCGGACGACTTCGACACGGTGCTCGGCGTCAATCTGCGCGGGGTGTTCCTCATGGCCACCGCGGTCGCGCGGCATATGGTGGCGGCGAAGCGGCCGGGCCGTATCGTCAATGTCTCGTCGATCCACTCGGTGATCTCGCTGCGCGAGGCGGCCGCCTACGCCGCCTCCAAGGGCGGGATCGAGGCGCTCACCTTCACCCTCGCGGGAGAGTGGGCCGAGCACGGCATCACGGTCAACGCGGTGCGCCCGGGGGCCACGTGGTCCGCGCTGACCACGCCCCTCTACACGGAGGACGTCGTGGCCTCGCTGAACCGGCGCATCCCGCTCGGCGCGGTGGCCCGCGCCGAGCAGGTGGCCGCGGCGATCGCCTATCTGGCCTCCGAGGACGCCTCGTACTCGACCGGGGCGACGCTCTCGGTCGACGGCGGCTACACCATCAACGGCGACATGCCGGACGCGGTCTACGAACGCGATTGACCGATCGCATCACACGGGGCAGGGGCCGGAATCGTGAGATTCCGGCCCCTGCCCCGTGCGCGCGGCCGCGGCTCAGAACACGGAGTGCGGGTCGAGGAAGTCCTCCACGTTCTCGCAATTGATGCCCGCGGCCTTGGTGTAGCGCTGCTTCTGGATGTCCTTGGGCGCCACGTCGCCGGTGCCGATCCGCAGCGCGAGGTCGAAGGCGAGATCGGCGGCCAGCTTCGGCGAGTTCAGGCCCGTGGAGATGTACCGGCCGTCGCATCCGCCCGCCCTGATCTCCTGGAGCGCCTGTTTCTGCCCGTCCGCCGCCGCGGCGACCAGCGTCCTCTTGTTTCCCTTGTCGCGCAGGGTGCTGAGGGCTCCGAGCGTCATCGAGTCGTTGAGGCCCACGATCAGGTCCACGTCCCGGTGTGCGGCGAGGATCGACTCGGTGGCCGGTACCGCGGCGTCCTGGGAGTAGTTCGCGGGGGTCCTGGCCACGATGTGGTACCGGACGCCACCGGCGCGCAGACCGTCGAGGAATCCCCGCTGGCGGTCGGGGCCGACGATCTCGTCGTCCGGGCCGCCGTTGAGGACGGCCAGGCTGATCGTCGAGCCATGGTGGAACCGCTTGGCCGCGAGCCGGCCCGAGAGCTTGCCGATCGCGTAGTTGTCGGAGGAGACGGAGGTGACGCCGACCCCCTCGATACCGGTGTCGACGAAGACCAGCGGCACCTCCCCCGCCACGTCCTTCAGCTGCACCTTCTGTGTCTTCGGGCTCATCGCGTCGACCACGAGGACGTCGATGCCCTGCGCCACCAGGGTCTGGGCCTGGTTCAGCTGGGTGACGGCGTCCCCGTCGGCGTTCTGCACCTCCAGGTGGAAACCCCGCTTCCTGGCCTTCTTCCTGGCCGCGTCGACCATCGCCGCGAAGTAGGGCGCGTCCAGCTGCCGCTGGGAGAATCCGATCGTGACGTCGGTGGGCTTCTTGGCCTCCTTGGGGCCGCCCGAGGACGCCTTGCCACCGATGGTCGTACAGCCGGCCAGGACCAGCGCCGCCGCGGACAGCGCGGCGAGCGAGCCCCGTCGCATGGTTGTCATGCAGATCTCCGTGTCGTGTCTGGTCATGCGCCGGGCTCAGGAGTGTGCGGTCCGCTGCCGACGGCGCCGGGTGAACTGGACGGTGGTGAGGACCATCGCGAAGATGATCAGGGCCCCGCGGAAGGCGTCCTGCAGAAACGTGGAGACGTTGAGCAGCACCAGCAGGTTGGAGATCACGCCGAAGATGAGCGTGCCCAGGAACGCGCCGAGCACCCGGCCGCGGCCGCCCACGAGGCTGGCACCGCCGATGACCACCGCCGCGATCGAGTCGATCTCGTAGTTGTCCCCTCCGGTCGGAGTGGCCGCGCCGATGCGGGCGGCGAGCAGGAACCCCGCGAAGCCGACCAGCACACCGGCGATCACATACACCGTGATCATGGTGGCCCGCACCGGCACACCCGCGGCGTGGGCGGCCTCCTTGCTGCTGCCGAGCGCGTACACACGGCGCCCGAACACGGTGCGGCGGGTGAGGAAGGCCATGGCCATCGCGAGCACGATCCACACGATGCCGAGCACGGGGACGCCGCCGATCGCCGTCGTGGCGATGGTGCGGAAGTCGGCGGCGTGGGGGCTGATCGGCTGGCCCTCGGTGTAGGCGTAGACGAGCCCGCGGCCCAGCGCGAGCATGCCGAGGGTCACGATGAAGGCCTCGAGTCCGCGGTAGGCGATGAGGTAGCCGTTGAAGACACCGATGGCGCCGCCCAGCACGATCGCCACCGCCACGGCGAGCAACGTGTTCCCGCCGCCGAAGAGACCGGCGGAGAGCACACCGGCGAGCCCGGCGACCGCGCCGACGGAGATGTCGATGCCACCGGTGAGCACGATGAGGAACTGCGCGAGGGTGACGATGCCGATCACCGAGACCTGCAGCAGCAGGTTGGACACGTTGTACGAGGAGAAGAAGGCGTCGGAGGTGAGGCCCGCGAAGATCAGCAGCGCGATGAGGATGTAGAGCGGGTACTGCTCCTTCGCCCACTGCCCGGCCCGGCGCGGCGTCAGCCCGTGGGCGGGCGCCGTCCCCTCGTCGTCCGCGGCTGGTGCGGCGGCCGTCCTGGTCGCGGTGTCGTGGCTCACTGGACTTCTCCTCCGAGGGCGGTACGGGTCAGGTCGTCGGTGGTGCTGGTCTTCGAGACGAACTCGCCGGCGATGACGCCGTCGCGCAGCACGAGCACCCGGTTGCACAGGGCCAGGGCCTCTTCGGCCTCGCTGGTGACGACCACGACCGCCTTGCGCCGCTCGATGAGGCCCCGCACGATCTGATAGATGTTCAGCCGGGCACCGACGTCGATGCCCTTGGTCGGTTCGTCCAGCACGACGACGTCGGGCTCGCTCTCGAGCGCCTTGGCGATGCACACCTTCTGCTGGTTGCCACCGGAGAGCGAGCTGGTCAGCTGGTCGGCGCCGCCCTTGATCCCGAAGTCGGAGACCAGCCGCGCCACCCGGCGGCGCTCCCGGCGGGTGTGCATCACTCCACGGGTGGAGAACGCGCCCAGCGTGCTCAGCGTGAGGTTGGTGGCGTTGTCGAAGTCCTTGACGAACCCCTCGCGCCTGCGGTCCTCGCTGAGGTAGGCGATCCCCTGGCGCAGGGCGGCCCGCGGTGAGCGCGGGTTCACCTCGTCGCCGCGCACCCGCACGGTACCGGTGTCGCGGTGCTGGTGGCCCGAGATGGACCGGGCGAGCGAGCTGCGCCCGCTGCCGACCAGTCCGTAGACGCCGACGATCTCGGCTTCCCGCACCGAGAAGGAGATGCCGGAAGCCGATCCCGAGGACACGTCCCGCACCTCCAGCAGGGTGGGGGCGTCCGCCGCGGCCACCGGCTCGGGCGGCTCGAGGGCCATGACGGCCTCGCCGATCATGAGCGTCATGATCTCGTCGGGTGTGGTGTCCGCGGTGTCGACCACGTCGACGAGCGAGCCGTTGCGCATGACCGCGATGCGGTCGGCGAGCGCGAACACCTCCGGCATGCGGTGCGAGACGAAGACGACCGTGGCACCGGCCTCGCGCTCCTTGCGCACCAGTGACTCGACGTCCTTGAAGTGCTCCTCGGTGGTGGAGGCGGTGGTCTCGTCCAGCAGCAGCACACGGTGCTCATTCACCTGGGACCGGCTGAGCGCCACCATCTGACGGGGCCCGGGGCCGAGCCGTCCGGCCGGCATGCCGAGGTCCACCTCGCGCATCCCGACCACGCCGAGGGCGGCGCGCGTACGCTCCGCGCGGTCACGCCCCCCGACGAGCTGCCACGGCCTGCGGCGGCCCGCCGCGCTGAGGCCGGTCAGCCAGACGTTCTCCTGGACGCTGAAGGTGTCGACGATGACCGGCTCCTGGTGCATGAGGAGCACTCCGGCGTCCAGGGCCGCGGAGGGTGTGGTGATCTCGCCGTCGTATCCGTCCACGATCACCCGCCCACTGGTGGGGCGCTCCTGACCGGCGAGCAGTTTGGTCAGCGTCGACTTGCCGGCGCCGTTCGCACCGCAGATGGCGAGCACCTCGCCCGCGTAGCCGCTCAGGGTGACATCGGAGACGGCGACGACACCCGGGTAGACCTTGCCGACCCCGTCCAGAGTGAAGGTGACCGTCCTCGGCGGTGGTGACTCGGGTACCGAGGACGCGACCGCGCCCATCCTGCTCACTTCGAATGCTCCCTTGCGCTAGGCACGTCACTCCTCGTCGAGAAGGCCGATCACTGCTGCCCATGGCTCCGTGGGGGCCGGGCTGCGACCTTTTTTCTCATGAGATGAACGCCGTGTCTACTGCATGGAACAAACAAATGCGGCGATCTACCCCGCCGCGGCCCCCTCGGCGACGGCGGGCGAGGGGAAGTGCGGCAGTACGTGGTCGGCGAGTTCGGCCAGGACGTCCTCGACGGGGCGGTCGTTCGGCCGCAGATTGAACGCGACATGCGCGACACCGAGGGCGGACATCTTCTCCAGGTGCCTCACGAGCCCCTCCCGGCCGGTGCGGAGGCCGAGCCGGATGGTGGTGGCGGGGGCCGCGGGGTCGGGCAGCAGGTCGAGCATCATGGGGGTCAGATAGGGCTTGGGACGGTCGGCCGTCAGCCGCCGCCACTGCTCCGTCTTCAGCCGGAGCGCTCCCAGGTCACGGGGGTAGTTGAGGCTCGCGTCCACGTGTTCCGCGATCCACTCCGGACTCTGCTGGGCGTGGCCCGCGACCGCGATCGGGATGGTCCCGCCGGTGGGCTTGGGCAGGACGTCGAGCTGCCGGTCGGGGGTGAGGCCGAGCTGGGGCAGATCCAGCCCCTCACCGGTGGGCGGGGTGGCCCAGGCGGTGCGCAGCACCTCGACACCGGTGCGGAAGGTCTCGGCGCGGGTGGTGAACTCGACGCCGAAGAGCGGGTATTCGACGGGACGGTCACCACTGGCCAGGCCGAGGACGAAGCGCCCACCGGACAGGACGTCGACGGTGGCGGCCGCCTTGGCGACCAGAAGTGGCCGGCGCAGTGGCAGGACGACGGCCGCGGTGCCGAGGACCGCGCGTTCGGTGACCGCCGCGAGATGTCCCAGGTGGGTGAAGGTCTCGAACACCGACCCGGCGTCGCCGAAGTGCACCGGGTCGTACAGCGGGACGTCACGGACCCATAGCGCGGCGAATCCGGACCGGTCGGCGACGCGGGCGAGGTGGGCGTGCGCGTCGAGGGACGGCACACCGAACGGGTGGCCCGCCTTCCGGTCGGTGGCCAGCCGGGACTGCCCCCAGTCGTTGTCCAGGGGGAGTTCCAGGCCGAGGGTGAGGCGGCCGCCGGGGTGGGTCAGACGGTTCAGGGCAGTGGACATGATGCGAGGACGGCTTCCGGGAGAGGGGAAACGGGGGGAACGGGCCGCGCCGCCCCGGCCGGCTGATGAGCACGGCCGCGACGGCGCGGTCGAGTGGGGGGTGGCGGGGTGGGGTGACCCAGTGGCCGGGTGGCCCGGTCAGTTGAGGGTGTCGGGGTCCGGCCCGGTGCGCTCACCACGGTCGAGGGCGCCGATCGCCTCGATGTCCTCAGGGGTGAGGGTGAAGTCGAAGACGTCGATGTTCTCCCGGATGCGGGCGGGGGTCACGGACTTGGGGATCACGACGTTCCCCAGCTGGAGGTGCCAGCGCAGGACCACCTGGGCGGGCGTCTTGCCGTGCCGCCGCGCTATCGCGGTGAGGGCGGGGTCCTGGAGAAGGGCGCCCTGGGCCAGCGGGCTCCACGCCTCGGTGGCGATGTTGTGCTGGGCGTGGAAGGCCCGCAGCTCCCCCTGCTGGAGGTAGGGGTGCAGCTCGACCTGGTTGATGACCGGGACCACACCGCTGTGGTCCAGCAGCCGCCCCAGATGGGCGGGCTGGAAGTTGGACACGCCGATGGCCCGGGTGCGGCCGTCGGCCAGCAGCTTCTCCAGGGCGCGCCAGGTGTCCAGGTAGAGGTCGCGGGCCGGGGTGGGCCAGTGGATCAGGTAGAGGTCCACATAGTCGGTGCCCAGCTTGGCCAGGCCGGCGTCGAAGGCCGCGAGGGTGGAGTCGTAACCCTGGTCGGCGTTCCACAGCTTGGTGGTGAGGAACAGCTCCTCGCGGGAGACGCCGGACTCGGCCAGCGCACGGCCGACACCGGCCTCGTTGCCGTAGATGGCCGCGGTGTCGATGGACCGGTAACCGGCCTCGATGGCGGAGAGCACCGCGCCGGTGGTCTGCGCGTCCTCCACCTGGAAGACACCGAAGCCCAGCTGTGGGATCTCGAGGCCGGTGTGGAGGGTGACGTTGGGTACGGAGGTCATGGTGTCCTTCGTCGGGTCGTGTGCGTTGTGGGGTTCTGTGACTCGCGGGTCTCGGTGGCCCGGGGTCTCAGCCGAGCGTCGCGACCGCCGTGGTGGCGATCTCGTGGTCCTGCTCGGGGGCGCCGCCGCCCACGCCGAGCGCGCCGATCAGCCGTCCGTCGCGGTGGACCGGGACGCCACCGGCGATGAACAGCAGCGGGCGGTCGAGGGCGGTGGGCAGGGTGTGGAAGGCGCCTCCGGGCTGGACCGCGTCGACCAGGCCCGCGGTGGGGGCGTCCAGCTGGAGTGCGGTGAACGCCTTGCGGGTGCTGGTCTCCCCCGCGATCAGTACGGCCCGGTCGTCGCGCCGGAAGGCCAGCAGATGGCCACCGGCGTCGAGGACGCTGATCGCGGCCGCCACCCCGGCCGCCTCGGCGGCGGTGCGGGCGGCCTGGACGAGGGCCTCGGCGTCCTTCGTGGTCAGCGGGGCGACGACGGTCTCGGGGGTGCTCATGGCGGGTCGGTCTCCTTGGTGGTGATGGTGCTGTTCGGTGTTGGTCACGGGGTGGCTCAGCGCCGGTACGGGGTGGCGCTCAGTGCCGGTACGGGGTGGCTCAGTGCCGGCCGGTGAACGCGGGGGCCGGTCCGGTGGTGGCTCCGTCGTGGCCGCGGCGGGCGTCGCGGCGCTCCAGGGCGGCCGAGAGGACGGCGAGGACCAGGGCGGAGCCGGCGAGGATGGCGCCGACCCAGTTGGGCGCGGTGTAGCCGAGTCCGGCCGAGATCACCAGGCCGCCGAGCCAGGCCGAGAGCGCGTTGCCCAGGTTGAAGGCGCCGATGTTGACGGCGGAGGCGAGGGTGGGGGCACCCGCCGCGTGGTCCAGCACCCGCTTCTGCAGCGGGGGCACGGTGGCGAAGCCCAGGGCGCCGACCAGGGCGATGGAGACGGCGGCCGCGACCTTGTTGTGCGCGGTGAAGGTGAACGCGGCCAGGACCAGCGCGAGGGCGCCCAGCGACACGTACAGCATCGGCATCAGCGCCCGGTCGGCGAACCGGCCGCCGAGGAGGTTGCCGCCGACCATGCCGAGGCCGAAGAGGACCAGCAGCCAGGTGACGGAGGAGTCCGCGAAGCCCGCGACCTCGGTCATCATCGGCGCGATGTAGGTGATGGCGGCGAAGACACCGCCGAAGCCGAGCACGGTCATCGCCATGGCAAGCAGCACCTGTGCGTTGCGGAAGGCCGCCAGTTCATGGATCAGGTGCACACCCTCCGGCTTGGGGATGTCGGGAACGAGCTTGGCGATGCCCGCCAGGCCGATCACGCCGAGCGCCGCGACGAGGAAGAAGGTGGTCCGCCACCCCAGCGACTGGCCGATCGAGGTGCCCAGCGGCACGCCGACGACGTTGGCGATGGTCAGGCCGGTGAACATCATCGAGATGGCTCCGGCCTTCTTCTCGGGCGCGACCAGGTCGGCCGCGACGACCGATCCGATGCCGAAGAACGCGCCGTGCGCGAAGGAGGCGACGATCCGCCCCACGGCCATCACGCCGAAGGCGGGGGCGACCGCGGAGAGCAGATTGCCCACCACGAACAGCCCCATCAGCAGCATCAGCATGCGCTTGCGGGAGATCTTCGTACCGAGCGCGGTCATCAGCGGCGCGCCGACCACGACGCCGAGCGCGTAGCCGGTCACCAGGAACCCGGCGGTGGGGATGGACACATCGAAGTCCCCGGCGACCTCGGGCAGCAGGCCCATGATCACGAACTCGGTGGTTCCGATCCCGAAGGCCCCGATGGCGAGGGCCAGCAGTGCGATGGGCATGAAAGTTCACTCCAAGTGATTGCTACCGCCCTTTACGAGCATCCACAATACTTGCAGACGCAGTAATTGCAAGCGCGCTATATTGCTCATGCTGTGTATCACGTCACCGTCGCCGCCGCGGACCCCCGACCGGGCCCCGCCCCACCCCGCATCAGGAGGCACCCATGACCACACCGCCCATGACCACACCGGACCTCGTCGCCACCCCCCTCGCCCAGAGCTGGTGCGCCCTGTCACTGCTGCACAGCAGGATCGAGACGCATCTCGAGGGGGTGCTCCACACCAGCCATGGGCTCAGTGCCCGCGAGTACGCGGTCCTGGACGTCCTGAGCCGACAGCACGACGGGGACAACGGCCATCTGCAGATGAAGCAGGTGGCCGACGCGGTCGCCCTCAGCCAGAGCGCCACCACCCGCCTGGTCGCCCGGCTCGAGGACCGCGAACTCCTCTCCCGCTACCTGTGCCCCACCGACCGGCGCGGGATCTACACCAATGTCACCGAGGCCGGACTGCTCCTGCTCGGCCAGGCCCGGCCGACGTACGAAGGCGCCCTGCGCGAGGCGCTCGACCTGGCGGCGCGGGACCCGAGGCTCACCACCCTGGTCGCGGCCGTGGCCTCGTTGGAGGCGTCGCCCCTTGACGCCTCGTCACTCCGAATTCCGGGGTGTGAGCCCCCCATTCCGGGGTGTGAGCTCCCCGGCTGACCTCACACCCCGGAGGCGAGGCCACCGGCCGGCGGCGCCGCGGCCATCTCCCGCTCGTCCGACAGCACCGTCTCGCGGAACGAGGCGACGACCGGCCGCAGATCGACGTGGTGCCAGACGGCCCACAGGTGGACGGATGCCTCATGCCAGGGCAGTGTGCGCACGGCCACGGCCTCCGTGGCACCGCGCACCATGCTCTTCTGCACCAGCGCCAGCCCGAGGCCGGAGGCCACCAGGCCGAGTGCCGTCAGGGGATCCGCCGCGTCGAGCCGGATGTCGGGGGTGAAGCCCGAGGCCACACACGAGGCGACGAACGTGTCCCGCCACGCCGGGTCGCCCGGCTCCTCGACCGCGATCCACGGCTGTCCGTCCAGATCCTTCGCCGAGATCGTCTCGCGCGCGGCCAGCGGGTGGCCCGCCGGAAGGACCAGCAGCAACGGGTCCTCCAGCAGCGGCGCGGCCCGCAGCACGGGGTCGTCGCGGCCCGGCTCCTCCCGCACCAGGGCGATGTCCAGGCTGCGCTGGCGCAGCCCCTCGAACTGCTCGGCCGCGGCCATGCTGTACAGCGCGACATGGATGCCGGGGCTCTCCTCCTGGAGCCGGCGCAGCGCACCCGGGAGCACACCGGTGTGCATGGCGTCGGCCACGTAGCCGATGCACAGCCCGCCCTCCTCGCCCCTGCCCAGCCGACGGCCCAGGTTCTCCAGCCGGTCGGCGTGGCGCAGCAGCGCCCGGGCCTCCCCGAGGAAGATCGCACCGTCGCGGGTGAGCCGGATGCGCTGCTGGCTGCGCTCGAACAGGGTCAGGCCGAGGTTCTTCTCCAGCTGAGCGATCTGCCTGCTGAGGGGAGACTGGGAGATGTGGAGTTGCTCGGCGGCGCGGCCGACGTGTTCGGTCTCGGCCACGGCACAGAAGTAGCGCAGTTGTCGCAGGTCAAGCATGTAAGACCTCCGAGGACTCAAGTTTATCCAAGAGAGTCTTGGACAGTCTGAAGTCCCGATCCTAACGTCGGAGGCGAACGAACGGCGGACCGGCCGAGAGCCATGAGTCCGTCCCTTTCCCCTCTTTCCGCGAGGACACTTCATGACCATCACGTCTCTGCTGCCGGGCCGCCTCGGACTGGGCACGGCCCCGCTGGGGAGCATGTTCCGCGACGTCTCCGACGAGGAGGCCGCCGCGACCGTCGACGCCGCCTGGGACCACGGCATCCGCTACTACGACACCGCCCCCTTCTACGGCGCGGGCCTGGCGGAGATACGCCTCGGCGACGCGCTCGCCGGGCGCCCCCGCGACAGCTACGTGCTCAGCACCAAGGTCGGCCGCGTCATCCTCGACGAGGTCGAGGACCCCGCCACCCGTGAACTCGGCGAGAAGGGCGGCCTGTTCGAGCACGGCCGTCCCAACAAGCTCGTACACGACTGGACGGCCGACGCCACCAAGCGGTCCATCGAGGACAGCCTGCGGCGCCTGCGCACCGACCGGCTCGACATCGTCTGGGTCCATGACGTGGCCCAGGACTTCCACGGTGACGAGTGGCTCGCCGTCTACGAGAGTGCCCGCACCGGCGCCTTCCGCGTCCTGCAGCAGCTGCGCGACGAGGGCGTGATCAAGGCGTGGGGGCTCGGCGTCAACCGCGTCGAACCCATCGAGCTCACCCTCGACCTGGACGAGCCGAAGCCGGACGCCTTCCTGCTCGCCGGGCGCTACACCCTGCTGGACCACGACCGCGCCCTGCAGCGCCTGCTCCCCACGGCGGCCGACCAGGACATCAGCCTCGTCGTCGGCGGCCCCTACAGCTCCGGCATCCTCGCGGGCGGCACCCACTTCGAATACCAGGACGCGCCCGCGCACATCATCGAGAAGGTGGCGCGCATCAAGGAGCTCGCCGAGCGGCACGGCGTCAGTGTCAAGGCGGCCGCCCTGCAGTTCTCGCTGGCCCACCCGGCGGCCGCCGCCGTGATCCCGGGCGCGACCCGGCCCAGCCGTATCGCCGAGGACGTCGCGGCCCTCGACGAGGCCGTCCCCGCGGCCTTCTGGACCGAGCTCCGCGAGGCCGGACTGGTCTCCCCCCTCGCGCCCCTGCCCACCGCCTGACGACCCCCCTCCCCCACCCCGACAGGAGCATCTCCATGGCCTCCACCACCGCCACCCTCGACCTGCCCGTACCACCGGATCGGGTGTGGCAGCTCATCGGTGGCTTCGACGCGCTGCCCGACTGGCTGCCGTACATCTCCGAGAGCGTCGCCGCCGAGGGCGGCCGCGTCCGCCGGCTGCGCAACGAGGAAGGCGGCGTGATCGTCGAGCGGCTCGTGGCCTTCGACGACGCGGCGCGCTCGTACAGCTACGCCATCCTGGAGGCGCCGTTCCCGGTGACCGACTACCTCTCCACGCTGCGCGTGCGCGAGGTCCCCGGCCGGTCCGACGCGTCGCGCGTCGAGTGGTCCGGGGAGTTCACCCCCACCGGCGTCAGCGACGACGAAGCCGTCGCGCTCTTCCACGGCATCTACGCCGACGGGCTCGCCGCCCTGCGCAACACCCTGGCGGACCGGGCCGCCTGAAGGAAGCGGTGACGACTCCGACTTAAGTCCCCGTACGGCAGATGAGCGGGTTTCCGGCGCGCCGGAAACCCGCTCATCTCGTTTCCCGTACGTCACGTCCCCGACGGCCTGAAACCAATTCGGATGGGCGGCCGGATCCGCCGGAATGAGTTTCTGAACGGCATTCGAGCGGCCACAGGTATCGCTGCGGCGCGCCTTACTTCATTATCGGGCAGGAGTTCGACGTCCGTCCATATCGCGAGCATGGCCGACCTGGCCCCGTTGCGCCCGTCGTCGCGATGGCCGTCGAGTTCGCCGAGACGCTGACGCCGCCGCTCCTCCCTTCCCCTTCGGCCCCTGGTGAAGCACCTGCCCCAGCCGGATCCCGGGCTCCTCCCAGGGAAAATCCAGCAAGTCGAAATTCCGTCAGCCATAAGGTCCGCCCTTTTAGGACTTTACCCATACATTACCTTTCGAAAGAAACGGGAAATCGTTTCTGCAAATCTACGATCGCAAGCTATGACCGACGCTCCACGCGATAACTCCGCCACCCGTGCGCGCTGGCAGACCTGTCTCAAGCTGGCCCGCGAACTCCTCCTCATCGGACCGGACGACACCGACCTCAAACTCGGCTATCTCCACACCCTCATCGACACGGGCAGCCTCGGCGTCACCCGCCACCCCCGCAAGAAGATCCTCATCATCGGCGCCGGTATCACCGGCCTGGTGGCCGGCCGCCTGCTCAAGGACGCGGGCCACGACGTCACCATCCTGGAGGCCAACACCGGCCGTGCCGGCGGGCGCATCAAGACCTTCCGCACCACCAAGCACCACCAGCCGTTCGACGACGCCGCCCAGTACGCCGAGGCCGGCGCCATGCGGCTGCCCGACTTCCATCCGCTCGTCCTCGCCCTCGTCGACAAACTCGGGCTCGGCCGCCGCCTGTTCTACAACGTGGACGTCGACCCCGCCACCGGCAGCGGCCCCGATGTCCCCGTCCCCCCGGTGACGTACACCTCCTTCACCGGCCGCACCTGGACCTACGGCGACGACAGCCCCGACTTCCGCGAGCCCGACAAGCGCGGCAACACCTGGATCCGCACCAACCGCGTCCAGGTGCGGCGCGCCGACTACAGCGCCGTCCCGGAGAAGATCAACGAGGGTTTCCACCTCACCGACGACGAGGTCCGCGCCCCCGCCGTGCGGATGGTCGACGACGCGCTGGAGAGCGTGCGGGACTACTACTCCGACGTCGTGGACGGCAAGCGGGTCAACAAGCCGCTCGAGGAGTGGATCGAGGGCTGGGCCCGGGTGATCCATGACTTCGACGGCTATTCGATGGGCGGCTTCCTGCGCGACTACGCAGGGTTCAGCGACGAGGCCATCGAGGCGGTCGGAACGCTGGAGAACATGTCGTCGCGGCTCCATCTCTCCTTCTTCCACAGCTTCCTGAGCCACACCGACATCAGCCCCGGTGTGCGCTACTGGGAGATACCCGGCGGCAGCTGGCGACTGCCGGACGCCCTCCACCGGGGCCTGCGCGACGAGGTGCGGTTCGGTCACCGCATGATCCGCCTGGAGTACTTCGACCCCAGCCGCGACTCCGCCCCCGAGGGCACCGGCGCTGTCGGACCCGACGGCTGGGGCGTGGCCGTGCAGACCGTCGCCGAGGACAACCCGGCGGGCCCCACCCGCCTGTGGACCGCGGACCTGGCGATCGTCGCCATCCCGTTCTCCACCCTGCGCTTCGTGGAGATCGTCCCCTCGATGTCGTACAAGAAGCGCCGCGCCATCATCGAGACCCACTACGACTCGGCCACCAAGGTGCTGCTGGAGTTCAGCCACCGGTGGTGGGAGTTCACCGAGGACGACTGGCGCGAGGAGCTCGACGGCATCACACCGGGCCTCTACGACTACTACCAGCGCGGCGGGACCGGCACCGATCCCGTGCCCGCGCTCGCCGAGGCGGGCCGCGACCTGCTCGGCGCCGCGGTCAAGGACAGCGGTGTCACCGAGGAGTTGCGCCAGGTCAACAGCACCATGCCACTGCGCGGCCCCGCCGTGCGCCCCGCCACCCACTGCTTCGGTGGCGGCTCCGCCACCGACAACCCCAACCGGTTCATGTACTACCCCTCGCACCCGGTCGAGGGCAGCACCGGCGGTGTGGTGCTCGCCTCGTACTCCTGGTCCGACGACGCCGCGCGCTGGGACTCCATGCGCGAGGTGGAGCGCTATGTCTACGCCCTGCGCAACCTCCAGGCCCTGCACGGACGCCGCATCGAGGTGTTCTTCACCGGCCTGGGCGCCACCAAGAGCTGGGCCCGCGACCCGTACGCCTTCGGCGAGGCCGCCACGTACACCCCGCACCAGATGACCAGCTTCCACCTGGACGCCTCCCGCCCCGAGGGCCCGGTGCACTTCGCCGGGGAGCACACCTCGCTCAAGCACGCCTGGATCGAGGGCGCCCTGGAGAGCGCCGTCCGCGCCGCCACCGCCGTCCACCAGGCACCGCCCCTCACCACCCCGGGTCCGGACCAGAAGGGCAGTTCATGACCGAGATCACCCCCGAGTGCACGGTCGCCCGCTATCTGGCGCGCCGCCTGGCCGAGCTGGGCATCACCCATCTGTTCGGGGTGCCCGGCAACCACCTCGGCCCGTTCCTCACCACTCTGCGGGCCGAGGGCGACGTGGAGTGGGTCGGCACCCCCACCGAGGGCGGCGCGGGCCAGGCCGCCGACTCCTACGCCCGTCTCCATGGCATCGGCGCGGCCGCGGTCACCTACAGCGTCGGCGCGTTCAACCTGCTCAACGCCTGTGGCGGGGCGTATGTGGAGCACGTCCCGCTCATCGCCATCAACGCCTGCCCGCCGTACGAGCAGTGGCAGAACTACCGTGCCCTCGGCCTGCTCACCTCCCATATGAGCCCGCGCCGGGAGAGCAACCTGGACGCCTACCGGCAGGTCACCGTGGAGGCGCAGGTCATCTCCAACCCGGGCCTCGCCCCGGGCCAGATCGACGCCGCGCTCACCGCCTGCCTGTCCGAGCGCAGGCCCGTCTACCTGGAGGTGATGGAGGACTTGTGGGACGAGCCGTGTGCCGTGGCCGAGGCGCCGCTGCTGCGCCGCGAGCGGCCGTTCAGCGCGCGCAACCAGGCCATGTTGGCGACCGCCGTCGCCGCGATCCTCGCCCTGGTCGAAGCGCACCCCGGACCGGACGGCAGGCCCCGCCCGATCGTATGGGCGGGCGAGGAGGTCGAGCGGTTCCGCCTGGACCGTCAGCTCTCCGATCTGACGCAGGCCACCGGGGTGCCGTTCTGCACCACCGTCGGCGCCAAGGCCGTCCTCGACGAGCGGCTGCCGCAGTTCCACGGCGTCTACAACGGCAAGGCCAGCCACCCGGATGTGCACTCGGTCTTCAAGGACTGGGCCACCTGCCGGATCGGCCTCGGCACCTGGTCCACCTCGAAGAACCTCGGCGGTGAACTGGCTGTCGGCACGGACTGGGTGGTGGCGGCCCGGGGCGGCGTGAGCGTCGGCACCCAGTACTTCCCCGACGTCCAGCTCGCCCGGCTGATACCGGCCCTCCGGGACGCGCTGGTGGCGCGCTTCGGCTCCGGTGGCCTGACCGCCGACTACTTCGCCGAGGCCCACGCCCACCACGGCGCGGCCGGGGACCGTCCCGCCTCCCTCGAGGACCACCGCGCCACGACGCTCCGCGCCGGCGGCTCGTCGTCCGGTTCCGGTGAACGGCTCACGTACGACGGGGTGTTCGACCGGATCAACCACTTCCTGGCCAAGGAGACCCGGGAGAGCTGGACGGTGGTCTCCGACGCCGCGTTCTCCCTCATCGGCTCGATGAACCTGACCCTGCCCGCGGGCGGCTTCCTGTCGCAGGTCAGCTGGCTGTCCATCGGCTGGTCGGTGGGCGCGGCCACCGGCGCGGCGCTCGCCCCCGAGCGCGGCCACGCCCGCCCGATGGTGTTCGTCGGCGACGGCGCCTTCCAGGAGACCTGCCAGGAGATCTCCACCCACACCAGGCTCGGGCTGCGGCCGGTGGTCTTCGTGATGGACAACGGGCACTTCTACGGCATCGAGCAGATGCTGGTGCACCCGTCCTACTACGCGGGCCGGGACTCCCACGGCGCCGATGACACGGAGGGCGCGGACTTCTACAACGTCCTCCACCCGTGGCACTACGAGCGGCTGGCGGATGTCTTCTCCGGCAAGAAGACCCCGGCGCACGGGGTCAGCGTGGCGCACGCCGCCGAGCTGGACGAGCTGCTGGTCCGCCTCACCGACCCGACCGACCCGGTCAACTCCGGACCGCTGCTGGTCCGGGTCCGCCTGCACCGGCACGACTACCCGCGGGCGATGGCATACAAAGTGAAAGGGGAGTAGGAGCATGTCGGAAATCATCAACGTGCTGATCGCGTTCGACGCGTACTCGATCGCCAAGCAGTATCCCGACGCGTCAAAGGACTACAACGCGCCGACGTATGTCGACCAGAGCCTGATCTATATGACGACGCGTCAGGACCGTGTCGTCGGCACCTCGGGGGCCGAGCTGAACTTCCGGGCCAACCCCAGGGACATCGTCAGGTGGCGCGAGACGACGCTGTCGCTCAACAGCGAGTACTGCGCCCTGCTGTACCGGTACGTGAGCGGCGACCCGCTCATCAGCGTCCCGCGGATCGTGGTCGCCGACGGCACCTATCCGATCCCGAAGGAAGGGGCCACCGACCGGCCCGACTTCGAGACACAGGACTACGAGGATCACTTCTGGGAGGCGGACGTCAACAAGATCGGCGAGGTCACCTACCACTTCTACTTCCAGGTCCTGGACAGCGACCAGCAGTTGGTCGGGTACTTCCAGTGGGACCCGTTCATCACCATCGAGAAGCGCTCCTGACGGCCCTCCCCGCGGTCGGGTAGCGGCACCCGAGGAGGGGCTTCCCGCCGGTCAGGCGGGAAGCCCCTGCCTGCCGTGTCACCAATTGGCGGGCTCGGCGAGGCTGTAGGAGTTGGCAATGCGCGCCTGGTCGTGGAAGACGGAGAGCTCCGACGGGCCCGCGGGCAGGTTCTCGCGCCAGCCGGTGCAGTAGATCCCGGACGACCAGCGGATCGTGTTCGACGTCTTGGGCAGCACGGTGACGCCGGTCTTGCTGTACTTCTTCACCCCGTTGACCCAGATCTCGATGGCGCCGTCGGTCGCGTGGAACTTGAGGCGTGTGACGATCCGGATCCACTTACCGCGCAGATCGGTCACCTTGGCGACGTTCGCGCTGAAACCGCCGGATCCGCCGATGCGCAGTTCGTCGTTCTGGAAGAACATCAGCTCCCAGGGACCCTCGGGATCCTCGGGCGACCACTGCTGGAAGGTGACGTTCTGGTTGTGGAACTGCCAGTTGGGGGCGACGTAGACGGCCTGGCCGTAGTAGCGGTCCTGGCCGACGGCCTGGGTGGACGCCTGTATGGTCTCGGAGTGGTAGCCACCGCCCTCGTTGATGTACGTCTGCTTGGCCTCGATGGCGTTGCCGCCCTTATAGGCGGGGGTGGTGACATTGCGGATGACGCCTTGCTTCTGGGGCTTCTGCGGGTAGTTGGACCACCCTTGGACGGTGCCCTCGTTCTGGAAGTAGACCCCGGCGGGCAGCGCCTGGACACCCGCGTCCCGCACCGGGTCGGCCCCCGCGGTGCCGCCGCTGAGGGCGAGGCCGCCGACCAGTGCGCCGGTGACGCAGAGCAGTTGGATCCGATTGCCGACCCGTTTCGCTAACATCCGATCAATCCTCCCAGGAGTTATGATGCAGGTCTGGACTTTCCCCAGAAGCTAGCGCTCGGCGCATGGCGTGTCCACATCAAGGCTGAAGATAGGTCCGATGATGCCCCTGCCCTAGCGCGCATGGAGATCGCGGCGGGTGACCGTGTCCAGGACGGGGCGGTACCGGTGCAGGTATCGTCTCCTTCGTCCATGAGCGGAGCACCGCCCGGATCGGCCTCCAGCTGGGCCACTCGGGCCGCAAGGGCTCGACCCGGCTGATGTGGGAGGGCATGGACGACCCGCTGCCGCGGGACAACTGCGAGGTCGTCGGCCCGTCCCCGCTGCCGTACGGCCCCGGCTCGGCCGTGCCGCGCGAGCTCACCCGCACCGATATGGACCGGATCGCCGCCGTCGCCAACCGCCGCACCGACGCGTACGGCGGCCCGCTGGAGAACCGGCTGCGCTTCCCGCTGGAGGTCTTCGACGCCGTACGGGAGGCATGGCCCGCGGAACGGCCGATGATCGTGCGCATCTCAGCCACCGACTGGGTCCCGGACGGCAACACCGAGCATGACGCCGTGGAGATCGCCCGCGCGTTCATCGCCCACGGCGCGGACGCCATCGACGTCTCCTCCGGCCAGGTCACCAAGGACGAGCGCCCGGCCTTCGGCCGCTCCTACCAGACCCCGTTCGCCGACCGCATCCGCCACGAGGTGGCCGCCGCCACCGGCGCCGCGGTCATCGCGGTGGGCGCGATCGCCTCGTACGACGACGTCAACTCCCTCCTGCTGGCGGGGCGTGCCGATCTGTGCGCCGTGGGCCGCACCCATCTGTACGACCCGCACTGGACCCTGCACGCGGCGGCCGAGCAGGACTACCGGGGCCCGGGCGCCGCATGGCCGGCGCAGTTCGGCGCGGGCGCCCGCAAACCCCCGGCCGCGCGCACCGACGCCGTACGGCCCCGGCTGTCACTGCTCCGGCCCGACCCCGCCGACCAGGCCGTCCACCAGCGCTGGACACCGACCCGTGAGCCGGCCCCGTGCCCTGAGGGTGTGGCAGCGGTGCCGGAACCGGATCTCAGCCCGTCGCCGCCGCCCGGTAGGGACGGAAGAAGGCGCGCAGCTCCTCCGCGTAGAGCTCGGGCTCCTCGAACGGCGCGAAGTGTCCGCCGCGCGCGGGCTCGGTCATCCGCACGAGGTTCGTGGTGCGCTCCAGCCACGCCCGCGGCGGGCGGACGATATCGCCGCGGAAGAGCGAGAAGCCGGACGGCACCTCGACCCGGCGGGCGTGCTGCGCGGGCGGGATGGCGGCATTGGCGTGGTACATGCGCATCGCGGAGCCGATCGTGCCCGTGAACCAGTAGAGCGTGACGTTGGTGAGGATCTCGTCCTTGGTGAAGCTCCGCTCGATGTCGCCGTCGCAGTCGCTCCACGCCCGGAGCTTCTCGACGATCCACGCGGCCAGCCCGGCCGGTGAGTCGGTGAGCCCGACCGCGGCGGTCTGCGGCTTGGTGCGGTGCATGGCGGCGTACGCGCCCTCGGCCGCGCCCCAGCCCGTGACGCCCTCGAACCAGGCGCGCTCCTCGGGCGTGAGGTCCGCCGGGTCGCCGGTGAAGACGGGCAGTCCGCCGTCCATGCGGTGCACGGCCGCCACCCGGCCGGGGTGGTCGAGCGCGAGGTAGCGGCTCACATGGCTGCCGATGTCCCCGCCCGCCGCGCCGAACCGCGCATAGCCGAGGACGTCCATCAGCTCGGCCCACAGCCCGGCGACGGCGATGGAGTCGAGCGGCGGGCCGGTGGGCCGGTCGGAGTACCCGTAGCCCGGCGCGTCGGGCACGACCACGTCGAACGCGTCGGCGGGGTCGGCGCCGTGCGCACCGGGGTCGGTGAGGTGCGGGATGACCTTCGTATAGCGCCAGAACGAGTCCGGCCAGCCGTGGCTGAGCACCAGCGGCAGGGCGGGCCCGGCCGGGGCGGCGGCCTTGACGTGTGCGAAGTGGATCCCGAGGCCGCCGAGCCGGACGCGGAACCGGGGCAGCCGGGCGAGCGCCGCCTCCTGCGCCGCCCAGTCGAACCCGTCCGCCCAGTAGGCGACGAGCTCACGGAGGTAGGCGAGGTCGGTCCCGAGCGCCCACCCGGCGTCCTCGGGCGCGTCCGGCCAGCGGGTCGCGCGCAGCCGCGCGCGGAGGTCCTCGATGGCGGCGGGGTCGGTCCGCGGGGTGAACGGCTCGGCTCGGGGCGGGGCATCCGGCATGCCACGTAAGCCTACAAGCCGCCCGTGTCAGTCGTCGGGGATGCCGGGGCCGCTGAGGGCGGGCACGGTGGTCTCGGGCCGGGCACCGACTGAGAGGCGCGGGTGCGGCCTCCTCACGATTCAGGTCGATTGGCGGCGGCGATACGCCTGCGTCTTCGCGCGGTTGCCGCACAGCTGAGGTGAGCACCATCTGGCCCGGCCCGGGCGGGAGTTGTCGTAGAAGACCCACTGGCAGTCGGGGGCCGGACACATCCTGAGCCGATGCCAGGTCCCATTCACGGTGGCGGTCAGCGCGGACATGACGATGTGCGCGAGGGCGGTGTCCACGGGGTCGGCGGCGATGGTCAGACGGGCGCCGTGACCGGCGGTCAGTGTGACGTGGAAGGAGTAGCCGACCGCGGCTTCGCCACCCTGGCCGTCACCCTCCGCGTCCTGGCGCAGCGCCGCCCGCAGCGCCGTGCGCAGCTCGTGGGCCCTGGTCAGGTGGCCCTGATGGGCCTTGGTGCCGGGGGCGTCGCCCACGAGCAGGTCATGCTCCCGCAGCCAGCGCTCCAGATCGACGGGCGTGGCGAGCGCGTCGTGCCCCGTAAGGCGCCGCCCGTGCGCCACGAACCCCCGGCGGTCCTCGGTGTTGGCGAAGTGATGGAGCAGGGCGATGCCCACCGGGAGGCCCTCGACGTCCTCGGCCCTAGTCGGTGGCAGCATGACCGATGTCTCCGTGAACGCGCCGGTAGGCGTCCTTCACCCGGATCCGATCGCCGTCGAACTCGAACATGTCGCAGCCGTGCACCTCATGGACCTGGCCATCGGCATCGGTACCGGTGTAGGACCACTGGGCAGCGCCCCGGTCCCCGGCGACGAAGGCCGACCCACCGGGCCGCGACTCCAGCCCCGCGTCGTAGGCGAGCATCAGTTCAAAACCCTTGCGCACTTCGGCCCGGCCGCGGAAGGTCATGCCCGGCTCCGGGCCGACGGACGCGCGGAACACACACTCCTCCGCCATGAACTCCATCAGCAGGTCGAGATCCTTCCGCCGCCATGCCTCGCCGAAGTCCGCCAGCCGTTCCGGTGTCATCCCCATGACTAGACCCTTCCTGCGAAACGAGCGGTGAGATAGGCATCCGTGTCCGGGCTCTCGGGGTTGGCGAGCACATGGCGCAGCCATGCCCGGCGTTCGAAGTCGGTGACGGCCAGCTCCCAGACGCAGCCGATGGCCTCACCGGGGTGCGGCGTCAGCGCGTCCGGTTGCTCCAGGGGTGCTGAGAACAGTCGCTGATGGATCTCGTTCTCCCCGTGCCACCAGTCCACCAGCGCGAAACAGCGGTCGGCCGCGTCATGCGCGATGGCGAACCCGATGCCATAGCGGCTGTCCGTCCGGGCGGGGCCGGGCAGCACCGTGGCCGCGGCCGCCACGGTCGCGGCCACCAGCGCGGGACGCGGCGCATCGGTCCACGCGCTGATGCCGTACGCCTTCACGGCCCAGTCACCGACCGTCTCCAGGCCCAGGAAGCCGATGGCCCGAGGGCGATGCGGCTGCCGAAGCACGACCGATCCCCGTTGCGCACCCATGGCCCGCCCTCCTCTTCAACGACACGTGTTAAATGATTAGCAGGTGTCGTCACTTCCGCGCAACACCTGTCACCAGGACCGGCCGCCGAGGCTGGTCCGGTCGTTCTTTTGGCCGATGCCGATCGCCATGAACCCGCTGTCCGGGTGATCCAAGGCCGCCGCCATCCGGGCAACCCTGGGCTCATGGCTCGTCACACACGCAACTCAACCCTCACGCCGTGGATCGTCACGGCGCTGGCCACCGCCCTGACGGGCGCGGCCGGCCGCACCCCCGACGCGGCGTCCGCCGGTGAGACCCACACCCCCGCGCCCGGAGCCGCCGGAATCGGGGACAAGCTGCACCCCGGGCTCGGCAACGGCGGCTATACGGTGCGCCACACCGCCCTGGCGCTGCGCTTCGCCGAGGACCTCAAGACGTACACGGCGACCACCACCCTGCACGGCCGGGCCACCCGCCCCCTCTCCCGTTTCAACCTCGATCTGACCGGGACCACGGTCCGTTCGGTGACGGTCGACGGCCACCAGGCGACCTGGAACCGCTCCGGTCAGGAGCTGCGGGTGACTCCCCCTGACCCGGTGTCCAGCGGCCGGGGATTCTCGGTCGAGGCCACGTTCCGGCGCATCGAGCGCGCCTGGGTGGCGGAGCACCGCGACGGCACGGCGGGGACCGCCGACTTCATCCGTCTGGCGAGCCGCGTCGCCGGCCGCGATCTGGGGCCGTTCCTCCGGTCCTGGCTGTACGCCAAGGGGCTCCCGGCCATGCCCGGCCATCCCGACTGGCACACGTCCTGACGGCTCGCGGCGCGCCGTGGGCCCGGGCCGTACGCCCGGCTAACGGGCGCGCACCGCTCCGGTGTCCCAGGCCCAGGCCGCGATCTCGACGCGGTTGCGGACGGTGAGCTTGGCCTGGATGTTGCTCAGGTGCGTCTTCACCGTGGACAGCGACAGGTGCAGTTCGGCACAGATCTCCTGGTTGGTCCGGCCCACCGCCACCAGCCGGGCGATGTCCAGCTCCCGGCCGGTCAGGGGGTTCGCCCGGGTGACGCGGCGGGGGCGGCTCGCCCATTGCCGGAGCAGCCGCACGGTGACCGCCGGAGACACCATCGCGCCACCGCGCACGGCCGACCGCACCGCCTCCACCAGGAGTTCGGGACCGGCGTCCTTGAGCAGGAAGCCACAGGCTCCATTGCGGATCGCGGTGTCCACGTAGTCGTCCTGGTCGAACGTGGTGACCACGACGACCCGCAGCGGATCCACCACTCCGGGCCCGGCGAGCAGCCGGGTCGCCTCCAGGCCGTCCAGGTTCGGCATCCGGATGTCGACCAGGCACACCTCGGGACGCAGCCGTCGCGCCAGCTCCACGCACTCGGAGCCATCGGCGGCCTCGCCCGCCACCTCGATTCCGGGCTGGGAATCGAGGATCAGCCGGAACCCGGTGCGCACCATCGCCTGGTCATCCGCGATCAGCACACGGATGGGGGCGTCCGCGGGAGGCCGTGTGTCCGCCGCATCGCTCACGTGGTGGATCCTTCGCTCGTGCGACCGGTTGGCAGGATACCGCCCACCGTCTCACGGCTTCGGTGACCGGGGTCTCACTGCTTCGGGGTCCGGCGCAGGAAGCGGATGACCGGGTGGCCCGGATCGTGGCTGACATCGGCTTGGACGCCGTAGACCCGCTTGATCAAGGACGGGGTCAGCACATCGCCGGGAGTGCCTTCGGCGACGACGTGTCCCTCGCGGAGGACGAGCAGCCGGTCGCAGTACATCGCGGCGAGGTTGAGGTCGTGGAGGGCGATCACGGTGGCGATCGGCAGGCTGACGACGAGGTCGAGCAGATCGAGCTGGTGCTGGATGTCGAGGTGGTTGGTCGGCTCGTCGAGCAGCAGCTCGCGCGGTTCCTGGGCGAGGGCCCGGGCGATCTGGGTGCGCTGGCGCTCGCCACCGGAGAGGGTGTGCCACGACTGACCGGCCCGGTCGGTCAGTCCGCTGCGCTCCAGGGCCGCGTCGACGGCCCGGGTGTCCGTCGCGGAGGCCGACGCCCAGGCGCGCCGGTGCGGGATGCGGCCGAGGGCCGCCACCTCGCGCACGGTCAGCTCGGTCTGGGTGTGGGCGTGCTGTTCGACGGTGGCGATACGGCGGGCCGTGGCGCGGCGGCCGACCTGTGCCAGGGCGCGGCCGTCCAGGGCGACCACTCCGGCGGAGGGGGCGAGGATCCCGGCGAGCAGCCGCAACAGGGTTGACTTCCCGGAGCCGTTGGGGCCGAGCAGGCCAACCGTCTCGCCGGGCCGCAGGGCGAGGGTGATGCCGTCGACGATCAGCCGGCCGTCGGTGCGGCGGCTGACCCGGTCCGCGCGGAGCCCGGACGCCGCTTCCGGGGCGGCGGCGGAGGACTCCAAGCCGGGGGTTTCCGCGGCGGACTCCAAGCCGGGGGTTTTCGCGGTGGAGTCGGTCATGTCTTCCTCCGGCCGCGGTAGAGCACGGCGACGAAGGCCGGTACGCCGATGAGGGACGTCACCACGCCCACCGGGACCTCCTGGGGGTCGATGACGGTGCGGGCGGCGGTGTCCACCCACACCAGGAAGATGGCCCCGGCCAGCGCGGTGACCGGCAGCAGACGGGCGTGGCCGGACCCGGTGAGGGCGCGGGTGGCGTGCGGGAGGACCAGGCCGACGAAGCCGATGGCCCCGGCGGAGCTGACCAGGGTCGCGGTGAGCAGCGCGGTGGCGCACAGCAGGACGAGACGGGTACGGGCCACCCGGACGCCGAGCGCCGCCGCGGCCTCCTCCCCGAAGGCGAACGCGTCCAGGGTGCGGGCGTGGCCGAGACAGACCACGAGGACGGCGGCCAGGACGCCGGTGCACAGCAGTACATCGCCCCATCCGGCGCCGGTGAGCGAGCCGAGGAGCCAGAACAGCACGGCCCGGGTGGTGTCGGCGTCCGCGGAGGTGAGGACGATGAACGAGGTCAGCGCGGAGAACAGCTGCATGGCGGCCACCCCGGACAGCACCACGCGGTCGGTGCTGCCACCGAGGCTGTGGCTGAGTACCAGCACCAGGCCGAACGACACCAGCGCACCGGTGAACGCGCCCGCCGACAGGGACACGGCCCCGCCGCCCACGCCGAGCACGACCACGGTGACGGCACCCGTGGAGGCACCCGAGGACACCCCGAGCACGAACGGGTCGGCCAGTGGATTGCGCAGCAGGGACTGCATCACGGCCCCGCAGAGGGCCAGGCCCGCCCCGCACACCGCGGCGAGCAGTGTGCGCGGCATGCGCAGGTTCCACACGATGCCGTCCCGGAGCGGCGGCAAGGTGCTCTTCCCCAGGCCGAGATGGGCGGTGACCGCCGCCCATACGTCGGCGGTGGAGATGTCGGCCGGGCCGATGGTCACGGCGAACGCGACCGACGCGAGCAGCGCGGCCGGCCCTCCCGCGATCAGCAGCAGGAGGCGGGCGCTCACACGGTGGATGCCCGGGTGTCGGGTGCTCACTCGACGGGTGCTCACTTGGCGAGCCCGAAGTCGCGCAGCCCGGCGGCGACCTGTTCCACCCCTTCGACCGTACGGAGGGACGGGTTCATGGCCTGCCCGCTCAGCAGGATGTACCGCTTCTTCTTCACTGCGGTGAGGTTGCGGGTGGCGGCGTTGGTCTCGAGGAAGCGCATCTTCGCCCTGGCGGTCTCCGCGGTCTGCTGCTTGCGCGTGAGGTCGCCGAGGACGATGACGTCCGGGTCGCGGTCGGCCACGGTCTCCCAGTTGATCTGCGGCCACTCGTCGTGGGTGTCGGAGAAGGCGTTCTCCGCCCCTACGGCCCGGGTGATGGCACCCGGCGCGCCACAGCAGCCGGCGAGGTAGGGCGACTGGGAGTTGGCGAACCAGTACATGAGGGAGACACCGGAGGCGTCCACTCCGTCCGTGGCCTTGCGGACGCGCTCCCGCAGCCGCGCGACGAGCTTCTCACCGCGCTCGTCGACACCGAACGCGTGGGCCAGGTCGCGTATTTCGCCGTACACCACATCAAGCGTGAGGGGCTTGCCGCGGGCGCCGTCGCCACCGCTTTCGGTGTCCCTGCCCGCCGCGCAGTCGGACGGCGAGACATACGTGGGCACGCCCAGCTTCTCGAACTGCTCGCGGGTGGCCACGCCGCCCTTGCCGAGGGTGGAGACGAACGAGGCGGTGACGAAGTCGGGTTCGGCGTCCAGGGACTTCTCGAAGGACGGCGCGTTGTCGGCCAGACGCTCCACCCTGGCATTGGCCTTCTCCAGGCCCTTCATCACCGGATCGGTCCAGGTGGCGGTGGCGGCCATGCGGTCGGCGAGGCCGAGCGAGAGCAGGATCTCCGTGGTGCCCTGGTTGAGCGACAGGGCCCGCTTCGGGGCGGACTTCAAGGTGACCTTGTGGCCGCAGTTGTCGATCGTGCGCGGATAGCCCGAACCGGCGGCCCTTCCGGGGTCCGCGTCGTCATGGCCGGAGCCACCGCACGCGGTGAGCAGAAGGGCGGGGGCGAGCAGGAGCGCCGCGGTACGGCGGGCGGAACGGAGCACGGGCAGCCTCGGTGGTCGGGGCTCGTTCGCGGAGCCTGGCCTACGGACGTCCTCCGCGCGCCGGGCGCGGAGGTGCCAGCAGGTCTTCGGACTCGGGCTCGTCCGGACGGGGCCCCTTCCCGGTGCTCGTTCGCGACGGCCCCTCGGCCGTCACGGACTCCTCCCAGTGGTGTCACATGCCCCGCCCGTCCCCCTCACCGCTGCGCGTCAGTTCCGGATTCGCACCGGATTCCCTGGCCTCGGATGTGGCACGACTGGCTCCCCGAGACTACCAAGAGCGTCGAGCGGCCACGTCCCGCGGTCGGTTCGGCCGCCTGCGGGCCCGCTTCACCTCACGGTCCACGGCCCAGGCGTCGCCGACCGGCCCGAGGTGGCCGAGCTTGTCGGGGTTGATCACCGTGCGGATGGTCTGGATCCGCCCGTCGAGCACATCGAGGGCCAGCGTGTGGAGCACCCTGCCGTCCCGGTCGCGGAGGATCGCGCCGGGCTGGCCGTTGACCTCGCACGGCTCCAACGACACATCGATCCGCAGCAGCCAGGGGAAGACACCGCCCAGCAACCGCGCCACGTTCTCCGCGCCCATGACGGCCCTGGCCAGCTGCGGGGCCTTGCCGCCACCGTCTCCGACCAGCCGCACATCGGCGGCCAGCAGCTTCCGCAGCCCGCCCACATCGCCGTCCTTCAGCGCGTCGAAGAACCGTGTGGCCAGCTCCCGCCGCTCCTCCCGGTCCGCCGTGAACCGAGGCCGTCCGGCCCGCATGTGGCGCCGCGCCCGCACCAGCAGCTGCCGGCACGCCGCCTCCGACCGCCCCACCGCCGCGGCGATCTCGTCGAACCCGAAGCCGAACACCTCCCGCAGCACGAACACCGCCCGCTCCAGCGGGCTGAGCCGTTCCAGGAGCAGCAGCGCCGCCATCGACACCGAGTCGGCCAGCTCCACCGCCCGGGCCGGATCCTGGTACGGATCGCTGAGCAGCGGCTCGGGGAACCACGGGCCCACGTACGCCTCCCGTCGCACCCGCGCGGAGCGCAGCACATCGATCGAGACGCGCGTCACCGTGGCCGACAGATACGCCTTGGCGGACGTGGGCCGGGTGGCCGAGGCGTCGTAGCGCAGCCACGTTTCCTGCACCGCGTCCTCGGCCTCGCTCACGCTGCCCAGGATCCGGTAGGCGATCGAGAACAGCAGTGGCCGCAGCTCCTCGAACGCCTCGACCTCGCTCACGCCGATTCCCCCCTAAAACGACCGGCCGGACGGACTCGCGCCGATCAGTGGAACTGCCCGACCTGGTAGTCGCCCGCCGGCTGCTGGGTGATGACGTTCAGCCGGTTCACCATATTCATGAACGAGACCAGGATCACCAGGGCGGTGAGCCGCTCCTCGTCGTAGTGCTTGGCGGCGTTCGCCCACACCTCGTCACTGACGCCACCGGCCGCGTCCGCGACCCGGGTCCCCTCTTCCGCCAGCTCCAGCGCGGCACGCTCGGCGTCGGTGAAGACGGTGGCCTCCCGCCACACCGCCACCAGGTTGAGCCGCACCGCGGTCTCACCGGCCGCGGCGGCCTCCTTGGTGTGCATGTCGAGGCAGGCGGCGCAGCCGTTGATCTGACTCACCCGCAGCGCCACCAGCTCCTGCGTGGCGGGCGGCAGCGGCGAGTCCTTGACCGCCTTGCCCGCCGCCATGACGGGCCCCAGGACCTTGCCCGCGGTCGGGCTGGCGGAGTAGTTCAGTCGCGCGTCCATGGTGTGCTCCTCCGTGGTTGTCAGTGGCTACACCCCTGAGACGGGGTAGCCCGCCCCCCTGTGACATGGACGGATGTGACCTGCGTCTCCCCGCCACCGGACCCGCTGAGCCGAACGGGTGACTTCTCCCGCTTTCCTTGTCACCGCCCCGCGGTTTTGCGTTACTGGGTTTGATGAACCCGGATCGGCAGCCCATCCCCTTCGGGGAAGTTCGCCGCCGACCACGACGGTCGGCAGCGCTCTCGGATGGGCGCTCCGTCCCGTGTCATGTGCCACCCCGCCACCATCCCGGTGGGCAACGCGCCCCAGACCCAACACCTCGCCCAGCCAGGTGTGGGTGACCAACAACAATGACACGGTGACCGTGCTCACGCCGTCCGTGACGCTCGCGACCACCCTGACCGCCTCTCCGACCGTCATCACCCTCAACCCCGTGACCGGCCAGTTCGTCATCCCGCTGCTGAGCGCCACCCTCAAGGAGACGGTCAGCGGCAATCCCGTGCCGGGCCAGACCGTCACCTTCACGGCCAACGCCGTCACCGGTCCGCTGCCACTGGGCTCGGCGGTCACCAATGCCAGTGGCGTGGCCGCCCTCACCAATGTGGTCGTCCCGCCCAACACCCTCACGGCGGCGACGTACACCGCCGCCTTCGCCGGGGCACCCGGCTTCGGCCCGTCGTCCTCCACCGCCTCGCTGACCTTCACCGGCTGACGCTCCGGCGGAAACCACGTCGTGCCCTCCGGGACCTCCATCCCGGAGGGCACAGCAGCGCATCACCTACGGCGTCCATGACCGCCGTGATCCAGACAGTTGTACGCTACGGCTCGGTCCGATCAACGGAATACAACGGGGAGACAGAGTCATCGTGAGCGAGCGCACCGGCAGAATACGTTCCCCTCGCACCTACTCCGCCGTCTCGGGAGTGCTCACCGGGACGATCGCGCTGTACATCGCGCTTGTCGCCCTCGGCAACATCACCGACTTCGACAGCAATCAGCAGTTCGTCCGCCATGTCCTGGCGATGGACACCACGTTCAAGGACGACGACCTGATGTGGCGGGCCATCAAGTCCACCGCGCTCCAGGACACCGCCTACGTCGCCATCATCGTCTGGGAGAGCGTCGCCGCCCTGGTCCTCCTCGCCGCGACGGCCATGTGGGGCGCGGGATTGCGCGGAGGCGGCGTCCGCCGCGCCCGTCAGGCCAGCACCGTGGGGCTGTTGATGCTGATGCTGCTGTTCGGCGCCGGGTTCATCGCCATCGGCGGCGAGTGGTTCGCCATGTGGCAGTCCAAGCAGTGGAACGGGCTGGAGGCCGCCACCCGCGTCTTTCTGATCTCCGGGATCGTGCTGCTGCTCATTCACTCGCTCGCGACCGAGCGGGCCGAGCTCGACTCCACGGACTGATCGGAACCCCACGGGCTCGAAGGCGACAACGGACTCGTCGTTGCCGCGGACTCTTGACAGTGACCTGAGTCACCTTTAACGTCCGCGGCAACGCTCTCTGAGAGCGCTCTCCCGACGGCCCCGCGTGACCACACCGCTGGGCTCCCTCTCCCGCTCTTTCGCTCTTCCCGTGTGCGCACGGAAAGGAGAGTCATGTCGCCTACACCCCCGCGCTTCCCGCCGTTACGGCGCGTCCTCGGCCGCTGGCGAGGACCGGGTGTCGTCCTCGCCGCCGTCGGCCTCATCCTGTCCATGCTGTCCACCGGCCCGGCCAGTGCGCGGGCCGAGCTCCGCGCCACCGACAAGGCCGCGCCGAGCCCACGGAGCGCCGAAGCACCGGTGCGCGTCGCGGAGTTCGTCGCCGAGTGCCCGTTCACCCACCGGCTGCCGGACGACCCGATCGTGTTCCCGGGGCTCCCCGGCGCGTCCCATATGCACAGCTTCTTCGGTAACGACTCGACCAACGCACACACCGATCTGGCCGCCCTGAAGCGGGGCCGGACCAGTTGCAGCCCGACCACCGACCTGTCGTCGTACTGGACCCCCACCCTCTACGCAGGCGGCAAGGAGGTCGAACCCACCGGCACCACCTTCTACTACCTCGGTGAAGGCGTGCGCGAAGATGTGATCGCGACCATCAAACCGCTCCCCCAGGGGCTGCGGATCGTGGCGGGCAACGCCAAGGCCACCGGCGTCGGCGACCCCACGTCCATCGCGCGCTGGTCGTGCCTGCACCACGGAGAGGTCAACCCCTCCAAGGGCTTCGTGAACTGCCCGTCCGACTCGATGCTGGAGTCCTACCTCGACTTCCCGCAGTGCTGGAACGGGAAGGACCTGGACTCCCCCGACCACAAGAGCCACATGGCGTACCCGGTCGGCGGCCAGTGCCCGGCGACGCACCCGGTGGCCGTGCCGAAGCTGCGCCAGGTGCTCCGCTACCCGGTCAACGGCGACCCCGCACGGCTCAAGCTGGCGTCGGGTGCCGGATACACCATGCACGGTGACTTCTTCAACGCGTGGCCCGAGGACGAGATGGCCCGGCGGGTGCGTGACTGCATCAATGTGATCGTCAAGTGCGGCGCCGACGGCCGTCCCTGACCGAGGAGGAGAACGCACAGCCCGGCAGGGCGGCCCCGTCCTGCCGGTGGGCGGAGCCCCGTGACGGGGGGCTCCGCCCACACCCACACCCACGCCTACGAGAGACGAGGGGAGTCGCCATGGCGGCGGCCACCGCCGCGCGGCGCGCGGCGTCCGTAGCGGTACTGGCGATACTGGCGGTACTGCTCGCCACGGGATGCGGCGAGGACAGCGGGAAGCCGTCGGACGAGGCGCGGTCGACATCGGCGGCGCGGCACCCCGCCGCACGGGCCCCGAGCGGGCAAGCGACGTCGGGGACGTTCAACTCCAGCGACATCGGCTGGATCCAGCTGATGATCGCGATGGACGACCAAGCGGTGCTCCTGCTGGACCTGGTCCCGGGCCACTCCTCCGACGCCGCGGTGGAGAAGTGGGCGAAACCGGTGGCCACCGCCTGTCGCGGCGAAGTCGTACGGCTGCGAGAGCTGCTCGCCCGGGCGGGCGTACCCGACACCGATCCGCACGCGGGGCACGACATGCCCGGCATGGTGACGGAGGACGAACTGCGCACCATCGAGCGGGCGAAGGGCACCGCCTTCGACGCGCTCTTCCTCGCGGCGATGCGCGAACACCTCGACCAGTCGGTGAGGGTCGCCCACTCGGAGCGCTCGGCGGGCGCCGATCCTGCCACCAGGAAACTGGCCGCGAGCGTGGAGCGGACATCGCACACCTGGCGAGCCCGCCTCCCTTAACCGGGCGCGGCGCACGGGCGGCGGTTCAGACGGACGGCGACGCCACGGCCGTCAGGCGGGTGGCAACGCCGCGGCGGCCGACCCGGCGAGGTCGGTGGCCAGTTCGCAGGGCCGTCCCTTGCGGCCCGCCCCCTTCATGACGAGGGCCACCCGCTCGGTGCCCTTCACCCGGTCCAGGCCGGTGTAGTCACGGTGGACCACCTCGACGCGGCAGCTCCCCGGGCCCTCGTCCTCCGGCAGCACGATGGCCTGACGATCGCTGAGCTTGGTCGACCGGGCGCCCTTGTCGTGCGGCAGATCGCCCTGGTCGAAGCGCAAGTCCACCTCGTACTCGCTGGTGGTGGACTTCCACTGGCACTGCCAGCGGCCGAACCCGACGTCCGGGTCCCGGGCGTCGATCCCGGGCACCTTCTCCAGCGCCTTGACGTCGAGCAACGTACACGCGTCCAGGTGGGCCAGCGAATTGGACGGAAAGTCCGGGGAACGCCGGGGGATCTCACCGCGGTTGAGCACCTTGACCGCGACTTTCGCGGCGCGATCGACGGTGTCGCACAGCGGCTCCTTGAGCTCGTCGGGCTGTCTCGCCGCCGCGGTGACCCGGAGGCTGTTGTCGCGGGCGCCGGTCACCGCCACGGCCCGCTCGCACTCGTCGTCCTCGGCGGCGCGCTCCACGACGGTGACCCTGCCCTCGGTCTTCCTCTCCACGCCCTCCGGCAGCGAATCGGCGTCGAGCTCCACCCTGACGTCCACGACCTCCTCGCTCCGCTCCCGCAGAAGGACATCGCACCGGTTGAAATTGCCGTAATCCCGGTCGAGCCGGGCCTCGTCGTACCGATGGAACACGGTGGCGTTCAGCAGGGCGCAGGGGTCGGCCGTACGGGGGTCGCCGATGAAGCCCGCGGCGGCCGTTCTGCCCGGTGCCGGGGCGGCCTTGGCCCCGTCATCGTCACCCAGGCTCATCACGATGAACGGAACGGCGATGGCCAGTGCCGTGACGGCGGCGGCGCCGGCCATGAGCAAAGGGCGCCGCCGGACCAGCGTCGCCGTGCGGCGCGGCGGCCCTGCCGCCGGAACCTCGCCACGCGTCAGGACGTCCGTGTAGGGCGTGGTCGACGGGGCCATCGGGAGGGCCGGGAACTGGTCCGGGGGTCCCGCGATGTCCTTGAGGGCGGCGAGCGCCTCGGCGGCCGCGGGCCGGGCCCCGGGCTCGCGCTGGAGCATCGCGGTGAGGATGGATCCGAGCGGCCCGACCTGGGGGCTGATGGCCTCCATCCGGACCGCCCGCCCGGCGCCGCGCATCGGCGGGGTCCCGGTCACCAGCCAGTACATAGTGGCGCCGAGCGAGAACACATCGGACGCACGCTCGGGCGCGCCCCGGAACGCCTCGGGGGCGGCGAAGAAGGGGGTGAGGCTGACCGGCCCGTTGGGCGTGATCGTCTCGCTGCCGTCCACCCGGTACGCGGCGCCGAAGTCGGTCAGCTTGGCGACCCTGTCGGGGGTGATCACGATATTGCCGGGCTTGACGTCGCAGTGCACGAGGCCCTTGTGGTGCAGGGCCGCCAGCGCGGCCGCGATCTGCGCGCCGATATGTGCCGCGAGTTCGGGGGCCATCTTCACCGGGACGTCCAGGCTGCCGCCGGTCACATGCTCCATCACCAGCCAGAACGTGGCGTTCCTGCCCTTGCCCGCGCGGACGGCGTCGTAGAGGGTGACCACGTTCGGATGGCTGAACTTCGCCAGGGCGCGGGCTTCGGCCAGCAGCTCGTCGAAGTCGGCCTGGCTGTTGTCCTCGAGCAGGGCCCGCTTGAGGACGACGGACCGGCCCAGCTCCGTGTCGACGGCGAACCAGACCGCGCCTCTCCCTCCCTCGACGGGCCCCTTGGTGAGCCGGTACTTGCCGACCTTCTCCCCCCGCCGCACGACGACACTCCCCTCCTACGAGACCAGAACCGCTGCTGTCTGCCGTTACCGCACGCGGATCGAACTTACTGCGTACGCGGAAAGACACGTACCGGTTGCGGCGTTCGTGAGGGCGGTACGGGGCTCGGTTCACGCCGGAGGCGCGTGGGACCTGGCCGGTTGAGAAGGGAATTCACCCACCACTCCAGAAATCTTCACCTTTGTGGAGGTTGCGGTGTTGCGGGAGCACATGCGACGGGGGCAGGCGCCACTGTCACATGCCATCGGCGCGCGTTCGCGCGTCGCGCCGGTGCCGGGCCTCCCCGCGACGGGTGCGACCCGGCACCGCCCCCCCTGGTCAGGAGTGGGTGACCTTGAGGCTGGATATGTGGACCTCGCCGTAGTTGTCATCGTCGCAGGGGTCCGAGTTGTCGCAGTTGGCCTGGGTGTAGGCGCCCGCCTTGAAGTAGTTGGTGTCGCCGTCGGAGGAGATCGTGGTCTCACGTTCCCCGTTGTAATAGGCGTCGATCTTCCCGTTCCGCGCGACGAACTTGGCCTCGAACTCGGTGCCCAGCTCATAGTCGTCGGTGACGAGGTGGTGGTGGGCGTCGTCGCCGTCGGTGATGTAGAGCTTGCTGCCTTCGAGGCGGAAGACCGTGACATCGTCGTCCCCGCCGTGGATCTGGGCGCCCACGAGGTGCGGCTTCTCCTTGGGGAGCGCGGTGAACGCCTCCTTGACCACGAGGGTGTGGGTGCCCTCGCCGGTCGACCAGCTTGCCTCCTCCTCCCCTTCGTCTGTCATCTCCCGAAGTTCGGCGCGCGGGTAGCTGGAGCCGCCCGTCGTCACGCCGTTGACGGAGGAGCGGAACCGGACCGCGTCGCAGTCCCCGGTGACCTGGAACCAGGGCTTGGCGGAGAAGGTGGCGAGCTCGGGCTGTGTGACGTCGGTCGGATCCTCGTCCTCGCCGGTGGGCAGCGTCAGCTTCCAGTTGGTCAGATCGAGGACGTCGGCGGGGTACTCGCACTGGGCGGCCGGGCCGTGGTGACGGGCCGGAATGTCGGCCTGCGCCGGGAGCGCGAGGGCGGCCGTCGTGGCTGCCACGGTGATGCCCGCGAGGACGACGATGCGCATGCACCTCATGGGGGTGTTCCTTCCTGTTCGTTCGGCGACTTGGTTCGGCGACAGGCATGATTCGCCGCCGCTTCCGGGACGGGTCCCGGAAACGGGCAGTCAGCGCCGAATGGCTCGGGCTACTCCGGCGCGGGATCGGGCCAGAGGGCGTCGTCCTCGATGAGGTCCAGATCGGGCGGTACGAGCGTGGTGGACTCCACCAGCCCCTTGAGCAGGTTGTGCAGCAGCCCGTTGTCGGCGGGGCGGCCCTGCGACTTGTCGTGCATCACCGGGTATCTGAAGCCGGTGCTGTGCAGACGGCGGCGTACGGCCTCGACCCGATACTCGATCTTGCGCTCGTTCCAGCCCGCGTCCGGGCGGAGGTACATGAGCTGCTTGGCCGCCGTGGCGTACGTCAGGGGGCGCGGATCCTCCTCGTACAGCAGATACCGCTGGCCGAGGACGGCCAGCAGCAGCCGTTCGTCGTCGTCGAGCGGCCAGATCTCCGGCCTGAGCGTCTCGGCGCGCCGCCGCGACACCGGCCCCTGGTCGTCATGGCCCGCCACATACAGCTCGACCAGGTGCTCACGGTAGCCGGAACCCCTGACGAACAGCGGGGTGTAGCCGGTGTCGAGCGGGATCGGCTCGGTGCTGAGGTGCATCATCGTGCCGCGCGGCAGCCGGACGAGCTGCCGCCCGGTGTTCCGCAGCCACCACTGCCCCTGGCGATACGTCAGCTCGCCGTGGCGCCTGCTCACCCGGAGGTCGTCCACACCGACGCCCAGATCCACATCCGGCTTCTCGCCCCGCCCGAAACGGACCGTCAGCCCCGGCCGGGGCGGGGCGCTGAGATCGCCGGTCAGCGTGCGGGCGTGCAGCATGCCGGGCGTGCTGGGCGCGACTCCGCGCGCGAGGCTGGCGGAGAGGGGCATCGGCGGTCTCCTCGGTTCTGGCGATTCTCGACACGCGCGCGGACACGCACTCCCACCAGGGTCCGCGCCCTCCTCCGGGACCCGTCCCGAAGCGGGCGCGTGCGGCGGGAGGACGCCCCGTCGCCACGGCACGGGGCTCATCGGCCCCCACAAGCGTACGAGTTGAATGCCGTGTCCGGTCCGGGACGGGTCCCGGTCCCCCGGACGGACGATGCCCGCCACGACCCCGGCACGGCCGCCGCTCGGCCACCGGATCCGCGGACAAGGAGGGCACGATGACCGGCTCACCGGACGATGACCACTGGCCGGGCCCGGCCGCGGACCCGGACTCGGCCCCGGACCCGGTCCAGCGCCCCGGCCACATCACCGCGGCCGCCGTCCTGCTGGTCGTCTCGGCGTTCATCAGCGCCACCATCGCCGTGAACGACCCGGAGCTGACCCAGTTCGTATACCTGCTCCTCTTCATCACCGTCGGCGCCGCCCTCCGGCTCCGCAAAGGCGGCCGCCCGGCCCGCGTCACGGCGACGGTGACGGCCGTGCTCTTCCTCGTCTATCTGCTCCCGCACGCGATGCGCGGACTCTCCGACCCGGGCGGGGTCTACCAGCCGGACTACGCGGTCCGCGCCATCCTGGCCATCGCCATCTCCGCCACCGGCGTGACCCTCCTCCACTCCCCCAGCAGCCGCGCCTACTTCCGCACCCGCCGCCACCAAACCGTCCGGTGACCAGTGCGCGCTGGTGCGTGTTACGACGGCACGCTCGCTCCCAGGCGTCGCGCCATGGCCTTCGCGCCGTTGCGGACCAGTTCGACGTAGTGGTCCTTTTCCGCGTCGCCCCATCGCGGGGTGGGCACCGAGATGCTCATGGCCGCCACGCAGTTGCCCAGGCGGTCGTGCACCGGGGCGGCGACGCAGGCCGCGTGGTCGTTGGACTCGCAGTACTCCTCGGTCCAGCCGCGCTCGCGGGCCGTCTCGATTTCGGACAGGAGCTGCTTGCGGGTGGAGATGCTGTTGGAGGTCATCTGCCGCAGCGCCTTGTCGTTCGGGAACAGCTCATCGAGTTCCCCGGCCGAGAGGGCGCTGAGCAGAGCCTTTCCGCCCGCGGTGCAGGAGGCGGGCAGGCGGCTCCCCACCTGGGACACCAGCCGGACCGAGTACTTGCTGTCGATGCGCACGATGAACACGGCGAATCCGCCGTCGCGCACGACGACCTGGACCGTTTCGCCGCATGCCCGCGCCACCTCGCCGGCGCACTCCCGGCCCACGGTGGCGAGGTCGAGCCCGCGTTCGTAGCCCGCGCCGAGACGCAGGGCGCTGAGCCCGATCGCGACGCGTCCGGTCTCCTTGGAGATCGTCACATAGCCGCGGTCGGCCAGCGTGTTGACGAGTTCGTGCGTGGTGGCACGGGGCAGGCCGAGGTGTTGGGTGATCTCCGGAACCCGTAGCCCCTCATCCTGGTCGATGAGCAGTTCCAGGATGTCCAGGCCCCGGCGAAGGGCCGGAGCGGTGAGACGCGCCACGATGGCCTCCCAGCACACGTTTCAGCGGAACACATTTCCGTAGACAGCGTCCAAAATATCAGACACCTATGTCCCGGCGTCCGCGTCCGGCAGCGGTTCGGCATTGCGGCTGCTGAGGCCGTCGAGGGAGATGCGCAGAAGGCGGCGCCACTGGCCGGGGTGGCTGTCGTCGGTGGCCTGGACGGTCTGGCTCAGGGAGGTGCTGAGCAGGACGAGGTCGGCGGTGGTGACGCCGTCGCGCAGAAGTCCGGCGTCCACACAGCGGATGCGCAGTTCGTCGATGAAGGCGTCGCGGCGCCGGGCGCACTGGTGCGCGGGGGCGCCGGTGGCGGTGTAGGTCTCGACGAGGGCGCGGTTGTGCGCCTGATTGGTGAGGGCCTGTTCGAAGAAGCCGGTCAGGGCCTCCCAGGGATCCTCGGTCGCGGCCGCCGCCTGATGGGCGGCGGTGAGCCAGGAGGTGAATTCCCGCTCCATGACGGTGGCGAGCAGGTCGTCCTTGGTCGGGAAGTGGCGGTAGAGCGTGCCCATGCCGACGCCGCTGCGCCGGGCGATCTCGCGGACGTCGACGGCACAGCCCTGCTCGGCGAAGACCACACCGGCCGCCTCGATGATCGCGGCGCGGTTGCGCTCGGCGTCCGCCCGGCGGGCGCGCCTGGCGGGGGGCTGCGTGGGCGTGGACTGGTCGGCGCTGGTCACGGCATTCAGCGTACAGGCGGCTTTATGGAGCACTCGCTCCGGATATTACGGAGCATGTGCTCCGCTTGTGTTACCTTCAAGAGGAGCACTCGCTCCGTTTACTCCGGTCCGGTGGCGGGTCCGTCAGATGAGGAGACCTCTTTCATGGCAACGCTTGGCTTCATCGGCAGCGGCAACATCGGCACGAAACTGGCCCGGCTCGCGATCGCGGCGGGCATCGACGTCGTCCTGTCCAATTCCCGCGGGCCCGAGACCCTGGCCCAGACGGTCGCCGAGCTCGGGGAGCGCGCCCGGGCCGCGACGCCCGAGGAGGCGGCCCGGGCGGGCGACTGGGTGGTGGTGAGCATCCCGCTGGCCGCCTACCGCAAGCTCCCGGCCGCCGCACTGGCGGGCAAGGTCGTGCTCGACACGATCAACTACTACCCGTTCCGCGACGGGGACTTCGACGAGCTCGACTCGGGCAAGACCACCACGAGCGAACTCGTCCAGCTCCACCTGACCGGTGCGAAGCTCGTCAAGGCGTTCAACAACATCAGCGACGGACACATCCCGGCGCTCGCCCGTCCCACCGGAGCCGCCGACCGCACCGCCCTGCCGATCGCGGGTGACGACCCGGAGGCGAAGGCGAGCGCCGCCGCCCTGATCGACCGGCTGGGCTTCGACACCGTCGACGCGGGCCCCCTGGCCGAGAGCTGGCGCTTCGAGCCGGAGACCGCCGCCTATGTGGTGCCCTACTTCGCCGACACCGACGGCCTGAAGGCCGCCATGGCCAAGATGGTCGAGGAGATCAGGTCCGGCGGCCCGTTCCGGACCCGGCCGCCCGCGGACCCGGGCGCCCCGCTGTCCGCGGACCGGCTGCGCGCCCTGCTGGCCGAGACGTCCCGCGTTCTCACCGCGGACCGCGTGATGCGCTGACGCCCCTCACACAGGGGCTGGCGCCGCATACGCCCTGGCCCCAGCCCCTGCTGGTCAGTTGACGTCGAGGGCGATCCGGCCCAGCTCACCGAGGTCGGCCACCAGGCGATCGCCGACGCTGATCGCCGTCGGGGCGCACAGGGTGCCGCTCAGGACGATGTCCCCGGCTTCCAGTCGCCTTCCACCGCGCAGCAGATGCCGGGCGAGCCATGCCACCGCCTCGGCGGGGTCGCCCATGACGGCGGCCGCGCTCCCCGGCACCGTGCGGGAGCCGATCGTCAGCGTGGCGGCGAGCTTCGACAGGTCCACAGCCGACGGCGCGACCGCGGGGCCCACCATCGCGCGCGCGGCGTTGGTGTTGTCGGCGACGAGCATGGGGAGCGTTCGCGCGCCGCCACGCCACCGGCTGTCGACGATCTCGAAGGCCGGTGCCACGGCGGCGGTGGCCTCGCGGACGTCCCCAGCGGTCACCCGCGGACCGGTCAGCGCCTCACCGAGGGTGAACGCGACCTCCACTTCCGCCAGCGGGGCGAACAGCCCAGCCGTGGTGAGGGGCTCGCCGTCCTCGATCAGCCTGCCGGCGAGCAGATAGCCGGCAGCGGGCTCATCGGCACCGAAAGCCTCCCGCGCGGGCCGCGCCGTGAGGCCGACCTTGTAGCCGATCGCCCGCTCACCGGCGGCGATCGCCAGGTCGTGGCCGGCGCCCTGGACGGCATAGGCCATTTCGAGGCCATCGAGCCGATCGGCCAGGGCCGCGTCCACCGCGGCCGCGTCCACCGCGCCCGAGTCGACCTCGGCGGGGTCGACGGCGACGGCTCCGTTGCTCGCGTGCCACAGCCGTCGGCCCAGTTCCGCGACCAGTTCCCTGTTCATCGATCTCCCCTACCACCGGTTCCGTTCATGAGCCGGTCCGCACTCACAGCTTAGGGCCGGGAACGATCACCGCACGGCCGGTGGCCCCCTGCGCCAGCGCCGCGTACGCCTCGTTGACCGCCGACAGTTCGTACCGTTCACCGAGCAGCTTGTCGAGCGGCAGCCGGCCGGTCTTGAAGAGCTCGACCAGCTTGGGGATGTCGACCGGTGTGTTGGCCGAGCCGTAGAGGCTGCCGATCAGCCGCTTCTCCTGCTGTACCAGGGGGTTGACGGGCACAGCCGCGGTGGCGCCCACCTTGCCGAGGCCGACGGCGACGGCGGTCCCGCCGGTGCCCACGACCTCGACCGCCTGGGCGAGTGTCTCGGGCCTGCCGACCGCGTCCAGTGACCAGGCCATCGGACGTGGCGAGATCCTGGTGAGCTCTTCGGCGAGGCCGTGCGTGCGGACGTTGACCGCGTGGGTGGCGCCGAGCTCGAGTGCCTTCTCCAGCTTGGCGTCCACCGTGTCGACGGCGACGATCGGATCGGCGCCGACGAGGCGCAGCCCCATCACCGCGCTCAGCCCGACGCCACCGGCGCCGATGACCACGACACCCTCTCCGGTGGCGTCCTTCATGACGTTCAGCGCGGCACCGGCCCCGGTGACCACGGCGCATCCGGTGATCGCCGCGATCTCCGGCGGAACGTCCGGATCGATCGTGAGGACCGACCGTTCGGACACGACGCACTGCTCGGCGAAGCAGGAGACGCACATGAGGTGGTGCAGCTTCTCGCCGTTCAGGTTCAGCCGTGACGTCCCGTCGAGCAGACCGCCGGAGGCCGCCTGCACCCGGCCCAGCGCGCACAGGGCGGGGCGGCCGGTGGTGCAGAACTCGCAGTCGCCGCACCGCGGGCGCCACAGCGTGATGACGGTGTCGCCGGGGCGGACCCGGGTCACCCCCTCCCCCACCCGCTCCACCACGCCCGTCCCCTCGTGCCCGAGCACCGCGGGCAGGCGGACGTTGAGGTCGCCGTTCATGTAGTGCAGATCGCTGTGGCACACCCCCGCGGCGAGCACACGGAGGGTGACCTCGCCCGGTCCGGGGGCGTCGAGGTCGACGTCCTCGACGGTCAACGGCGCACCGGGCCGGTGCAGTACTGCTGCCTTCATGGAGCCACGCCTCACTCTGTCCACCGTGTACGAAACTTCAGACGTTGTCTTACAGGTTGAGTATGTGAGGCCGTCTCGGCGGCCGTCAAGCACGTTGACGGAGGCGCCGACGCATGCAACCGTGTCTTGAGAGTAAGATTATGTCTCATATTTAAGACATCATAAGGGAGCACGCCTGATGACCGATGCGACAAACGCGCTGGAGCTGGTGCGGAAACTCGACGCCGCCACGGGCGCGTTCGAGCGGTGGAGCCGCCTCGAACCGGCCGGCCGCGCCCCGTTTCTCGAGGCCATCGCGTCCGCGCTCGAAGAGGCCGCGCCGAAGCTGGTGGCCATCGCGGACGAGGAGACGTCCCTCGGGGAGCCCCGGCTGGGCAACGAGATGGTCCGCACGGTCTTCCAGCTCCGGCTCTTCGCCGAGATGGTGACGCGGGGCGAGTACCTCGGGGCGACGATCGACCGTGCCGACCCCGCGTGGCCGATGGGCCCGCGGCCCGATCTGCGCCGGGTGCTCGAACCGCTCGGCCCGGTCGTCGTCTTCTCCGCGAGCAACTTCCCGTTCGCGTTCAGCGTGGCGGGCGGGGACACCGCCTCGGCGCTCGCGGCGGGCTGCCCGGTCGTGGTCAAGGCCCACTCCGGCCACCCCAGGCTCTCGGCCGCCACGGCGGAGGTGGTGCGGCAGGCGCTACGGTCCACCGGCGCGCCCGAGGGGCTCTTCGACGTGGTCTTCGGGACGGAGTCGGGCCGGGCCGCGATCGTGGACCCGCGGGTGAAGGCGGGAGCGTTCACCGGATCGACCGAGGCGGGCCGGGCGCTTCTCGACCTCGCGAACGGCCGTCCGGACCCCATCCCGTTCTTCGGTGAACTCGGCAGCGTCAACCCGGTGTTCGTCACGGAGGCCGCCGCCGGGCGGCGCGGGGCCGCGATCGTCTCGGAGTTCATCGGGTCGTTCACCCTCGGCGCCGGGCAGTTCTGCACCAAGCCCGGCATCCTGCTGGTCCCGGCCTCGGCCAAGCTGGTGGACGAGTTGCCCGGCGCGGTCCCGGACGCGCCGCTCACATTGCTCAACGAGCGCATCCGGACCTCCTACGCGAGTACGGTGCGGGAGTTGCGCGACACCGCCGGGGTGCGCGTCCTGGTGAGTGGCGACCACGACGGCGCCGGTCCGTCGCCGACTGTGCTGTGCACGACCTCGGCCGACCTGCTCCGCGACCCGGATGCGCTCATCCGGGAGGTGTTCGGGCCGACCGCGCTGGTCGTGGAGTACGCGGAGGAGAGCGAACTGCTCGAGGTGGCGAGGGCCATCGACGGACAGCTCACCGCCTCCATCCAGGGCGAGGACGACGACACCATCGCCGCGGAGCTGATCAGGCTGCTGGCCGCCAAGGCCGGACGTGTGCTGTGGAACCAGTGGCCCACGGGCGTGTCGGTCACCTACGCACAGCAGCACGGCGGCCCCTACCCGGCCACCACGGCACCGGCCACGACCTCGGTGGGGACCGAGGCCATCCACCGGTTCCTGCGGCCGGTCGCCTATCAGGGCGTACCGCAGCACCTGCTGCCGCCCGCACTGCGCGACGCGAACCCGCTGAGCGTTCCACAGCGGGTCTCCTGAGCCGAGATCGGCCAGAGGGCCCGCCTCGCCGGCGGGCCCTCTCCCGTTCCCACACCGCTCACGGCATACGGCCGCTCACCTCATACGACCGCTCACGGCATCCGCACGTGGTGCCGCGCGATGGCGTCGCTCGCGTTCAGCCCGAGCAGTTGCAGGCTGCGTGAGTACTCCTCGCGGAGGATCGTGACGGCGCGCTCCACGCCCCGCTCACCACCGGCCATCAGGCCGTACAGATAGGCGCGGCCGATCATGACCGCGTCCGCCCCGAGCGCCCGCGCGGCGAGGATGTCCTGGCCATGGGTGACGCCGCTGTCGAGGATCACCGTGGCGTCGGGGCCGAGCTCCTCGCGTATCCCGGGCAGCACCGTGAGGGTGGCCGGGGTGCGGTCGAGCTGCCGTCCCCCGTGGTTGGACACGACCACACCGTCCGCGCCCGTCTCGACGGCGCGGCGCGCGTCGCGCGGGCTGAGGACGCCCTTGACCAGCAGCCGGTGCGGCCAGTTGGCGCGCAGCCACGCCAGATGGTCGTAGTTCAGGGTCGGTTCGAAGACCACGTCGGCCACCCGTACGGCGTCGATCACGTCCGTCTCGCCGGCCATGCTGCGCAGCGACGCGAACGCGATCGGGGCCGTGGTCAGCTTGTTGAGCACCCAGGACGGGTAGCGGGCCATGCCGAACAGCGTGCGCAGGGTGAGCGACGGCGGGATCGTGAGGCCGTTGCGCATGTCCTTGGGGTGGCGGCCCGCCACGGGGGTGTCCACGGTGAGGACCACGGTGGTGAATCCGGCCGCGAGCGCGCGGTCGAGGAGTTCCGCGTTGAGGCGCTCGTCGCGGGTCAGATAGAGCTGGAACCAGTGTTCGCCGCCGGGGGCCGCCGCGGCGACGTCCTCGACGGTCGAGGTGCCCACGGTGGACAGCGTGTACGGCAGGCCGTGGCGGGCGGCCACGCGCGCGACCGCCGCCTCGCCCTCGTGGTGCATCATCCGGGTGTATCCGGTCGGCGCGAAGATCAGCGGCATCGCGATCTCCCGGTCGAACACCCGCGTGGACAGGTCCGGATGGTCGACCGGCGACAGGTACTCCGGCACGAGTTCGACCGCCGCGAAGGCGGACCTGTTCCGTCGCGCGGTCAGCTCCGCGTCGGCCGCGCCGTCCACGTAGTCGAATACCGCGCGCGGAGTCGTACGCACCGCCACCTTGCGGAGGTCGCGGATGCTCAGCGCGGCCCCGAGCCGCCGCTCGACCGGGTTGAGGGTCGGCCGGCGTACTTGCAGAACCTCGCGGAGCTCGGACCACCGGGGTCGCTGCCGCGCCACGCGAAGCCGCTTCGGGGCTGCGGACGGCACTGGGGACTGGGAGACGGTCACGGTCTTGCCTCTCGATGTGCGGGTGTCAATGGCCGTTCGACCAATGACGAGATATAGGACGCTGTCCGAGAAATCGGAGTCTGACTCTCGACTTCGACGTGCGTCAAGCCTTGACGCATCACTCCCCCGTGGGCACCATCTGGTTTGCATATAAGACAGCGTCTTATATTTAAGACGGTGCGAACCGAAAAGGAAAGGCGCCATGCAACTCGGTCTGACTGGCAAAACCGCTCTCATCTGCGCATCCACGTCCGGCCTCGGCCGGGCGACCGCCCGGGCCCTGGCGGAAGAAGGGGTCAACGTCGTGGTCACAGGCCGCTCGGCCGAGCGTGCCAAGGAGGTGGCGGGCGAGCTGCCGGGCGCCGTCGGCGTGGGCTGTGACCTGGTCGCGGACGGCGGCGCCGAGCGGCTCCTCACGGCCGCCCGCGAGGCCGTCGGCGACCTCGACATCCTCGTGCTGAACGGGCCGGGCCCGGCGCCGGGACCGGCCCGCGCCACCGACACCGCCGGGGTCGCACAGGCCATCGCCACGCTGGTCACCCCCCAGGAGATCCTGGTGCGGGGCACCCTCCCGGCCATGGTCGACAAGGGCTGGGGCCGCATCCTGAGCATCAGCTCGACGAGTGTGCAGGCACCCCTGCCGAACCTCTCGCTGTCCAACCTCGGACGGGCGGCGCTCGCCGGGTACCTCAAAACGCTCGCCGCCGAGGTGGCCGCGCAGGGCGTGACGGTGAACTCCCTGCTGCCCGGGCGCATCGCCACCCCGCGGGCCCGGCAGATCGACGAGGCCGCCGCCCAGCGCACCGGCCGACCGCTGGACCAGATCGAGGCCGCGTCCAAGGCCACGATCCCGGCCGGGCGCTACGGCGAACCCGATGAGTTCGGCGCCGCCGCCGCGTTTCTGTGCAGCACCCAGGCCGCGTACATCACGGGCACCGCCCTCCGGTGTGACGGCGGCATGGTGCCAACCCTCTGACCCCGCCAGAGGGTTCACCCGACTCCCCAAGACGAGAGCAGCGCACCCGCATGAGCCACATCCCCGTCACCGACGCGGCACCCGACGCCAGAGCCGAAGGACATCTCCAGCCATCCCAGGCGGCCATCCGCAGAACGGCGCTGGCCGGAATGATCGGCACCACGATCGAGTGGTACGACTTCTACATCTACGGCCTCGCCGCGGCGCTGGTCTTCGGCACGGAGTTCTTCCCCGACTTCTCACCCACGGCCGGCACCCTGGCCGCGTTCGGCACCTTCGCGGTCGGCTTCATCGCCCGCCCGCTCGGCGGAGTGATCTTCGGTCACTTCGGGGACCGCGTGGGGCGCCGACACGCGCTCATGCTCACGCTGTTCCTGATGGGCGCGGCGACCGTCGTCGTCGGCCTGCTGCCGGGCTACCGGACCATCGGCCTCTGGGCGCCCGTCCTGCTGGTCACGCTGCGCTTCCTCCAGGGGTTCGCCGTCGGTGGCGAGTGGGGCGGCGCGGTGACGATGGTCGTGGAGTCCTCGCCACGCGACCGGCGCGGGTTCTACGGGAGCCTGCCGCAGATGGGGGTGCCGCTGGGGCTGGTGCTGTCATCGACCGTGTTCGCGGCGGTCTCCACGCTGCCCGACGACGACCTCCTCGCCTGGGGCTGGCGCATCCCGTTCCTGCTCAGCGTCGTGCTGATCGGGGTCGGTCTCTTCCTCCGCTCGCGCATCACCGAGACCCGGACGTTCGCCCAGGTGAAGGCGTCGGGGCAGGCGCGCAAGATGCCGGCCATGGAGGCGTTCCGCCACCATTGGAAGGCGATCGCCCTCACCGTCGGCATGTACATCTCGGCCGGTGTCCCCTTCTACATCGTCTCGGTCTTCGTGCTGTCCTACGGCTCCTCCCATCTCGATCTGTCGCGGGGTGTGCTGCTGACCGGGATGCTCATCGCGGCGGTGGCCGAGGGGCTGGCGGTGCCCTGCTTCGGCGCGCTGTCGGACCGCTGGGGCCGGCGCCCCGTGTTCCTGGGCGCGGCCGGATTCGCGGCCGTGCTCGCCTTCCCGTTCTTCTGGCTGCTGGCCACCGGGCAGACCGGGCTCACCTGGCTGGCCATGCTGCTCGCCCTCGCCGTGGCACACGCGGGGATGTACGCGCCCACGGCGGCGATGTACGCGGAGCTGTTCCCCGCGGACGTCCGCTACACCGGTACCTCGATCGGCTATCAACTCGGCGGTGTCGTGGCGGGGTTCGTACCGCTCGTGGCGGGCGCCCTGGTCAGCGCGGCCGACGGCGCCTCCTGGCCGATCGCCTCCATCTGGGCGGGCGCGGCGCTCGTCGGGCTGGTGTGCGCGCTGATCGTCCGCGAATCCCGGGGACGCGACCTCCAGCCCGAACACACCCCCGATCACACCAAGTCCCACCAGACCCCTTCTTCCATGACCGCCGCCCGGCCCTCGGGCGGCGGCGTCCCGACCGGAGGTGAAGCTCCATGACCGCGAAGACCGCGAACAAGGTCCACGTACTGAGCTGCGGAGCGATGAGCTGCGATCTGACGTGGCTGCTGCTCAAGGCGGGCCGAACGATGCGGACGCGCACCGAGCACCAGCGGCCCCCGGAGTGGTACTCCTGCACCACCCACTGCGTACTGGTGGAGACCCCCGAGGGGACGCTGCTGTGGGACACCAGCTGCCCCCGCGACTGGGAGACCCGCTGGGCCCCGACCGGTTTGCAGGAGTACTTCCCCTACGACCAGGTGGGCGACGAGGAGTACCTCGACGCGCGGCTCGGCCAGCTCGGTGTCCAGCCGCAGGACATCGACTATCTGGTCCTGTCCCATCTGCACTTCGACCACGCCGGGAACATCGGCATGTTCACCGGCACCGGCGCGCGGCTGGTGTGCCACGAGAAGGAGAAGGAGTTCGCCTTCGGCTTCGAGGGCGCCTTCAACGGTGCGCACCTCAAGACGGACTACGCGGCGTGTGACTTCGACACCGTCAGCGGCGACACCGAGATCCTGCCCGGTGTCACCCTCATCGAGGCCCCGGGGCACACCCCCGGCACGATGTCGATGAAGGTGGACCTGCCGGAGACCGGGACGATGCTGTTCACCTCGGACGCCGTCTACATGGGTGACTCCTACGGCCCGCCGGCCACCCCCGCCGCCATCGTCAACGACCTGACCGCCTGGTACGCCTCGGTGGAGAAGATCCGCGGCATCGCCGAGCGGTCGGACGCCACCGTCGTCTTCGGCCACGACGCCGAGCAGTTGCGCTCGATGCGGCTCGCCCCCGATGGCTTCTACGCTTGATCGTCCGGACCCGGCCGGCGCTCCGAGCCCGGCTCGCCGCGCCGCCGGGACCTACTCCGATCCCCTGGAGGGACGCGTATGAGCAGCACCGTTCCGGCCCGACCCGAGTCCGTGTTCACCTACGGCGCCCCGGCGCTGAAGTTCGGGCCGGGAGCATCCGACGAGATCGGCTTCGACCTCTCCCAGCACGGGGTCCGCCGGGTCCTCGTGATCACCGACGCCGGGGTGGCCGCCACCGGCGCGCCACATCGCATCGCCGAACGGATGACCGCGTTCGGCATCGAGGCCCATGTCTTCGACGGTGTGCATGTGGAACCCACCGACGTCAGCCTGCGGGAGGCGGTCGACCATGCGCGGGCGTCGGGCCCGTGGGACGCCTTCGTCGCGGTGGGCGGCGGCTCCAGCATCGACACCGCCAAGGCCGTCAACCTGCTGAGCACCAACCCCGGCACGCTGATGGACTACATCAACGCGCCCGTGGGCAGGGCGCTGGCGCCCGAGAACCCGCTCAAACCGCTGGTCGCGGTCCCCACCACCACCGGAACCGGCTCGGAGTCCACCACCATCTGCGTGCTCGACGTGCTGGAGCTGAAGGTGAAGACCGGCATCAGCCACGCCCGGCTGCGGCCCACCCTCGCGGTCATCGACCCGGACCTGACCTTCACCCTGCCCGCCGGGGTGACCGCCGCCAGCGGCATGGACATCCTCTGCCACGCGCTGGAGAGCTACACGGCCCGCCCGTACGACACCTATCCGCGCAAACACCCCGAGCAGCGGGTGCCGTACTGCGGTGCCAATCCGATCTCCGACGCGTGGTCGGAGCGGGCTCTGCACCTGCTCGCGCGGTCCTTCCGTACCGCGGTCCGCGACGGGGACGACCCCGGGGCGCGCTCCGAGATGGCCCTGGCGGCCACCTTCGCCGGTCTCGGCTTCGGCAACGCGGGTGTGCACATCCCGCACGCCAACGCCTACCCGATCGCCGGGCGGGTGAAGGACTTCCACCCGGCCGGCTACCCCGCACACGAGCCGATGGTGCCGCACGGGATGGCCGTCTCGCTCACCGCGCCGGAGGCGTTCCGCTTCACCTTCAGCGCGCAGCCCGAGCGGCATCTGCGGGCCGCGGAACTCCTCGCCCCGGAGATGGAACGCCCCGCCGACGCGGCCGAGTATCTGCCCACCGCGATCCAGCGGTTGATGCGCGACATCGGCATGCCCGACGGCATCGGCGGTGTCGGCTACGGCAAGGGCGACATCCCCGCACTGGTGGACGGCGCCATGAAGCAGCAGCGGCTGCTGGCCACCGCCCCGCGCGAGGTCACCGAGGACGACCTCGCCGGGATCTTCGACCGCTCGCTGTCACTCTGGTGAGGAGGACCGATGGCCATCTATGAACTCGTCTGCGAGACCGGGCACCGCTTCGAGGTGATCCAGTCGTTCACGGCCCCGCTGCCGAACTGCCCGGACTGCGGGACCGCGACCCGCAAGATCCCCAGCAGCTTCGCCCTCGGTGGCACCGCCGCGGTGCCACCGCCGCCGGAGCGGATGCCGCAGACCTGGAAAGGGACCTACCGCGGCGACCGCGACTACGTCACCGCCATGCGGCGCACCGCCGAGTCCCGGCAGAAGCTGGAGGAGAGGTACCCCGAACTCGCGGGCGACCGGCGGCCGATCGTCGCCCACGAGGGCAGATACGAGGCGGCCCCGCTCCGCGCCGGGGACCCGTTGCCCGCGCCGTCCGGGGGAGCCGGACATGGCCACGGACACACGCACGGACACGGGCACGGGCACTCACACCAGCACGGGCACTCTCACACGCACGGGCAGGGGCACGAGCCGAAGCCGGCGAAGCCGTCGGAGCCTTCGTGAAGCGCTACCGGGCCGGTTGCCAGCCCAGTGCCGGGGCCAGCTTGCCGGCGATGTCGCTGAGGATCTGTACGTAGTCCTCGTGGCCGAAGGTGAAGGGCAGCGCGAACGCCACCTCCTCGACCTCCCGGAACGCGGCGTGCGAGGTGAGCCGTTCGGCGATGTCATCGGAGGTGCCGACGAGGTCGGGCGCGAACATCATGCGCGCGGGCCCCTGGGGCGTGGCGGTACGCGGCAGCCGCTGCTGGGCGAATCGCTCGTACTTCGCGCGCTGTTCCGGTGAGGCGGTGTCGGTGGGGATCACGACGAGCCCCTGCGAGACACGGGCTCGGTCGCCGTCGGGGTGGTGGGCGCGGAAGGTCCGGATGTGCGAAAGCTGGATCTCGGCGAAGTCCTCGGACTTCTCCGCCTTCACCACACTGCTGGTGAGCAGGTTCATTCCGTGCTCACCGGCCCACTGGGCCGACCGCAGGCTGCCGCCGCCGTACCACATGCGGCGGCCGAGCCCCGGGGCGTGCGGCTGGACGCGGTCGGAGAACACCTCGAAGCCCTCGACACCGCTGAAGTCGGTGACCGGTTCGCCGCGTACGCAGTCCAGCAGCCGTCGCACCCGCTCGTGGCCGAAGTCCTCGGCGTCGGCGGTGTCGGGGTGGAGCGCGCCCTTGACCTGGTCGTAGTGGTGCGGCGGACCGGCGCTGACCCCCGGGTTGAGGCGGCCCCCGGACAGGATGTCGACCGTCGCCAGGTCCTCGGCCAGCCGCAGCGGATTCTCCCATCCCGTGGGGATGACGGCCGTGCCCAGTTCGATGCGGCTGGTGCGCTGGGAGACCGCCGCCAGAACGGCCGTGGGAGAGGAGATGCCGTATTGCAGATGGCGGTGGCGCACCCAGGCGCTGTCGAAACCCAGCCGCTCGCCCAGTTCGATGATCTCGAGTGTCGACTCATGGCCAGGGCGGGGGTCGGCCCCGTCGAACAGCCCAATGGTCAAGAAGCCCAGCTTGCGCAGGGGTTTCGAGGTCAGCGCCACAGGATTCCTCCAGCGTCCGCGGCGTACTCCGCCGCACACCATTGCCGTTCCATTGTCGCGGAGCGACTCACCTTGACGGGGCGGCCGGAGCGGCCGGAGCGGACGAGGCGGACAGTGCGGTGGCGGCGCGGTGGGCGAGTTCCTGGCGTACGAGGGGGATCAGATGGCGGCCGTAGTCGATGGCGTCGTCGAGCGGGTCGTAACCGCGGATGAGCAGGGTGGTGGCGCCGATGTCCACGTAGTCCAGCAGCGCCTGGGCGACCGTCTCGGGGGTGCCGACGAGGGCGGTGGTGTTGCCGCCCGCGCCGGTCGCGGTGGCGGTGGGGGTCCACAGCGCCCGGTCGTGGCGGTCGGCCTTGGCGGCGGCCGCGAGGAGCCGCCGTGATCCGGCGTTCTGGGGTGCGTGCTCGCCGTTCTGCTGGTGGAAGAACGGGCGTCCGGTCCCGGTCCTGATGGTGTCCAGGACGCGGTGGGCCCGTTCCCAGGCCAGTTCCTCGGTGGCCGCCAGGATCGGGCGGAAGGACACGCTGATCCCGGGCGCCCCGGCACGTCCCGAGGCTGCCGCGGCGGCGCGTACGGAGGCGATCTGCTCGGCGGTCTCCGCGAGCGGTTCGCCCCACAGCGCGAAGGTGTCGGCGTGCTTGCCGCCCACCCGGTAGGCGGCCTCGGAGGAGCCGCCGAAGTACAGCGGGATGCCGGTGGCCCGGTGCGGCAGGACCTGGGAGGAGTAGTCCTCCAACTGGTAGTGGCGGCCCTCGTGGCTGAACGGCTCGGCGGAGGACCAGGCGCGCCGCAGGATGCCCAGGTACTCGTCGGTGCGCTCGTAGCGCTCGTCCTTGCCCAGGTAGTCGCCGTCCTTGCGCTGCTCCGCGTCGTTGCCACCGGTGATGGTGTGCACGGCCACGCGCCCGCCGGTGAACTGGTCGAGGGTGGCGAAGCCCCGCGCGGCGAGGGTGGGGGCGACGAAGCCGGGGCGGTGGGCGATGAGCAGGCCGATCCGCTCGGTGCGGGCCGCCACGTGCGCGGCCACCTGGGTTCCGTCGGGCCGACGGGAGCTGTAGCCGATCAGGATCCGGTCGAAGCCCGCGTCCTCATGGGCGCGGGCGAAGCGGGTGGTGTACTCCGGGTCGATCGCCGGACCGGTGGCGGGCCGGGTCTCGGAGACCTCCTGGGTCTCGATCATGCCGATGAACTCGACCGACGACGCGGGTGCTGGGGCGGAAGCCGACATGGGTCAATTGCCTTTCGGGGCGGGCGAGTTGGTACGCGGCAGGGGCGGGCGGACGCCGGACCGTGACGAGCGCAACGGGATACCCGGGCGGCGCACACCCGCGTACGGAGCGCACGGTGCCGGGGGAGGGAGGATTTCCGGGCCGGGCCGGGCCGGTGGCAGGAGGTGGTCAGCTACGGGTGCCGGGCCTCCGGGGGCGGTGCGACCGCCCGGTCAGCGACAGAGCGCGCTGGAGGTGCGCAGGTAGTCCACGTAGCGGCAGAGCACGCCCGAATGCGTCGAATGCATATCCCATATGGTCGTGACCACAGGAGCCGCTGTCAATGGACACCTTTTGGTGTCTCATGCTGCGGAACCTCGACGACCTGCGTGTCCGTGCCTCGTGCTATCCAGGCGGGTATGACGGACACGACATACTCCGAACTGCTGGAGATCATCGATGAGTTCGCCGCGAAGCTGGACCCGCATGAGCGGATGCGCCGCCTTTACGGCCTGATCGCTCCCCTGCTCGACCGCGTTGAGCGAGAGGACGAGGAATTGAGCGACGAGCCCGTGCTCTCGACCCCGGATGCGGTGCGGGGAATCCGCAAAGCCGCCGCCGGCGAGCCGATCGACCTCGACGCCGTCCATGAGCAACTGACCGAGGTGGGGTTGTGCTACTCCGAGGACCAGGACCCGGAGCGGCATGTCGTGTCGCAGTCAGCCTACGCGGCGGCGGCCTGGCTGCGCCTGCTGGCGGGGCGGAAACTGCGTACGACGAGGTACCTCGAGGGCGAGGACGAGGATCCGGTGCCGCCGTTCGCCCCGTCGGCCTTCACGCGGATCGTCGACCTCCTGGCGTGGACTCGGTCGAACCAGGTATATGTCCACTGGGAGGATGCCCTCACCTACTCCGAGGAGTTCGACCTCCCGGCCGCGACACACCAGCTCCGGACCATGCACCGGGAGGTCACCGCCTGAGGCGACCCCCAGGGGCGGACCACGGCGTGCCGGTCAGCCGGCGGAGGGCCGCTGGAGGTCCCGGTGGACCTGGCGCGCCACTCGGGTGCCGCTTTCGACGGCGCCGTCGATGAAACCGGCCCAGATGTTCGCGTAGTCGCTGCTGGCGAAGTGCAGGACTCCGGTGCTCTCCTGCTGGGCGCGGTGGTAGCGGGTGAGGTGGTGGGGTTGCTGGATCAGCCAGGTCTCCTGGGAGTAGGGGTCGGCCATCCAGTCGTGGCCCCCGGCCTCGAGCACCTCGAGGTCGTCGCGCCAGACCTTCAGTGCCGCGTCGACGGCCTTCGGGTCGTTGACATCGATCCGGGTCGAGTCCGGGCCGAAGGCGACCAGCACGGCGTCGTCCTCCCCGATGAACTCGGTGCGCACGACGGAGAGGGGGTGGGCTTGAGAGGAGTAGGCGAAGAAGGGCTTGATGCGGCCGCGGACCCGGATCCACGCCTTGGCGCCACGGGAGGCGGTCTTCTCCAGGCTGGGGCGGAGCTTGCCGTCCGGCAGCGCGGGGGCGATGTCGAGCTGGTGCAGGACGTTCTGCGGCACGGTGACCACCACGCGCCGGGCGGTGATGGTGTGCCCGTCGCCGTAGGTGATCTCGGCGCCGTGGGCGTCGTGGGTGAGGGAACGGACCGGCGCGGACAGCCGGATGTCGGCTTCCGCGTCGGCGGCGATGGCCTCCACCAGGCTCCGGGTGCCGCCGGCGAGCCGGAAGATCGCGGATGCCTCGTGCATGAGGTGCCAGGACCCGGCGGTGGCGGCGGTCCAGCGCAGGGCGCTGGCGTAGGCGCACCGGTCGAGCGGGGCGTTGAAGTGGCCGACCCACGCGGCCTCGTTGGCGTTCCTCTCGTCGACGGACAGTTCGAGGTCGTCGAGCATCTCCTGGAGGTTGAACTGGTCGACGTCGGCCAGCCGTGGGACGGTCAGCGGCGCGTTCGGGCGGGGGATCCACTTCATGGTGTCTTCCAGCAGCCGGGTCATGCCCGGGTCGATGAGCCGCATGAAGTCGTCCAGGGTCCCGCGGCGCACCTGGTCCCCGGCGAGCCAGTAGGTCTCCTCCGAGCGGGGGCCGCGGGTGATCTCCAGGCCGTAGCGGGTGATCTCCGCCCAGACGTGCGGCTGGACCCAGTGCACCCAGGTGCCGCCCAGCTCCAGGTCCCGCCCCAGCCGGTGATCGGTCCAGGTCCGGCCGCCGATCCGGTCGCGTGCCTCGAGGACGACGACCTTGGCTCCCTTCCGGCCGAGTTCGCGAGCGGTGATCAGGCCGGCGACTCCGGCTCCGATGACGACGACGTCTGGCTGCCCGGGCAAGTGAGTCCTCCTTCGCAGAGCCCCGACTCCGAGGCGCGTCCACTTAGTGAACGCGACGTTCATATCAACGCGTATGGATAGTGGGCCGCATGCGCCGCCCCGCTGTCAAGACCTCGCGCGGCCGCCGCCCCCGGCTCGTCGCGGTGACGGCGTTCACTCCCCGAACAGGCCGACGGTACGGTGGAGGGAATGGTCGCGCGCGGAGCGGCTCCGCACGGCGATCGGCACGACGAAAGGGCCCCATGAGCGACGCGTCCGGACCGGCGGACATGACCAACAAGTCCGTGACCAAAGGCGTCCGGCTGCTCCGCGAGCTGGCGGCCCAGCCCCGGTCCGGAGCCACCGTCACCACCCTCGCCAAGGCGGCGGGGATCTCCCGGCCCACCGCCTTCCGCCTGCTGTACAGCCTGGAGCAGAGCGGGCTCGTCGACCGCGTCGACAACAACTACATCCTGGGCTGGGAGCTGGCCCGGCTCGGCCGCTACGCGGACCCCCACGCGGGCCTCGCCGCCCGCGCCCAGCCGCTGCTGCAGGAGCTGGCGGACAGGTTCAACGAGTCGGTGACCCTGTCGGTGCCGGACCTCAGGGGCGGGGTCGAGCTGATCGCCGAGGCCGCGGGCTCCCACGTGGTCAGCATCGTGCCGCGGAACATGGTCGGCGAGCACTACCCCCTGCACGCCAGCTCCACCGGCAAGGTCCTGCTCGCGGACCTGCCCGTGGAGCAGGTGCTCGCGCTCCTGCCGGAGCGGCTGGAGCCCTACGCCTCGCGCACCATCACCGATCGCGCGCTCCTGCTCAAGGATCTGGAGCAGGTACGCGAGCAGGGCTTCGGCGTCATCGACAACGAACTCGAGGAAGAGCTGCTGTCCCTGGCGCGCCCGATCCGCGACTCGTCCGGGACCCTGGTGGCGATCCTGGCCCTCGACGGGCCCCGGTACCGGTTCGGCCGGGACCGGATCCCCGAGGCACTCGAGGAGATGCGGTCCATCGTCGACCGCCTGACCGAGGCGTTCTGGCAGGACTCGCCGTCCGCCTGAGCGCTCCGCTGGAAGTGCCGCGATGCGTCGTCGGCCGACTGCGGCGCCATCGTGGCCGGTCGCGCCCCGCGGCGGAGCCGCATATCGATACGGCCCCGCGCCCCTTCGGGGCACATCCGGGCGTCCCGCCCCGGGGCCTGCGGCGAGCCCAGCTTGCCCTCCTGGGCTCCCGTAGGCGATTTATCGACTCCGCCCCGCCGTGGGCACATGGCGCGTCGGGCCCACCTGTTGACACCGGCCCTCGCGAGACTCCAGCATGCTGAATATGGACGCCGCGTTCGCATACTGAACGTCGGAGCGGTCCTACTCTCCCCATCTCAGGTGCTCTGCGGAACTCTCACCGCAGGAAGGCCCCGCCTCTCGCCCTGGAGCGCAGCATGAGCAGTCAGCCGCTGAAGTTCTTCGCCTTCGACGTCGCCGCTCCCGCCCATCTGACCGCGGGTTCCTGGCGTGACCCGGAGGACGAGGGCCGGCGCTACACCGACGTGGACTACTGGACCGACACGGCCCGGATGCTGGAGGACGCCTGCTTCGACGGCATCTTCTTCGCCGACACCGTCGGATATCACGATGTCCACGGCGGGTCCCCCGACGCCGCGATGCGCGACGCCGCCCAGTTCCCGATCAACGACCCGGCCCTGATCGTCCCGGCGATGGCTTCGGTCACCCGCCACCTGGGCTTCGGCGTCACCGCGTCCCTGACGTACGAGCAGCCCTACGCGCTGGCCCGCAAGTTCAGCACGCTGGACCATCTGACGGCCGGCCGGGTCGGCTGGAACATCGTCACCTCCTACAGCGAATCGGCCGCGCGCAACCTCGGGCTCGGTACGCAGATCCCGCACGACAAGCGCTACGACATGGCGGACGAGTACCTGGAGGTCTGCTACAAGCTGTGGGAGAGCTCCTGGCAGGACGACGCGGTCATCCGCGACGCGGAGGCCGGTGAATATCTCGATCCGCGGCGCATCCACCCCATCGACCACAAGGGCACCTACTTCGAGGTCCCCGGCGTCCACCTGTGCCAGCCGTCCCCGCAGCGGACCCCCACGCTCTTCCAGGCCGGCGCCTCCTCGCGTGGCCTGCTCTTCGCCGCGCGGAACGCCGAAGCGGTCTTCGTGAACACGATGACGCCCGAGCTCACCCGGCACGGCGTCGACCGGATCCGGACCGCGGTCGCCCAGGCGGGCCGCGACCCCAGGAGCGTGCGGATCCTCGCCCTGATCACCGTGATCGTCGCGCCCACCGACGCACAGGCGTGGCAGAAGTACGAGCGCCACCTGGCCAATGTGAGCTACGAGGGCGCGCTGGCCCGGTACGCGGGCTGGACCGGGATCGACCTGAGCACACTGGACCCGGACATGCCGCTCCAGTACGCGGACGTGGACGGCTCGCGCTCGATCGTGGAGATGTTCTCCAAGGCGGACCCCACCCGGACCTGGACCTCCCGGCAGATCGCCGAGTTCATCGGCATCGGCGGCACCGGCGCGGTCATCGTCGGCTCCCCGCGCACCGTCGCCGCCGAGCTGCGCAGCTGGCGGGACACGGCGGACCTCGACGGATTCAACCTCAGCTACGCGACCAAGCCCGGCGGCTGGGAGGACTTCATCGAGCTGGCGCTCCCGGAGCTGCGGCGGCAGGGCCTGGCCCGCGACGCCTACGACGAGCGGGCCACCACCCTCCGCGAGAGCTTCTACGGCGCGGGCCGGCGCCGCACCCTGCCCGACCACCCGGCCTCCAGGATCCGCGCCGCGCGGCGCGCGGGCGACCAACTGCCGGGCGCCGTGGGCGCACTGGCCTGACCCGTCGGTGCGTTGGCCCGACCGCCGGCGCACCGGCGCACGATCTCAACCGTTCCACCACATCGAAGGGAGCATCACCATGACCACCGCCCCGACCACCGCCTCCGGCCCGCGGAGCGGCCAGATGGACCCCATGGACCACGCGGACCAGATGGACTTCCGGCACGTCATGTCGCACCTGCCCACCGGTGTGGTGGCGGTGACCGGCGTGGACCCCGCCTCAGCGCGGCCCGTCGGACTGATCGTCGGCACCTTCGCATCGCTCTCCCTGGAACCTCCGCTGGTCGCCTTCAGCATCGCCCGCACCTCCAGCAGCTGGCCCGGGGTCCGCCGCGGTGGCCGGTTCAGCGCCAGCGTCCTCGCCGAGGGCCAGGACGCGGTGTGCCGGTCGCTGTCCCGCAAGAGCGGCGACAAGTTCGCCGATGTGCCCTGGCACCCCTCCCCCGACGGCGCCCCGCGCGTCAACGGCGCCGTCGCCTGGATCGACTGCGAACCGGAGCAGGAGCTCGACGGCGGCGACCACCTCATCGTCATCGCCCGCGTACGGCGCATGTCCACCGGCCCCGGGGAACCCCTGGTCTTCCACAAGGGCAGGCTCGGCAGCTACCGGGACACGGTCGCCGCCTGAGACGCCGGGAGCGGTGACCGTCCGGCTGCCGGTCAGCCGTGTGCGCGGCGCCGGTAGTAGTGCGCGGTGACGGCGGCCAGCAGCGGCCCCCACGCCACCAGCGGCACGTAGCAGGCGTTCATCAGCCACTCCCCCCACCGCGTGATCTCCATGTCGGAGTGCAGCGTCGTCCAGGTGAAGAGCACACCGTAGACCGTGCAGCCGAGCGCGCCCAGCGCGGCCGGTACGACCGCGGCGGGTACGGGGACGCGGCGGCCCCGCAGGACCGGGATCCAGTGCGGCCACACCTCCCCCCATGGCCGCACCAGCCCCAGCGTCAGGAAGGCCAGGGCCTCCTGCACCGCGGACAGCAACGGCACGACCAGATACCCCCAGCCGGGGATGAGCATCGCGTCGTACTCGGACTCGGCGAGCCCCAGCGGGACGCCGAGCACCACGGCGAACCGCCAGAGCGCGGACGGCGCCGATGCCCATAAGGCCGCGGCCGCCGCGCGTCTCGCCCATGGTGGGACGGGCGCGGAGGTCGCGGGGGAGGAGGGAGCGAGTGGCGCTGCGCTGGTGGACATGGCGGCGGCTCCTGTGTGCGGGGTTGCTCCGACACCCGGAGGCTGTCACCCACGCGCACCCGGCCACATCCGCCCGGGGCATACGACGGCGTCCGTCTTGGGGCGCATGCGCGCGGGTGGCGGTCAGACCTCGGGACCACCACGGCGCGACCGCTCTCGTCGGGGTCCGCCAACCCCGGCCTACGTCACGACGAAAAAAATCGACGTAGTGTAGATTTTAGGAGAGAGGCCGGAGCCATGCGCGGCGCGGCCGCCGCGACCAAGGGATGTGAGCGGAGATGAAGACCTTTCTGATCACCGGTGTGAGCAGTGGGCTCGGCCGGGCGTTCGCCGAGGGGGCGCTCGATGCGGGGCACACGGTGGTCGGCACCGTGCGCCGGGAGACCGACCGGGCGGCGTTCGAGGCCCTGGCGCCGGGACGGGCCCACGCCCGCCGGCTGGACGTCACCGATGACGTGGCCGTACGTGCCGTGGTCGACGAGGTGGAGGCGGCCGTCGGCCCGCTCGATGTGGCCATCGCCAACGCCGGGTACGGCCTGGAGGGGATCTTCGAGGAGACACCGCTGTCGGCGGTCCGGGCACAGTTCGAGACCAATGTGTTCGGGGCCGCGGCGACACTTCAGGCCGTCCTCCCCCATATGCGCGAGCGCCGCGCGGGCCACCTGATGGCGGTGACCTCCATGGGCGGTCTGATGGCGGTGCCCGGGATGTCGGCCTACTGCGGCAGCAAGTTCGCACTGGAGGGCATGCTCGAGAGCATCCGTAAGGAGGTCGCCGCGTTCGGCATCCATGTCACGGCCATCGAGCCCGGCTCGTTCCGTACGGACTGGGCGGGCCGGTCGATGACCCGCGCGGAGCGGACCATCGCCGACTACGACGCGCTGTTCACACCGATCCGCGAGGCGCGGATGGCGGCCAGCGGCAATCAGCTCGGCGACCCGCGGAAGGCCGCCGAGGCACTCCTGCACATCCTCGACGTCCCCGAGCCCCCCGGCCATCTGGTGCTGGGCTCGGACGCGCTGCGCCTGGTCGGGGCGGCCCGGCGGGCGGTGGACGACGATATCCGCGGCTGGGAGGAGCTGTCGCGGACGACGGACTTCCCCGACGGAGCGCGGATCACCAGCGCGTGAGCCGGCCGCCGGGCACGTCCTGAGTCCTTGTCCGGCGGAAGTACAGTGCTCGGAAGAGCCGATCAGGGGAGATCACCGTGGGAAGGCGCAGTGCCGCCCCGAGAAAGGGAGACCTGCGCGAGCAGGCCCTCCTGGACGCCGCCGAGACGCTGCTCGAGCACACCGGCCTCGAGGAGCTCACGGTCGAGGCGATCGCCAAAGGCGCCGGGATCTCCCGCGGCTCCCTCTACTTCTACTTCGGCAACAAGCACGAGGTCCTCGCCGCCCTCGTCGAGCGCACCCTGCGCACCATCCGGGCCGAGGCCGACAGCACGGCGCGGGACGCGGCGTCCCCACCCGTCGAGGTGATGGAACGGGCCGTCAAGGGCGTGGAGCGGGTCTGGCGCGAGCACGGCACCGTCATGCGGGCGGCCGTGGACCACTCCGCGCTGCATCCGGTGATCGGAGCCGCCTGGAACGACACGGTCGAAGCCTTCGCCCGCATCATGACCCCGGTGCTGACGCGGGCGGGGATCCCCGACGAGAGCGCCCCCGACGGAGCCGCGGCGCTGGCCCACGCACTGTGCTGGCTGACGGAGCGGACCTTCTACCGCGCCGCCTGCTCCCCCGAGAAGGACTTCTCCGCCGCGACCGCGACCACCGTCGCGATCTGGCGTCGCGTCATGAGGGACTGACGCGACCACAAACCCCGCGTGGCCCACGTCACTCCGCACCCCGCCGCCGTGACCGGCGGCGGCTCCGCGAGAACCGAACACGAACCAGAATTCATGAATTCATTGGTTTGAGGTCCGTGGCCTTGGCTAGAAGAGTGAGTGACCAAGGTGCTTCGGAAGGCAGGCACACCTGGCGGGAGGCGCGCGTCGCGCGCTGTGAGCCCCAGACGTGCCGTGCCGGCCTCCCGCTCCGCTGAACAGCGAACCGAGCAGGGAGAGAAGAGGACCTTGATGAGCGCCATGGGTACCGGCGCCCGCCGCCACCACGACGACACTCCTGACACCGCGGCCGACTTCGAACGGCTGGCCGCCATGCCCAAGGGGCCCGAGCGGGAGGCCCTGGCCGAGAAGCTGGTCGAGGCATGGCTGCCGATGGCCCACCGACTCGCCCGCCGCTACCGCAACCGCGGGGAGAACCTGGAGGATCTGGAGCAGGTCGCCGCCCTGGGCCTGGTCAAGGCCGTCGACCGTTACGACCCGCAACGCGGGGGCGCCTTCCAGCCCTACGCCATCCCCACGATCGTCGGGGAACTCAAGCGGTACTTCCGCGACTGCGCCTGGGACCTCCATGTCCCCCGGCGGGTGCAGGAGCTGCGCAACAGGGTCCGCGCCACCATCCAGGACCTCACCGCGGCCGAAGGCAACGACCGCTCCCCCACCGTGGCCCAGGTCGCCCAGGCAGCCGACATGAGCGAAGAGGACGTCCTCACCGGGATGGAAGCCATCGACAGCTTCCGGTCCCTGTCCCTGGACGCCGAACTCGCCGGGGCGGACGACGGCTATTCCCTGGCCGACACCCTCGGCCGGTCCGAGACCCGCTACGACACCGTCATCGCCCGGGAATCGGTCAAGCCGTGCCTGAACCGGCTCCCGGAGCGGGAGCAGCACATCCTGTATCTGCGGTTCTTTCGCGATATGACCCAGGCCGGCATCGCCGAGGAGCTGGGCATCTCCCAGATGCACGTCTCCCGCCTCATCTCCCGCAGCTGCGCCAGGATCCGCAACCAGGTCGAGACCGAGGCGCGGCCCGACCGGATCCCGGTCCACGCGTAACGACGCCCCGCCCCGCCCCCGTCCCAGGAGAAGAAGGAGCCTGCCATGCTCATGGCCCACCCCGCCGTGCTGACCGACCTCATCCAGCAGTACGAGACCCTCCGCACGCTGCACGCCGAGGACGGCAGCCCCGAGGCGCGGCAGCGGCTCGCCGACGTCTCGTACACGCTGTGCGTCGTCACCGGCACCCGGGACATCGACGCCGCCCTGATCGCCGCCCGGCACCAGCTCCCCGGCGCCCACCCCGAGGACGACTCCCTCGTCCCCAGCGCCTGAGACAGGGCATCCCCGCGCGCCCCGGACACCGACGGCCATCGGTGTCCGGGGCCCGCTCCACGCCCGTCAACAGGGCTGCAGCAGCGGGACGACGCCCACCGAGCGGCCGTCCTCGTCCAGCGGCCGGCCCATGTGTTTGACCGTGCGCAGGACCAGCGAACGGTCGTCGATGGTCAGGCGGGGCAGCCGCCGGGAGAGGTGCGCCTCGAAGGCGTGCACATCGCTCAGGCCGCGCAGCCAGACGTCGACCACCAGATCGTGCGGGCCCGCCATGATCGCGCACGCGCGGACCTCGCGGAAGCCGGACAGCACACGGCTCGTCTCCTCCAGGTGCTGGGCCGGTACGGACGCGAAGTAGACCGCGGACTGCGGCCATCCGAACGGCGAGCGGGCGAGGTCGCAGCGCAGGCTCAGCGGGGACGGGAACAGCGACCGCAGTCTGCGGCGCACCGTGGTGAGGCCCACGTCGGTGGCCGCCGCGAGCTTGCGCATCGACATTCGACCGTCGGCGCTGAGCAGTTCGAGGAGCCGCGCGTCCAGGGCGTCCCAGCCCTCGGCGGCGTCGTTCTCCGGCTGCGCCGGCGGGGGCAGGGCCGCGTCGATCCGCGCGCACCGGAGTTCGGCCCGCTCTCGGTGAGCGAGAGCCGGGTCCACGGGGTGACGCGGAACCCGTGGCGTACGGATGTCACCCCGGGTGGTTCATCAGGTGGCGCGTCGGCCTCGGTCGCCGCGGGCATGGTGCCCGTGGCGCAGGGCGGAGACGGCGGCGGCTCGATCCGGATGCCGACCGCGTTCTGCTGGGCGTCACATCGCCCACCGGTCTTCTCCGCCGGGGCGACGTCGACGTAGTGCTCCTCGGTGGAACGGTTTCAGTCCGCCAGGGCCCTGCGGAAGACCGCCGGATCGACGTTGCCGCCCGATGCCACGAGCGCCACTACCTTGTCCCGGACGTCCACCTTCCCGGACAGCAGGGCCGCCAGGGACGCGGCGGCGCCCGGCTCCAGCACGATCTTGAGGAGGCGGTGGGCCGTGGCCATGGCGGCCAGGGCCTCCTCGTCGGTGGCGGTCAGGCCGGTGACGTCGTAGTGGCGGAGGACGGCCAGGGGGCGGGCACCGGCCACCGGGCCGGAGACGGCGTCCATGAGGCCGCCCGGCGGGCGGGGGTTGGCGCATACGCGGCCGGTGGCGAGGGACCGGGCCATCTTGTCGAAGCCCGCCGGTTCGACGATGTGGTTCGCGAGGCCGGGGAGCGCGTGGCCGAGCGCGGTGATCACACCGGCGGCCAGCCCACCGCCGCTGCAGTTCACCAGGACCGTGTCCGGGGTCAGGCCCAGCTCGCGCGCCTGGTCGGCGAGCTCCAGGCCGACGGTGCCCTGCCCGGCCATGACGCGAGGGTCGTCGAAGGGCGGGATCAGCGTCATCCCGCGCTCCTCGATGATCTTCCGGGCGACCTCTTCCCGGTCCTCGGTCCGCGGGTCGTACAGGACCGTCTCGGCGCCCCACCAGCGGCAGTTGTCGACCTTGATACGGGGTGCGGTGCTCGGCATGACGATGACCGCGGGGCACCCGGCGAGCCGCGCCGCGGCGGCCACGCCCTGCCCGTGGTTACCGGCCGAGTAGGCCACGATCCCGGCGCGGCGGGCGTCCTCGTCCAGGGTGAGCAGGGCGTTGAGCGCCCCGCGCACCTTGAACGAGCCGGTCAGCTGCAGACATTCGGCCTTGACCAGGACCCGGGCGCCGACGAGGTCGTCCAGCATCGGGGAGTTGAGCAGCGGCGTCCTGACCACCTGACCGGTCAGGCGCCGCGCGGCCTCGTGGATGGCGTCGATGCCGAAGCCGGGGACGGCGCCGTCGGCGGCGGCGTGGACATGTGATTCGGGCACAGGCGCGAATGTAGCCCATGGGCGATCCCGCCCGCGCCCGGTTACCGACCCGCCACCAAGCCCCGGAGCCGGGCGACGAACGCGCCGATGTGGGAGGCGATCTGGTCGGGCACCTCCAGTGGCGACAGGTGGCCGGTGCCGCCGAGCTCGGTGAGGGTGGCCGTGGGGATCAGCGGAAGCAGGTGGTCGCGCAGGACATGCGGCGGGTCCACCTTGTCGTCGCTGCCGGCCAGCACCAGTACCGGAACGTCGATCGCGCCGACCCGGTCCGCGAAGTCCTCGACCAGCGCCTCGCGCGGCCACGCCATACGGGCCGCCTCGCCCGCCCGGGAGCTGTCCTCGTGCACCTGGCGGCGCGCCTCGGCGGACAGTTCGCCGCTGGTCAGGACGAGATCGATGCTGCCGTCGATGGTCTCGTCGCTGTCGTAGGCATGCGCCAGCGCCTCCTGGAACTCCCGCGTCACACCGACCGGTGCCGGCGGAGCGGGTGCGACGAGCACCACGCCCTTCAGCCCGGCGGGGCGGCGGGCGGCCAGCACCTGGGCCACCTTTCCGCCCATCGAGTGGCCCACCACGACGTATGCGCCGTAGCCCAGTTCCTCGATGACGCGCTCGGTGTCGTCGGCGAGCTGCTCGATGCCGTAGGGGCCGGGTACCTCGGTGGACTCGCCCCAGCCGCGGTGGTCGTACGAGACGAAGGCCTGCGCTGGGCCGAGGCGCTCGATGACCGGCCGCCAGGTGCGGTGGGAGCCGCCCCAGTAGTGGAGGAAGACCAGGGCCGGGCCGTCGCCCTCGCGGACGTTGCCGTAGACCCGGCCGCCCGTCACGCCGAAGTACCGGCCGATGGGGGTTTTGGTGGTGGTCACGCTGTTCATGGCTCGATCGTCGGCCAGCGCTTCTCGATCAACCACATGCTCCGATGCCACCCTTCGCAACTTTCGGGACACGGTCGCCGGTGACCGTCCGCGGATCTCCGCCCGGCTGTCCGGCCTGGCGGGAAAGTTATGGCCGTAACATTGGAGCCATGGCCCCTCATCGTGTCGCGGTCCTGGCGCTGCCCCGGGTCCTCCCCATCGACCTCGGCATCCCGACGCAGATCTTCAACGCCCGGCCCAACACGCCGTACGAACTCACGGTGTGCGGCGGAGCCCGGGGCAGCGTCATGACCAGCACCGGGTTCACGGTCGGGGACACCGCCGGGCTGCCCGCCCTGGCCCAGGCGGACACGATCATCGTGCCCGGCTACTGGGAGTATCAGCGGCCACCGGCGCCCGAGGTGGCGGCGGCCCTGAAGGCCGCCTTCAGCCGGGGCGCCCGAATCACCTCCATCTGCACCGGCGCCTTCGCACTCGCCGCGGCGGGGCTGCTGGACGGCCGTACGGTGACCACGCACTGGGCCAGCGCCGACGAGCTCGAAGAGCTCTACCCCCGGGTCCGGGTGGACCGCGGTGTCCTCTACCTCGACGACGATCCGCTGCTGACCTCCGCGGGTGTGACCGCGGGCATCGACCTGTGTCTCCACATCGTCCGCAAGGACCTCGGCGCCGCCGTCGCCAATGACATCGCCCGGGAACTGGTGGCCGCGCCGCACCGCGACGGCGGCCAGGCCCAGTACATCGCCCAGGCCCTGCCCGAACCCACCGCGCGCACCCTGGCCGACACCCGCGACTGGGCGCTGAACCACCTCGACGAACCCCTCACGCTGGAGGCCCTCGCCCGCCACGCCCGCGTCTCCACCCGCACCCTGGTCCGCATGTGGCGCCAGGAAACCGGCATCACCCCGCACCAGTGGCTGCTCACCGCGCGCGTCAGCCACGCCCGTGAACTCCTCGAAGTCACCGACCTCGGCATCGAGCGGATCGCCGCCCAGAGCGGCCTCGGCACCAGCACCAACCTCCGGGCCCGCTTCCGCGACGCCCTCGGCACCACGCCCTCCGCCTACCGGCGGACCTTCCAGCGGGGCCCGGATGTCCCGAAGCCTCACGCCACGCCGTGAGTGGCGCGGCCGAAGTCGGTGGTCAGCCAGTGCTCGATGGACCGATCGGGGAACGTGTGCGGCCGGTAGGTGCCCGCCACCCGTGAGATGCCGGTGATCCGGTCGAGGCGGAAGGTGCGCCAGTCGTCCCGGTCGACGTCGAACGCCACGAGGTACCAGTGTCCGGCGCGCAGGAAGTGGCGGTACGGCTCGACCAGCCGGGTGGAGGGACGGCCGTGCTGGTCGGTGTAGCGGAAGCGGAGTCTGCCGTCCTCGGCCACCGCGTCGGCGATCACACCGACGGTCGCCGCCGAGACCACGGCGCCGGGCTGCTGCAGCACCTCGGTGGCCAGGTCGGTGGCGGCCGCGCGGCGCCGCAGCGGGCGGGGCAGCACTTGGTCCAGCTTGAGCAGCGCGCTCGACGCGACCGCCTCCTCGGGGAGGAACGCGCGGATCAGATGCAGCCCGGCCACCAGCGCGGTGATCTCGTCGGCGGTGAACAGCAGCGGCGGAATCCTGGTCCCGGGGCTCAGCCGATAGGCACTGCCCGGTCCCGGGCGGGCCTCGACGGTGTAGCCGAGACGGCGCAGCCGCTGGGCGTCGCGCCGCACGGTGCGGACGCTCGTGCCGAGCCGTTCGGCCAGCTCGGTGGCCGTCCACTCGCCCCCTGACTGCAGCAGCGTCAGCATGGTCAAGGTCCTGATCGTGGGATCGAGCTCCATGCCCTCAGCCTTCCAGGAGAGGAGGACAGCTTCAGGCCGCCTTGGTTCCTAGGGTGCGGTCGAGCCATCGAGGCCATCGAGGCCATCGACGAGAGGAAGAAGCCATGCGGATCGCCGTCACCACCCCGACCGGAAACGTCGGCCGCCACGTCGTGGCCACACTCGTCCGCGCCGGGGTCCGGCCACGTGTCCTGCTGCGCGACCCCGGGCGGCTGGCGCCCGGGGTCCGGGACGAGGTGGACGCGGTGCCGGCCGACCAGTACGACGCCGACGCGGTGGTGGCCGCCACCCGCGATGTGGACGCCCTGTTCTGGGTGAACCCGACCAGCGGCCACGGGGATCCCCTCGCCGAATACGCCCGCGCCGCCGAAAGCGTGGTGCGCGCCGTCACCGAGAACCGGATCGGCCGCGTGGTGTTCCAAAGCAGCGTGGGCGCGGAGAAGCGCCACGGCGCCGGTGAGATCGACGGCCTGGCCCAGACCGAGATCGCTCTGAACGGCACGGGCGTCGACGTCACCCATCTGCGCTGCGGCTACTTCTTCACCAATCTCGAATTCGAGGTCGAGGCCCTGCGCGCCGGCGCCCTCCAGGTGATCCTGCCGCTCGACCAGCCCATGGCGTGGGTGGCGCCCCGCGACATCGCCGAGGTCGCCGCCACCCGTCTGCTGGCGCCCGCCTGGTCCGGCCGGTGCGTACAGGCCGTTCACGGGCCCGCCGACCTCACCTGGCGACAGGTCGGCGACATCCTCACCGCCGCCACCGGCCGGCGGATCGGCGTCGAGCGGATCACCGACGACGCCATGCGGGCGCGACTCCGCCGGGCGGGGATGGCCGAGAGCCTGGTCGAGGCCGTGCTCGGCATGTCGACCGGACTGCGCGAGGACTTCGTGCCCGAACAGCCCCGCACCCTCCGGACCACCACCCCGACCACCCTCGCCGCCTGGGCCCACGACCAGCTGCGACACCGGATCGCCGACGACGCCCCGTAAGCGATCCGCGTGTCGTCCTCGGGGGTTACCCGGCCACCACCGCGAATGCCTCGATCTCCATCAGGAACTCCGGCCGCGCCAGCGAGACGACCTGCACCGCCGAGGCGGCGGGCAGCCGGTCGTCGGGTATGCGGGCGGCGCGGGCTTCGCGGATGGCCGGCATATGGGCCATGTCCGTGACGAAGTACGTCAGTTTGATCACATCGTCGAAGGTGGCACCGGCGGCGGCGAGGCAGCGCCGCAGATTCTCGAAGACCTGACGGGCCTGGGCCGCCGGGTCGCCCTCGCCGACGATGTCGCCCGCCTCGTCCAGGGCGATCTGGCCGGAGACTGCCACGAAGTGCCCGGTGCCCTGGACGACATGGGAGTACTGGGCGGCGGGCGCGACCCCGTCCGGGGCGGGGATCCTGATCAGCTCACTCATGGATGCAGCGTAATCATGCGAGGGCCGGCCAGGCGCGCGTCAGCTCGGCCGTGAACGGGTGGCTCGGCGCGGTCAGCACCTGGTGGGCCGGGCCCTGCTCGATCAGTTCGCCCGCCTCCAGGACGGCGATGCGGGTGGCCAGGGCCGCCGCGTCCAGGTCGTGGGTGATGAGGATCAGGGCCAGGTCGGTGTGGTCGCGGGGCAGGGCGACGAGGCGGTCGAGGATGTCCCGGCGGGTGATCGGGTCCAGGCCGGAGGTGACCTCGTCGCACACGAGCACCCGGGGCCGGGCGAGCAGGGCGCGGGCGAGGGCGGCACGCTGCAGCTCGCCGCCCGACAGCCGCCCCGGGAGGCGCCGTACGAGGTCGGGCGCGAGTCCGAGACCGTTCAGGGTCGCCTCCGCCTCGGTCCGCGCCGTCGCCGGGGCGGCTCCTCGCAGCCGTGACGCCGTGCGCGCCACCTGGTCCAGGACCGGCCGGTGTTCGTCGAAGGCGGCCCGCGCGTCCTGGAAGACGTACTGCACGGCGGCGAGTTGCCCCCGGGTGCGGGAGCGCAGGCTGCGGGGCAGCGGGGCGCCGTCGAGCAGCACCTCTCCGTCGTGGTCGCGGTGGAGTCCGGCCAGGCACCGGGCGAGCGTGGTCTTGCCACTGGCCGACCGGCCGACGACGGCCAGGCAGGTGCCGGAACGGACGGTGAGTTCGGCGGTGCGCAGCACGGTGGTGGCGCCGTGGCGTGCGGCCAGCCCGCGCACCCGCAGCCCGCGCGCCCCCGGTCCGGGTGTCGCCTCCCCGGCCTGCCGCTCGTCGCGTGGTACATCGCCCGGCGGGGTACCGGCCGGTGTGGTTGGCTGTGCGGCGAGGAGCGTACGGGTCCAGGGGTGTGCCGGCGCCGTCCACAGCCGCCCGGTGGGGGCCGACTCCACCACCCGGCCCGCGCGCACCACCACGACCTCGTCGGCGAGCGCCCGCACCACGTCCAGGTCATGGCTGAGGAGTACGACGGCGATACCGCGTTCGGCGACCGCGGACAGCCGCTCCACGACACGGCGTTTGGTGAGCGCGTCCTGCCCCGTGGTCGGTTCGTCCGCGACCACGACCCGCGCGCCCAGCAGCAGCGCCTGCGCGAGGACGACGCGCTGCTGCTGACCGCCGGACAGCTGATGCGGATAGCGGCGCAACAGGGCTGCCGGATCAGGCAGTTGGGCCTGTGCCAGGGCGGCGAGAACCCGTTCGCGGGCCTCGGCGCGGCGCTCGGAGCGCCGCGGATGGCGCACCTGTCGGCGGGCTATGTCGTGGAGGAGCGCGCCGATCCGGCGCGCCGGGTTGAGGACCGCGGCCGGATGCTGCGGGACATAGCCGACCAGCCCCTCGGCCACGCGTACGTGACCCGTCACCCGGGCCCCCGGCGGGTACTCGCCGAGCAGCGCCAGCCCGGTGGTCGTCTTGCCGCTGCCGGACGGGCCCACCAGCGCGGTGATCTGTCCGGGCTCCACGCTGAGGCTCACGTCGTCGACCACGGCCCGGCCGTCGATCTCCACGCGCAGGTCCTTGATCTCGGCGACCGCGTTCACGTCCGCTTCCCCTTCTCCCTCTCGGTACGCCCGTTCTTCCTCTCGGTGCGCCCGTTCTTCCTCTCGGTGCGCCCGTTCTTCCTCTCGGTGCGCCCGTTCTTCTTCTCCGTGCGCCCGCCGTCCTCCAGCGCCGCGTCGAACAGCAGATTGCTGCCCGTGGTCAGCGCGACGATCAGCAGCGCGGGCACGACGACCGCCCAGGGCTGGACGAACAGCCCGGTGCGGTTGCGGTCCACCATCACCGCCCAGTCCGCGGCGTCCGGCGCCACGCCGACGCCCAGAAAGGCCGCGGTGGCCACCAGGTAGAGCACACCGGTGAGCCGGATTCCGGCGTCGGCGGCCAGGGTGCGCAGCATGGACCGTCCGACGTAGCCGACCCCCATCCGCCACCAGGTCTCGCCCTGCAGCCGCATCGCCTCGACCGCCGGGCGCGAGGCGGCCTCGGCGGCCGCGGCGCGCACCAGCCGGGCGGCGTCCGGGATGTTGGCGAGCGCCACCAGCAGCGCCAGACCCGCCGTGCCCGGGGTGAAGACGGTGGCGACCAGCAGGATCAGCAGCAGCGACGGCACGGCGAGCAGGATGTCCAGGGGGCGGATGAGCAGTTCCTCCAGCCAGCCCCGGTGGGTGAGCGCGGCGGTGAGCCCGATCGGCAGCGCCACCAGATACGCGTGCCGGGGCCGCGCGGGCTGGCCGAAGATGGTGGACCCGGTGGCGTCGACCCCGATGAGCCGCAGCCCTGGCCAGTGCTCGCGCAGCGGCCGGATGAGGCCGGCGCTGTGGCCACCGGTGCCGACGCTGCACACCAGGATGTCGAGATGGTCGAGCTGGGTGGTCAGTTCGGCGGCGAGTGAGGCGTAACCGGTGGTGTTGTCGGGGTTGTTGTACTGATCGGGCCAGTAGGCGTCCGGCAGCAGTGCCAGCATCTCGCGCAGCCGCGCCAGGCGGGCCGCCTGCCAACCGCCCTCGGCCGCCGGGCGGTCCACGAGCTCCAGGCGGACGCCGTAGGTGCGCAGCAACCGCCGCATCGACGGTTCCAGCTCGGTGTCGCAGACCAGCACGATGGGGTGGCCCAGCGCCTGGCCCGCGAAGGCGAGGCCGATGCCGAGGGTGCCGGAGGTGGATTCCACCACCGGGGCGCCGGGGCGCAGTTCGCCGCGTTCCCGGGCGCCGAGCACCATGGACACGGCGGCGCGGGCCTTCATCCCGCCGGCGCCGAGCCCTTCGAGTTTGGCCCAGAAGCCGGGGTGGGGGCAGGGCAGGTCGGTGGTGATCCGGGCGAGCGGGGTACGGCCGAGCAGGGCGAGGAGGTCGCCGCCCGCGGGGGCGCGGTGGAGGGCCGGGGTCATGGGGCGCCCCCGTAACAGTGGATGGTCCCGGGGCCGCCGTCGAGCCAGAAGAACGGGTAGGGCTCGGCGCACACCGCGGTGACCCCGGCGCCGATCAGCCGCGGCAGGATCGCGCTCCCGGTCTGGGCGAACATCACCAGTTGCCTGCCGTGGCGCAGGGCGTGCTCGCGCAGCGGCTCGAAGGTGCCGTTGCCGAGCGTCATACCGGAGGCGAGCACGGCGTCGCAGTCCGCCAGCCGCGCGAGCGCGTCGGTGGCGATCGGCTCGTCCCACTCCGTGGCGCCGCCCTTGAGGTCGCACGGCACATAGCGCAGTCCGCGCGAACGCAGCGCTTCCAGAAGGGAGTTGACCACTCCCACGACGAGGACGGTCCGGCCCGGCGCCAGGTCCAGCAGCCCGGCGACGGACGCGGCGCGCGCACGGGACTTCTGGAGGGAGTCGCCCGCCGCGAGGGCCACCGGCCGTGCCCCGTGGTGGGAGGTGTGTGGCATCGCATGCGTCAGATACGCGTCGAGGGCGGCGACCCGGACCGGCGTCAGGTCATGGCGCAGCAACCCCGCCACGTCCGCGCCGACGCAGTCGTCGATCGCGCCGTCGGGCAGCGCGCCGGGCTCGACGGCGCACGAGCCGACGGCCTCGGCCAGCCGCAGGCTGAGCACCTCGTTGCGGTAGCCGCCGCCGCGCCCGGCGTGGCGTACGGCCTGGCGGGTGGTGAAGGCCGCGGCGATCCGCAGGGTGCGCGGATCGGGCCCGAGGGCCCCGGCCAGCACCCGGCCGCGCAACTCCTCGAAGGAGGTGGCTCGTCCGGTGCGCGTCGTCATGCGGCCACCACCCGCGGGCGCACCCCGGCCAGCAGGGTCTCGACGCGGGCGCGGGCCCCGGCCCCGGCCGCGTCGGCCGCCATGACATGGCCGAGGTATTCGTTGTTGCTGCCGGCCGCCGTGACCTGCTCGCCGGGCTCGGCGAACCGCACCTCGAGGACGTCCGGCTGCTCCCACATCGCGTCGCCGCCCTCGATCGACACCAGTGTTCCGGCGGTGTCCGGTATCAGGAAGCCGATGGCGGCGCTGCGCAGCCCGGTGTCCCGCCGCCGCAGATCGGGCCGCTGCCCGAGCGCCACGTCCACGCAGGCGGCCGCGAGGTCGATCCCGGTGACATGGCGGACCAGTTCGGTGATGCGGTTGCCCGCGGGGCGGGGGTTGACCTCCACCACCCGTGGCCCGGCGGTGGTCAGCTTGATCTCGGTATGGGCCACGACACCGTCCAGGCCGAGCCCCTTCAGCGCGAGCAGCGCGGTCCGGCACGCCGCCTCGGTGTCCTCCGGGGCGAGCGCGGCCGGGAACATGTGCCCGGTCTCGATGAACGCGGGCGCCCCGCCGACGCTCTTGTCCGTCACCCCGACCACCTCGGCCGCACCGCCGAAGGACACCGTCTCGACGCTGACCTCCGGCCCGTCGAGGAGCTCTTCGAGCAGCACGGTGGGGGAACGGAGCTGGCCACGGGCGTTGACGGGGAAGTCGGCGAGCGCCCGGTAGGCGTCCAGCAGTTCGCGTTCGTCCTCGACCCGCCGTACGTACATCCCCGCGCACAGGTCCACGGGCTTGACCACCAGCGGATAGCCGATGTCGCGGGCCGCCCCGGCGGTGTGCGCCCAGTCGGCGCAGACCGCGTAGCGCGGCCCGGCCACCCCGGCGGCTTCGAGCGCGCGCCGGGTGGCGTCCTTGCGGCAGGCGTTCTCCACGGCTTCGGCGGAGGGTCCGGGCAGCCCCAGCCGGCCGGCGACACGCGCGGCCGTCGGCAGGTAGTAGTCGCAGGAGGTGATGACGCCGTCGAAGCGCAGTGTGCCGTGGAGCCCTTCCACCACCGGCAGCAGGGAGTCGGCGTCGTTGGTGTCGGCGGTCAGCACATGACGGGCCGCGAGCAGCGGATGCGCGGTGCCCTCGGGCGCCGAACGCAGATAGTGATGCAGGTCGCGGGTGAGGAAGGTGAACTCGTGCCCACCCTCGCGGATCGCCCGTGGCAGCAGCCTGCTCATCGATCCGACCCAGCTTTCGACCATCAGCAGGTGGGCCACAACTCTCCTTCATCGTAGGCAGGTTGGGGGTAAACCCTCGTCGTCGGGCTGGCGGTCAGGGCAGGCCGGGGCACAGGGCGCCGCCGGGTGTCCCCGCCTTGACCGCCCACCGCGCACTAATCGATAATCGTTTTCATTGTCATCTGATGGTCCGAGGAGAGCGAGACACATGACCTCCCCCCAACGGCGCGCCTCGGTGGCATGCGCCCTGACGGCGTGCGCCGCCACCCTCCTCACCGGCGCGCCCGCCCCCGCCCACGCCGCTCCCCCGAACCCGAGCCCGACCCCGGCCCCGGCCCTTCGCTTCGGCGCCTGCCCGGACTCCGTACCGGACCCGCCCGCGCCGGAACACGTCGAGTGCGCCACGCTCGCCGTCCCGCTGGACTGGAGCCACCCGGACGGCAAGCGCATCCGGATCGCCGTCTCCCGGGTACGGGCCTCCGGGGCCCCCGCCGAGCGGCGCGGCATCCTCCTGGTGAACCCGGGCGGGCCCGGCGGATCGGGGCTGCCGTACGGCGTCACCAAGCGCGCCAAACTCCCCGAGGGCGTCCGGCGTTCGTACGACATCATCGGCTTCGACCCGCGCGGTGTCGGCCACAGCGCACCCGCCGACTGCGGCCGCATGGGCGGCCTCTTCGACACCCCGGGCGCCGATCCCGTACCGGTCGGCCCCGGGGCGGAGCGCGCACACCTCGACTCCCTGCGGCACATGGCGGACGACTGCGCGGCGGGGGCGGCCGACGCCCTGCCGTATCTGTCGACGGAGCAGACCGCCCACGACATGGACGCCATTCGGGCGGCCCTCGGCGAGCGGCGCACCGGCTTCCTCGGTGTCTCCTACGGCAGTTACCTCGGCGCCGCCTACGCCGCCCACTTCCCCCGCCGGGTGTCCCGCATGGTGCTCGACAGCGTCGTCGGCCCGTGGGAGTGGTACGACTTCGACCTGCGGCAGACCCGGGCCCTGCTGCGCCAGCGCCAGGTGTTCTTCCGCTGGGTGGCGCGGCACGCGGGACGGTTCGGGCTCGGCGGCGGCCCCGAGGCGGTGCGCGAGGCGTATCTGCGGGTGCGGGCGGGGCTAGCCGCCCATCCCGTGGACGGGTTCGGCGCGGCCGGGTTCGACCGCGCCGTCTACCGCGCGCTCGGCCGCACCGAACGCTGGACGGGCCTCGCCGACGGCCTCCGCGCCTCCCTGCGCGACGGCGACACCCGCGCCCTCCGCCCCGACGAGCCCTTCGACGGCCCGGAGTCACGCAACTACGAGGCCGCCAACCGGATCGTGAAGTGCGCCGACGGCCACGCCCCCACGCCCCGCCGGGTGGCCGCCGACATCCGCCGGACACGGCGGCTGGATCCGCGGCCGGTCCTCACCGGTATCGAGGCGTCCGCCTGCGCCTACTGGCACCACCGGCCCGCCCACCGCACCCGGCTCGGCAGCCCCGGCGCCCCGCCCGTCCTGCTGATCGCCTCCGACCACGACCCCGTCACCCCCATCGAGGGCGCGCGCCGGCTCCGGCACCGGCTGCCCGGTTCGCGGCTGGTGACGCTCCACCAGGACTACTCCCACGGGGTGTTCGCCAGCCGGGGCAACCCCTGCGTGGACGGTGCCGCCGCCGCGTACCTGGTCGACGGGACCGTTCCGGCGGCCGATGTGCACTGCGCCGGTCCGGGCCTGCCCGAACCGGGCCAGGGCTGACCGTCGACCGATTCTGTGAGTTTCTGTGAATCACCGGCCGGTCGGCTGCCGCGACCTGCCGGTTTCCTCCTGGCCCGGCTTCCGGTTCACATCACACGCCCAGACTCGTGCAGAGCTGTCCCAGAACGGCGGATCACTGTGATGCGACGCGCCACGACGACGTCGGGCGACCGCAACCAGGTCCAGAGGGACGGAAGGAAGAGCGCTTCATGCCCAACGGCAGCATTGGCAGCGCCCCCACGAGCGCCGCCACCAGCACGAGCGCGGGCACCGGCACCGATACCGGCGCGGGACCGCTCGGCGGCGAACAGCACACGAGGTGGAACAGGCGGCTCATCGGCCAGGTGGCCATCCTGATTCTGGTGAACACCATGGTGGACACCGTCGTCACCGCACCGCTCCTCGTCCTTCCCGAGATGCTCGACCACTTCGGTACCGATCAGTCGGCGTGGATCGACGCCAGTTCGCTGCTGGCGGGAGCGATGTGGGCGCCGCTGCTCGGGAAGAGCGCCGATATCCACGGCAAGCGCAGGGTGCTGGTGGCGACGTTGATCACCGCCCTGGCGGGCGCCCTGGTGTGTCTCGTCGCCCCCAATCTCTGGGTGTTCATCTTCGGCCGCCTGCTCCAGGGAGCGGCCGTGGGAGCCGTGTTCCTCACGGTCGCCCTCATCCGTGACATGTGCGCACCGGACATGGCGATGGTCGTCACGGGCGTCGTGACCTCCGGCTCCGCGCTCCTCAGCATCGTCATGCCCGCCCTCTTCGAGTTCACGGCCGCGGAGTTCGGCTGGCGGAGTGTGTTCGTGGCGTCGGCGATCTTCGCGGCCATCGCGGCGGTCCTGGTGCACCGCCTCGTTCCCCAGTCCACGGTCAGGACGCCGGGCAAGGTCGACATCGCCGGGGCCGTCCTCCTCGGTGGCGGGCTGGCGGCGGTGCTCAGCTATGTGAGCCTCGGGTCGGAGTTCGGCTGGTTCACCGTGGGCCCGCTGGCCCTGCTCGTCGGTGGCGCCGCGGCACTGGCCCGGTGGTTCCTGGTGGCGAGCCGGATTCCCGAGCCCGTGATCGACATCAGAAACCTCGGCAGGCCACTGGTGCTCACGCTGCTCGTGGTCGTCTTCGGAACCGGCGCGTACCAGAGCATGCTCACGCTCTTCGGCCTGATCGCCAAGGTCTCGGCGGATCAGGACCTCGGGTACGGACTCGCCGCCCCGGGAGCGCTGGGCCTGCTGTACGGCGTACCGGCGATCGGCATCGTGTTCGGCGGCACCCTGGCGGGGGTGCTCAGCACCCGCGTCGGACCGGCCGTGGCGCTGGCGGGTGGAGTGGCGATCGGAACGGTGGGAACCGTCGGGATGTTCCTCGGGGACTCCGTGCTCCCGCTCGCGGTCGTCTGCTCCTTCCTGCTGAGCCTCACCGCGGGAACGCTCGTGACATCCGGCTTCAACATGGCGGCGACGCTCGCACCCCCGGAACGGCAGGGCGTGGTGTCCAGCATGGTCATGGTGATGGTGGCGACCGGGGCGGTGATCCTGAAGTTCGTGGGTTCGGCCGTACTCAAGTCCACCAACACGGTCGTGGACGGGGAGACGGTGAACTCGGCGCTGGGCGTGCACAGTTACATCGCCATGGCCACCAGCGCCTTCCTCGCCGCCGCCGTGGTCGCCGTCCTCCTCCTGCGCACGCGACGGCACCGGGCACGCACCTCGGCTCTGGAGTCATGATGATCGAAGTACGCGGACTGACCAAGCGCTACGGCAGGGTGGTGGCCGTCGACGACCTGTCGTTCGCCGTCCGCCCGGGGGAAGTGACCGGCTTCCTCGGTCCCAACGGCGCGGGCAAGTCGACCACGCTCCGGATGATCCTGGGCCTGGACGCCGCCAGTTCGGGGACCGCCACCGTGGGCGGGCGCCCGTACTCCGCGCAACCGGCACCGCTGAGAGCCGTCGGCGCGCTGCTGGACGCGGGCGCGGTGCTGCCCGGCCGGACGGCCCGCCACCATCTGCTGGCTCTCGCGGCCTGCAACGGCATCCCCGGTGGCCGAGTGGCGGAGGTCCTGGCTGAGGTGGGTCTCGAGAGCGTGGCCCGCCGCAGGGCCGGGACGTTCTCGCTCGGCATGCGGCAGCGGCTCGGCATCGCGGCGGCGCTGCTGGGCGATCCCCCGGTACTCGTTTTCGACGAGCCGCTCAACGGGCTCGACCCGGAGGGGATCGTCTGGATCCGCGGGCTGATGCGGCGGATGGCCGCCGAGGGGCGCGCGGTGCTGATGTCCAGCCATCTGATGAGCGAGATGGAACTCACCGCCGACCACCTCATCGTCATCGGCCGCGGACGGCTGATCGCGGACACCGCCATGGCGGCGTTCATCGACGCGCACTCCACCCGTGAGGTCCTGGTGCGCGGCCCGCGGCCGGAATCGCTGCGCCGGATGCTGGCACCGGCGGCCGAGGTGCGCGCGGACGGCGCGGACGGCCTGGTGGTGACCGGGCTGGACGCGGCCGGGATCGGCGCACTGGCCGCGGCCGGCGGAGTGGAGCTGCACGAGCTGACGCCCCGGCAGCCGTCGCTGGAGCGGGCCTTCATGGACCTGACCCGGGATGCCCGCGAATACCACACGGAGAAGGAGACGGGCTCATGAGCGGGAGCACCGCGGACACCCGGACGGCGATGGGCCACGAGCCGGCACCCGACCGGCCGCGAACGCACCGGACGCCCCCGGCACCGGCGGGCCGGGCCACGTTCCGCCACGCCCTGCGCGCCGAGTGGATCAAGATCCGCACCATGCGGTCCACCGGCTACGTCATCCTCGGCACCCTGGCGTTCTGCATGGGTCTGGCCTCGCTCAACGGCACATCCGCCGGAGGCGACTACGCGACCATGACGGCTGCCGACCGGGCCACCTTCGACCCGCTCGCCACCAGTCTGCGCGGCTATCTGCTGGCGCAGATCGCCCTCGGCCTGCTGGGCGGCCTGATCATCACCTCCGAGTACGGCGCCCGCACGATCGTCAGCACGCTGACCGCCGTACCGCACCGGGCCCGAGTGCTGGCCGCCAAAGCCGCGGCCCTGATCGCGGTGGCGCTGCCGGCCGGGCTGCTGGTGTCCCTCAGCGGCTTTCTCGTGGGGCAGGCCGCGCTGGCGGGTGCGGACGCCCCGCACCTCGGCCTGTCCGATCCCCAGGCGCTGCGCGGCGTTCTGGGCGGCGGGCTCTATCTGACGCTCGCCGCGCTGTTCGGCCTTGCGATCGGCACGGTGATCCGCAGTACGACGGCGACGGCGACGACCCTGTTCGGCGCGATGCTGATCGTGCAGGCGTTCGCGCCCGCGTTGCCCGGGGCGGTCGGCGACGGGGTGTCGAAGTACTGGCCGCCGATCGCGGGCGGGCAGATCATCACCGGCTACCGCGACCCGGCGCTCCTGGCCCCCTGGTCCGGGCTCGCCGTCATGGCAGGGTGTGTCGCGGCCCTGCTGACCGCGGCGTTCATCGTCTTCCGCCGGCGCGACGCGTAACGGGCCGGGAAGCGGAAGGGCGGACGATCGGGTGGGGACGGGACGGATGACGGCACCGGAACGGCTGCTGGTGGTGGAGGACGAGCCGACGCTGCGCGAGTTGCTCTCCGCGAGTCTGCGGCTGGCGGGCTTCGCCGTGGTCGCGGTCGCGACCGGTGAAGAGGCGCTGGCCGCGGTGCGGGAGCGGCGTCCCGACCTGATCGTGCTGGATGTGATGCTGCCCGACATCGATGGCTTCGAGGTCGTCCACCGGCTGCGCGGGCAGCATCCGCTCGCCGCGGCGGGCCATCCCCCGGTGCTGTTCCTCACCGCCCGCGATGCGCCCGAGGACCGGATCAGCGGGCTCAGGGCGGGCGGTGACGACTACGTCACCAAGCCGTTCAACCTGGAGGAGCTGGTCCTGCGCATCCGGGCCATTCTGCGCCGCGTCAGCGGCCGCCAGTCGGACGGCCGGCTGGTCGTCGGCGAACTGGAGCTGGACCCCGACAGCCATCAGGTGATCCTGGGCGGGCAGCCGGTGCGGCTGTCCCCGACCGAGTTCGGCCTGCTGCGCGTGCTGATGGAGAACGCCGGGCAGGTGCTGTCGAAGTCCCAGCTCCTGGAGCTGGTCTGGCAGTACGACTTCGGGGGCGACGACAGCATCGTCGCCTCCTACATCAGCTATCTGCGGCGCAAGGTGGACCTGGGCGAACCGAAGCTGATCCATACGGTGCGCGGCACCGGGTATGTGCTGCGCAGGCCGCCGCGGTGAGCGAGAGCCCAGCGCGCGGGCAGCGCCGCCGGCTCTCGCTGCGCGGCCGGCTCTCGCTGCGCGGCCGGCTGCTGGCGATCGCCCTGATGCTGCTCGTGGTCGCCCTGCTCGGCAGCAACGCCCTGGCCGTCGTCCTGCTCCAGCGCGACCTGGTGCATCAGCTGGACAACCGGCTCCGTACCGCCGCCACGGACACCGCGCGCCTCACCGACCCGTCCGACATGGCGGGCGATCGGACATCGCGGGTGCGCGACACCGTGGAGCAGCAGCTGACCGGCGATGTCTATCTGGCCTCCCTCGGCCCGAACGGCCGGGTCCGGCAGGTCATCCGGCCTTCGGCACACAGCGCTCCCGCCCTGCCCCCGCTCGGCGCGGCGGCGGTCGGCGAGCGCGGCCGTCGGCCCTTCGAGGCCCCGGCCGCCGACGGCGGTGAGGCATGGCGGGTGATCGCCGTACCGCTCAACGCGCCGGGAGAACGGCACAAGCGGGCCGAGGGCACCCACGGCGTCGTCATCGCGGCCTCCCTCACCCAGGTCAACGCGACGATCAGACAGCTCGGCACCCGGATGCTGCTCATCGACTCCCTGGTGCTGGCGCTGCTGGGCGGGGCCGGGTGGTTCGCCGTACGCGCCGGGCTGCGCCCGCTGCGCCGGGTCGAGACCACCGCGGCGGCCATCGCGGACGGCGACCTGTCCAGCCGCGTCCCGGAGCTGGCCGCCGCCCGTACCGAACTCGGCCGTCTGGCCATGGCGCTCAACGGCATGCTGGACCGGGTCGAGGAGAGCGACGCCGCGCGGGCGGCCGCCGCCGAGCGGATGCGCCGCTTCATCGCGGACGCCAGCCACGAGTTGCGCACCCCGCTCTTCGGCATCAAGGGGTTCACCGAGCTGTACCGGATGGGCGGCATGCCCGAGCGCGCCGATGTCGACGCCGCGATGGGCCGTATCGAGCGGGAAGCGGCACGGCTGGTCCGGCTGGTCGAGGATCTGCTGCTGCTGGCCCGCCTCGACGAGTACGCCGCCGCCGCGGACCTCCCGTTCCATCCCACCCCGATGGATCTGCGCACCCTGGCCGCCGACGCCCTGCACGACCTGCGCGCGCTCGATCCACGGCGCCCCGTCACCCTCACCGGCCCCGGTGGCGGGCCGCCGGGCGGCGCGCCGGTGCTCGGCGACGAGGCGAGACTGCGCCAGGTGACCTCCAACCTCGTCGGCAACGCGGTGGCGCACACCCCGCCCGGCACTCCGGTCCGGATCGGCGTCGGCACCGAGGACGGTCTGGCGGTGCTGGAGCTGCACGACGAGGGCCCGGGGATGTCCGAGGAGCAGGCCGCCCGCGCCTTCGACCGCTTCTACCGCGCGGATGACGCCCGCGGCCGCACCGGGAGCGGCGGCGCGGGGCTCGGCCTCGCGATCGTCCGCTCCCTGGTGACGGCCCACCGCGGCCGGGTGGAGGTGCGTACGGCCCCGGGCGCGGGCGCCACATTCCGCGTCCTGCTCCCCCTGGACCACTGAGCACCTCCTCCGAGCACCCAAAAGCTAAGGATTTGCATTAGATGCGGAGGCGGCGCTACCGTCACTTAAGGCAAAGAAATTGCCTTAAGTGTGCTCGGAAGGTCTCATGCCCACTGCCACGGCCCCACTGTCCCGTCCCCACCACCTCCCTCCTCCTCTCGGCCGCGGCGGCGCCTTCGCACTGCACGCTTCCGTGCTCATCGGCCTGCTGGCCGCGTCCAGCGCGCCGACCCCGCTCTACGCCGAGTACCAGGCGCGCTGGCACTTCTCCGCCCTGATGGTCACCGTCGTCTTCAGCGCCTACGCGCTCGCGCTGCTGGTGGCACTCCTGGTCGCCGGAACGCTCTCGGACCACCTGGGGCGGCGCCCCGTACTGGCCGGGGCGCTGCTCGCCGAGGCCGCCTCCATGGCCGTCTTCGCCACCGCACACGGGGTGACGGAGCTGATCATCGCCCGGGTCGTCCAGGGGCTGGCCACCGGCGTGGCCACCGGCGCCGCGGGCGCCGCCCTGCTCGACTTCGAGGATCCGCGTCACACGGGGCGGGCGGCGCTGGCCAACAGCGTCACCCCCGTCTCCGGCATGGCGGCCGGTGTGCTCGTCTCGACCGCCCTCGTCCAGTACGCCCCCGCCCCCACCCACACCGTCTACGTCCTGCTGCTCCTGCTGTTCGCCGCGCAGGCCGTCCTCGTCGTCCGTACGGCCGAGACCGCACACCCGCACCCCGGTGTGTGGCGCTCGCTCCAGCCCGGCGCCACTGTCGCCCAGGCCTCCCGGGCGGTGCTGCCGCTCATCGCGCCCGGTGTCATCGCCGCCTGGGCCCTCGGCGGTTTCTACTCCTCGCTCGGCCCGCAACTCGCCCGTCTGATCGCCCCGCACGCCCCGCACGCCACCGGCGGGCTGGTGTTCTTCGCCCTCACCGCCAGTGCCGCCCTGGCCGTCTGCGCCACCCGGACCCGGCCCGCCCGCGCGGTGAGCGCCGGGGGTGCCGTCGCCCTGATGGCCGGGGCGCTGCTGACCCTGGTCAGCCCGTACCTGCACAGTCTGCCCGCGCTGTTCGGCGGAACCCTGCTGGCAGGCGCGGGATTCGGCGCGGTGACCCAGAGCGCGCTGCGGCTGCTGCTGGCCCCCGCCGCCCCGGAGGAGCGCTCCGGAACCCTCGCCGCCTACTACGTCCTGAGCTATCTGGCGATGAGCGTCCCGGCCGTCATCGCCGGACTCCTGACAACGTGGTACGGCCTCCGAGCCGCCGTAGCGCTTTACGCGGGCCCGGCCGGTCTGCTCGCGCTTGCGGCACTCGTCGCACTGACCACCGGACACCGCCGCCGGGCCTGAAGCGCCCGGCTCAGTGCACCTTCGTCAGCCCGCCTTCGATCGTGGCGAGCAGGCTCTCGTCGCAGGCGGCCGAGGTGTCCGCCGCCCAGCACACATAGCCGTCGGGACGGATGAGCAGGGCGGCGGCGCCCAGGTCGTCGGCGCAGGTGGCCCGGACGAGGTCGACACGGGGCGGGAGCCGGAGGCCGTCCGGAACGGCTCCGGCCAGATCGAGCAGAACGGCGTGGCCCGAGCCGAACAGCGCCGACAGCCGGGTGGCGCCGCCCTCGGTGACCAGGTCGGCGTCCGGTACCCGCCGTCCGGTGAGGGGATGGTCGCCGGGCAGTTCGTAGCGCAGCGAGAGGCCGGACATCAGTCCCGCGAGATGGCGGTTGGCGTCGGGCAGGCGCAGCAGGTCGACGAAGATGTCACGCAGGGCGGCCACGTCCTCGCTCGGGTTCGTGTCCGCCAGGACGCGCTGGGCCGAAGTGTGATGCAGGACCCGGGCCGCGGCCGGGTGCCGTTCGGCGTGGTAGCTGTCCAGGAGGCCGCTCGGCGCCCGGTCCTGGATGACCGCGGCCAGTTTCCAGCCGAGGTTGATCGCGTCCTGCATACCGAGGTTGAGCCCCTGGCCGCCCATCGGCGAATGGATATGGGCGGCGTCGCCCGCGAACAGCACGCGGCCCACGCGGTACTGCTCCAGTTGCCGCGTGGCATCGCCGAAGCGCGAGGAGTTTTCCACGGCCCCCAGGGTGGTCTCCTCGCCGTACACCTCCCGCAGCGCGGTGGCGATCTCCTCATGGGTGACGGGGACGTCGCGGGCGGTGTCCGCCTGGCCCTCGTGCCCGAAGGTGAAGCGGTAGAGGTCACCGCCGACCGGGACCAGCATGGCCCAGTAGCCGCCCACGCGACGGGTCATGGTGCTGATGTGCCCCATCTGCTTGGGCACCAGCGAGGACACCGCGGTCAGCCGGATGTCGGTCAGCACCGCCTGATGGGTCCCGGCCCGCCCCGGAAACGGCAGCTCCAGCAGTTTGCGCACCGTGCTGTGGCCGCCGTCGCACGCGACCAGATAGCGCGCCCGCACCCGTAGGCCGTCCGCCGTCACGACCACACCGTCCTCGTCCGGCTCGACCTTCGAGACGGCGGTGGAACGCAGAACCCGCGCGCCCGCGGCGGTCGCCCGCTCTTCGAGCACCTCCTCGATCTTCCACTGAGGGATGCCGATCGGACTGTTGTGCCTGGTCCGCCAGGGGGTGCAGTCCAAGGGCACGGGCAGCATCGCGAAGTGCCCGCCCACCGGGTCACGCGGGGTGGCCCGCCGCAGCATCGGCTCCAACAACCCGCGCGACTCCAGCAGTTCGGCCGTACGTGGCTGGATCGCGCCGCCCTTCACCTGCTCGATGCGCTGGTCCAGCTTCTCCAGCACCAGGGTCTCGGCCCCGGCCAGCGCCAGCTCGTACGCCAGCATCAGCCCGGTCGGGCCGGCGCCCGCGATGACGACCTCGGTCGCGCTCTCCGTCTTCTCCGTCGACACGGTCACTCCCTCTCGATTTCTCTCCTCGGACTATATGTATACCAGGTGCAGAAATCTCCTGAGGGCAATCGCTCTGCTACGGTGGTCGTCGTGGACGGCAAGCCAGGGCTACGGGAGCGGAAGAAGCAGCGGACCCACGCGGCGATCTCCGAGGCGGCGATCACGCTCTTCCTCGAACGCGGCTTCAACCAGGTGTCGGTGGCCCAGGTGGCCGAGGCGGCCGAGGTGTCCAAGCGCACGCTCTTCGCCTACTTCCCGGCGAAGGAAGACCTCGTGGTGCACCGCCTCGCCGACCACGAGACCGAAAGCGCCCGCGTCGTACGGGCCCGCCCGCCCCGCACCGCCCCGCTGACCGCACTGCGCGAGCACTTCCTCAAGGGCCTGCGCGAACGGGACCCGATCACCGGGCTCAACGACCATCCCCAGATCCTCAAGCTCACCCGGATGATCCTCGACACGCCCTCGCTGGTGGCCCGGATGGAGCGGTTCAAGGCAGGGGCCGAGCGCGCGCTCGCGCAGGCGCTGCGGGAGTCGGCGGACACCCCGGAACTCACCGCGCGGCTGGCCGCCGTCCAAATCGTCGCCGTCCAGTGGTCACTCGCACAGGACAACACCGCACGCGTGACGTACGGGGAACCGGCCGACGAGCGCTACGCGGGTGCGGTGGCCGACGCGGAGCACGCGTTCGCGCTGCTGGAGAACGGGCTGCGGCGCCCGCCCCCGCGGAAGTAACGCAAGGCGCTCAACGCGAGAGGGCCCCGGAAATGGTTCCGCGGGCCCTCGTGCGTCTCGGCGTGGTCGGTCAGTTCGGGGCGGCCGCCATCGCCCGGCTGTCCTCGGCCTTCGCGGGCCTGGGGTTCAGCAACCGCTCGGCGAGCTCGCCGAAGAGGAGGCCGAAGCCACCCCACAGGATCAGCTGCATGGCGAGGGCGGACAGCCGGAACCGCCACAGGACGGTGGCCGGGAAGTCCGCCGGGACCTCGTTGATGACGGGCAGGAAGGCGAACGCCAGCCCGATGACGACGGCGAAGGCGGCCACCGCGGCGACGGTGGCGTACCAGGTGCCCAGCTTCGGGGCGAGCCGCTTGCCGAGGATGGTGGCGGCGATCGCGAGGAGCACGCTGAGCACCATCATCAGGAAGTACAGCGTCGTCCGCTTGCCGATGGTGTCGCCGTTGCCGACGGCGGGCGGGTTGGCCGGGTACTTCAGGAACGGCACGACATAGACCGCGAGCAGCGCGCAGCCGGACAGCAGCAGCGCGGTGGCCCGCGGGCTGAAGCGGCCGACGCGGCCGAGGGCGACGCAGTAGGCGAGGGCGGCGATGCCGCCGAACGCGATCCCGTAGATCAGCACACCGGTGGCCAGGCCCGCGGTGGACTGCAGACTACGGGAGACGATCTCGACCTCGTGCTCATGCGCGGGGGCGTGGGCCTCCTCGAAGCCGATCGCGCGGTCGACGTTCGGCTCACCGAGGAAATAGGCGGCGATCAGGGCGAGCACACCGGCACCAAGACCGGCGAGCATGCCCCGCGCCAACAGGTTTCTCACTGTTGCGGAGTTCATGGGGGTGCGGCGTCCCTCGCGTCAGTGGCAGGGGAAGCCGAGCAGATGGCGGGCGTCATGCACCCACTCGTGGACACCCGAGCCGGAGACGACCGCGGTGGCGCCCTGCTCGGCGCCGACGAAGTACAGCAGAACCAGCATCAGGATGCCGAAGAAGACGGCCCAGGGAGCTATCGCCTTCAGCGGCAGCGTGGCGGGCAGGGCGGGAGTGGTGGCTGTCGGCTGCGCGACATGCTGCGCCATGACAGTGGCCTCCTAAAGGGAGTTCGCGTCCCATCTCGGTGGTGCACAGGACGATGGCTGCGGGTCTGACTCACGGAACGTCCCTTTCGGATACGTCTCGTTCACAGTGGCGCGACCGTGCCGGATTCCCACCGGCTTCCGTCAGACCATCGTCGATATCCCACCGAAGGTACCGCGTGTCGGATGCCTGGCCAAGACCGCCCACCTGGTGAGACGCCTCTCTCATACCGGGCGGCCGGTCCCGGCAGGACGCACACGCATCACTCGTCACGCCCGTAATGGGGGCTGCCGGGCGGCAGGAAGTGGCCGCGCAGGCGGGTCAGCAGCTCGGAGGTCTCCAGCGCGCGCTCGCCCAACTGGGAGGCCACGGCCAGGGCCAGGGCGTCGACCACGGCCAGTGAGCCGAGTGCCTCGCGGGTGGCCCCGGAGGCGGAGAGGGTGGCGAGGAGGGTGACGGCCACCCGGTCGCCGAGCGCCGGGCCGAGGGCGTCGGTGATCAGGACGACCGGGGCGCCCACCTCCTCGGCGTGGTCGACGATGACCTCGATCTCCTTGAAGAGCCGGGCCGGGCCGAAGATCACCACGACATCGTCCGCCGAGAGCGGCACCAGCGCGTCCGGCAGCCTGAAGCCCATGTCCGCCGTGTGACGGGCCCTGAGCCCCAGCCGGTTGAGCCTCAACGCGAGGTACTCGGCGATGATGCCGGACGGGCCGGCGCCGAAGGTCATGACCTCCTTGGCGGGCAGCAGCAGCTCCACGGCCGCGGCGAAGGCGTCGGCGCGCAGGCTGCGCCGGGTCTCGTGGATCACCTCGGCGGCGTCCTCGAAGACCCGGTCCAGCAGTTCCTCGGTGGATCCGGCCATGTGCTCGACGCGGCTGCGCAGCCGCGCGGAGGGCCGCATCAGGGTGGCGAGCGACCGGGCCACGGCGTGCTTGAGACCGGTGAAGCCGCTGTAGCCGAGGGCCTTGGCGGTGCGCACCACCGTGGCGTCGCTGGTGCCGGTGAGCGCGCCGAGTTCGCTGGCGGAGGAGAAGCCCACCTCCTGCGGATGCTCCCTGAGGAACGCCGCGACCTTCTGCTCGGCGGGGGCGAGCCGCGGCCAGGCGGCCGCCACCCGCTGCTGGAGCGGCGCGCCCTCCGGGATCTCCGCCATTTCCATCGGTTGTCCTCTCTTGACGTGCGTCCGCGGCGCATCCTACTTTCCTCGCGTCGCATTCACGACAAGTTCGTAGCAGATACTACGGAGCCATCCATGACCACTTCCGCCACCCCGACGCCCGGCCCCCGGCCCCGACCGGGGGCGGTCGACCGCCCCCGGTGGCCGGGCGGCGCCCGCTGCGCCGTGATGCTGAGCTTCGACGTGGACGGCCCGGCGCTGCTGGCCAACCTCGGCCACGCCCCCGACATCTGGCGCTCACCACGGCTGTTCTCGCTCGGCGCCTACGGCCCGCACCGGGGCACCCCCCGGATCCTGGACCTGCTGGCGGACTTCCGGATCCCCGCCACCTTCTTCGTCCCCGGCTGGACCGGCGAGAGCTGGCCCGGCCTGCTGAAGACCATCGCGGACCGCGGCCATGAGCTGGGCCACCACGGCTATATGCACGAGCTGTACTACTCGAAGACCATCGCCGAGCAGCGCGCGCTGATCGAGCGCAGCCAGGAGGTCTTCCGGCGGGTGGCCGGGACCACGGCCGTGGGATTCCGCACCCCCTCCGGTGACTTCCGCGCCGACAGCCCCCAGCTGCTGTGCGATCTCGGCTTCTCCTACTCCAGCTCCATGCGCGGCGACGACCGCCCGTACCGCTGGCGGATCGACGGGCGCGACACCGATCTCATCGAGATCCCCGCGCAGTGGGAGCTGGACGACTTCCCCCAGTTCGCCTACAACGACGTCCCGGCGGAGCCCCGCAGTCAGGACCGGATCGCCGGCACCGAGCTCACCCTCGACAACTGGCGGCGGGAGTTCGACGGCTACTACCGCTACGGGCTGTGCTACGTCGTGATGATGCACCCGGAAGTCATGGGCAAGCCGAGCCGGGTGCTGCTGCTGCGCCGGCTGATCGAGCACATCCGCTCCCATGACGACGTGTGGTTCGCCACCGGAAGCCAGATCGCCCAGTGGTGGCGGACACACCACGGGGACGCCAGGGGCGACAAGTGAAGGAGAACGCGGTGAAGAGCGAGCAGGCGTGGCCCCGGCTGGAGGAGAACCCGCCCTGGCCGGGCGGCGCCCGGTGCGCGGTCGTGGTGACGGTGAACCTCGACGCGGAGCTGTTCTGGCTGCGGCTGGACGAGTCCTGCCACGAGCGGCCCAAGACCCTGTCCATGGGCGAGTACGGCCCGAAGCGCGGCGCTCCCCGGCTGCTCGACGCCCTCGAGGCGGCCGATGTGCGTGCCAGCTGGATGATCCCGGCGACGGTGGCCGAGCGCTACCCCGGGACGGTGCGGGACGTGGCCGCCCGCGGCCATGAGATCGCCTCCCGCGGCGACGGGCTGGAGGACTACGCGACCCTCGACGCGGAAGGGCAGCGCCGCGCCATCGAGCGTTCCGCGCGGGTGCTGGAGGACATCTCCGGACGGCGGCCCACCGGCTTCCGGCCGCCCTCCGCGGAGATCGGCGACGACACCGCCGGGGTGCTGGGCGAACTGGGCTTCACCTGGACCTCCCTGGCGCGGGGCGACGACCGGCCGACCCTGCTGCACCCGGCCACCGGCCCCGGCGCCACCTCGCTGGTGGACGTTCCGGCCCACTGGGAGCTCAATGACTTCCCCCGCTTCATGTTCAACTACGGACCGGCCTACCCCGCCGGTCAGGTGCGGATCGCCGGATACGGGCAGACCCTGGACGACTGGTGCGCCGAGTTCGACGCGTACCACGGCTACGGGCTGTGCTGTGTGATCACCCTGGAGCCGTCCTGCATCGGCAAACCGGGCCGGATCGGGGTGCTGGAGGAGTTCCTGGCGTACCTGAGGCGGCGCCAGGATGTGTGGTTCGCCACCGGCTCCGAGGTGGCGCGGTGGTGGCGCTCCCTGGACCGCCCGAACGACCCCGGCGGCTCCGAGGAGGTACGTCACCGCACCGACCCGCGACGCGCCGCGGCCATCTGACGGCGCCACGCCACCGGCGCGCCGCCGACCGCGCGCCGCCTGTCACCGATGTCCCGGACAACCCGCCTACAGTCGCGGTATGCGCATCGTCTCCCTGCTGCCCGCCGCGACCGACATCGTCGCCGAACTCGGGCTCGCCGAGCATCTGGCCGGACGGACCCACGAATGCGACTGGCCGCCGGAAGCGGTGGCGGACATCCCCGTGGTGACCGCCACCGGCCTCGACCAGGACGCCCTCACCAGCCGGGAGATCTCCGACGCGGTCGGCGGCGCGACACACTCCGGGTCCTCGCTCTACACCCTCGACACCGGGGCGCTGGCGGCCCTGCGCCCCGATGTGGTGCTCACCCAGGACCTGTGCGAGGTGTGCGCCGTGTCGTACCGGAAGGTCAGCCGGGCCGTCCGGCTGCTGGACGCCGGCACCCGCGTCCTCAGCCTGGAGCCGCATACGCTCGACGACGTACTGGACTCTCTGGTGACGGTGGGCGAGCTGCTCGGTGTGCGCGAGCGTGCCGAGCGGCGCCGGGCCGGCCTGCGCGACCGCCTCGATCGGATCCGTCGGGCGGTGGCGGGCCGGGCCCGGCCCCGGGTCGTGGCGATCGAATGGCTCGACCCGCTGTGGCCCGCCGGACACTGGGTCCCCGACCAGATCGCCACCGCCGGAGGCGAACCGCTGCTCGCCGCGTCCGGGGCGCACACCAGCCCGATGACCTGGGAGGCGGTGCGCGCCGCCCGGCCGGAGGTGGTGCTGGTCCTGCCGTGCGGCTTCCCGCCCGAGCGCACTCTGCGGGAGACGGACCCGCTCACCCGCCTGCCGGGCTGGGCGGACCTGCCCGCCGTACGGGCCGGGAGGGTCTGGGTGCTGGACGGCCCGGCCTACTTCAACCGCCCCGGCCCGCGTGTGGTGCGCGGAGCCGAGGTGCTGGCCCACGTCCTGCACGGGGTACGGGCCGGGGACGAGGTGACGGCTGCCGAGGCGCTCCCGTTCCCGGCCCGGCCGTCATGACCGGTGGCCCGGACACCACGTCAGGACGCACGTACCGCGGGGGTCAGCCGCACGGTGAGGATCTGGAACGGCCGTAGCGCCACGCCCAGTTGGTCCTCACCGACCGCCGAGACCTCCGTGGGCCGCTCGGCCGGCGGGCGCTCCAGCAGGTCCGTGACCTGGGCCCCGCCGAGCGGGAATCCCGTGCGCAGCACCGCCCGCGCCCGGCCGCCCAGCGACTCGTAGAGCCGCACCACCACATCGCCCGATCCGTCGTCGGCCAGCTTGACCGCCTCGACCGTCACCGCCGGGTTGTCGCTGGTGATCACGGGGGCCGCCGGGGCGGCGGCGCCGACGCGCAGCGGCAGGTTCAGCGCGTACCCCTCCGCGATGGCGTCCTCGACCGTCGCGCCGGGCAGCAGCGCGTAGGTGAAGCGGTGCTTCCCCTGGTCGGCTTCGGGGTCGGGCACGCGCGGCGCGCGCACCAGGGAGAGGCGGACCGTCGTGGTCGTCCCACCGTCCGGCTCCCGTGTGGTGCGCGAGACATCGTGGCCGTACGTGGCGTCGTTGAGCACCGCGACCCCGTAGCCCGGCTCCCCGATGTGCACCCAGCGGTGGCCGTACACCTCGAAACGGGCCGCCTCCCAGCTGGTGTTGGTGTGGGTCGGGCGCTGCACATGGCCGAACTGGATCTCGGCGCGGGAGTGGTCGGCCCGCACATCGACCGGGAATGCGGCCTTGAGGATCTTCTCCGCCTCGTGCCAGTCGATCTCCGTCTCGATGTCGATACGGCGGCTGCCCGCCCGCACCACGATGGTCTGCGCGATCCGCGAGCCCTTGCCGAAGTGGCGCTCCACGCGCAGCGCCCCCAGCAGCGGCCCGTCCTCGGCCACCGTGATGGACTCGGCGCCGGTGAGGTCCGTGTAGCGGTTCCGGTAGTGCTTGTCGATGTCCCAGGCGTCCCAGTAGTTGGGCAGGTCGCTGTGGAGGCGGAGCAGGTTGCCCGCCGCGTCCGGCGCGAGCACCTCGCGGTCGGCCGCCAGGTCGCGTACGGACGCGATGGTGCCGTCCTCCGCGAGCTCCACCCGCACCAGGCCGTTGTCCAGCACCCGGCCGTCGACGGCGACCGGACGCGGGGGCGTCCCCTGGGGAACGAGCGGTGCGCTGCCGTTCGCCGGGACCCGCGTCCACACGGCCACCGAACCGTCCGCGAGCCGCTGTCCCTCCGCCACGAGATCCGACGGCACCGTGACGACCTCGGCGCGGTCGCGCGGGCTGGTGTTGAACACGGCGGGCGACCCGTCACCGGTCGTGGCGAGGGCGTCCAGCGCCCGCTCGGTGAGCTCCCGCACCTCGGCCGCCACCCGCGCGTACTCGGCCTCGGCCTCCCGGTGCACCCAGGCGATCGACGAGCCGGGCAGGATGTCGTGGAACTGGTGCAGCAGCACCGTCTTCCACAGCCGGTCCAGCTCCGGCAGCGGATAGCGGTAGCCCGGCGCGTGCAGCGCGGCCGTCGTCGCCCACAACTCCGCCTCGCGCAGCAGGTGTTCGCTGCGCCGGTTGCCCTGCTTGGTGCGGGCCTGCGAGGTGTACGTGGCGCGGTGCAGCTCCAGATACAGCTCCCCGGACCACACCTGGTCCTTGGGGACCTCCTTGCTCGCCTCGGCGAAGAAGGTGTCCGGGTGCTCGACCCGCACCCTCGCCGAGCCCTCCAGATCGGCGAGGCGGCGGGCGCGCTCCATCATCTCGCGGGTGGGGCCGCCACCGCCGTCACCGTGCCCGAACGGGGCGAGCGAGCGGGTGCCCACACCCTTGTCCTGGTAGTTGCGCACCGCGTGCGCCATCTCCTTGCCGGAGAACTCGGCATTGTAGGTGTCCACCGGGGGGAAGTGGGTGAAGATGCGGGTGCCGTCGATGCCCTCCCACCAGAACGAGTGGTGGGGAAGCTTGTTGGTCTGGTTCCACGAGAGCTTCTGGGTGAGGAACCACTCGTTCCCGGCGAGCTTCGCCAGCTGCGGGTAGGCCGCGTTGTAGCCGAAGGAGTCCGGCAGCCACACGCCCTTGGTCTCGATGCCGAAGTGCTCGATGAAGAAGCGCTTGCCGTGCACCAGTTGCCGGGCTATCGCCTCACCGCCGGGGAGGTTGCCGTCCGACTCCACCCACATGCCACCGACCGGCGCCCACTGACCGTCCTTGACAGCCTGCTGGATACGGGCCCACACCTGCGGGTGGTTGTCGCGCACCCATGCGTACTGCTGGGCCTGCGAGCAGGCGAAGACGAACTCCTCGTACTCCTCCGCGAGCGCGGTGACGTTGGAGAAGGTGCGGGACGTCTTGCGCTTGGTCTCGCGGATCGGCCACAGCCACGCCGAGTCGATATGCGCGTGGCCGACCGCCGACATGATGTGCGCGCTGGCGTGCGCGGGCCGGTCCAGCGCCGTCCTCAGCACGGCGCGGGCGTCGGCGGCGGTGCCGGAGACGTCGTCCAGGTCCAGGGCGTCCAGGGCCCGGTCCAGACAGGTCATGATCTCGTGCCGGCGCGGATCGTGCGCGTCCAGCTCCAGCATCAGCTCGCGCAGGACCTGCACATCCAGGGAGAGGTGCCAGACCTCCTCGTCGAGGACGGCGAGGTCGGCGCGCCGGAACGTGTACAGCGGCTGGTCGCCCGCGGTGAGCCGGTCGCCGAGCGGGTTGGGGCCGCTGAAGTCGTTGGCCAGGATGTCCGGGTTGGAGGCGGCCTCCACCAGGTAGTGGATCTCCTCGCCGCCGACGGCAGGACGGGCCACGGGCACGTACTGGTTCTGCGGGTTGACGGCCTTCAGCGGCCGGCCGTCCGGCAGCTGGACGAGGGCCTCGGCCTGGTTGCCGGGCCAGTCGCCGACGAAGCCGAGGTCGATCACCGTCTCGACGCGCTCGCCCGCCCACTCCGCGGGCACCTGTCCGCGCATGCGGAACCAGGTGGTGCCCCACGGCGGACCCCAGGGCGTGTCCATCGCGAACGGCTCGTACGGGGCCCGCTCGGCCTCGGCGAAGGGCACCGGCTCGCCGGGGGCCTGCCAGGCTTCGACGGCCAGCGGGGTGGTGGCGGAGTAGACGGCGGGCTTGATGCGCTGGTCGTGGACGCGCGCGACGCGCTCCTCGATCCGGCGGCGTTCGTCGTGCACGGGGAACTCTTTTCGGGGTTGGGGTGACGGCGTGGGGTCGGCCGCGGGCGCGTTGCTCGGGGGGCACCGGTCGCGGGCACTCGCCCGGGGCCGGGGCTAGGTGAGGTAGGCGAGCCCGGGATGTGCCCGGCGGTAGGCGTCCACCAGGCGGCGGGCCACCTCGACCGAATCGATGAGGGGGTGCAGGGCGAACGCCTTGACGGCAGCGGCGCGGGAGCCGGAGGCGGCTGCCGCGAGGGCCTCGCGCTCCACCGCCTTGACGGAGCAGACCAGGCCGGTGGCGTGCGCGGGGAGCGGGGAGACGGCCACGGGATGGGCGCCGTTGCCGTCGACCAGGCAGGGGACCTCGATGACCGCGTCCTCGTCCAGGGCGGACAGGGTGGTGCGGTTGCGCACGTTGAGGATCAGCGTCGTGCGCTCGTCGCGGGCGATGGCCCGCATCAGGGCCAGGGCCACCTTCTCGTAGCCGCCGGACTCGGCCAGGGAGTCCTCGTCCCGCTCCCCCGCGCCCGCCGCCTCGCGGTTCTCCGCCATGTACGTGGCCTCGCGCTCGGCCCGGGTGTTGTCCCACGTCCTCAGCGCGGGCGCGGCCGGGTCGCGCAGGGCGTCGTAGAACCGGGCCTGCTGCTCGCACAGGAACGCGCCGCGGGTCTGCCGGGCCTCCCGGTATGCCGTCACCGCCTCGCGGTTGAAGTAGTAGTAGTGCAGATACTCGTTGGGGACGGCGCCGAGCGACTGGATCCACTCCGGGCCGAAGAGCTTGCCCTCCTCGAAGGAGCCCAGCAGCTCCTGGTCGGCGAGCAGCCGCGGCAGCTGGTCGCGGCCGTCGAAGTGCAGCCCGCGCAGCCAGCCGAGATGGTTGAGCCCTACGTAGTCGATCCACGCGTCCCGCGGGCGCTCGGCGCCGAGCGCGCGGGCCACCCGGCGGCCCAGGCCCACGGGCGAGTCGCAGATGCCGATCGCCCGGTCGCCCAGGTGGCGGGACATCGCCTCGGTGACGAGACCGGCCGGGTTGGTGAAGTTGATGAACCAGGCGTCCGGGGCCAGCGCGGCCACCCGCCGGGCGATGTGATCCACCACCGGCAGTGTGCGCAGCCCGTACGCGATGCCACCGGCGCCGACCGTCTCCTGTCCCAGCACGCCCTCGGCCAGCGCCACCCGCTCATCGGCCGCCCGCCCCTCCAGGCCGCCGACGCGGATCGCGGAGAACACGAAGTCGGCGCCCTTGAGGGCCTCGTCCAAGTCCGTGGTGACGGTCACCGTCGGCGCGTCCGGATGGTCCGCGGCCTGCTCGGCCAGCACCCGGGCGATGGCGGAGAGCCGGCCGGCGTCCAGGTCGTGCAGGGTCACGCCGGTGACCCGGCCCTCCCCGCGATCGGCGAGCAGCGCCCCGTACACCAGCGGCACCCGGAATCCCCCGCCGCCGAGAATGGTCAGTCTCACTGAAGAACCTCCGAGATGTCCCGACTCGCTGTCCGCTCCGGGAGCGGTCAGACCTTGATCACTTCGACGCCGGCCTCGGCGAGGACGGCACATGTGGCCTGATCCGCGGACGCGTTGGTCACCACGATGTCGATGTCCTGCGGACCGCACACCTTGGCGATCCCGCGGCCGGGGAACTTCCCGGCGTCGGCGAGCAGCACCGTCTTCTCCGAGGCGGCCATCATGGCCCGCTTCACCGGGACCTCGACCACGGTCGTGTCCATCACATGGCCGCCGGGCCGGATGCCACTCGTGCCCAGGAACAGCCAGTCGGCGTGCAACTGGCGCAGGCTGTCCTCGGTGAGGAAGCCCACGAGCGAGCGGTACTCGCGGCGCACCACGCCCCCGGGCAGCACCAGCTCTATCCCGGTGTCCTCCGCCAGTTCCTCGTACACCACCAGATTGCTGGTGATCACGGTGAGGCGACGGCCGTGCAGCTGCCGGGCCAGGCGATAGGCGGTGGTGCCGATGTCGAGCAGCACCGTCTGGCCGTCCTCGACCATCGATGCGGCGCGCTCGGCCACGGCGTCCTTGTCGGTGACCCGGACCTCGGCGACCTCGGCGAAGGGCTGATCGCCGTCCTCCGCCACCGCACCCCCGTGCACCCGGGTGAGCAGGCCGTCCTCCTCCAGTCTGATCAGGTCGCGGCGCACGGTGGCGGCGCTCACTCCCAGCTCGGAGGAGAGGTCGGTCACGGACGCGGGGCCACCGGAGCGCAATGCCCGCAGGATGAGTTGGTGTCGTCGCTCTGCCAGCATGCGGCGCACACTACCCTGCAATTTCAATCAACTCCATGCTTGTTTTTGATTAGGTCTTGAAAAGTTTGCTCAGGTGGCTCACGATCCACGTCAGAACTTGCACACCCTTGACGAGAGGACGCGCTCGTGAGCGAGCCGCTCCCCGACGGGTCACCGGGCGATACCGCTCCCGACGTCCTGCTCACCGGACTGCTCTTCTACGACCTGGTCTTCACCGGCCTCGGCCGGGGACCCGTGCCGGGCGAGGAGATCTGGGCCGGGGGCATGGGCAGTGGCCCCGGCGGCATCGCGAACCTCGCGGTGGCCGCCGCCCGCTTCGGGCTGCGCACTTCGCTCGCCACCGTGTTCGGCGACGACCTCTACGGCCGCTACTGCCGTGAGGTGCTCGCCGGGCAGGAGGGCATCGACCTCTCGCCGTCCCGTACGGCAACCGCCGGCTGGCACACGCCCGTCACCGTCTCGCTGGCGCTGAGCGCGGACCGGGCGCTGGTCACCGGCGGCGCGGAACCCCCGTACGGCCAGGACGAGCTGATCGGCGACCCCCCGGCCGCCCGCTCCGCGCTCGTGCACATCGGCCCCGAGCCACAGGACTGGATCGCCAAGGCCGCCGCCTCCGGCACCCGGGTCTTCGCCGACGTCGGCTGGGACCCCTCCCAGCGGTGGTCCACGGATCTGCTCGATCAGCTCTCCCGGTGCCACGCCTTCCTGCCCAACGAGACCGAGGCCATGGCGTACACCCGCACCGCCACCCCGGGGGCGGCCCTGCGCGCGCTCACCGGTCTGGTGCCGGTCGCCGTGGTCACCCGCGGCCGGGACGGGGCGATCGCCGTGGACCAGGACACCGGGGAGTACGCCGAGGCCGACGCGCTCGACATCGATGTCCTGGACGCGACGGGCGCCGGCGACGTCTTCGGCGCGAGCTTCGTCGCCGCCACCCTGGCCGGCTGGCCGCTCGCCGAACGGCTGCGCTTCGCGGTGCTCGCCTCCGGGCTGTCCACCCGCCGCCACGGCGGAGCGCTGGCGGCGCCCGGCTGGGGCGGTGTCGCGGAGTGGTGGCGCGAGGTCGTGGCCGACCCCGGCGCCGAGGAGCTCCGCCGGACGTACGGCTTCCTCGCCGACCGGATCCCCGCCGGCGTCGGCCCGCCGCCGCCGGAAGCACCGGCCACACCGCTGTGACCGGCCGCGCCGTCATGACCGCCACCCCGTGGTGACCGGCCGCGCCGTGGTGACCGGCCACCCCGTGGTGACGGCCACCCCGTGGTGACGCGGCGCCACACCCTTTCGCAGAAGCCCCTTCTCGCAGAAGCCCCTTCTCGAGGACACCCCCCCACGGCAACACCCCGACACCTCAACGACGAGACACCGAAAGGCGGTGAAGCAGTGCACCCCTCACGCAGAGGACTGCTTCGCGCGGGCCTGGCAACCACCTCGGCCGCCGTGCTGGGCGGCGCGGCCGCGGGCTGTGCGGTCCCGGCCGGATCGACCGGCCGGAACATGACACTCTGGTACTGGGGTGGTGGACTGAGCGACAAGCTGGTGGAGGACGCCGCCAAGCACTTCACCCAGGTCGACCTCAAGGCCACCCAGATCGGCGGATACTTCCGCTCCAAGCTGCTGACGACACTGACCGCCCGCGCCTACGCGCCCGACATCACCGGTCTGAAGGGCGAGGACATCGCCTCGCTGCTGTCCAACGCCGACCAGTTCATCGACCTCAACACGCTCGGCGCGAACCGGCTCAAGAGCCAGTACCTGGACTGGAAATGGGCCCAGGGCACCGCCGACGACGGCCGTCAGATCGGCTTCCCCATCGACACCGGCCCCTGTGTGCACTACTACCGCCCCGACGTCTTCCGGAAGGCGGGCCTGCCGACCGAGCCCGCCGAGGTGGCCGCGGCCATGAGCACCTGGGACGACTACTTCGCCGCGGGCGAGCGGCTGGTCAAGCGGGTCAAGGGCGCGTACCTGGTCAACGATCTGCTGGCGGTGCTCAACATGGGCATCGGCCAGTCGGCGAAGCGCTTCGTCGACAAGGACCGCCACTTCATCGGCGACCAGGAGCACATCGTCCGCGCCTGGGATCTGGCGCTGGAGTGCAAGAGGCGCGGTCTGGTCTCCCCCTTCAAGTCCGGCACGGTCGACCAGACCGCGGCGCTGGAGGACGGCAGGCTGCCCAGTCAGCTCGGCGCCTCGTGGGTGTCCGGGGACTTCAAGTCGCAGCTGACGAAGTCCGCCGGCAAGTGGCGGGTGGCCGCGATGCCCGAGCGGCCGGCCAACGACGGCGGCTCGTTCCTCGGGATCACCAAGTACTGCCGCAGACCCGAGGTGGCCTTCGAGATCATCACCTGGCTGCTCGGCCCCGAGAACCAGACCCGCGGCTTCGTGGAGGCGTCGCTCTTCCCCTCCACTCCCGCGTCCTACGAGATGGCCGCGATGCGCAAGCCCGACCCCTTCTTCGGCGGTCAGGTCACCAACGACATCTTCGCCAAGGCGGCTCAGCGGATCCAGGTCGCCTACAACAGCCCCTACGACGTGGCACTCAAGCAGCCGATCATGGACGAGCTGACCTCCGTGCACATCTCCGGCAAGAACCCCGAGCGAGCCTGGCGGGACGCCATGAGCACATGCCGACGCATCGCGGACCACCTGGGGGTGAGCTGAGCCATGGCCGACATGAAAACGGCACCGGCCGCGGCGGTCGCGACCGCGCCGGGCCCGGCGGGAACGGCGGCCACGGTGCTCTCCGGCCGCAAGGGCCGCATCCGCCGCCACTGGCGGCTGTACGCGGCGATCTCACCGTTCTATCTGCTGTTCCTCTGCTTCGGCCTGATCCCGGCCGGCTTCTCCCTCTTCCTCGCCTTCCAGCGCTGGGACGGTCTGGGTGACATGGAGTACGCGGGACTTTCGCAGTTCCGCTATCTGCTCGCCGACACCCAGTTCTGGGACGCGGTGGTCAACACGCTGGAGATCTGGGCCATGGGCACCCTGCCCATGCTGTTCATCGCCCTGGTCAGCGCCGTGATGCTGAACTCCGCGGTGCGCTTCAAGGGGGTGTACCGCTTCGCCTACTTCGTGCCGTCCGTCACCTCGGTCGTCGCCGTCGCCGTCATCTTCGGCTCCATCTTCTCCACCAGCTTCGGCCTGATGAACGCCGTGCTGAAGACCGTCGGCATCAGCGAGGTGGCCTGGCTCAACGAGCCCTGGGGCATCAAGGTGGCCGTCGCCGCGCTGATGACGTGGCAGTGGACCGGGTACAACGCGATCATCTTCCTGGCCGGTCTGCAGACTATTCCCACCGAGCTCTACGAGGCGGCGCGGGTCGACGGGGCCGGGCCGATCCGGACGTTCTTCTCGGTCACCATGCCGATGATGCGCCCGGTCATCCTGTTCACCGTGGTGGTCTCCACGATCACCGGCCTGCAGTCGTTCTCCGAGTCCCAGGTGCTGCTCGGCCGCAACGACGGCCTGTCGACCTTCGCGGGCGGCCCCGAACACGCCGGACAGACGGTGGTCCTCTACTTCTTCCAGCAGACCTTCGACAACAACGACTTCGGCTACGGAGCGGCCATCGCCTGGGCGATCTTCATGATCGTGGTGGTCTTCTCCCTCATCAACTGGCGTCTGGTCAACCGCCGGGAAAAGGGCTAGGAGGCCGTCATGAGCAGGACCAAAGGGGCCATGGCCCGCGGTGTCTCGTTGCACACCGCGCTGATCGCGGGCGTGCTGCTGTCCGTCTTCCCGTTCTATCTGGCCGTCGTGATGGCCACCCGGACCTCCAGCGAGATCTTCTCGTATCCGCCGAAGCTGTGGCCCGGGTCGCACTTCCGGGAGAACGTCGGCCACCTCTTCGACAACATCGACTTCTTCGGGTCGATGCTGAACTCGCTGATCGTCGCGGGCACCGTCACCGTGCTCGTGCTGTTCTTCGACTCGCTCGCGGCGTTCGTCTTCGCCAAGTTCGACTTCCCGGGCCGCAAGCTGCTGTTCGGGCTGATGATGGGCATCTTCATGCTGCCCGCGCAGCTCTCCGCCATCCCGCAGTTCGTCATCATGGCGAAGCTGGGCTGGATCGGCTCGCTCACCGCGCTGATCGTCCCGGCGGCGGCCAACGCGTTCGGCATCTTCTGGATGCGCCAGTACATGACGGGCGCCATTCACGACGAGCTGATGGACGCCTCACGGCTCGACGGCTGCAGCTTCCTGCGCCAGTACTGGCATGTGGCGCTGCCCGTGGTCCGACCGGGCCTGGCGTTCCTCGGCATCTTCACGTTCATGAGCCAGTGGAACGACTACGCCTGGCCGCTGATCGCCCTGACCAACCCGGACCATGTCACCCTCCAGGTGGCGCTGTCCCAGCTCAACAGCGTGCACAGCATGACGGACTACGGCATGGTCATGGCCGGTGCGCTGCTGGCCCTGATCCCGCTGCTGATCATGTTCATCTTCGCGGCCCGCCACTTCATCGCCGACCTGGCCAAGGGAGCCATCCGCTGATGCACCACCCGCCCCCGTACGCCCGCCCCTGGGAGACGCCCGAGCTCACGTCCTGGCGCCGGCTGCCGCTGCACGCGGTGGTGCGCGGCGCCACGGACACCGGCCGGACGGCGCTCGACGGCGACTGGCGGTTCCAGCTGCTGGCGTCGCCCGACGAGCCCCTCGCCGAGCGGTGGGGAACCGCCCGGGTGCCCGGCTGCTGGACCACGCAGGACACCGACGACCTGCCGCACTACACCAACTTCACGATGCCGTGGCCGGAGTTCCCCCCGGCCTCCCCGGCGAAGAACCCGACGGGCGTGTACGAGCGCGAGGTCGACATCCCCGCGGAGTGGGCGGGCAAGCGGATCGTGCTCCACGTCGGGGCCTTCGAGAGCGTGCTGCTGGCCGAGGCCGGTGGCCGCCCGGTGGGCATGGGCAAGGACTCGCACCTGGCCGGCGAGTTCGACATCACCGACGCCGTGCGGCCGGGCGGGCGCGCGACCGTACGGCTCACGGTGGTCAAGTGGTCGGACGCCTCGCACATCGAGGACCAGGACCACTGGTGGCACGGTGGCATCACACGATCCGTGTATGTGTACGCCGTCGACCCGCTGCACCTGGCCGATGTGCGGATCAACGCACCGGCGGACGGGCGGCTACGGGCCGAGGTGCTGGTCCGCTCGGCGCACGGCGCCCTCCCCGCCGGGTGGTATGTCAGCGGATCGCTGGAGGGCGTCGGTGAGCTGCGGTTCGACGCGGAGTACGCCGCGTGGTGCGCCGCCGAGGAGCGGGTGTCGGACTTCCTCGGCGAGGCCCGGCTGCACACCACCGTGCCGGAGGCGCGGACCTGGTCCGCGGAGACCCCGCACCTCTACGACTGCGTGATCCGGCTGCACCGCGCGGACGGTTCGGTCGCGGACACCTCGTACCACCGCGTCGGCTTCCGCGATGTCGCGGTGCGCGGCCGGGATCTGCTGGTCAACGGCGAGCGGGTGTTCATCCGCGGGGTCAATCGCCACGACTTCCACCCGCTGACCGGGCGCGTGGTGTCGTACGACGACATGCGCGCCGACCTCGTCACCATGAAGCGCTTCGGCTTCAACGCCGTACGCACCTCCCACTACCCCAACGACCCGGCCTTCCTCGATCTCTGCGACGAGCTGGGCCTGTACGTCGTCGACGAGGCGAACATCGAGGCGCACGACCACGCCCACGAGATCGCCGACGACCCGCGCTACCTCGCCGCGTTCACCGATCGCGTCTCGCGGATGGTGCTGCGCGACAAGAACCACCCGTCGGTCATCGTGTGGTCGCTGGGCAACGAATCCGACTACGGCGCCAACCACGACGCCGCGGCCGCCTGGGTGCGCCGCCACGACCCGGGCCGCCCCGTGCAGTACGAGGGGGCGCTGCACCGCGGCTGGACCCGCCCGGACACCGTCACCGACATCATCTGCCCGATGTACGCCTCCATCGACGAGATCACCGCACACGCGCGCTCCGGTGAGCAGACCAAGCCGCTCATCCTCTGCGAGTACTCGCACGCCATGGGCAACAGCAACGGCAGCCTCGCCGACTACTGGGCGGCCATCGAGGCCACGCCCGGTCTCCAGGGCGGATTCATCTGGGAGTTCTGGGACCACGGCATCCTCCAGCGGCTCTCCGACGGCCGCCCGGCGGGGCTCGCGGGCGCGGGCCGGTACGGCGGCGGGGTCGCCGGGCCGGGGATGCGCTGGGCCTACGGCGGCGACTTCGGTGACACGCCGAACGACGGCGCGTTCATCGCCGACGGCGTGGTCTTCCCCGACCGCACGCCCAAGCCCGTCATGTACGAGCACCGGGAGATCGCCGCGCCGGTGCGGCTGACCCGCGACGAGGAGGGGGTGCGCGTCCACAACCGTCAGCACTTCCGCGATCTGTCGTGGCTGGCGGCCGAGTGGGTGCTGTCCGTCGACGGGCACGGCGCCGACCACCCGCCGGTCCCGGCGGAGCTGCCACACGTCCCGCCGGGTGCGAGCGCCCCGGTCGAGCTGCCGCCGGACCTGCTCGCCGGGCTGCCGTCCGCTCCGGGCGAGGCATGGCTGACGCTGCGGGTCCGTACGGCGGAGGAGGAGGCGTGGGCGCCGGCGGAAACGGAGGTGTGCACGCCGCGGGTGCTGCTGCGGGAGCGTGCCGCGTCCACCGCGCCCGCCACGCCCCCCACGCCGGTCGACGGCCACGGCCTGCCGCCGGTGGAGGTCGGCGCGGACGGGCTGCTGGCACATCCGGCGCTGTCCGCGCCGCCGGTGCTCTCGCTGTGGCGGGCGCCGACGGACAACGACGAGCTGGCGGGCTCGGCGAGCGGTGGCGGGCCTGGGGGCTTGATGCCCCGCGCCGTCGGCTGGTGTCCGTCGAGCGGGACGCCGCCGGGGTGGTCACCGTCCTCGCGGAGTACGACACCACGGCTGGTCCGGTGCGCCACCGGCAGGTGCTGCGGCCGGTGCCGGACGGGACCCACGCCGGGAGCCGCGCCGGGAATCACTCCGCGATCCGCGCCGGGATCCACGTGGCGGAGACGGCCGAGCTGCCCGCCGGGCTGACCGATGTGCCCCGCGTGGGCACGCTCTTCGAGACGGCCGCCCGGCACGACCGCCTCGCATGGTACGGGCCGGGCCCCTGGGAGACCTACCCGGACCGGTGCGCGGGCGGGGCCGTCGGCCACCACCAGGCCGCCGTGGACGAGCTGTGCACGCCGTATCTGCGCCCGCAGGAGAGCGGCGGGCGGCACGCGGTGCGCCACTTCACGCTCGACACCCGGTGGCATATCGCCCTCGACGCGCCGCGCCAGGTCTCCGTCACCCGCCACCGCGCCGCCGACCTGGCGGCCGCCGCGCACCACGACGAACTGGTCCCGCGCGACGTCTGCGTGGTGCACATCGACGCCGCGCACCGCGGAGTCGGCACCGCCTCGTGCGGCCCGGACACCCTCGCCCGCTACCGCGTCGGCCCCGGCACGTACCGCTGGTCCTGGACGCTTTCCGCCCTCCAGGACACTCCAGGCCCCTCCAGGGCCCTTTAGGAAACGGGAGTTCAGCGCACCATGGCCATGCAACCCTGGTTCCCCGACGCCAAGTTCGGCATCTTCATCCACTGGGGCATCTACGCCGTCGACGGCGTCCAGGAGTCCTGGTCGTTCTTCGAGGGCGATGTCCCCCACGACCAGTACATGGCGCAGCGACACGGCTTCACCGCCCGCCACTACGCCCCGGAGGACTGGGCGGACCTCTTCGCCCGGGCCGGTGCCCGGTACGCCGTGCTCACCTCGCGCCACCACGACGGCGTCTCCCTGTGGGACACCGCGGAGGGCGACCTCGACGTGGTGCGGCACACCCCCGCCGGGCGCGATCTGGTCGGCCCGTACGCGGCGGCGATGCGGGAACGCGGCATCAAGGTCGGCCTCTACTACGCCCACAACGACTGGAACCACCCCGACTACGCCTCCACCCGTTACGAGGGCCGCCCGCCCGAGCAGGAGAACAACCCCTACGCCGAGGTGCCGAAGGACGAGGAGGATCTGGCGGCGTGGGCCCGCTACCTCGCCTACCGCGACGGCCAGGTGCGGGAGCTGACCACCCGGTTCCGTCCCGACCTGCTGTGGTTCGACGGTGAGTGGGAGCGCACCGAGGAGCAGTGGCGGATCAAGGATCTGGCCCGGCTGATCCGCTCCGAGGTGCCGCGGTGTGTGCTCAACGCGCGCATGCTCGGCGAGGGCGACTACGCCACCCCCGAACAGGGTGTGCCGATCGAACCGCCCGCCGGGCCCTGGGAGTTGTGCCTGACCCTCAACGACTCATGGGGCTACCGCCACCACGACCACAACTACAAGTCGACCGGTCAGCTCATCCGGTACTTCACGGAGACCATCGGTGGCGGCGGAAACCTGCTGTTGTCCGTGGGCCCCAAGGAGGACGGCACCATCCCGGCCGAGCAGGTCGAACGCCTGGAGGGCGTGGGCGCGTGGCTCGCCCGGCACGCCGAGGCCGTCTACGGCACGGTCCGCGGCCTGCCCGCAGGTCACCACTACGGCCCCAGCACGCTCTCCGCCGACCGCCGCACGCTCTATCTCACCGTGTTCGACATCCCCCGCGGCCCCATCGGCGTGCGCGGCCTGCGCACCCCGGTGCGGCGGGTCACTGTCCTCGGCACCGGCACCGAGCTGGGCCACCAGGTCATCGGCGGTCTGCACGAGGTCCCCGGTGTGCTGTGGCTCGACCGGCCCGCCACCGAGGACCTGGACGAGTACGCGACGGTCCTCGCCGTCGAGCTGGACGGGGAGCTGGACCTGTACCGGGGCGCGGGCCGCTTCTGAGCTCACCGACGGTGAGGGGGGGCGCGCCCCGGTCGAGTGTCAGGTGTCCTGGCGCAGGAACAGCTCCACGACCGGTACCGCCACATCGGGGCGGACGACCGGCAGGGTCAGGGTCAGGGTGCCGGGTGGCTGGCCGCCGAGGCCGGTGTTCTGCGCCTTGATCGACGGGTCGATCTCGCGGTACCTGATCTCGGACGCATCGTGCAGGAGCTGCGCGTACTCGACCTTGCCCGCCAGGTCCGGCAGGTGGACATGGCCGAAGGGCCAGGTGAAGAGGTGCAGATAGAGGCGGTTGCCGCGCTGGGTGTAGCGGGTGTCGACCGGGGCGCGGTGCGGGGAGGGGCCGGCGCCGTGGATGGAGCGCTGGTGGCGGGACATCCACGCACCGATCCCCTCCAGTGTGGCGAGGGCGGTGGCGTCGAAGTCGCCGCGTCCGGTCGGGCCGACGTTCAGCAGCATGTTGCCGTTCTTCGAGACGCCGTCGACGAGCATCCGGACCAGCAGGTCGACCGGTTTCACATTGAGGTTGTCGCGGTCGTAGCCCCAGCTGCCGTTGAGGGTCTGGCACGCCTCCCACACCACCGGCCGCCCGTCGATCTCCATGGGCCGGTCGGGCTGGTACTGCTCGGGGGTGACGAGGTCGCCGGGGATGGCGAGCCGGTCGTTGACGATGATCTCGGGCTGCAGCCTGCGGGTGAGCGCGAGGAGTTCCTCCGAGCCCCACTCCTCCCTGCCCTTGCCGTTCCACACGTCGTGGTGGTCGTCGTCCTTGTACGAGAAGTCGTAGAAGAGGTAGTCGATGGTGCCGTAGCCGGTCAGCAGTTCTTCCACCTGACCGTGCAGATAGGCGCGGTAACGGGCCATGTCGCGGCCCTCGTTGAGCCGCTTGATCTCCTCCGGCGGGTCGTCACGGCGCGGGTGGAGGCCGTCGACGACGAAGTCCGGGTGGTGCCAGTCGATGAGCGAGTGGTAGAAGCCGACGCGCAGCCCCTCGGCGCGCACGGCCTGGACGAACTCGGCGACGAGGTCCTTGCCGATCGGGGTGTTCATCGAGGTGTAGTCGGTGAGCTTGGAGTCCCACAGGCAGAAGCCGTCGTGGTGCTTGGTCGTGAGCACCATGTACTTCATTCCGGCGCGCTTTGCGGACCGCGCCCACTCACGGGGGTCGAAGAGGTCCGGTTCGAAGTGGCGGAAGTAGCGGTCGTAGTCCTCGTCCGTGATGCGTTCGCGGTTCTTCACCCACTCGTGGCGGGCGGGCAGGGCGTACAGGCCCCAGTGGATGAACATGCCGAAGCGTTCTTCGGTGAACCAGGCGGGGATGGCCATCGAGGGGGATTCCTTTCCCGGAGAAGAGGAGGCACACAGGGGTCAGCGGCCGCCCAGGCCGCTGGTGACGATGCCGCGCACGAGGTGCTTCTGGAGGAGGACGAGGATGATCACGGTCGGCAGCATAGAGATCACCGAGGCCGCCATGACGAGGCTCCACTCATTGCCCTGCTGCCCGAAGAACGCCTGGAGGCCGAGCGGGATGGTGGCGCGCGAGTTGACGTCGTTGACGATCACGAGGGGCCACAGGACGTCGGCGTCAGAGCTTGGATGTATCCGGCAAGTCCCCACCGGGAACGATGCGCACATCGACGCCGCGCTCACGCAGCCCGCGCACCTCCCCGGCCGGTGCCGCGTCGTCCACCACGACCAGGTCGAAGTCGGTGAGCGGAGCCAGGGCGTACAGCCCCTGGTTGGCGAACTTCGTATGGTCGACGAGGAGTACGCGGCGGGCCGCGGCGGCCATCATCGCCTGCTTGACCTGCACCGTCTCGGGTGACATGTGATAGCAGCGGCCCGCGGTGACGGCGGTGGTGGACATGAACAGCACATCGGCGCGGAAGGCGGACATGCTCTGCGCGGTGTGCGGTCCCATGAACGCGTCGTACGCCGGGAAGTAGGCGCCGCCGAGCGCCACCAGCGCCGCTCCGGGCTCCCTGGCCAGGGCCGTGATGGCGGGCAGCGAGTTGGTGATCACCGTGATCGGTGTGTGGTGGGTCAGATGCTGGATCAGGCCCAGGCAGGTGGTGGAGTCGTCGAGCACCACGATCTGGCCGGGAGCCAGCTCCTCGGCGGCCGCCCGCGCCAGCCGCTGTTTGGTCTGCGTCATCGTCGTCATGCGCTCGCCGACACTGCCGTGGAACTGCGTGGACGGCAGACAGCTCGCGCCGCCGCGCACCTTGCGCAGCCAGCCCTGCGCCTGGAGGGCGTCCAGGTCGCGGTGGATGGTCATCACACTGACGGCGAACTCGGCCGACAGGTCCGAGGTGCGGACGAAGCCCTTGGCCGTGACCAGTTCGCGCAACCGGCGCCGCCGTTCCTCCTGCCCATCCGTACGGGTCATGGCCTGCGGCTCCTTATCCCTTCCGCACCACCCCGGCGGACCGCCGTGAGACGAACTGATGTGAAACTCACGCGAAGGTAACATGCCCGCGGACCGTCGCCTGCCCCGTGTGCGGGGACGGTGGCCCAGGACATCGCACGGTGCCGTGGGCCGGTCGCGGGATAATCCCGCGCCCCGATTGACGTGGCTTCCCGGCGCCGATTCTCTGGGTTTGTCGGCGCGGAATTCCGCCGACGGCGTCGGTTCCCCGAGCGGTGGCGATCCACTGGTACGCCGCCGCTCCAGCCGTGGTGAAGGGGCAGGTATTTCGGTCATGACGGTTCTCACTGTCGACGTCGGCACGTCGGTCATCAAGTCCGTCGTGTTCGACACCGAGGGAAGGGAAGTGGCGGTCTCCCGCACCGGTACGGAGGTGCTGCGGCCCCACCCCGGATGGGCCGAGCAGGACATGGACGCGGTGTGGCGCGGGGTCGCCTCCACCGTGCGCGGCGCCCTGGCCCAGCTGGGACCCGGGCAGGACGCGGTGCGGCTGATCGCGTTCACCGCCCAGGGGGACGGCTGCTGGCTGGTCGACGGCGACGGCAGCCCCACCGGCCCGGCGATCCTCTGGTCCGACGGGCGCGCCGGTGATCTGCTCGCGCGCTGGCAGACCGATGGCGTCCTGGCCGAGGCGTACCGCCGCAACGGCTCCCTCAGCTGCGCGGGCATGCCCAACGCGGTGCTCACCTGGCTCGCCGAGCACGACCCGGCGCGCCTGGAGCGCTCGCACACCGCGCTGACCGCGGCGGGCTGGCTGTTCCTGAAGCTCACCGGCGTCACGGCGATCGACGCCTCCGACGCGTCGGCCCCCTTCCTCGACCACGCCACGGGCGGGTACGACCCGGCGATCGTGGACCTGTTCGGCCTGGCGTGGGCCCGCCGGCTGCTGCCGCGCGTCCTCGGACACGACGAGTGCGTCGCCGGGCTCACCCCTCACGCGGCGGCCGAACTGGGCCTCCCCACCGGCCTTCCCGTCGTGATGGCCCCCTACGACATCGCCGCCACCGCCCGCGGCGCCGGGGTCGTCGACCCCGGACAGGCGTGCGCCATCCTCGGCACCACCCTGTGCACCGAGGTGGTGCGCCGGAGCGTGGACACCTCGGGCGAGCCGTGCGGCATCACCATCGCCTTCGGCCGCCACGACCGTCTGCTGCGCGCCCTTCCCACCCTGTCGGGCACCGAGGTACTGGACTGGGCGTGCCGGACACTGGCCGTCGAGAGCCCCGCCGCGCTCGGTGACCTCGCCGCCGCGTCCGCACCCGGCGCCGCCGGGCTGGGCTTCCTCCCCTACCTCTCCCCCGCCGGGGAACGCGCCCCGTTCCTCGACGGACGGGCCCGCGGCACGTTCTGGGGCCTTTCGCTGGACCACACCCGCGCCGACCTGGCCCGTGCGGTCTTCGAGGGGCTGTCCCTCGTCGTACGGGACTGTCTGCGAGCCTCCGGAACCGAGGTGCACGAGCTGCGGCTGTGCGGCGGAGGCGCGGGCAGCGACCGCTGGTGTCAGCTCATCGCCGATGCCACCGGCGTCCCGACGGCGCGTGGCACCGACACCGAGCTGGGCGCGAAGGGCGCCTTCCTCACCGGTCTGGTGCTCACCGGCGCCGAGCGCAGCATGGAGGAGGCCGCCGCCAAGTACGTCCGTATGGGCTCCAGTTGGGCACCGGACCCGGGCCGGGCCGCGCTCTACGACGAGCTGTCCGCGGCACACCTGGCGTGGCGGGACGCGGCCCGGTCCCTGGGCTGGTCGCCATCCCGGGGACCGGACGCGCAGCCATCCCGGGGACCGGACGCGCAGCCATCCCGGGGACCGGACGCGCCGCCGGCCCGGGGACCGGACGCGCCGCCGGCCCGGCCACCCGCCGGCACCCCCGGGCAGCGCCCCCACGACCCCCGTCCGGAAACCTCGCATGTCTGACGCCCTCTCCCCCGACGCCGTCCATCTCGGCCTGGACCTCGGTACGCAGAGCGTGCGCGCGGTCGCCGTGGACGGCACCGGGAAGCTGCTCGCCGCGGCCTCCCGCCCCCTGACCGGCCACCGTGCCGGCGTACGCCACGAACAGGACCCCGAGCAGTGGTGGTCCGCCACCGGTGCCGCCTGCCGCGAGGCCCTGAGCGGCATCGACGGCGGGCGGGTGCGGGGGGTGGCGGTGGACGCCACCTCCGGGACCATCCTCCTCGCCGACCCGTCCGGAACGCCCCTCACCCCGGCCCTGATGTACGACGACGGGCGCGCCGCGGGCCACGCCGACCGCGTCAACACCGTCGGCGCGGAGGTGTGGGAGAGGCTCGGCTACCGCACCATGCAGCCGTCCTGGGCCCTGCCCAAACTCCTGTGGCTGCTCCGGCACACCGATGTCCCGCCGGGGACCCGGCTGCTGCACCAGGCCGACCTGATCACCTGGCGGCTGGCCGGACAACAGACCCCCGGCGACGCCAGCCACGCCCTGAAGACCGGCTACGACCTGCTCGCCGACGGCTGGCCCGCCGAGGAGCTGGCCGCCCTCGGCGTCCCCGACGGCCTGCTGCCGGAGGTCGTACGGCCCGGCACGGTGATCGGCACGGTCTGCGCGCGGGCCGCCGCCGTCACCGGGATCCCCGTCGGCACCCCCATGGTCGCGGGGATGACCGACGGCTGCGCCGCCCAGATCGCGGCGGGCGCGCTCGGCCCGGGGGCCTGGAATTCGGTACTGGGCACCACCCTGGTCCTCAAGGGCGCCAGCCCCCGTCCGGTGCACGACCCCGCCGGGGTGGTCTACTGCCACCGCGGGCCCGGCGGCAGCTGGCTGCCCGGCGGTGCCTCCAGCAGCGGCGCGGGCGTACTGACCCGCCGCTTCCCCGGCGCCGACCTCGACGCCCGCACCGAAGCGGCCGCCGCGACCGGTTCCACCGCGGTCGTCTACCCGCTCGCCGGGGAGCGGGGCGAGCGCTTCCCCTTCCGGGCGCACGACGCGCGCCCCTTCGTCCTGGGCGAACCCTCCGGCGCGGCCGAGGAGTTCCACGCCTGTCTGCTCGGCGTGGCCTGTGTGGAGCGGCTCTGCCTCGACCACCTGGATCACATCGGCGCCCCCGTGGCCGGCCCGCTGAGCCTGACCGGCGGCGGCGCCCGCAACCGCTACTGGTCGCAGCTGCGCGCCGACCTCCTCGGCCGGAGCGTGACCCTGCCCGAGCAGGCGGAGAGCGCCGTCGGCATGGCGGTGCTCGCCGCCACCGCCTCGGGCGTCACGCTGGAGCGGGCCGCCGCCGCCATGGTGCGCGACGGAGTCGAACTGCGCCCCGATCCCGCCCGCACCGCACGGCTGCTCCCCGTCTACCTCGGCTTCGTCGACGAACTGGTCCGACGGGGCTGGCTGGAGCCGGAGGTGGCCGCCCACGCCCGCGGAAAGGCCGACCAGTGACCGACTTCGTCCTCGTACGGCACGGGGAGACCGTGTGGCACGCGGAGAACCGCTACGCGGGCCGCACCGATGTGCCACTGACCGAACACGGGCACAAGCAGGCCGCCGAGCTCGGCGTCTGGGCCGCGGGACAACGACTCGACGCGGTGCTCAGCTCACCGCTGTCCCGCGCCCGGCTCACCGCCGAGCCCGCCGCCGCCGCGCTCGGCCTCACCCCGCGCGTCGACGAGCGGCTGTACGAGGTGGACTTCGGGCGCGGCGAGGGGCTGACCCGGACGGAGATGCGGGAGCGGTTCCCGGTGGAGCTGGCCGCGTTCCTGGCCGATCCGGTCGCCCATCACCTGCCCGGTGGCGAGGACCCGGCGGCGGCCGCCGGCCGCGCGATCGCCTGTCTGACGGACATCGCGCACGAGGTGCCCGAGGGGCGCGTGCTGGTCGTCGCCCACTCCACCCTCGTCCGCCTGGTCCTGTGCCGGCTGCTCGGCATTCCGCTCGCCCGCTACCGCCAGGTGTTTCCCCGGCTGGAGAACGGCGCCCTGACCGAACTGCGCCTGCGGGACGGCCGGGCGTCGCTTCTGCGGCTCAACGCCCCGGCCACGGCCACCGACTGACCCCTTCCTCCGGAGTGCCACCGTGCCCACCACCGTCCTCGCCGGCGACCACTTCGTGCTGCCCCGCACCACTGTGCCGACCCCCAGGCGCTGCCCCAGGGGGCTTCACTCGCCGATCGGGGCCCGCGGCGGCCGGGACCCGCCCGGCTCGCCCCTGAACGGCGTCCCTCACCTGGGTAAACTGTTGCTGCCCCGATACGCCCCGATCAGCAGCAGGAGGCCGGATGCCTCCGCAGGACACCTCCGCGACCGGGGCACCGCGGGAAGGGCGCGGGCAGGATGCGCCGCCCGCCCGTCAGGCGCTCTCGGACAGCGTCTACGAGAACATCAAGGCCATGGTCATGGACCATGAGATCACCCCGGCGCACGCGTCAGCATCGAGGCCCTGTCCCGCGCCCTCAGCGTCTCCCCGACCCCCATCCGGGAGGCGCTGGCCAGGCTGGAGGCGGACGGCCTGGTGGTGAAGAGACCGCTGTCGGGGTACCGCACCACCGAGCTGCTGACCCGGCAGGGGCTCGAGGAGCTCTTCGAGATGCGGCAGCTGCTGGAGCCGAGGGCGGCCGCTCTCGCCGCGGCCAACGCCAGTGAGGACCAGCTCGACGCCATCGAGCGGATCGCGGAGGAGATGCACACCCACCCGGGGACCGCCGCCGGGCGCTACGCGGCCTACCGCGGCTTCGCCGCCCTCGACCAGCGCCTCCACGACGCGATCGCCCAGGCGTCCGGGCGGCCGCTGCTCGCGGACGCGGTGGAACGGCTCCACTCCCATCTGCACATCTTCCGGCTGAGCAGCCAGCTCGGCGCCGACGACCCGACCCTCGCGGAGCACCAGCGCGTGGTGCACGCGATATTGCGCCGCGATGCCGACCGCGCGGCCGAGGCGATGGCGGAGCACCTCGCCCGCAGCCTCGGGCGCCAGCTCAGCCGGGACGAGGAGTCCTGACCCGCGGGCGCACCGCCGAGGTGGCGCGGTCGTGGATGATGCGGATGATCCGGCCGCTCATCCGCTCGTAGTCGCGGTCGTTGACCACCTCGCCGCGGATCCGGTGGTCGGCCATCACCACCACCCGGTCCGCCAGCGTGATCATCTCCGCGAGGTCGCTGCTGATCAGCAGAATGGGCAGCCCATCGCGGGCCAGCTCCCAGATGAGTTCATGGAAGGCGTGCTTGGTGCGCACGTCGACGCCGACGGTCGGCTCATCCACGATGAGCAGCCGGGTGTCGGCCGCCAGCCACTTCGCCAGGCTCACCTTCTGCTGGTTGCCGCCGGAGAGCTCACCGGCGTGCCGGCCGAGCCCGGCGGTGCGGATGCCGAGACGTTCGACGAGGTCGTGCGCCACGTCCCGCTCCTCGCGCGCGGAGACGAAACCGAGCGCCTTCGCGAGCCTCTTCCACACCGTCACCGTGATGTTCCGGGCGATGGGCTGCTCCAGGAAGACCCCTTCCTCCTTGCGGTTCTCGGTGAGATAGCCGATGCCGAAGCGGTGCAGCGCCTGCCGGGGGGAGGTGATGCGCACCGGCTCGCCGTACACCCGGATCTCGCCGCCGGTGACGCGGTCGAGGCCGAGCATCGCCTTGACCAGTTCGCTGCGGCCCGCGCCGACCAGCCCGTACAGCCCGACGATCTCGCCGGGCCGGACGTCCAGGCCGATGTCCCGGTGGCCGGCGGCGGTGGACACTCCGTCGAACGAGAGCACCGGCGGGGCGGAGGTGTCCACCTCCCGTGGGCGCATCTCGGTCGCCGCGTGGGCGCGGCCCACCATGAGACCGACCACGTCGTCCTGTGTGTGCTCGGCGAGCGGCGCGGATTCGAGCACGGAGGCGCCGTCGCGCAGCACGGTGACGGTGTCGCAGACGGCGAACACCTCCTCCAGCTTGTGGCTGACGAAGACGACACACGTCCCCCTGGCCTTCAGCCGCCGCACGACCTCGAAGAGGCGCTCCGCCTCGCGCGGGGAGAGGGAGGCGGTCGGCTCGTCGAGGAGCAGCACCCGGCTCTCGGTGTACAGGGCCTTGGCGATCTCCACCAACTGCTGCTGTGCCACGGACAGTTCACGGACCGGCCGGTCCAGGTCGAGGTCCAGGCCCAGCTCTCCGAGGCACCGTAGGGCGGGGTCGGTCATGGCCGCGCGGTCGATGAGACCCCGGTGTGCGGGAGGGCTCTGCAGCGTGATGTTCTCGGCCACCGAGAAGCCGGGAATCAGATTGCGCTCCTGGTGCACCACGCCGATGCCGGTGCGGGTGGCCTCCAGGGGCGAGCGCAGCTGGACTTCGCCGCCGCGCCACAGGAGACGGCCACTGTCGGGAGTGTGCACCCCGGTCAGGACCTTGATGAGGGTGGACTTTCCCGCGCCGTTCTCGCCGAGCAGCGCGTGGACGGACCCGGCGGTGAGGCGCAGTCCGACACCGTCGAGCCGAGGAACGAGGGCAGCTTGACTTCCCCCCTCCTGAAGGAGGGGGTTCTCACGGCTCGCGCTGTGAGGTTTTCTGCTTCGCCGCCGACTGCCCGCCCGGAGTGCTCCGTTGAGGTCTTACACCGGCTCCACAGACTGTCACCGCCAGTCCGGCGGCCAGAAGGTTGCGTGCGGCATTCACGTCCCGGTCATGGGCCGTGCCGCAGTCGCATGTCCAGGTGCGGACATGCAGCGGCATCTTCTCCCGCAGAGTGCCGCAGGCGGAGCACAGCCTGGAGGAGGGGAAGAAGCGGTCGACCGCGACGACGTCCCGCCCGTACCACCGAGCTTTGTACTCCAGCATGTCCCGGAAGTCCGACCACGCGGCATCGCTGATGGCGCGGGCCAGACTCCGGTTCTTGACCATGTTCCGTACGGTCAGGTCCTCGATCACGAGCGTTTGGTTTTCGCGCACGAGTCGAGTGGTCAGCTTGTGCAGGTGGTCACGGCGGCGATCTGCGATCCGGGCGTGGATCCTGGCGACCTTCCGCCGTGCCTTGCGACGGTTGGCTCCGTCACCCTTCGCTTTCTTCGCCAGGCGGCGCTGGGTCCAGGCGAGCCGGGAGCGGTCCCTGCGTTCGTGCCTGGGGTTGGCGATCTTCTCACCGGTCGACAGGGTCAGCAGATGGTCCAGGCCCACGTCGATGCCCACGGCCGCGTCCGTGAGCACAAGCGGCCCGATGCCCGGGTCGTCGCACAGTATCGAGACGAACCAGCGTCCAGCCGGGTCCTGGGACACGGTTACCGTGGACGGCTTCGCCTCCTCGGGAAGAGGCCGGGACCACACGATGTCCAGCGGCTCGGTCATCTTCGCCAGGAGCAGCTTCCCGTCGCGGAAGCGGAAACCGCTGGTGGTGTACTCGGCGGACTTCCGGGACTTCTTCCGGGACTTGAAGCGCGGATACTTCGCCCGCTTGCCGAAGAAGTTGGTGAACGCCGTCTGGAGGTGCCGCAGACACTGCTGCAAGGGCACCGACGACACGTCGTTGAGGTACGCCAGTTCCTCGGTCTTCTTCCAGGCCGTCAGCATCGCCGAGGTGGCGTTGTAGTTGACGCGCTCCTGCCTCGCCCATGCCTGTGTACGGGCCGCGAGGGCCAGGTTGTAGACCTTGCGGACGCAGCCGAACGTGCGGGACAGCTCGGCTGCCTGCGCATCGGTCGGATAGAAACGGTATCGATACGCCCGCTTCACGCACACCTCGGTCATGTTCACAAACTAGCGGTTCTGCGACTTAGCGATCAAATCTGTGGGGCAGAGCACGGCGTCCCCGATCGAGGCGCGGAACGTTCCGGTGCCGACGGCGGCCATGAATCCGGCGAGCGCGGCGAGCAGCCCGGAGAGCGTGTGCGCCAGGATGACACGGCGGCCGGTGGGAATGCCGGACAGCTCAGCCGCCGCCGGGTTGGCGCCGGTGAGCAGCAGTTCCCGGCCGATGCGGGTGGCGCCGTACAGGAAACCGAGGCCGAGCAGGGCCAGGACGGTGAACTGTGCGAGCTGCGGTATCACCGGGGATCCGCACACGGGCCCGACGCAGATGTCGGCGAGCGAGTACGAGCGCAGTTCCGCGAGCCCCGACGGCTTGGTGGTGAACGCGGCGTTCTCGGTCAGGGCCGAGTAGAGCAGGGAGACGAGCCCCAGCAGCGCGAAGTCCATCGCGAGGGTCACGACGAAGGAGCTCACCCCGGTACGGGTGATGATCCAGCCGGTCAGCGCGCCGATGGCGGCTCCGGCGCACAGACACAGCAGCAGGCCGAGCGGCAGTGGCAGGCCCAGCCGGTCGTATCCGAGCCCCGCGAAGAGCGCTCCGAAGGCGGCCATCCGTCCGACGGCCAGGTTCATATGCCCCACCGACAGGGCGACCATCTGGGCGAGCGCCACCACGGTCAGCATCGAGACGTCCCGCACCAGCGGGAACAGCACGAGCCGCTCGTCGAGGAAGGTCGGCCGCGCCACACCGAACACGGCGCTGAGGCCGACGACGAGCACCAGCAGGCCGAGCCGCTGGTTGACCCAGAACGGCAGCCGGTGCGCGGGGCGCGATGGTGTGGCCCGGACGGAGCGGGTGTCACTGTCCGGCGGGATGACGGGCGTCGTCATGCCACCCTCCGGTCGTCGATGGCGTCCATGTCCCAGTCGATGCCGATTCCCGGCGCGTCGGGCGCCACGGCCATGCCGTCGCGCATCGCCAGCTCACCGCGGGTCACGGCCCGCAGCTGCGGGATGTGCTCGACGTACCGGCCGTTGGGCACCGCGGCCACGAGGCTGACGTGCAGTTCCATCAGGAAGTGCGGGCACACCATGACGTTGTGGCTCTCCGCGGTGTGGGCGGCCTTGAGCCAGGGTGTGATCCCGCCGATCCGGGCGGCGTCGGCCTGCACCACGGACGCCGCGCCCGTCTCGAGGTAGGTGCGGAACTGAGGGAGCGCGTACAGGGATTCACCGACGGCGACGGGAATCCGTGTCGCACGCGCCAGCCGGGCGTGGCCGCTGATGTCGTCCGCCGGGAGGGGCTCCTCGATCCAGTACGGGTCGTACGGCTCCAGCGCGGCCGCCAGCCGGAGGGCGGAGGACATCGTCTGCGACTGGTTGGCGTCCGTCATGATGTGCAGCGCGGGGCCGACGGCCTCGCGTACCGCGCGCAGCCGCTCGGCGTCCTCGGCGGGATGCGGCTTGCCCACCTTGATCTTGATACCGGCCCACCCGGCCTTCTGGGCCCGCAGCGCCCCCTTCACCAGGTCGTCGGTGGTCAGATGGAGCCAGCCGCCCTCGGTGTCGTAGACCGGAACCTGCTGGCGGTGGCCGCCGGCCAGCCGCCACAGCGGCTCGCCGGCGCGCTTGCAGCGCGCGTCCCACAGCGCGGTGTCCACGGCGGCGAGCGCGAGCGAGGTAAGAAGTGAAGGAAAAGCCTGTCAAGGGTTTGGTATGGACCAGATATGCCAACAAGTCACCGCGCGGAGGGCTGTTCGCCGCCGTGGACGCCGGCGACACGGCCAGCGAGTTCGCCCTTTGAAGGCATGTCATTCATTGGTGCGGACCTATTGACGAGACACGTTCAACTCCCGAAACATATGGGCCCGAGAGTCCGGCCGTGACCTTCCGGCCGGACACCGCATGTCGCGGGCTGCGGCGGCGCCTGTCCGACGGACATGCCCACTGCCGGGGCCCGTCCGCGTGTCAGGAAGGCATCCCCCCACATGAATCACAGCGAAGACCTCTCCGCCCGGGACCGCGTGCGGCGCCGCCGCCGGCGGACCGTCCTGGCCGTGGCCGCGGCCCTCGCGGCCACCGCCGCGAGCACGACCGCGGCCGCCTGGGCCGACAACACCGGCCAGGACCGCGCCGACCGCGCCCCGGCATCCGCCGCACCCGCCGCCGTGGCCCCCTACCTCTACAACGGTTGGGGCAACCCCCCGGACCCGGGCGAGGTGATGGACGCCACCGGCGTCGGCTGGTTCACCCTCGCCTTCGTCCTCGACTCGGGCAACTGCGACCCCCAGTGGGACGGCAGCCGCCCGCTGGCCGGCGGGGCCGACGAGCAGACCGTGAAGGCCATACGGGCCAAGGACGGCGACGTGGTGCCGTCCTTCGGTGGTGCGAGCGGCAACAAGCTGGAGCAGTCCTGTGCCGACGCGAAGGCCCTCGCCGGGGCCTACCAGAAGGTCATCGACGCCTACGGTCTCAAGGCCATCGACATCGACATCGAGGGCGACGCCTACGACGACCCGGCCGTCCAGCAGAAGACGATCGACGCCCTGAAGCAGGTGAAGACCGACAACCCGGGGCTGCTCACCTACGTCACCTTCCCCAGCGATCAGAACGGCCCCGACGACGGCATGATCCGCCGGGCCGCCGAATCCGGCTTCGAGGCCGACAGCTGGACCATCATGCCGTTCGACTTCGGCGGCGAGGGCCAGAACATGGCCGAGCTGACCAAGCAGGCCACCGACGGCCTGAAGAACGCCGTCAAGGGCGCCTACGGCTACAGCGACGAGGACGCCTACCGGCACAGCGGCCTGTCCTCGATGAACGGCATCACCGACGTCAAGGAGACCGTCACCACGGACGACTTCGAGTCGATCCTGGGCTACGCCTCCGAGCACCACCTGTCGCGGCTCTCCTTCTGGTCCGTCAACCGCGACCGCCCCTGCCCCGGCGACTACCCGAACGACGACACCTGCTCCGGAGTCGCCCAGGAGCCCTGGCAGTTCACCGGGATATTCGCCCGGTACCAGGGCTGAGGGGGGGCACATCACCATGACGAACGACACCACCGGGACGACCGGCACCACCGGGACGACCGGCACCACCGGGACGAGCGATACCACCGGGACGAGCGATACCACGCAGCCCGGGCACCGCCGGCGCCGCCGCGTCGCCCGCGCCACCGCCGCGTTCGCCGTAGTGGCCGGCGCCGTCGCCGCCGCGCTGACCGTACCGGCGGCGCACGGCGCGGACGCCGAGCCCGACCTGGGTCCCAATGTGCAGATCTTCGACCCGTCGATGTCCGCGCAGGAGATCCAGGGCAAGCTCGACTCGGTCTTCGGCGAGCAGGAGAAGAACCAGTTCGGCGAGGACCGGCACGCCCTGCTGTTCAAGCCCGGCTCGTACGACGTCAAGGCCAACGTCGGTTTCTACACCCAGGTGGCGGGCCTCGGCCTGTCGCCCGACGACACCACCATCAACGGCCAGGTGCACGCCGAGGCCGACTGGTTCGACGGCAACGCGACGCAGAACTTCTGGCGCGACGCCGAGAACCTCGCCGTCAACCCGGACGGTGGCGCGGACCGCTGGGCCGTCTCACAGGCCGCCCCGTACCGCCGTATGCATCTGAAGGGCGATCTGCAGCTGGACGACGGCGGCTGGTCAAGCGGCGGTCTGCTGGCCGACACCAAGGTCGACGGGCAGGTGAAGTCCGGATCTCAGCAGCAGTGGCTGTCCCGCAACACCGAATAGGGCAGCTGGACCGGCTCCAACTGGAACATGGTGTTCGTGGGCGCGCGGAACGCCCCGGCCGGGGACTTCCCCAACCCGCCGTACACCCGGGTCGACAAGTCCCCCATCACCCGTGAGAAGCCGTTCCTGTACGTCGACGACGACGGCGCGTACAAGGTGTTCGTGCCGGAGGTGCGCAAGGACTCGACGGGCACGTCCTGGTCCTCGGGGACGCCGAAGGGCGAATCGCTCCCGCTGAGCGACTTCTTCATCGCCAAGCCGGATGCCACGGCCGAGGAGATGAACGCGGCGCTCGACGCGGGCAAGCACCTGCTCATCACCCCGGGCGTCTACCACCTCGACGCACCGCTGAAGGTGACCCGTCCCGACACCGTCGTACTGGGCCTGGGGCTGGCCACGCTGGTTCCGGACAACGGGGTCTCGGCGATGAACGTGGCCGACGTGGACGGCGTCAAGCTCGCGGGCCTGCTCATCGACGCGGGTACCGAGAACTCCGACACGCTGATGGAGGTCGGCCCCGAGGACTCGTCCGCGAACCACGCCGACAACCCCACCTCGCTGCACGATGTGTTCTTCCGCGTCGGCGGCGCGGGCGTGGGCAAGGCGTCCACCAGCCTGGTGGTCAACAGCTCGAACGTGATCGGCGACCACACCTGGATCTGGCGCGCCGACCACGGCGACGGCGTCGGCTGGGACTCCAACACGGCCGACAACGGGCTCGTCGTCAACGGCGACGACGTGACCATGTACGGCCTGTTCGTCGAGCACTACCAGAAGCACCAGACGACCTGGAACGGCGAGGGCGGCCGGACGTACTTCTACCAGAACGAGATGCCCTACGACCCGCCCGGCCAGGGCGCCTGGATGAACGGCTCCACCAAGGGATACGCCGCCTACAAGGTGGCCGACTCGGTCAAGCGCCATGAAGCGTGGGGCCTGGGCAGCTACTGCTTCTTCAACACCAACAAGTCCGTCACCGCCGAGCACGCCTTCGAGGTTCCCCAGAGCCCGGATGTGAGGTTCCACGACATGGTCACCGTCTCGCTCGGCGGCACCGGCACCATCAACCATGTCATCAATGGCACGGGAGGTCCCTCGGACGCCAACAGCAACGTGGCGAACGTGACCGAGTACCCCTGATCCCGTAACACGCTCCACCAGTTCCACCGGCTTCACCAGTTCGTCTTTGGGGCGCGGGCATGTCGCCCGCGCCCCAAAGACGACTGGGCGCACGGACCGCATGTCGTCATGTCGTTGTCGGATGCACCACTCGTGAAGGGCGGACACTGATGAGCGTTTCCCGGCGAGCCCTGCTGACCACCGCGGCCGGTACCGCGGTGGCGGCCACTTCGAACGCTACCCCGGCCCAGGCGGCGGAGGAGGCCCCCGGCCACGCCGCCACGCTCGCCACCTTCCGCGAGACGGCGGACTACGCGGTGGCGAAGCTGCGCGCGGTCGCCCCGGGGGTGAGTGGCTTTCCGGTCGGTACGAAGTTCGAGAAGTGGACGTACTCCCAGAACGGCGACTGGGTCGGCGGGTTCTGGCCGGGGACGCTGTGGATGGCGTGGCTGTACAGCGGCGAGGACCGGTTCCGCACCCTGGCCCTCGCCTCCGCGGAGAAGCTCGCGCCCCGCCAGAACGACACCGGCACCCACGACCTCGGATTCCTCTTCTATCCGTCGTGGGTCACCGCGTGGCGGCTCACCGGTCAGGACTCCTGGCGGGCGGGCGCACTGCGGGCGGCCTCCTCCCTGATCCGCCGGTACAACCCGCGCGGCCGTTTCATCCGGGCCTGGGGAGCGCTGGACGAGCAGGCGAACGCGGGCCGGGTCATCATGGACACGATGATGAACCTCGATCTGCTGGCGTTCGCGAGCAGCCAGAGCGGGGACAGCGAGTACCTCGACATCGCCGTGGAGCACGCGAGAACCACCCAGCGGCACTTCCCCCGCCCGGACGGATCCACTCCGCACGTCTACGACTTCGACCCGTCCTCCGGCGCTCCCCTCGGCCCGGCCACCGTGCAGGGCTACAGCCCGGCCTCCTGCTGGTCACGCGGGCAGGCATGGGGGATCTACGGATTCACCACCATCCACCGCCGCACTGGCCACCGGGAGTTCCTCACCACCGCGCGGAAACTCGCCGACTTCGCCCTGGGCGCGCTCACCCCGGACAACGTCCCCGTGTGGGACTACCTCGCCCCGCAGGCACCCCACGACATCAAGGACGCCTCCGCGGGCGCGGTCATGGCCTGCGGTCTGCTCGACCTGTCCAGGGCCACCGGCGAACCGGGCTACCGCGAGGCGGCGCTGCGGCTGCTCACCGCGCTGTCGCAGACCTGCCTGACCACGAAGTCGACCCGCGCCGAGGCGGTCGTGGCGCGCTGCACCCGGAACCGCCCGAGCGAGGACGGCGTCGAGATCTCGCTCCCGTACGCCGACTACTACCTGCTCGAAGGCATCCTGCGGGTGCTGCGCCCCGACGACGTCGACCGGGCCATCGACCTGTCCACGGTCTGACGCCCGCACCGCGCGGCGCCCGTCCGGCCGGGGCGGCGTGGCGTGGCGTATCAGCCTTCCCTCGCGGGGTCGCCGGGCGTGGAGCCGGTCAGGGCGGCCGCGGTCTGGGTGAGGTGCTGGGCCAGTACCCCGGCCGCGGTGTCGGCGTCACGCGCCACCGCCGCCTCCTCCAGGCGGCGGTGTTCGTCGATGCCGTCCCGGTCCGGGTTGCGGTGTGCCGACCAGCGGCGGGCCAGTTCGCTCGCGGTCCACATCCGGTCGAAGGTCTCCAGGAGGACGGGGTTGCCGCAGCCCTCCAGCAGGGTGCGGTGGAAGCTCCGATGGGCCTCGGACCAGGCGTCGCTGTAGTAGTCGCCCTCCTCCGGCAGATACGGCGGGGTGCGCGCCAGACGGTGGTGGGCGGCCCGCACCCGGGCCTCCCAGTCCACGTCGCCGCGCTCGATGGACATGCGCAGCACGACCGGTTCGATGGTCCGGCGGGCCTCCGCGATCTCCTGCCAGCGGCGGTCGGAGAAGGCCGGGACGGCGAAGCCGCGGTTGGGCAGCCGGTCGGCGAGGCCCTCGCCGACCACCCGTACGAGCGCCTCGCGCACGACGGCCAGGCTCACGCCCTGCTCCTTGGCGAGGTCCTGCGGTTTGAGGGCGTCACCGGGGGCGTAGTCCCCGCGCATGATCGCGTGCCGCAAGTGCGCGTAGACCTGCTCGGAGAGCATCTGCTTCCCCGACGAGGTCGAGGTGGGGGCCGTCTGAGTCATGCCCTTCAGCATAGACGATCCCAGTGATAATCGATTATCGATGCTATGGTCGATCCATCGGCTCCGAAGGGGGCGACGGCGGTGCCGCGGTGCGATGCCGCGCGCCCGCCGCCGGTCACCCCTCTCTTCGCCACCCCCGGCACGGCCCGAAAGGAACGACGCCATGAGCACCAACGACCCCTTCGCCCGCCTCCCCGAGGCGGCCTCCTTCACCGTCACCAGCACCGCCGTCACCGATGGCGCCGCCTGGCCGCCCGAGCAGCTCTCCGGCATATCCGGCGTCCCCGGCGGGAAGGACGTCTCCCCGCGGCTGACCTGGAGCGGCGCCCCGGAAGGCACCAGGAGCTACGCCGTCACCGTCTACGACCCCGACGCCCCCACCGGGTCCGGGTTCTGGCACTGGGCGGTGGCCGACATCCCCGCCACCGTGACCGAACTGCCCGAGGGCGCCGGCGACGACACCGGCTCGGGCCTGCCCGCGGGCGCCTTCCAACTCCCCAACGACGCCCGCGCGGCCCGCTACATCGGAGCCGCCCCGCCGGCCGGGCACGGCCCGCACCGCTACTTCGTCGTGGTGCACGCCCTCGACGTCGAGTCCATCGGCGTCCCGGCCGACGCCACCCCGGCCGTCCTCGGCTTCACCATGAGCGGCCACGTCCTCGGCCGCGCCGTCCTGACCGCCACCGCCGAAACCCCCGCCTGAGGAATGGCAACGGGGGTGGCCCCGACCGCATTTCGTGGTCGAGGGCCACCCTCGAGAGTCGGCGCGGCGGTCCATCAGGCGGGCGGCGAGGGCACCGTCCGCCCATAACGCATACGGCCGACCAGCCGTGGAGCGAACGCCGCGGCCACGCGACACTGAACGTGAAGATCCGCTGCCCGATTTGGTCCGGACCATTGACACTACTGGTCTAGTCCTGTTGTCTCATGGGCGCGCAACCTCCCCCATGCCTCCCGTCCATCCCCCCACCCCACTTCAGCTCCGCCTTCCCCCCACACCAAGGAGCGGCCCCCATGAGCCTCCGTTTCCCCTTGAGCAAGAGGGTCCTGACCGGCGTGTGCGCCTCCGTCGCCGCGGCCGGGCTGCTCGCCACGGTCTCGACGACGACCGCCGACGCGGGCACCGCCTCCGACGCGGGTACCACTTCCGCTTCCGCCACCACGAAGGCGGCACTCCCCGACCACGCGCTCGTGGGCTATCTGCACTCGAGCTTCGCCAACGGCTCCGGATACACCCGGATGGCCGATGTCCCCGACAGCTGGGACGTCATCGACCTGGCCTTCGGCGAACCCACCTCCACCACCTCCGGCGACATCCGCTTCAGCCTCTGCCCCCAGAGCGAATGCCCGAACGTCGAGTCGGAGGACGAGTTCAAGGCCGCCATCAAGGCCAAGCAGGCCGCGGGCAAGAAGGTGCTGATATCCATCGGCGGGCAGAACGGCCAGGTGCAGCTCACCACCACCGCCGCCCGCGACAAGTTCGTCGAATCGGTCGGGGCGATCATCGACAAGTACGGACTGGACGGCCTCGACATCGACTTCGAGGGCCACTCGCTGTCGCTGGACGACGGCGACACCGACTTCAAGAACCCGAAGACCCCCGCGATCGTCAATCTCATCGCGGCCGTGAAGTCGCTCAAGGCGAAGTACGGATCCGACTTCGTCCTCACCATGGCTCCGGAAACCTTCTTCGTACAGCTCGGCTACCAGTTCTACGGCTCGGGCGCCTCCGGCGGCCAGGACCCACGCTCCGGAGCGTATCTGCCGGTCATCCACGCACTGCGGGACGATCTCACCCTGCTGCACGTCCAGGACTACAACTCCGGACCGATCATGGGGCTCGACAACCAGTTCCACAACATGGGCAGCGCCGACTTCCACATCGCGATGACCGACATGCTGCTCACCGGCTTCCCCGTCGCGGGCAAGACCGACAACGTCTTCCCCCCGCTGGACCCGTCCCAGGTGGCGATCGGCCTGCCCGCGAGTCCCAACGCGGGCAACGGCCACACCACCCCCGGTGATGTGACCAAGGCCCTCAACTGCCTGACGAAGAAGAGCGACTGCGGCGGCTACGAGCCGCACGGCAGCTGGCCCGCCCTCCGCGGGCTGATGGCCTGGTCGATCAACTGGGACGGCTTCAACGGCGGCGAGTTCTCGCAGAACTTCGACAGCTACTACGGCCGTTGAGCCATCGCCCCGGTCATGGGCGCCGGTGGCGTCCATGACCGGGGCTTGCCTTCGTGTGCGCTTCAACTCCTACCGTTCACCGGCATGGAGACCATGGCGCACAACAGAACGCTGGGCCGCAGCGGCATCGAAGTGAGCCCCCTCGGCTTCGGCTGCTGGGCCATCGGCGGTGAGTGGCAGTCCACCGACGGGCAGCCCCTGGGCTGGGGCAAGGTCGACGATGACGAATCGGTGCGCGCGATCCGGCGCGCACTCGACCTCGGCGTCACCTTCTTCGACACCGCCGACGCGTACGGCACCGGCCACAGCGAACGCGTGCTCGGCCGCGCCCTCGGCAAGCACCGCGGCGATGTCGTCGTCGCCACGAAATGGGGCAATGTCTTCGACGAGCGGACCCGGATCCGCGAGGGACAGGACGACTCGCCGGAGCATGTACGCCGCGCCCTGACCGCCTCGCTGCGACGCCTCGACACGGACCACGTCGACCTGTACCAGCTCCACATCTCCGACGCGGACCCCGAACGCGCCGCCCGACTCCGCGACGCCTGCGAGGAGTTGGTACGTGAGGGACTGATCCGCGCGTACGCGTGGAGCACCGATGACCCCGACCGGGCCGCCGTCTTCGCCGAGGGCCCGCACTGCGCGGCCGTCCAGCACCGTCTGAACATCCTCCAGGACGCCCCCGAACTCCTGGCACTCTGCGCGGAGTCGGACCTCGCCAGCGTCAACCGCAGCCCCCTCGCCATGGGGCTGCTCGCCGGCAGGCACACCGCCGGGCGGGCCCTGGACGACGGGGACATCCGCAACGCACCGCCCGCCTGGCTGCCGGGGTTCATCGCGAACGCGGGCGCGGACCCGGCCTGGCTCCGGCGGGTCGACGCCCTGCGGTCCATCCTCACCAGCGGCGGCCGTACCCTCGCGCAGGGCGCCCTCGCCTGGATCTGGGCCCGCAGCCCGCGGACGATCCCGATCCCCGGTTTCCGTACGGTCGCCCAGGCCGAGGAGAACGCGGGCGCGATCGCGAAGGGGCCGCTCACGGCCGGGCAGCTGGCCGAGGTCGACCGGATTCTGGGGCGGTGAGCGGCGGCGGCACGCTCAGCGTGTGCCGACCCACCGCTGAATCGCGGCGTCGAGCTCCTTGAGGACGCCGCCGTCGGACGTGGCGGTGTCAGGTGTGGCGGTGTCGGACGTGGCGGTGTCGCGCGAGTCGGCCCAGACGATGACACCGTCGGGACGTACGAGCAGGCTGGGTGGCGACGTGGCGGAGGCGGGGTCCGCCACGTACCCGATCCGGTGCTCCATCGGGCGCACGGCCTCGGCGAAGCGCCCGTCGGGTGAACGGTCGACGAGAACGAAACGGCCGTCGTGGGCGTGGTCGGCGAGCCGGCCGCCGGAGGACAGCGCGACGTCCCCGGCGATCGAGCCGACCGGCGCCGTCGCCCCGTCAGCCACGTCATAGCGCTGTGTGATGCCGGACGTCAGCGCGACCACACGGTTCATCACGCCCGGCACGGTGAACAGTTCCCCGCCGACGACCTCGCGCAGCCGCGCGGTGTGTTCGTCGCCGCGTATCAGGGCGACCTGCGCCCGCGTCCAGTCGAGCACCCACGCCGCGATCGGGTGGCGTTCGCTCTCGTAGGTGTCGAGCAGCCCGGCCGGGGCGTGCCCCCGCACGGTCGCGGCGAGCTTCCAGCCGAGGTTGACCGCGTCGCCGAGGCCGAGGTTGAGCCCCTGGCCGCTGAACGGCGCGTGCACATGCGCGGCATCACCCGCGAGCAGCACCCGGCCGTGCCGGTAGGACTGGGCCTGCCGGGCGTTGTCGGACCAGCGGGTCGCACGGCCGCGCAGGCCCTTGAGCGTCACATCGACGCCGGTGACATCGCGTATGACCGTCTGGAGTTCGTCGAGCGTGACGGGGGCGTCGCGATCCCGCGGCCGCGGGCCGAAGCGAGCGACGAGAATGCGCCCGGGGATGGGGCCGTAGGCGTAGATGCCGCGGGGTGTCCACGTCCAGCCGCGGCTCAGCTCGCCGGGGTCGTCGAAGTCGGCGACCGCCTGGTACCCCACCAGCTGCGGATCGGTGCCGGTGAAGCCGATGCCCAGTTGCCCGCGGATCGCGCCGCGGCCGCCGTCGGCCGCGACGACCCACCCGGCCGTCATCTCGCCCGCGCTGGTCTCCACCACGACATCGGCGTCATCGGTGAGGTCCGCTTCCGCGTGTCGCGTACCACCCTCACCACGCACACCCGCACCACGCACACCGCGCACCTCGACGCCTCTGCGCACCTCCACGCCGAGCCGGGCGCAGTGCTCCCCGAGCAGCAACTCGAGATCGTACTGCGGCACGAGGACGCCGCCCGACGCCGCGGTGTGCGCGGCCAGCACCGGGTCGCCCTGATCGACCAGCTCATCGCGGAACAGCATGCCCGCGAAATGCCCGGCGACCGGGAAGCGGCGCGCGCCCCGCGCATCCGGGTCCAGCTGGTTCACGAGGGCGTTCCTCGGGCCGTGGCCGGCGAAGGCACCGACGGACGCCAGCAGCCGCCGCTGCACGCCCTCCGCGACCGGCAACAGCCCCCGCCGGTCGAGGATTTCCGCGCTGGCGACGTTGATCGACCCGGCCTTGATCGTCGGATCGGACTCCCGGAGCCGCTCCAGGACCAGCACCCGTACGCCCTGGAGTGCCAGTTCACCGGCGAGGAAGAGGCCCGTGGGCCCGGCTCCGACGACGATCACATCGCTGCGCCGCATGACACGCCCCTTATTATCCTTACTCAGTAAGCTTACTTGGTAAAGGTAACGGGAAGGGCTAGCGTTGTCACATGCCGAATCGAGGGGACCGTGGCGGAGCGCAGACCCGGGCTCGCATCGCCTCCGCCGCAACCCAGCTGTTCCTGGAGCGCGGGTTCGACGACGTGACCATCAACGAGGTCGCCGCGGCCGCCGGAGTGTCGAAGGTGACCGTCTTCGCACACTTCGACCGCAAAGAAGACCTCCTGTTCGACCGCTTTCCGGCGGCCCTCGACAGCGTGCGGACCGTGCTCCGCGAGCGCGCGGATGACCTGGACCCCGTCGAAGCCATGCGCCGAGCCGCCCTCGCACTGGCCGCGGAACGCCATGTGCTGTCCGGGCTCGGCGAGGGAGTCGAGCCGTTCCTGCGCACCGTGATGGCGTCTCCCGCGCTGATCGCACGACTACGCCTCTTCGCGTCCGAGATGGAGGAGACACTCGCGGCGGAGCTCGACGCCGACCCCGGCTTCTCCGGCGACAGCGCGCTGACCGCGGCCCTGCTCGTCGCCGCGTACCGCACGGTCGCCGTCGACACGGTGAAGCGGCGCCTCGCCGGAGAGGACATCGGCGAGGTCGGGGCCGCGCATCGACGTCGTCTGGCGTTCGCCTTCGACGCGCTGGCGGGCGGGCTGAACAGCGCGTCACGGGCTGGGAGTTGAATGTCGGACATGGACGCACAGGACACCCCGGACGCACTCGACACCCCTGACGCGCAGGACACCGCCAAGAGGCTGCGGGCGATCACCGACGAGCTGTCGGACCGCTTCTACGAGCGCGCCGACGTGGTGCGAACGCTGGTGGTGGCCCTGCTGGCCGGGCAGCACTCCTTAGTGCTCGGCCCGCCCGGGACGGCGAAGTCCGAGATGGCCCGGGAGCTCACGGGCAGGGTCGACGGCGCGGCGTACTGGGAGATCCTGCTGTCGAAGTTCACCGCGCCCACGCGGATGTTCGGCCCCATCGACGTGGCCGCGCTGGCCCGGGGCGAGTACCGCCAGGTCTACGACGGCCGCGCCACGACCGCGCACATCGCCTTCATCGACGAGATCTTCAAGTGCTCCACGGCCGCGCTCAACGAGACGCTGGGCTACCTCAACGAGCGGATCTACCACCCCGAGAACGGCGGCGAGCCGATCCGCTGCCCGCTGATCGGGGCCATCACGGCGAGCAATGAACTGCCCGTCGGAGAGGACACGGCCGCGATCTACGACCGGCTGCTGGTGCGGATCGAGGTCGGCTACCTGGAAGACCCCTCGAACTTCGCCGCGCTGGTCCGCTCGGCCGTCAGCCGCCCGGCGGCACCGCCACGGGCCACGGTCGGGCTGGCCGCGTTGCGGCACGCCGTGGCCGAGGCCGTCCCGGCCGTGGACGTCCCCGACGGGATCGTGGACGCGGTGTGCACGCTGCGGGCCGCCCTGCGCCGCAAGGAACTCATCGCCTCCGACCGCCGCTGGCGGCAGGCGGTGGGCCTGCTCCAGGCGTCCGCGTACCTCGACGGCCGCCCGGCGGTCGCCGAGACCGACCTGTCGGTGCTGACGCATGTGCTGTGGGACTCCCCCGCCGAACGCCCGGCCGTCGAGCGCGAGGTGCTGCACCTGGTCAACCCCGACGCCAAGGAGGCGCTCGATCTGGCCGACGCCCTCGATGAGCTGGAGGCCCAGCTCGACGCCATGGCCGGGCAGTCCCGCGAGGCGCTGAGCGAGTGGGTCATCAGGCAGGCCCACAACAAGCTCGCCATGGCGGGGAAACGGCTGGAGAAGCTGCGCGAGGACGCGGCACGCGCCGGTCGCTCCACCGCCGCCATCGACCGGGTCACCGGCCGTCAGCGCGCCGTCCGCGCCCGGGTGCTCACCGAGGCGCTCGGCGTGGACGCGAGCATGGTGCAGGCCCAGCTGTGAGCAAGCGCGCCGAGCCCGCGCTGGACGAACTGGCGAGCCGGGCCGGAGCGTGGCTGGGCCGGTCCGCCGCCCCTCCCGTACGGCACACCGCGGCCGTGGTCGCGGACCGGTTCGACCGGATCACCTGGCGCGACACGTACGAGCAGTCGGCCGGACTGCGCGAGGTGGCCGAGGAGCTCAACGAGCGCCACGACCACGCCACCGACCTCCTGACCGACGTGTTCCTGGCCGCCTACAAGGTCAGGCCGCGGTTGCGCGAGCGCGCCGGGATGGACCCCTCCCGGCTGGTCAACCACCAGGTCATCACCGCGCTGGTGGAATCACCGGAGTTCGCCGAGCTGCGCCGGGAGACGGCCGGCGACCCGTACGCCGCCGCCATGGCCGTGCTCGCCCAGGCCGCCGCGGTGCGCGGGATGCTGGAGCGCTCCCGGGAGACCCAGGAGCGGGCCGGGCGGGCGAGCCGGGCCCAGCAGGACGCCGACGGCGCGGCGGCCGCCGTGGACGAGGCGCTCGAGCGGGCCACCGAAGAGGCCGACGAGGACGGCACCGTGCCGGCTCCGGCCGCCGACGCCGTACGCCGGGCGATCGACGCCGCCGAGGCCGCGGAGGCCGCGGCGCGGCGAGCCGCCCAGCACACCACGCGGGCCCTCGCGGCGGCGGCCCCCGGCGTCCGCGCCGCCGCGCGGAACGCGGCGGGCAAGGCCGGGGAGGCCGTACGGGAGGAGGCCGCGCTGATGCGGGCATGGGGCGTGGCCCCAGGCGAGCTGGAGCGGATGCCGTTCGACGCGCGCGCCCGGCTCGCCGAGCGGCTGCGCACCGGCCGCCTCGCCCAGTGGGCCGAACTGATCGGCCGCTTCCGGCAGATGGCCGATGGTGAGCGCGCCCGCAAGATGGAGAACACCACCGGGGAGCTGGTCGGCGTCACGCTCGGGAACGACCTCTCCCGTGTGATCCCCTCCGAGCTGGCGGGCCTCGGCCTGCCCGAGCTGCGCGCCGTGTTCGCCGCGCGCTACGCGGCCGGAGAGCTGATGCTCTACGACGCCCGGGGAGAGCGGACCACCGGCCAGGGCGCCATCATCGCGTGCGTGGACACCTCGCACTCCATGTACGCGGCGGGGCCCGGCGGCGTCACCCGGGAGGCGTGGTCCAAGGCGTGCGCCCTGGCCCTGCTGGACCAGGCCCGCCACGCGCGGCGTGACTTCGTCGGCATCCTGTTCTCAGCCGCCGACAAGATCCAGGTCTTCCGCTTCCCCGCCGACGGGCCGCGCCCCGCCGGTATCGACCCGGTCCTCGACTTCGCGGAGACCTTCCTCGGCGGCGGCACCAGCTACCAGGCACCGCTGACGGCGGCCGCCGGACTGCTGGCGGAGGAGTTCGACGACGCCGCCCGCACACGCGGCGACATCGTGATGATCACCGACGACGAATGCGGTGTCACCGAGGAGTGGATGCGCGGCTGGAACGACGCCAAACACCGGTTGGGCTTCCGGGTCTTCGGCGTGGCCATCGGAGCCCCGCGCGCCGCCGAGACCGGCTCGGTCCTGGAGGCCCTGTGCGACAACCTCCGCTCCATCGAGGACCTCACCGACGTCCAGGCGGCCGCCGACCTCTTCCGCGTGATCTGACCGCGCCCACCGGCGGTTCGCCGGGCCGGCGGCTGTTTCTCCGCGTTCCGTATGGGTGCAGTCGCCGCTCAGACCACCGGGATGATGCCGCCGTCGACCCGGAACTCGGCCCCGGTGAGCCACTTGCCGCGGTCGGAGGCGAGGAACGCGATCATCTCCGCCACGTCCTCGGGTTCGCCGGGACGACCCATCGGCACCTTCAGGTGGTCCACGATCCGCTGCTTCACCTCGTCGAAGGAGATCCCTTGACCGTCGGCCATCCGCTGGAGATGGCCGACCGCTCCCTCCGTGGCGACGAAGCCGGGCAGCACGCACACCACGCGGACGCCATGCGGTCCCACCTCCGTCGCCAGCTCGCGGCTGTACGCGTTGAGTGCCGCCTTCGCCGCGGCGTACGACGCCTCGGCGGGCTGTGGGAGCCGGCTCGCGATCGAGGAGACGTGCACCACGACGCCGGAGCCGCGCTCGACCATCCCGGGAACCAGGGCCCGGTCGGTCCGCACGGCGCTGAGCAGGTTCATCTCCAGGTCGGCGAGCCAGGACGCGTCGGAACGCTCCAGGGTCGGCGTCGGGGCGGTCGCGGCCCCCGCGTTGTTGACCAGGACGTCGATGCCTCCGACGCTGTCCAGCACCCGCCGGCCGAGGTCCGCCACCTCCTCCTCGGACCGCAGGTCCACGGGGAGGAAGGTGGCCGGCATGTCCTCCGGGGGCGCGGTGCGCGAGGCCGTCAGCACGGTCGCGCCGGCCGCGGCGAAGCGACGGGCCGTCGCCTCTCCCAGTCCACGGCTGCCACCGGTGACCAGCACCCGCAGGCCGCTGAGCCCCTCATCCACGATCGTCATGCGTGTGCTCCTTCGGAAAGGTCTTCAGTAAGATGAACCGGACTCCGGAAACCGACTCCGGAGACTGTACACACAAACGGAGCCGGACTCACCTTATGGGCTCACCTCACGGAGGACCGTTGCCGTCATCACGCCCGTTGCGCGCCGATGCCCGCCGTAACCGCGAAGCGCTCCTGACCGCCGCGCGGGAGGCATTCCTCACCGGCGACGCCGACGCCCATGTGGAGGAGATCGCCCGGCGAGCCGGGGTGGCGGTCGGTACGCTCTACCGCCACTTCGAGACGCGCGAAGCGCTCGTCGAGGAGGTGTACCGCCAGGAGGTCTCCGAACTCTGCGCGGCCCCCGCCCGGCTGCTCGCGCACCACGCCCCGGACGAGGCCCTGCGCCACTTCCTGCTGCTGCTCGTGGAGCACTCGGCCGTGGGCAAGGGCATGGCCGAGGCGCTGGAGAGCATCATGGCGACGGACTCCCCGATCTTCGACGACGCGCGCGCCGAGATGGCTCATGCCCTCGATGAGCTGCTCACCGCGGGGGTCGCCGCCGGTGCCATCCGCGACGGCGTCAGCGGACGCGTCCTGCTGCGCGCCCTCGGCGGCATCTGCGGAATGCGCGCCAAGGGGTGGGAGGACGACGCGGTACGCATCACCACGATCCTCTACGACGGGCTGCGCGGCGGCCGCTGAGAACCGGGTGTCAGTGGTCCGCCACGGGGTCGCCGGCCGATCGCGCGGCCCATGAAGCGAGGATGCGCAGCCGGTCGTGGCTGGGTGTGCCGGGCTCGGCGGTCAGCGTGATCAGCTGCTGGTCGGGGTCGTCGGCGCAGGTGAGGAAGGACCAGTCGAGGGTGAGCTCACCGACGACCGGATGGTGCAGGACTTTCGTGCCCGTGCCCTGGACGGCGACGCGATGGGCGCCCCACCACCGCCGGAAGTCGGGGTCCTGAAGTGACAGCTCGCCGACCAGTTTGGCCAGCCGCGGGTCGTTCGGGTCCCGGGCGGCCTCCATGCGCAGCTGCGCCAGGCTGGTCTGCGCCACCCAGTCCCAGTCCGGGTACAGCGCCCTGATGGCCGGTTCGCGGAAGACCAGCCGTACGAAGTTGCGCTTCTCCACCGGGATCCGCGCGAAGTCGGTGAACAGGGCGGCGGCCATGGGGTTCCAGGCGAGGATGTCCGTGCGCCGGCCCAGGACGACGGCCGGTGTGGTGGCGAGGTCGTCCAGCAGCCGCCGCAGCTGCGGGTGGACCTTCTGTGTGGTGCGCCGACGGGGCCGGGCGGCGTCCCGGCCGGACAGTTCGAACATGTAGGCACGCTCGCCGTCGTCGAGCCGGAGAACGCGCGCGAGGGTGTCCAGCACCGGTTCGGAAGCCTGGCGGCGGCCCTGCTCCAGGCGCGTGTAGTAGTCGGGGCTGATCGACGCCAGCAAGGCCACTTCCTCCCGGCGCAGCCCCTTGACCCTGCGCCTGCCCGCCGAATCGGGCAGCCCGACCTGGGCCGGGCTCAGCTCCCTGCGCCGCGCCTTGAGGAAGGCGCCGAGTTCGCCGTGGTGCGCGTCGCTGCCGCTCATGGCCACAAGTCTGACAAACAACGAGGCCCGTGACAGGGGGCCTGGCCTGTCCCAGGACAGCGCTGTCCGGGGACACAAATCGCCCCTTACCGGCCTCCGCACCGGATGCGAGTGTCGGTGCCGTGACCGGCGGACGGGCCGCCCCACTCATCCACTCACCCACTCACTCACCCGCATCCAGGAGCCGCAGAACCGTGCAGACCAACGTCACCTTCCCCAGCGGCCATCTCGCCATCGCCGGGATTCTCCGCACCCCCGACGACCACACCGGCGGCCGGTTGCCGGCCGTTGTCATCTCCCATCCGGGCGGCGGTGTGAAGGAGCAGAGTCCGAGCATCTACGCCGAGCGGCTGGCCGCCGCCGGGTTCGCCGCGCTCGTCTTCGACGCCGCCCACCAGGGCGAGAGCGAGGGCGAGCCGCGAGGTCTGGAGAACCCCTTCCAGCGAGCCGAGGACATCAAGTCCGCCGTGACCTATCTGACCACCCGCGACGACATCGACCCGGACCGCATCGGGGCCCTGGGCATCTGCGCGTCCGGCGGTTACGTTCCCTACGCCGCGCAGACCGACCACCGCATCAAGGGCGTCGCCACGGTCAGCGCCGGGGACCTCGGGTCGGTGTTCCGGGAGGGGCTGGGCCGCACCCAGGACCCGGCGGTCCTCCAGGCCATGCTCGACCAGGCCGGCGCGCTGCGCACCGCGGAAGCGCGCGGCGCGGCCCCGCGGATGGAGGCGTGGATTCCAGAGAACGCCGAGGAACTGCTGGAGACCGCCACCCGGCAGTTCCGGGAGACGTACGAGTTCTACCGCACCCCGCGCGGCTACCACCCCCGCGCGAACCAGGGATGGGTGCTGCGCAGCATCGACCTGATCGCCCAGTACGACTCGTACGCGATGATCCGGCTCATCTCGCCCCGCCCCCTGCTGATGATCGCCGGTTCGGAGGCGGAGACCGCGTACTTCAGCAGGGAAGCGATCGAGAAGGCGGCCGAGCCCAAGCAACTGGTCATCATCGAGGGCGCCAGCCACATCGACCTGTACGACAGGGATGAATACGTCACCCTCGCCGTGGCCGAACTCACCGCCTTCTTCGGCACGTATCTGACCGGCTGACCACTCACCACCGCGTGCGCGATCAAGGGCCACTTCACTTCTTGAAGACCAACTCCTTGACAAGGACATGAAACCCGACAACTCTTCGTGAGAGCGCTCTCACCTATGGCCCCCACATCAGGAGAGAACCATGCCCCCCACCGCACTGCCGCCGCTCCGGCGCCGAGGCCCCGCCCGCCTCGCCGCCGCGGCCACGCTGGCACTCGCCACGTTCTGCTCCCTCGGCGCCATGCCGTCGGCCGCCGCCGACACCGACGCCGGCAACGGCCACTACGGCGCCCGCGCCGAAGGCCAGCCGCCGGACGACTTCTGGGGCGACACGAGCACCATCCCGCCCGCGAAGAACGTCCTCACCGTCAAGATCCTCAACCGGACGAACGGAAAGTACCCGGACGACCAGGTCTTCTGGACGTTCAACAACGAAACACACTCGATCGCCGAACAGCCCACGCTCGACATGCCGGCGAACTCCGCGGGCCGGATGTACTTCCACCTCGGTTCGCCCGACAGCAAGTACTCCGACTTCATCGAGTTCACCGTCGGGGACGACGTCTTCAACGGCAACACCACCCGCGTCGACGCGTTCGCGCTGAAGCTGGCGATGCGGCTGCACGCCCACGACGGCTTCGACGCACAGGTCGGCGAGGACTACGAGACGTTCCAGGAGGACCGGGACGCCACCTGGAAGAAGTTCGCCGACGCCATGCCGGCCGAGTTCGCATCGCTGACCGAGGTCGAGAAGCCGTACCGGATCCTCGCGCCGGGCAGCGTGCCCGACTTCCGGGAGGGCGGCAAGTACGCGGACTACATGAGCGGTTACGCCAAGACGGTCGGCATCGACGCGCCCACGTCCGACGTCTTCGGCTGCGCCGGCGTGCTGGCCAACGAGGCGGGGAAGTGCTCGGCGCTGAACCGGCACGTGGCGCAACTGCCCGAGGACCAGTGGTCGGATCCGGCCCAGTACTACAAGGACGCACCGGCGAACTACTACGCCAAGTTCTGGCACGACCACGCCATCGACAAGCTCGCCTACGGCTTCCCGTACGACGACTTCGCGGGCCAGTCCTCCTTCGTCTCCCACAACGACCCGCAGTGGCTCGAGGTGGCCGTCGGCTGGTGATCCGCTGACCCGTCCCACCCCACCCGCCCGGCGCCCGCCACACCCGGTGCCCGTCGGCCACCCCGCCGGCGGGCACCGCCGGCTTAACCAGTGGCGTTCCCATGGACGAGCCGCATAGCTTGCGCGGTCGTGACTGGTGATCCGGAGAAGCACGCGAACCGACGTGACCTCGGTCGGGTGTTCAACGAGGTGGCGGAGGTCTACGACCGGGTCCGGCCGGGGTACCCCGACGAGCTGTTCGCGGACCTCGTCGCCATCACCGGCATGGACGAGAGGTCGTCGGTGCTGGAGGTGGGGTGCGGTACCGGGCAGGCGACGCGCTCGCTGGCAGCGCTCGGATGCTCGGTGACCGCCATCGAGCCGGGCCGGGACATGGCCGCACTCGCGCGCCGGCGGCTCGCCGCCTTCCCCGACGTCGAAGTCGAGACATCGGCGTTTGAGGAGTGGGACGACCGCGGTGCACGCTTCGACGTCCTCGTGGCCGCGTCCTCCTGGCACTGGGTCGACCCGTCGATCGGCTGGCGGCGAGCGCACGATGTGCTCCGCCCCGGAGGCCGGCTGGCGCTGCTCGGCAACGTCGTTGTCCGCAGGCCGGGAGAGCCGGAGGTGTACGCCGAGACCGCCGATCTCCACGAGCGGTTCTCCCCCGGCAACCCTGGCTGGGGCCATCCGCCGCTCGAGGACGACGTACGCGGCACCGACGAGGGCTGGGGGCTGGTCGACGGCCCCGGCGGCCTGTTCGGCCCGACGATCGTTCGCTGGTACCCGACCGTTCAGTGGTTCGACGGGGCAGGCTTCGCCGATCACCTTCGCTCGACGTCGCTCTACCGGAGACTCGGCCGCGATGTCCGCGAGCCCCTGCTCGACGCCATCGCCGAGCGGATCCGTACCCGGATGGATGACCGGGCGTCACGCCGCTATCTGACCGTCCTCCGGATCGGACAGCGGACCGGCCGGCGTTAGCGAGAGTGCTCCATGAGCCGACGCATCAGCTGGCGCTCCTCCTCCGCGAGTTCGCGCACCAGCTTTGCCGCATGGTCGACGGGGCCACGAGACGAGGCGGTGCCCGCTTCGCGCAGGAGTTCCGCCACATCGGTCCATTTCCTCGACACCACGCGGTACGCGTCCGAAAGTTCACGGAACTCGGGGACGCCCGTGAGCTCGGCGGCCTCGGCGAGGAAGTCGGCCCACATCATGCGGAAGAGGCCCCCGCCGGTTCCCCCGTCTTCCATGATCGTCGAAATCTCGATGAGAGCTTCTTCGGGGGATTCGAGGTTGTCCGTCCAACCCGGCATGAGATCGGCGGCCTTGCGCATGCCCCGGAATCCGAAGTTGGAGATCGGGGGGTTCAGGAAGTCTTCGGCCGTCGCCCGGATCGATTGCCGGGCGATGTCACCCAGATCGGGGAGCGAGCCCTCGGGACGATCGATGGTGAACGAGAGGTTCCGTGAGCTCATCGGGCCGCGCGCGCCGCGCGCGCGTGCCAGGGCATCGCCCGAGGCCCACTGGAGCCCCAGTGGCCTGGTCTCGACCAGGGCGAACCTGTCGTCCTCATGCCCGATACAGGCGACGTAGTGGGCCGCGAACCGGTAGCGGTCGGTGGAGTAGTCGAGGTGGAAGCGGTCCAGCTTGAGGCCGACGACAGTCCCCGAGTCCAGCTCGGCGACCAGCTGCTCGCGGGCCCGCTTCAGCGAAGACGTCTCCCGGACGGTCAACCGCAGACCCAGCGAATTGGCGATATTGGCAGTCAACCGGTCGGGTCTGATCCGGCCCCCGATGAATGGCGTCGGCATCTTCTTTGTGTGCCAGTAGCCGAATGACAGGCCACTGCCGAGACCGAAGACAAGCGGCTCCGACAGGTCGATACCGCGCTGCCGCAGAAGGTTGACGAGCGTGGTCGATTCGCAATGCTTACCGACGAACGGCCGCGCGTCGATGAGTGACACGTGATCACTTCTCCCCTCCATCCGGCACATCGTAGCCCGGCCGCCGCAGCGCCATCAGGGAAGCCCGCATCTCCTTGTCCATCTTCTCGACGGCATACCGGAATGTGCCGCGGCTCATCTCGGTATGCCAGGTGCGCAGGAACTCGGCCACCTCGTCCGGATGAACCTCGGCGGTGACCTTGAGCAGCCACCCACAGCCCTTCTGCACATACGGGTCGTCGTCGTGCATCAGCCGGGTGCAGTTGTCGAAGACGTGGGACAGCGGCAGTTCGAACACCGACCGCCCCACCTTGCGCCGGACGAACTTCACGACGGCCACGTTCGCGGCGCGCCTCGCCCAGCCGGACCGGGATTCGGCCCAGGCCCGTGTCCGCGGGATCTGATCGAGGTGTCCGCGGAAGAACGGGTACAGCAACTTCAGGCACAGGTCGTCGCACTGCGCCCAGTTCGACACATACGATCCGAGCCAGTGCTCACAGCGGTCGAGCAGTCCGGGGCCCAGCCCGGCCCGCGCGACCTTGTGCAGGACCGCGAATCCCAGCAGGACCTCCTCGTGGTGGGAGGCGCGCGACAGGACTTCTTCCGCGAGGGCCAGTCTCGTCGCCGCGGCGACGTCCGGCCGCTCGCGGAAGTAGTCGTTCGCGATTTCCACGGCGGAGGCGTTGCTCACCCCGAGCGCGCGGATCCTCCGCGGAAAGTAGCGCTGCATCGTGACCGCGAAGTCCGCGTCGGCCCTCGCCGCGAGGGACCCCAGGAGTTCGTCGGCCGCCGCCGCCACGTCCATTGACATGGTCCCAGTGTGCGGGAGACCGAATCCCGGTCACGGGCCGTCTCGCGCCGGTCGCCCGGCCCAGCGGCGGTCAGCCCTCGTAGCTCCGGATGGCGGCGACCTTCTCCGCCGACGGGGAGGTCTCGTCGAAGCTCTGCGCGAGCCAGTCGTCGGTGAGCGCGCGGGCGAGTTCCAGGCCGATGACGCGCTGGCCGAAGCAGAGCACCTGGGCGTTGTTGCTGAGGACCGAGCGGCGCACGGAGTAGGTGTCGTGGGCGGTGACCGCGCGGATGCCGGGCACCTTGTTGGCGCTGATGGCCACGCCGAGGCCGGTGCCGCACACCAACAGGGCGCGGTCGGCGGTGCCTTCGGCCACCCGGCGGGCCGCTTCCACCGCGACATGCGGATAGGCGGTGTGCTCGTCGCTGCCCACGCCGACGTCGATGACCTCGGCGACCCGGGGGTCGTCCAGCAGATCCTGCTTGAGGGCTTCCTTGTAGTCGTAACCGGCGTCGTCGCAGCCGACGACGATCCGGAAGGCATGCGCGGTGGTCATACGGGATCGCTTTCTGTCGTCGCGCGGAGAGTGGCCACCGCGGTCAGCACCGCGGCGAGTGAGGTCGCTCCGGGGTCGGGGGTGCCCACGCTGCGGTCGGCGAGGGGGCGGGCGCGGCCCAGGCGGGGCCGCAGCCCGGCGGTGTTCTCGGCGGCCGTACGGGCTTCGGCCACGGCGGACGCGTACGCCTCGGACACCGGGGCTCCGGTCCGCAGCCCCGTCGCGAAGGCGGTGGCGAACGGTGCGAGGGCGTCGACCAGGGTCTTGTCGCCCACTTCGGCCCCGCCGAGCGAGGTGACGGCGGTGAGCGCTTCCGCGGCGGCGGACGCCAACTCCGCGCGCTCCGGCGCCCGGTCGGCGGGCAGCGCGGCGCCGATGGCGCGCAGCCCCACCCCCCACAGCGCCCCCGAGGTGCCCCCGGCCTCCGCCGCCCAGGCATCACCGGCGGCGGCCAGCACCGCCGCCGGGGCGAGCCGGTCGGTGTGCGCCTTCTCGGCGGCCGCGAGTGCCGCGTCGACGCCCTTGCACATGCCACGGCCGTGATCGCCGTCGCCCGCCACCGCGTCCAGCCGGCCCAGCTCCTCCGCGTCCCGGTGCAGTACGTCGCGGGCGGCGCGCAGTGCGTGGACGGCCAGCTCGGCGACCTCGACCGCCGCGCCGGACGCCGTGGCGGCGGACCGCTCCGGGCGGCGCGGGGCCGCGGCGGGCCGTACGGCGGCGTCGTCCAGCGGGGTTCCGGCGGTGCCGTACGGCAGAAGGCCGGGGTGTCGGCCGGGGCGAGCCACAGCCGTTCCAGTTCCTCGTCCAGCCAGCTCAGGGTCAGCGAGCAGCCGGCCATGTCGAGACTGGTGACGAGTTCGCCGACCTCGGGGCGTACGGGCGTGAGCCCCGCCTCGTCCAGTTGGCGGGCCACGGCGCCCCACAGCACGTACAACTCCTCGTACTTCGTGGCCCCGAGACCGTTGAGGACGACCGCGACCCGCCCGTCACCACCCGTGTCGGCGGGCCGGTCCGCGAGCAGCCCCGTCACCAGGGCGCGGGCCAGGTCCTCCGCGGTGCCCAGGGCGTCCTCGCTGACCCCCGGTTCGCCGTGGATGCCGAGGCCGAGGCCCAAGCGGCCCTCGGGAACGGTGAAGAGGGGTGCGTCGGCGCCCGGCAGGGTGCAGCCGTCGAAGGCCACTCCGAGCGTGCGGGTACGGGCGTTGGTGTGCTCGGCGACGCGGACGACCTCGTCCAGCGATCCACCTTCCTCGGCCGCCGCCGACGCGGTCTTGAAGACGACGAAGCCACCCGCGATGCCACGCCGCCGCGCCGTCTGGTCGGCGGGGGCGGAGGCGATGTCGTCGGTGACGGCGAAGCAGCGGGCGGCGATTCCGTCGCCCTCCAACTGCCGTGCCGCCAGCCGGAAGTTCATCACGTCCCCCGCGTAGTTGCCGAAGAGGAAGAGGACACCGCCGCCCGCCTCCGCCGCCTCGGCGACCGAGCGGGCGCGGGCGGCCGACGGGGAGGTGAAGACATCGCCGATGACCGAGCCGTCGGCGAATCCGGGGCCGACGACACCGCAGAAGGCGGGGTAGTGGCCGGAGCCGCCGCCGGTGAGCACGGCCACCTTGCCCGCGCGGGCGGGGCGGGCGCGCACCACACCGCCGGGCACGGCCCGTACGTGCCCGGGGTGGGCGGCGGCGAAGCCCGTGATCATGTCGTCGGTGAACCGGGCGGGGTCGTTGAAGAGCCTGGTCATCGTGTGCTCCAGCCTTCGCGTGCGGTGTCGAGGGCCTGGCGGTAGGCGGCGTAGCCCTCGGCGTAGTGGTCGATCAGCCCGCGCTCGGCGGTGACGGTACGGAGGCGGGCGCGCCAGGCGCCGGGGTCGACCGGCGTGCCCAGGGAGCGCCAGGCGACATGGGCCGCGCCGCGGATGCCCACGGCGTCGTCACAGACCTCCAGGTCGCCGCCCAGGACACCGGCGAAGATCCGTGCCCACTCGCCGGAGCGCGCGCCACCGCCGCAGGCGGTGACGGTGCTGGTGACGCCGAGGGTTTCCATGCAGTGCCGGGCCGAGTAGGCGACCGCCTCGCACAGCGCCCGTACCAGGTCGGCGCGGCCGGCCAGCGGGGAGAGGCCGTCGAACCGGCCGCGGGCCCGCGGGTCGACGAAGGGCGCGCGCTCGCCGCTGGTGGACAGGAACGGCAGCGCGGTGACGCCCGCTGCGCCGGGCGGGGACTGGACGAGCAGCGCGTCCAGCGCCTCGATCTTCACATCGAGCAGCTTCAGCAGCCAGTCCAGCCCCGCGGTGCCGATCATGGCGGGCATGACCCGCAGGAACCGGCCCTCGTACGGGGTGGCCAGCACCATCCCGGCCGGGTCCTCGGCGAGGGCCGGGCGCGGCTCGGTGTCCAGGACCTGGGCGGCGAGGGTGGTGCCAATGATCAGGTTGCCCTCGCCCGGTTCGGCGACCCCGGAGCCGAAGGCGCAGGCCGGGATGTCGAACGGGCCGGCGGAGACCGGCAGCCCCGCGGGCAGGCCCAGGCGTCTCGCGGCGTCGGGCAGCAGCCGGTGCAGGGTGCCGGACGGCGCCGGATCCGGCAGCAGCCGTCGGTACGCGGACAGCCCGCACAGTTCGAGCGCGGTCTCGTCGTACGTACGGGTGGCCACGTCGAGGAACGGCTGCGAGGCGTCGGAGACGTCGACGGTCACGGCGCCGGTCAGCCGCTGTACGACGGCGTCCACGCAGTACCCGGCGACCTCGGCCGCCGCCAGCCGCTCCGGCTCGTGCTCGGCCAGATGCGCCAGCAGGGGTGCCGCGGAGCCGGGGAAGAGGCCGACGCCGGTGCGCCGGTGCAGGGCGCGCAGGGTGCCGTCGGCGGTCCACCGGTCGAGCCGGTCCGAGGCCCGGCCGTCCATCCAGGACAGCGCGCGGCCGACCGGGGCGCCCGAGGCGTCGCGCAGCCACAGGCCGTCGCCCTGCCCGGTGAGGGCGAGGGCCTCGACCGGTTCTTCGCCCAGCTGCGCGGCGTCGGCGAGCGCCGCCCGTACGACGGTCTCCACGGTGCCCACGACCTCGTCCAGGTCCTGCTCGACGCGGTGTCCGGGCAGGGTGTAGACGGTGCTGCGGGCCTCGTGCGCGGGGGTGGTCCGGCCGTCGCGGGAGATCAGCTGGGCCTTGGTGACCGAGGTGCCGATGTCGACTCCGACGATCATGGCCGGCTCCCGGTCAGCACCTCCGGATTGGCCACGTGCCGCAGCGGTTCGCCGCGCAGGAAGCGGGCGGCCTCACCGGCGGTGCTCAGGGCGGCCCGGTCGGCGGTCTGCCGGGTGGCGCCCGCCAGGTGGGGTGTGGTGATGACGTTGGGGGCCTTGTGCAGTGGCCAGTCGGCCGGGGGCGGCTCGATGTCGTAGACGTCGAGGGCGAGCGCGCCGAGCCGGCCGGACTCCAGCAGTCCGGGCAGCGGCGCGTAGTCGAGTAGCTCACCGCGGGCCGAGTTGACGAGGACGGCGCCCTCGGGCAGCAGCGCGAGGTTGTCGGCGTTCAGCAGATGCCGGGTCTCGGGGGTGACCCGGGCGTGCAGGCTCACCACCGAGCTGCGCCGCAGCAGGTCCTCCAGGGCGGTGAGCTCGACGCCGTCGGCGTGTGCCCGCGCCTGGTCGGCGTACGGGTCGGAGACGACGACGTGGGCGCCGAAGGCGCGCAGCACGCGGGCCACGATCGAGCCGATGGCCCCGTACCCGACGAGGCCGACGGTGGCGCCGTCGAGCTCTAGACCCGCGTTCTCGTAGGCGTAGTAGTCGCCACGCCAGGTGCCCTCCTTGAGGGCCGCGTCGGCGTGGGTGATGCGGCGCATGGCGGCGAGGATCAGGCCGACGGCGAATTCGGCGGCCGCGGCGGCGTTGCGGCCCGGTGTGAAGGTGACGGGGATCCCGGCGGCGGTGGCGGCGGCCAGGTCCACGTTGACCGGGCCGCCGCGGGCCACGCCGATGAACCTCAGCCCGGGTGATTCGCCGATGACCCGGGCCGTGAAGGGCGCCATCTGGGTGAGGGCGACACTCGCGTCACCGAGCGCCTCGAGCACCTGCTCCTCGGTGCCGCTGGCCTCCTTGACCCCGCCGTTCCCCTGCCCGTCCGCCCCGACCGGCCCGAAGGGCTCGTTCGGCCAGCGGGTGCGCAGCGTGCGGAAGCTCAGCCCGGCGGAGGGCAGGCTCTCGCTCAGGGCGGCGGAGAAGAGGCCGGGCGCGATGAAGTCGTCGCCGGCTACCAGGACCGTGGTCATGTCGGTCACTCCCCTCGGGTCTCGAGCCTGCTGAGCAGGAAGTCACGTACGGCATGGTGGTCCGAAGAACGGTAGGCGGCGGCGGCCAGGGCGTCCTCGGCGGGTGGGTACTGCGGATTGGGAATGGCCACGACGGTCATCCCGGCGGCCGCGGCGGCGCGCAGCCCGTTGCTGGAGTCCTCCACCGCCAGACAGCGCTCCGGGGCCACGCCGAGGGCGCGCGCGGCGGCCAGATAGACGTCCGGGCTCGGCTTTCCGCGCTCCACCTCGGCGCTGGAGACGGTCGCCTTGAAGTGGTGGTCGACGCCGTGGTGGACGAGGACGGCGTCGATGACCCGGCGCGGCGCTGAGGAGGCGAGCGCCACGGGGGCGAGCTCGGCGGTGCCGGTGATCATTTCACGGGCCCCGGGCAGCAGGCCGATGCGGCCGTCGGCCAGGGCCTGGACCATGCCGTCGACGACGGCCTGCTCGGTGTCGGTGGCGGCGTCACCCGCCCCGCAGAACCGGGTGAGGTAGGCGGCCCACTCGGGGGCGCTCATCCCCTGGACGTCGCGCGTCTGCTCCGGGCCCCAGTTACGGCCGCGTGCGGCGGCGTAGGCGGCCCACAGCTCCTCCCACAGATGCTCGCTCTCGACGAGCACGCCGTCCATGTCGAAGACCACTGCGTCGGCCATGCGTACCCCTGATCTCCCGGCTGATGATGTCTGGCTGGCGGGGCACGGGGTTGCCCGTGCGCCCGGCGGTGTCCGCCAGGTGGTGGCACCCGGCGGTGTCCGTCACAGCGAAATTAACAGTCACAGCGTGAGTTGTCACGGGTTTTATGTGAGAAATAAACACGGCAGGATGTAGGGCATGACTACTCCCCCGTCGTCGCGCGGTGCGCGGCAACAGCGGCAGCAACTGATCGTCGACCACGTTCTGGCCCAGGGGGACGCCACCGTGTCCGAACTGGTCGAGCTGACCGGCGTCAGCCTGATGACGGTCCACCGGGACATCGCCGACCTGGCGGACCGCGGCATCCTGCGCAAGTACCACGGTGGCGTCTCCGCACAGCCCTCGATGGTCTTCGAGTCCAGTTCGGACTTCCGGCTGCACGCGCACACCGACGAGAAGCGGGCGCTGGCCCGCGCCGCCCTGCGGTTCGTGACCCCGGGGATGTCGGTGATGCTGGACGACTCGACCTCGGCGCTGGCCCTGGCACGGCTGTTGCCCGAGGTGGGACCGCTGACCGTGGTGACCAATTACCGCCTGATCACCGAGGAGCTGAGGAGCGCCGAGGGCATCCGGCTGATCTGCGTGGGCGGCGAGTACTCGCGCACCCATGACTCCTGGATCGGCCTGCCGGCGATGGACATGATCAGCGGCGTCTCCGTCGATCTGAGCGTGCTCTCCACCTCCGGGATCACCGCGGGCATGACCTTCCACCAGGAGCAGGAGATCGTCAGCATCAAGCGGGCGACCCGGCAGGCGGGCGCGACGAGCGTGCTGCTCATGGACCACAGCAAGGTGGGCCGTCGCGCACTGCACCGGCTGGAGAGCGTGGACTCCTTCGACCATGTTCTGCTGACCGGCCCGGTGGACGGGGAGCTGCTCCGGGAGATGCGGGAGCTGACGGATGTGAGAGTCGTCGAGACCGAGTAGTTACCATCGATTCTCGTTATTCTTACCAGACCTCTTGATATTTCTCTCGGCGCGCTTGAGTATCTGCGGTCGTACTCCGTCATCCCCGCAGAGTGGAGGAACCGATGCCGAAACCCTTGATCCTGGGCTATCTGGGCGTACTCCTGTTCATGATCGGCGACGGCGTCGAATCCGGCTTCATCGCTCCGTACATGGCCGATCACGGTGCCGCCACGGACGTACGGGCCGGGTACGTCATCACCGTCTACGGCATCGCCGTCATGCTGGCGTCGTGGTTCTCCGGCGCGCTCTGCCAGGTGTGGGGGCCCCGCCGGGTGATGTGGACGGGCCTGGCGATCTGGGCCGTCTTCGACGCCGCGTACCTGCTCTTCGCGCTGGGCACCGAGAACTACCCGATGATGCTGATCTTCTACGGCATCCGGGGCTTCGGCTATCCGCTCTTCGCGTTCGGCTTCCTCGTATGGATCACCAACACGGCGCCGAAGGCCCGGCTGGGCACCGCGGTGGGCTGGTTCTACTTCGCCTTCACGGGCGGCCTGCCCACCCTCGGTTCGCTGTGGTCGAGCCTGACGATCCCCTCGTTCGGCCGCCTCGGCACGCTGTGGTCGGCGCTCGTCCTCATCCTCATCGGCGGCGCCATCGCCCTGGTCGGCGCCCGGCGGAGGCCCGGCGGCGACCGGATGGCACCCCGGAGGTCACCACCGGCGAGAGCCTGCTCAACTCCGTCTCCATCGTCTGGACCCATCCCCGGGTGCTGGTGGGCTGCCTGGTCCGGATCATCAACACGGCCCCGGAGTTCGGCATGCTGGTGTACCTGCCGCGGATCTTCTCCGACGACGTCGGCTTCGGCGAGGACAAGTGGCTCCAGCTGCTGGCGATCATCTACGGCACGAACATCTTCTTCAACCTCATCTTCGGCGTCCTCTCCGACCGCATCGGCTGGCGCACGACCATCGCGGGCTTCGGCGCGCTGGGCTGTGCGATCAGCGTCACGACGCTGTACTTCGTACCGACCTGGCTCGGCCCGGACTACTACTGGGTCGCGGTGCTCGCGGGCATGTTCTACGGCGCGACCCTCGCGGGATTCGTCCCCATCTCGGCCCTCATCCCGTCGATGGCGCCCGAGAACAAGGGCGGCTCGATGGCCCTGCTCAACCTGGGCGCGGGCGGCGCGGCCTTCGTCGGCCCGGCCGTCGCCAGCCTCTTCCTCCCCCTCGTCGGCGCCGGCGGAGTCACACTGATCTTCCTCGCGCTCTACCTGGTCGCGCTCGTCCTGACACTGACGCTCAAGCTCCCCGAGGAACGCGACGGCGAACCGTCGGCCCCGAGCCCGGCGGACGGCGGCCAGAAGCCCCGCACCGACACCGCCTCGACCACCTCCTCGCCCGCCACGTCCGCCTGAGGTTCGGTAGGCGGGCCCCGCGCCGGCAGGCCGACCATGAGGTCGGGCTGCCGGCGCAGTGCCTCCGCCGGATTTCGGCGGTGTCCGCGGCACCGGCTCGGATACGCTGATCGTGCGACTCGACGAGGGGAGTTCGGGGTGGCACGGCCGTTGAGCGTCGCGGTGGCGCAGCCGAGGTGCGCCGCTCATGACGTGGCGGCCAACGCGGTGGCCCACGCGGAGGCCGTCCGGGCGGCGGGCGCGCGGGTGGTGGTCTTCCCCGAGATGTCGCTGACCGGATACGAGCTGGACGCGACGCCGGTCGCCCCGGACGATGAACGGCTTGCCCCGATCGTCGCCGCGTGCGCCGAGACCGGGACGCTCGCCCTGGTCGGCGCGCCGGTGGCGGGGCCGCGCATCGGCATCCTGGCGTTGGACGGAGACGGCGCACGGGTGGTCTACGGCAAGGTCCACCTGCACCGCAGCGAGGCCATCCACTTCGTGCCCGGGGAGCCCGCCGTGATCGACGTGGACGAGTGGCGGCTGGGGCTCGCCGTCTGCCGCGACACCGGTTTCCCCGAGCACGCCGCGAAGACGGCGGCGATGGGGATCGACGGCTACGTGGCCGGCGTCGTCCACGCCGAACACGAGGCCGGGCTCCACGGCGAGCGCGCCCGCCGGGTCGCCGCCGACCACGGTGTGTGGGTCGCCACGGCGGCCTTCGCGGGTCCGACCGGGGGCGGCTTCGACCGCACGTCCGGCCGTTCGGGCATCTGGTCCGCGGCCGGGGAACCGCTCGCCGGGACGAGCGCCGCGCCCGATGAGATCGCGCGGGCGGTCTTCACCAAGTGAGCCCGGGGCGAGGCGGCCGCGGGAGTCATCACGTCAGAGCCGGAACGCCCTGGTCACGCGCTCGGCGAGATCGTCCTCCGTCGTCACGGTGTCGACTTCGATGGTGCGCAGCCGGAGCCGCTCGGCCTCCTCCTCGACGCGCGCGGTGAACATGCGGTCCCGTTCGGCGAGGTTGCGGCCGGCCCGCACCGGATCGCTGGTCCTCCAGACGAACCCTTCCCCCGGTACGGACCGGCTCCGGATGGCGGCCTGCCGGAAATCGGGAGTCGGAATGAGCCAGACCGCGTGCTGGGGAGCGTCGAGCAGCGGCCTCACGAGGTGCGGGAGCAGCCGGAACCCCTCGACGACGACGCAGGGCTCCGGCGGCAGGCGGAGGAGGTCTTCGACGATCAGGCCGAAGCCCTCACCCCGGAACCAGTGGAACGTCTCGAGCATGACCTCCGGAGACCGGTTCACCCATCGCTCGTCCATGTCCATGGCGATGAACTGATGCAGGTACGGCGCCTCCTCGGGGGTGGCCCGCCCGGCGTGGTCCCGCATCACATCGTCGGTCGCGTAGAGCCGCCACCCGTAGCGGTCGGCGAGCCGGCGGGCGATGGTCGACTTGCCCGCGCCACTCCCGCCACCGATCCAGAAGACGTGGCGCAGCCGCGCCGCGAGCTCCGCGGCGTCGGTCACTTCTTCATCCTGTCCGGGCTGCATGTCTCTCCGATCCGACGAGACGGGACAAGGCGAACCTCATTGTGGTCTCGTTTACCGCACGCCACCGCTACTCGGCCGCGGGCCCGGCGGCCGGCACCCGGCGGCCGGCGGTGGCCGCTCGCGTGGCGAGTCCGATGGTGCGGGTGAGCGTCATCGCCACGGCCATCAGCAGCAGCGCGTCGGTGAGGGCGTCGGCGGTCACCTGGTGGTCGACCATCCACCGGCCCAGCTGCCGGGCGAACCAGTGCTCCGATCCGTACGAGAACGCGGCCCGTGCGCCGATCACGACGATCCACAGCGCCGCGTAGGCGAAGCCCGCACGGCTGACCGGCTTGCCGGTCGTGGGGCTGGTGTAGACCGTGGTGAAGGTCATCGCCAGCAGGCCGACGATCAACCCCGCGACGACGGCGGCGAGTTCGAGCGCCAGGCCGGAGCCCTGGGTGGCCGGACTCTTGATGAAGAGGGGGACGATCGCGGCGGTCATCAGCGGCGGCCGCAGGATGCGCAGCTTCCCGATCTTGCGGTGGGGCCCGAGGTCCGCCTCCAGGACGGCGATCAGGACCGCAGCGTTGATGATCATGGCTTGACCGATGGTGGACATGGGATGGCGAGCCTCTCGGTGGACGGTTTGCCGCGGATTCGGCTCGCTCAGATTGGTGCCGGTACGCCTTCGCACGCGCCGTAGCACGGGGTGACCTCCGGGGTGATCGCTTCGGCCGCCCGGTGGTACCGGTTCCCGGCGCCGGTGTCACCCGCGGATCACCCCGCGGATCACCCCGGAGGTCACCGCTCGGGGTGACGCGGTGCCCCGCGGGCCTTCCTAGCCTCGGGGCGAGTCAACAGGCGTACGCGACCGAAGCGTGGCCGACGGGAGTCCTCCAGTGAACGTGCTGCAAGCGCTGGCCGCGATCGCCATCGTGATCTTCGTCATCGCACGTCAGCTACGCGGCGAACCGCTGCGCGGCAAGCGGCTGATCCTGCTTCCCGCGATCCTCGCCGTCATCGGTTTCACCAGCCTCGGCAAGGGCGGCCGCCACCTCACCACGACCGATCTGGCATGCCTCGTCATCAGCGCGGTGATCGCGGCCGGAATCGGCACCGCCCAGGGAGCGCTGCTGCGGTTGGAGCCGCGCGACGGGGTGCTGTGGGCGCGGATGCCGGTGTACGGACTGTGGCTGTGGCTCGCGCTGGTGGTCTCGCGGGTCGTGCTGACGGTCGTCGCCATGGCGCTGCACGCTCCCGTGGCGGGCTCCTCGGCACCCATCCTGATGCTGCTCGGCCTCAACCGGCTCGGCCAGGCCGCCGTCGTCACACCGCGCGCCCTCGCCTCCGGTGTGCCGTTCGCGCCGGAGAAGGACGGCCGCCCCTTCGATGTGCGGGGTGCGCTGGCGGGACTGCTGGGCGGGTCGGGCGAACCGTCGGCGCCCGGCGCGGAGCGGCCCGGGCGGCAGCCCCGGCCCACGGGATCGTATGACCGGTCGGCGTGTGACGGCCTACGCGACCGGGACCGCCGGGGACGGCGATGACCGGACGGCACCCGGCAGGCGCGCCCGCGGCCCCCACACGAGACGACGGAACAGCAGGACCCCCGGCCCATGACGAGGAACACCCCGGCGCCGCGGCCGAGCGGTCCTGGGGCCGCTATCCTGCATCCGTGCTGCGTACGGTGTCATGGCTGATGAGGGCCGGCGCGTACGCGTTCATCGGTCTGCACACCTTCACGGTCCCTCCGGCCGGGCCCGGGGCGGTGACCCTGGCCGTCGTCACGTACGCGCTGGGCGGGTTGGCGCTGCTGCTGTGGGAGCTCACCCACACCCTCGGCGACGAGGCCGCGAGGCGCGCGCCGCGGATGCGGGTCCTGCTCGGCGGCGCCGCCGCCCTCTCCGGCTACGCCAGCGCCTTCCCGCACTCCGGAGCACTCATCGGCCTGTCGCTGATGGCCGTCATGCACCTGGGCACCGAGCTGAGCCTCCCGGTGGGCTGGGCCGTGGCGGGCTGCACGGTGGTGGCCCTGGAGACCGGGGTCCTGGTCGCCGGGGCGAGCCGCGGGTTCGCACTGGGCTATCCGATGCTGGTGGCGCTGGTCCTGGTCGCAGGCCACAACCGGCGCGCCTACCGGATACGCGCCGAGCAATCGGCCGCCATGCTCGCCCAGAGCGAACTGCTCCGCGCGGAGCAGCGCCGGGTGGCCGTACTGGACGAACGCACCCGGATCGCCCGTGAGATCCATGACGTACTGGCCCATTCGCTGGGCGCCCTGAGCATCCAGATCCAGGCCGCCAGTGCCCTGCTGACGGATCACCGGGACATCGACCGGGCCGTCACCGTGCTCGACGGAGCGCGGCGGCTGACCGCCGACGGGCTCGCCGAGACCCGCCGCGCGGTGCACGCCCTGCGCTCCGACCTCGCGCCGCTCGACGAGGAACTGGGCACGATGGCGGACACCCACCGGCAGCGGCACGGCGTTCCGGTACGGCTCAGGGTCGAGGGCGAGCCCTCCCCGCTCCCGGCGGACCAGGCACTCCCCCTCTTCCGTACCGCGCAGGAAGCCCTGACCAACGCCGCCAAACACGCCCCCGCCCAGCCGGTGGAGGTCGCCCTGACGTATGAGGACGAACACGTGACGCTCACCGTCGACAACCCGCTCGGCGCACCCCCATCCCCTCGGCGGCCACCCGCGTTCGCCACCGTCGACGGCGGCTACGGTCTCACCGGGATGCGCGAGCGCCTCCTGCTGCTGGGCGGCACACTCGACGCGGGCGTACGGGACGGGCAGTGGCGCGTCCGGGCCGAGGTGCCGCGATGAGCGCCCAGGACACCCGGCCGCTGCGGATCGTGGTCGCCGACGACCAGGCCAGCGTCCGGGAGGGGCTGGTCCTCATGCTCGACCTGCTGCCGGACATCGACGTCGTCGGCTCGGCGGCCAACGGACAACAGGCGCTCGACCAGGTCGCCGAGCACCACCCGGACGCGATCCTGCTCGACCTGCACATGCCGGTGCTCGACGGCACCGAGGCCACCCGCCGGCTCACCGCCGAGCACCCCGAGGTCGCCGTCGTCGTCCTGACCACCTACGCCGACGACACCTCCGTCCTGGAGACGCTCCGAGCCGGGGCCCGCGCCTACCTCACCAAGGACGCGGACCGCCTGCACATCGCCCGTACGCTGCACAGCGCCGTCGCGGGGCTCTCCGTCCTCGACCCCAGGGTCCAGGCCACCCTGCTCGCCGCGGCGAGCGCTCCCAGCGCCCCTCCCCCGGGGCCCGACGCCGCTCGTCCGGGGCCCGACACCCCTCCCCGGGGGCCCGACGCCGCCGACCGGCCGCTTCCGGACGGGCTCACCCGTCGTGAGGCGGAGATCCTCACGCTGATGGCACGCGGTATGACCAACGCGGAGATCGCCACCGCCCTCTTCCTGAGCGGCAACACCGTGAAGACCCACATCAACCGGGTCTTCACCAAGACCGGCTCCCGCGACCGCGTCGCGGCCACCCGCTACGCCCGCGACCACGGCCTGGACTGACCGGATCCAGGCTGTACCGCTCGAAGAGCCATCGCCGAGATCCTCGCGTCGCATCCGCCGAACGGCAGCGTTACCAAACTGGGCGCGGGACCACCGCAAAGCCCAGGTCAGTTTTCCTTCCCGTGCAGCTCCGCCCACACCCGCTTGCCCCACGGCAGCGGATCGGTGCCCCACTCCTCAGCCAGCGCGGCCACGAGCGCGAGGCCGCGCCCACTCTCGTCCTCCGCGCCCGACTCCCGAGGCACCGGGCGTCTCTTCGATTTGTCCACCACCCCGATGCGCACCCGAGTTGCCTCGAGCCGGGTGACCGTGACCCGGATGTAATTACTCTGGGCGTGCTTCACGGCGTTGGTCACCAGCTCGGAGGCGATTAAAGCCGCGACCTCGGCCAGTTCTTCCAGGCGCCATGTTGCGAAGGCGACGCGTACCAGGCGCCGGGCTGTGACCGCGCTCTCTGGTTCACGCGGCAGGGTCTCGCTGTAGCCAGGGTGCCCAGTAGGGCGGGCTATGGTGAGCGGCAGACATTGTCGAGGCTGCTTTCGTGACCGCGCGTCCGTGAATTTTGGCACGTCAATTGCTCTTTCGGGTCGACCGCAGCCCCGGCTGTTCACAAGGCTGCGGGGCAGTGACCACTCATGTAAGCGACGTGCCAAGAAGGGTGACAGGGGCGCAACATCCTAGTTTCAGAACGCTATTCGCCAACCCCCAGGAACTCAGCCAGTGGGCGCAGCCCTGGCGGGTGGTTGGGCAACGCCCACAGGTCGCGCACGATGGCCACGGCCAACGTGTGGTGCTGCATCCACGTCGGCGCCACCCGGCGCAGGGACTCCAGGGTATTCACGGCTCCCCCCGCGTCCCCTACGTCCGTGTGGGCTCGGGCCACGTCCAGCAGCAGCCACGTCCGCCAGGACGGCGGGGTATCCTTCGACAAGCGCATACCCTTGGCCAGCTTCAAGGCCTCTTCGGGGTGCCCATACTGGACAGCAAGACGGACACGTTCGATCCGGACCGACGATGGGCTGAAGACGCTGACCATGCGGTTGTCACCGCTTTCGGACAGCTTCGAGACCCGAACGGCTTCCTTCTCTGCCGTCTCCATCATCGCCGCCGCGCGCTCGTAGTCGCCACTTCTCGCGGCCGACGTGGCCGCGCTCATGGTCAACGCTCCCCACACCTTCAGGCCGTCAGCCGTCCCGGTGTGGACAGCGTTCGTCATGTCGTCGGCGGCACGGAGCGCGATGCCCAACGCGTCCTCCAGTCGTCCCTGCCGCTGGTAGGTCCATGCCATGGAGTTGACGATCATCGGCAGAAGCAGCGGATCGGAGGACTGTCCCGCAGCGTCTACCGCGCGCTCCAGGCTCGTCAGGGCAAGGTCCGTCTTGCCCATCCGCACGGCGACATGCCCTGCGAGCTGAAGCACCTTGCCCAGAGCCGCGAAACCCGCCCTGCGGTCGGCGTCGTCGCCCGAGGCCGTGGCAGTGTGCGCATCCGAGATCAATTCCGGCAATGACTTCATCACCGTCTCGAACTCTGCGGCGTGATACTGGGTCCAACCGTCCGCGATCTGCTCGCGCAGACGGTCCAACGAGAAGTCGGGCCCGGGCGGCTCCGGCTCCGGTCCCCAGAGCGCGGGCATGATGGCGCGGCGCACGGCCACGAAGCGCGGCCCATCGTTCTCGCCTGTCGAGGAGACCGCAGGAGGGTCACCCAGGAGGGTGGTCAGCTCCACACCGAGACCGTTCGCCAGCGCGTGCAGCGTGGGGAGGCGTGCCGAGTGCTTCCGCCCCTGTTCGAGCTGACGGATCACATCGACGGACACGACGGAACGCTCGGCCAGTTCTTCTTGCGTCAGGGCGGCCAGACGGCGCAGCCGGCGCAGTGTCCGCCCCAGGTGTTCGTTTGCCACGCTGCCACCGTACGCCGCATTGCTGCCGTGCTTCGTCAGGAGTACAGAGCCGTGACAGCCCTCCACACACTCGGAGAGGCCCACGACGCCCTTTCCCACTCCAGCAGCCTCCCCGTGCCTCTGACGGCGGCGACCGGCTCCGTTCGGTGGCGTTCGGCGTGGAGATCAGGAAGGCTCGCATGCATGGTCTCGGTATTGCAGAACGTGGCGATTGACTGTGCGGACGCCTATGAGCTGGCCCGGTTCTGGAGCGGGGTGACCGGCCGTCCGCTGCATCCGGAGGACGGACCGGGTGACCGGGAGACTCAGGTGCTGCTGGCGGAGGGACCAGTGCTGCACTTCAACCAGGTGCCCGAGGCCAAGACGATCAAGAACCGGATCCATCTGTGCCTGCGCCCTGAGACCTCGCGCGATCAGGAGGTGGACCGGCTGCTGGGCCTCGGCGCCACCTTTGTCGCCGATCACCGAAATCCCGATGGGTCGGGCTGGGCAATCCTCGCTGATCCCGAAGGCAACGAATTCTGCGAGCCGCCATGAACTCCTGACGCTCACGCGCCGTTCCGGCCGGTTTCGTTCAGTCGAGGAGCTTGGCCACCACCCGGTCGAGCGCCTGGATGTCCTCGATCGGCAGGGCGAGCAGGGCGTCGGGTGGGGTGGTGAGGATCGCGACGGCACGGGCGGCCAGCGCCTTGCCGTCCTCGGTGAGATGGACCAGCTTGGACCGGCGGTCGGCCGGGTTGGTGATGCGTTCGGCGAGGCCGCGCCGTACGAGGTCGTCGACGATGACGGAGGTGTAGGGCGGGTCGGCGCCCAGCCGCTCGGCCAGTTCGCGAAGGGTGATCGGACCGGCCGCGACCCGGCGCAGCGCCCTGACGCGGCTGAAGCTCATGCCGAGGCTCTCCGCGACCGCCTTGCGGCGGTTGTAACGCTCCATCAGGAGCGTGTTCAGCCCCAGCCAGGCGCGGGCCGCGGTCCTGACGGTCTCGACGTCCCGCTCGTCCCGCTCGTCTCCCTCGTGCGGCTCGTGCGGCTCGTTGTCATGTGGGCGCTCCATCAGGCGTTCACTGTCTCCCTGGTCTCCTCGGCGGCGAGCCGCTTCGCCGTGCGCTGGGCCGTTGCCCGGGCCCAGCGGCCGGAAGTGAGCGTACCCATGACCAGCACCGCGGCACCGCAGCCCGCGATGATCCACCATGCCGTGCGTGCCGCGTCCGTGAAGGCCGCCGCGTCCGTGTGCACTCCCCCGGCCATGAGGGCACCGATGACGGCCACCCCGAGGGACTGGCCGGTCTGCCGGCTGGTGGAGGCCACCGCGGCCGCGACACCGGCCTGCGAACGGGGCATCCCGGAGACGGCGGTGTTGGTGATGGGCGCGTTGACCAGCCCGAAGCCGGTGCCGAAGAGCAGATACGCGACGACCAGCAGGGGTACCGAAAGGTGCTCGGAGTAGGTGAGCGCCTGGAGCACGGCGCTCGCGCAGAACGCCGCCCCGGCGAGCAGCAGCGGAGTACGCGGCCCCCGCGAGGCCACCATGCGGCCCGATACGGGCGCGGTCAGCAGCGCCATGACCGCCATGGGCAGCATGAACAACCCGGCGTGCAGCGGATCGAGTTGCCGCACATCCTGGAGGTACAGAGAGCTGACGAACAGGAAGCCACCCAGACCGGCGAACGCGGCGACCGCGATCACGGTGGCGCCCGAGAACGGCGCGGAACGGAAGAACCGCAGGTCGATGAGCGGGTCGGCGCGCCTCGGTTCGTACCACAGCAGCCCCAGCAGCGCGCACAGCGCCGCGGCGGCGCACCCGGCGACCACGGGAGAGGTCCAGCCCAGGTTCGGCGATTCGATGATCGCGTACGTCAGCGCGACGAGCAGCACCACGACGAGCGCCTGCCCGACCGGGTCCACCCGGCGAGCCCGCGGCGCCCGGGACTCCGGCACATACCTGCGGGTCAGGAAGAGCGCGGCAAGGCCGATGGGCACGTTGAGCCAGAAGATCGCCCGCCAGCCGGCCGACTCCACCAGCGCACCCCCGATGATCGGCCCGGCGGCCATGCTGATGCCCACGACACCGCTCCACACACCGATGGCGCGGGCGCGTTCGCGGGGGTCGGTGAAGGTATTGCTGATGATCGACATGGCGACGGGGTTCAGCATCGATCCCCCGACCGCCTGGAGCATCCGCGCGACGACCAGCCAGCCGAGCCCGGGAGCCAGACTGCACAGCAGCGAGGCCGCGGTGAAGATCACCAGCCCGGCCTGAAACGTGCGGCGACGGCCCACCCGGTCGGCGGTCGAGCCGGAGAGCATCAACAGGCTCGCCAGCACCAGCGTGTACGCGTCGACCGTCCATTGCAGCCCGGACACCGATGTGTGCAGGTCGCGATGGATGGAGGGCAGGGCGACGTTCAGGATCGTGTTGTCGAGACTGACGATCAGCAAGCTCATGCAGCAGATGGCCAGCACGAGCCATCGTCGCCGAGGAGCGAGATCCGGCATGAAGGGCCTCCGTTTAATTGTGTTGCCATAATCATTATATGCACACAACTAAATGGCCCGGCATCCCGGTGCCGGGCCGGGGAGGGAGGGCGGCATCAGGAAGACGCGCGTACCACCAGGCGTGGCACGATCACCGTCTCCCCCGTCCCGGCGCCGGTCATCTGCGCGGCGACCTGCCGCACCGCGGCCCGGCCGAGGAGTTCCTTGTCGACGGTCAGGGTGGTCAGCGGCGGGTCCACGAGGCGGCTCAGCGTCAGCCCGTCGCACCCGACGAACGCGCAGTCCTCCGGCACCCGCACGCCCCGGTCGCGGGCGCGGCGCATGGCGCCGATGGCGATCAGGTCGTTGTACGCGAGCACCGCCGTCGCCCCGAAGCCGCTTGCCAGCACGTCATCCATGGCCGCCGCCCCGCCGTCGAGGGCGTTGGCCGCGGGGAACACCCAGGACTCGTCGGCGGGCAGTCCGTGTTCGGCGGCGGCGCCGAGGAACAGCGAGTGACGGGTGCCGTGGCCGCCGGCGTCCGGGCGGCCGCGGTCGTCGAGCATCGCGATCCGCCGGTGGCCGCGCTCCACGAGGTGGCCGACCGCATGCCGCATACCGGTGGCGAAGTCGATCCGCCCCCCGCTCACGCTCGGCGGCCGGTGCTCGTTGTCGAGCAGGACGAAGGGCATACCGGAGCGGTGGATGCGCTCGATGGCGCCGGGGTCGAGCAGGAAGGCGACACACGCGTCCACGTGGTCCACCACGGTCCGCGCCACCGCGGTCTCGCGTTCCAGGGCGGACCCGGTGCTGTAGATGGCGACCTGCCAGCCGCGCTCGTCGGCCGCCGCCAGCACACCGGAAACCACCTCGGGGAAGAAGGGGTTGAGCACATCCGCGATGACCAGGCCCAGTGTGGTGAGCCGCGGGCCGACCATGCCACGGGCGAACCGGCTCGGCCGGTACCCCATCGACTGGGCCACCCGCAGCACCCGCTGCCGCGTGGCGGGGTCGATCTCCGGTTTGTCGTTGACCGCGCGGGAGACCGTCTGCCGGGACACCCCGGCCGAGCGCGCCACATCCTCGATGGTGATGCGGCGCGGCCTGGCGCTCATGGGCACGGGCCCCACCCCTCTCCCACCCTCGGACGTGGTACGACGTGGCACGACGCGGTACGACGTGACACTCGGGACCGCTCACGGGGGTGATCCCCGAAGCGCTCCTCCCCGATAATCACCGCGGCGACGACGGGCGTCAACGGAACCCCACAGCGAACACCCCAACCTCGCACACATATTGACACGGCGGCCGGGTGGGCCGGACAGTGCTCCGTGAACGCTCACGGGAACGTTCACGGAGGACAGGACATGCCCACGCCGAGGATCCCGCTCCGCCCCATCCACATCCCCGCGGCCCGCGCCGCCGGTGCTGCCCGCACCGCACGCGCCGCCCGCGCCCCCCGCTCCCGGTGGCGCGCGCTGTGCGCGGCGGTCGTACTCGCCCTGGCCATCGGCCTCCTGGCCACGCCCGCCCAGGCCGAGGTCCAGCACCCCCGGCAGGAGTGGCTGCGCCAGTCCACCGCCGGGCTCTTCCTGCACTGGGGCATGTTCACCACCCCCCAGCACCGCGACTGCGCCACCTGGGAGCGCGATGTCACCGAGGGCGGCTGGAACGCCGACTACTGGGTGGACGAGGCGCGCAAACTCGGCGCCTCGTACATCGTGCTCGCGACCTTCCACAGCAGGCTGGGCTACGCCCGCCCCTGGCCCTCGAAGGTCCCCGGCAGCTGTGCCACCGAGCGCGATCTGCTCGGCGAGCTCGTGGCCGCGGCCAAGGCCAAGGGCGTGCACATCATCCTCTACATGACCGACGACCCGCAGTGGCACAACGAGTCGGGCACCGAGACGCTGGATTCGGCCGCCTACTCGAAGTACAAGGGCAAGCAGGTGGACCTGACCACACGCCGTGGCTTCGGCATGTACAGCTACGACCTGTTCCTCGAGGTCATGGACAAGTACCCGGATCTGTCGGGGTTCTGGATCGACAACGACAACGAGTACTGGGAGGAGAACGGGCTCTACGAGAAGATCCGCGAACGCCGGCCGGACTGGCTGCTGAGCAACAACAACGAAGACACGCCGATCATGGACACGGTCAGCAATGAGCAGAAGACCGGCATGACCCCGGCGTACGACTACCCCGCCGCCGTGACCGTCCCCATGCCCCGGCTGACCGAGGCCGACTACAAGCTGCCGACCACCGGCGAATGGTGGTACGACGGCGGTGACCACGAGGTCGACGCCCGGCTCAGCACCGGCCGTTACATCACCAACGCGGGCTCCTCCATCAAGTCGCTCATGGCCGAGACACTCATGGTGAACGGTCAACTCCCCGCCCAGCAGGAGGAGTTCAACGACTTCATGGGCAAGTGGGTCGAGCCCATCCGGGAGTCGGTGTACGGCGTCGAGGGCGGCGGCTACATGTACGGCGGTATGCAGCCCGGCTTCTGGAACGACGGCGCCCACGGCGTGGTCACCGTGGGCCGGGGCGAGAACGGCGACCGCACCCAGTATGTGCACGTGGTCACCCGGCCCCGCACCGACATGGTGCGGCTGGGCGACAACGGCTACACCGTGCGCCGGGTCACCGATCTGCGCACCGGCGAGGCGATGCGCTTCAGCCAGTCCGGCGGCCGGCTGTCGATCCTCGGCATCGAGGACTGGGATCCGTACGACACCGTCTTCAAGGTCGAGACCGACGGCCGACGGCCCCTCTACCCGCAGTCGGGCGTCGGCGCCACCGCCACGTCCGCGCGCACCGGCCACCCGGCGGCCGACCTCGCCGACGGCGACTACGAGACCTACTGGGACAGCGACGGCGAACTGCCCGTCTCCGCCACCCTCGACCTCGGCGCGCGCAAGCACGCCACGGCGCTGGCGGTGAACCAGCGCGAGTGGTCCCCGACGCACGCCCGGTCGTCCTTCGGCCGCCCCGAGGACTCCGCGCGCATCAAGGACTACCGCGTCTACGCCAGCGGCGACGGCAAGCGCTGGTCGCGGGTGCGCTCGGGCACCCTGCCCAGTGCGCGCGGGGTGCGCACCATCGACATCGGCGACCGCACCGCCCGCTATCTGAAGCTGGAGGTGCGCAGCCTGTGGGGCGGTCCGCAGGCACCCGAGTTCCACAAGCAGCTGCGCATCGACGAGATCCAGGTGGCGTACGGCCGCTCGAAGACCACCCGTACCGCACTGCCGCTGGAGGCCGAGGCTCGGCAGAACCGGCCGACGGGCGGGGCCCACTCCGTGGCGTGCGGCGCCTGCTCGGGCGGCCGGCGCGTGGACGGCCTCGGCCGCGGACCGCGCGACTCCGTGACGTACCGCGATGTGCGCGTACCCGAACAGGGTGACTACCGGCTCCAGTTGGACCACACCGCCGCGGCCGACTCCTCCCTGTCGGTGAGTGTCAACGGCGCGGCACCGGTCGAGGTGCCCGTGGCCGCGGACAGCCCCGAGGTGCCGGAGAGCACGGCGGTGTCCGTACCGCTCAAGGCCGGTGCCAATACGGTGAAGGTGTTCAGCACCGCCCGCCGTGGCCCCGGTCTGGACCGGATCGCGGTGGCCCCGCTGCCCCCGGCCTCGTACACCCCCAAGACCACGCTCACCGTACGGCCCCACGGTCTGCAGTGGGCCGGGCCCGGGCAGCGGTCCCTCACCGTCACGGCGACGCTCCGGCTGGACGACGACGAACAGCTCGACAACGTCAGCCTCGCGCCCCGGCTGCCCGCCGGCTGGACCGCGGACGGCGGGCCGGTCACGGCGCGGTCGCTGCGGCTCGGCGAGACGGTGCGGGGCACCTGGACCGTCACCTCCCCGCCGGGCCAGGACGCCGGGTCGGCCGACATCCCCGTCACAGCGGACTACGCGCTGCTCGGCCGGCAGAAGTCCGTCTCGGACCAGGTCCGGGTACGGCCACTGCCCGAAGGCCGGATATGGGCGCGGGAGGCGGAGGACTCGGCCAACCAGTTCGGCAGCACGGGCATCACCGGCTGCGGACCCTGCTCCGGGGCCGAGAAGGTGCGCAACATCGGTGGCGGCGAGCAGGCGGCCATGGTGTTCCCCGATGTGGTCGTCCCCGACGGCGGGGAGCACACGCTGCACCTGGACTACACGGTCAACGGCACCCGCTCGTTCCAGGTGAGCGTCAACGGCGGCCCGGCGGCCAAGGTGACGGTGACCGACACCGGGAACACCACACCACGTACCACCTCCCTCCCCGTCACCCTGAAGCCCGGCGCCAACACCATCAGGATCTCCAACGACACCGAGTCCGCGCCCGACCTGGACCGGATCTCCGTCAGCTAGAGCGTTGCCAAGGAGGCAGGCCATGCACCCGAGACCTTCCCGCCGCGCGGCGCTGCGCACCGGCGGTCTGCTGGCGGCGGGCACGCTGTTCCCTCCCCTGTCGGCGGAGCAGGCGTACGCGGCCACTTCGCACACCGGAGCGGCCACTCCGCACACGGGCACGGAAGCTCCGCGCACCGGCGCGGCCGCCGCCTACACCGGGGCGTGGCGCGCGGTGCCGGGGATCCTGGCCCGGATCAGGCCGCCCGCCTTCCCCCGGCGCACGTTCAGGGTCACCGACTACGGCGCGGTCGGCGACGGGCGGACGATGAACACCGCGGCGTTCCGGGCCGCCATCGCCGCCTGCCACCGCGCGGGCGGCGGCCATGTCGTCGTCCCCGAGGGCCGCTTCCTCACCGGTGCGATCCATCTGCGCAGCCGGGTGGACCTGCATGTCACCGCGGGCGCCACCATCGCCTTCAGCCCCGATCCGCGCGACTTCCTGCCGGTGGTGCTCACCCGCTGGGAGGGCACCGAATGCTACAACTACTCGCCCTTCGTCTACGCGTACGGCGAGCGGGACGTGGCGGTCACCGGCCGCGGCACGCTCGACGGGCAGGCCCGGCTCGGGCCGTGGGAGAGCTGGTACCGCGACAGCGGACCGCAGGGAGCCGACCAGAAGCTGCTGCGCGAGATGGGCTCCACGGGGGTGCCGGTGGCGCGGCGCGTCTTCGGCGACGGCCACCATCTGCGGCCGAAGATGGTGCAGTTCTACCGCTGCCGCAACGTCCTGGTCAGCGGCCTGACCATCGTCGATCCGCCGATGTGGACCGTACATCCGGTGCTGTCGAGCAACGTCACCGTGCGCGACGTCACCGTGGACAGCACGCTCTACAACACCGACGGGTGCGACCCCGAGTGCTGCTCCGATGTGCTCATCACCGGCTGCCGGTTCAACACCAACGACGACTGCGTGGCCGTCAAGTCCGGCCGGGACGAGGACGGCCACCGGGTCGGTGTGCCGAGCAGGAACATCGTCGTGCGCGACTGCCGGTTCTCCGGCCGCTGGGGCGGGATGACGGTCGGCAGCGAGATGTCCGGCGGGGTGCGTGACGTCTTCGCCGAGGACTGTGAGATCAACCCCCCGGACTTCCCCGGCCGTTACCCCGTCAAGTACGCGCTGTACGTCAAGGCGAACAAGAAGCGCGGTGGTTCCATCGACGGTGTGCACATCCGGAACTTCACCGGGCAGGGCGTGGAGCGTGACATCGCCTTCGTGACCATGGACTACAACGGTGGCGAGGACGGGACACTGCCGGTGTCCGTGCGGAACATCCACCTGGACCGGATGGAGATCGACGGCGCCCAGACCGTGTTGCGGCTGGTCGGCCTGGAGACCGACCATCTGAGCGGGGTGCACCTCTCCCGCTCCACCTTCACCGGCGTCCGCGACCCCGACAGCGTCGCCCACACCGACGACCTGACCTTCCGGCGGGTGTTCGTCAACGGCCAGGAGGTGCCCCAACCCTGAAGGCGGTGCGGGCGGGCCGTACAACCAAGGGACCACACCCGGCCGTCACATCCCTCCCAAGAGGGAGGGGAGTTGGGGACGCACGGGCGATGTTCCCGGGCGCACATCACCTGAATGATCGTTCCTGTCCCGATACGCGACCGGAAGGAACGATTTCGTGCGTAGACGAGGTCTCGCGCCGCTGTTGGCCGTCGGTGTCACCGCGACGCTGGCTCCCGCGCTCGCCACCTCCACGGCCGGCGCCGCCCAGACCGGCACCGCCCAGGCCGCCGCCCCGGTGTCCGCCACCGCGAGCGCCCTGGACCCGTACGTCAAGCAGAAGCCGAAGTGGCAGCGGTGCGAGGCCGACAAACCGGCGGAGTACCAGTGCGCGACGATCAAGGTGCCGCTGGACTACCGGGCTCCCGGCGGCAAGCGGATCGACATGGCCATATCCCGGATCAAGGCCACCACACCGGACAAGCGGCACGGCGTCCTGCTCGCCAACCCCGGCGGCCCCGGCGGACCGGGGCTCGACATGCCGCTGCAGATGAAGGACATGCTGCCCGAGTCCGCGCGGCAGAAGTACGACCTCATCGGCTTCGACCCGCGCGGGGTGGGCCGGTCCACGCCCGTCACCTGCGGTCTGGAGCCGGAGGAGGAGAACTGGCTGCGGCCGTACAAGGAGGCGACGTTCGACAAGGACGTCGCCTGGGCGCGGGATGTCGCGCGCAAGTGCCGTGAGAAGTCCGGCGCCACGCTGAAGCACATCACCACGCGCAACACGGCGCGCGACATGGATCTGCTCCGGGCGATCCTCGGCGAGAAGAAGCTCTCGTACTTCGGCTACTCGTACGGCACGTACCTCGGCGCGGTCTACACCCAGCTGTTCCCGAGCCGGGCCGACCGGGTCGTGGTGGACAGCGCGGTCGATCCGGCGCGGGCCTGGCGGAAGATGATCCAGTGGTGGGCGGAGGGTGCCGAGCCCGCGTTCGACCGGTGGACCGAGTGGGCCGCCGCGCGTTCCGGGAAGTACGGCCTCGGCGACACCCCGAAGAAGGTCGACCGGACGTTCTGGGACCTGGTCCAGCGGGCGAACGACAAGCCCATCGAGATGGACGGGGAGAAGTACACCGGCGATGACGTCCGGAGCATGATGCGCGGCGCGGTCTTCAGCGTGCGGGAGGGCACCGACCTGGTCGTGGAGCTGAAGAAGGCCGCGGCCGGCAAGCCGGCCTCCGCGAAGAAGCTCCCGGATCCGGCCGGAACGCCACGCCTGGCCGCCGGCTCCGCCGGTGTACCGAGCGACAACATGACCGCGAGCTTCTGGGCCGTGGTGTGCAACGACAACTCGGCCGCCTGGTCCCGCGACCCCGAGAGCTATCGGCGGGACGCCATCGAGGACAAGGGCCGCTACCCGCTCTACGGCGACTTCGCGTCCAGCATCAAGCCCTGCGCGTTCTGGGACAGGTCGGTCGAGCGGGCCACCGTCGTGAACAACAAGGTCGGCTCGCTGGTCGTGCAGAACGAGTGGGACTCCCAGACCCCGCTGCCGAGCGGTCAGGCCCTGCACGCCGATCTGAAGGGTTCGAGGATGCTGACCGTCCTCGGCGGCGAGGGCCACGGCGTCTACCCGAGCGGCAACGCGTGCACGGACGGCACGGTGGCGGACTACCTGACCACCGGCAAGCTGCCGGCGAAGGACGTGACCTGCGAGGCGACGGGCGACTCGAACGGCGGCGCCCAGGAGGACCGGAAGCGGGACGCCCGTCCCGGGGCCCCGCTTCCGCAGCGCTCCCCGGACCGCTTCTGACGGCCGAAGCCTGACGCACAGGGGACGGGCGCACAGGGGACGGGGCGGAACCTCCGGCAGGTTCCGCCCCGTCCGCCAGTGTGAACACCTCGCCCGCCGGTGGGTGTCACTTCGCCTGGTCGAGCCGGACCGCGTCGGGACCGGCCGGGAAGCGCAGCCGGCCGGTGGTGTCGTGCACGGCTTGCCACACCGTCTCGGCGACGTCGCTCTCCTTGGTGAACACGTCCTGGCCCGCGAAGTCGGCCATGGACTTCTTCGCGAACGCCGCGTAAGGCGCCGGGACCTGCTCCTCCAGCGGAACGTCATTCGGCAACCTGGCTCCGAAGTTCGTCGTCAGACAGGCGCCCGGCTCGACCGTCTTCGCCCGGACACCGAAGGGCGCGAGTTCGAGCGCGAGGGATGAGGTGAACCCCTCGACGGCCAGCTTGCTCGCCTTGTACACGGCCGTGAGCGGCATGTGCCCCAGCACCACGCTGGAGGTCACATTGACCACCACGCCGGAACCGCGCTCGCGGAACTGCGCCAGCACCGCCTGGGTCGTCGCCATCACCCCGAAGGTGTTGGTCTCGAAAACCTCCCGTACGTGGGCCATGGAGACGCCCTCGAACACGCCCATCGACGGGATGCCCGCGTTGTTGACCAGGGCGTCGATGGGCCCCGCCGCCTCGAGTGCCGCGGCGATGCTTTCCGGCCTGGTCACGTCGAGTTCGACGACGCGGAACCGGTCCGACTCGGGGAAGACGCCCGGCCGTGGCGTCCGCATGGTGGCGATGACGTGCCACCCCCGCTCATGGAAGTGGAGGGCGGTCTCCCGTCCGTACCCGGACGACGTACCAGTGATCAGAACGGTGTTCATGGTGTGACCCCTGCGATGTGGTGGGATCCGCGGAGGAACAGGCGTTTCCTGCTCCGCGGGAGAACTTGCACTCCCATTGCACCGCTCCGACCTGCGGAAACGATAGAACTATCCTCGCTCCCCCATGCACGATCCTCCCGGTGGCCCAGCCCCGCTCAGGGCAGGACGCCCGCGGGGGTGCGTACGGTGTCCCGCAGACGTGCCGCGTCCCGGCTCGGGGGCGCGCCGAACTGGCGGCGGTACTCCCGGCTGAACTGCGACGGGTTGTCGTAGCCGACCCGCTGGCCGACCCCGGTGACGTCGTTCGGATGGGTGGCGAGCAGCAGCCGGGCCTCCTGGAGCCGGATCTGCTTCTGGAACTGGATGGGGCTCATAGCGGTCACCGCCTGGAAGTTGCGGTAGAAGGCGGAGACACTCATGCCGGACCTGCGCGCCACGTCCTCGACCCGGAACGGCTCCGCGTAGTGCTCCCGGATCCAGCGCACGGCCCGGGAGACATGGCTGAGCCCGCTGTCGGCCAGGCCGAGCTGCCGAACCGTCGCCCCCTGCTCTCCGGTGATCACGCGCCACAGGATCTCGCGCTTGACCAGCGGCGCCAGTACGGCCCGGTCGCGGGGTTCGTCGAGCAGGCGCAGCAGCCGGATCACCGCGTCGAGCAGCGCGGCCGAAGCCTCGCTGACCGCGATCCCCGACGGAACGCCTCCGCCCACGGGGGGTGTGTCTCCGGGACCGGCTCGCAACAGCAGTTCGGCGACGGCGGACGGCTCCAGCGTGAGACCGAAGCCGAGCGCCGGCTGCTCGGGGTCGGCCTGGGTGAACTGCCCGGTGACGGGCAGGTCGACGGATGCCACCAGATACTGCCCGGGTCCGTACGCGTACACCCGGTCGCCCAGCGCGAGGCGTTTGCTGCCCTGGGCGATGACCGCGAGCACCATGCCGGACATGGCGGGCGCCGGCGGATCCGGCCGGTCGACCTTCGAGACGAGGACGCCGTCGATGGCGGTGGTCCAGTCGGGCCGGGCATGCCGGGCCAGCAGGGTGCGGAGCTCGTCGAGGGACATGGGTCCATTGCAGCACCACGGCCTCCTCCGGCCGTGCACGTTAAGAACAGAACTCCCTGCTCGATGGTGTCGGCAGAACAGGTGTCCTTAACATCACAACGCCTGGCGCGAGGGAGCGCCACTGAGGTCAGGAGCGTTGCTGTGCACAGCTCGAGTCGGAACGTACCTTCCTCCCTTCCGCGAGGCCTGGCGCGTATGCGGCGTGCCGTGGCGTCGACCGTCGGCATCGCGGGCGTCGTGGCGGGGACGCTGGGCGGTGCCGGTCCGGTCCAGGCGGCCCAGCCGCGCCCCGCACCGGTCGCGTGCCCGGCGAGCGTGGGCGACAAGGCCACGTGTTACACCGGCAAGGACAGCAACGGGGCGTACTACGCGATCGCCATTCCGAAGAAGTGGAACGGGTCGCTGATCGTCCACTCCCACGGCGGTCCCGACCTCGGCGAGGGGTCCGATCCCGAGCGGAGCGTCGGCGACCTGGACCGCTGGTCGGTGATGGTGTCCGAGGGCTATGCCTGGGCGGGCTCCTCCTACCGGCGAGGTGGCTACGGAACGCGCATGGCGGCCGCCGACACCGAGAATCTGCGCCGCCTGTTCGTGGCGGACTTCGGCAAGCCCGAGCGGACGTACGTACACGGCCAGTCCTGGGGCGGAAACGTCGCCGCCAAGGTCGTGGAGACGTACGTCGGGAAGAACGGCCCCTACGACGGCGCCCTCCTCACCAGCGGTGTCCTGGGCGGCGGCTCCCGGGGCTACGACTATCGCGTCGACCTGCGCGTGGTCTACCAGTACTACTGCCGCAACCTGCCCCGCCCCAGCGAGCCCCAGTACCCGCTGTGGCAGGGGCTGCGCCCCGGGTCGACCCTGACGACGGCCGGGCTGCGCGCCCGCCTTCAGGAGTGCACCGGCTACGCCTCCGCCCCCGCGGAGCGCACCGCGGCGCAGCAGCGCAACCTCGACGACATCCTCGCCGTGACACGCCTTCCGGAGCGGGCCCTGGAGTCCCATCTGCGGTTCTCGGTGTTCACCTTCCGCGACATCGTGCACAGCCGGCTCGGCGACCGCAATCCGTTCAGCAACCGGGGCGTGTGGTACTCCGGTTCACACGACGACACGGCGCTGAACGCGGGCGTCGAGCGCTTCTCCGCCGCCCCCGACGCCCGGCGTGACCTCTCCTACGACAGCGACCTCACCGGGCGCGTGTCCATCCCGGTGCTGACGATGCACGCCATCGACGACCCCACGGCATTCGTCGAGCACGAGTCGGCGTACCGGGCGACGGTCGATGGCGCGCACCGCGGGAAGCACCTCGTGCAGACCTTCACCGAGGAGAGCGAACACAGCGAGCTGAGCGACGCGGAGTACGCCAACTCCATCGCCGCCCTGGACTCCTGGGTGCGCACGGGCAGCAAGCCCACACCGCGGTCCATCGCGTCCTCCTGCGCCACGTTCGACCGCGTCTACGGCACCGGGTGCTTCTACGACTCCGGCTTCCGCCCCAAGCCCTACGCCTCTCATGTCCGGCCCCGGCCGGGCGGACTGACCTGGCCGGCCATGACGTCCGCCCAGGAGCGGGCCTGGAGCCGGATCGACGGCGTGGGCATCGCTCCCTGAAACACCCGCCGCCGGACCGCGGCGGGCCGTTCACCCCGGTGCCGGGCCCGCGTCGACGGTGTGGTCGAAGACGAACATATGGCCCGGGTAGTGGGTGATGGTGTACGGGGCGCGGGTGGCGGGGAGCGCCAGTTGGGGTGTCACCCCGCAGGCCCAGAACACCGGGACGTCGCCGTCCTCGACGACCGGGGATGGTCCGAAGTCCGGCCGGGTCAGGTCGGCGATGCCGAGCGCGGCGGGGTCGCCGATGTGCACCGGGGCCCCGTGCCCGGCCGGATAGCGGGCGGTGATCTCGACGGCGCGCGCCACCAGGCGGGCCGGTATCGCGCGCATGCTGACCACCAGCGGTCCGGACAGCCGCCCGGCGGGGCGGGTGGCCACGTCGGTGACGTAGACGGGCGGCGCCGCGGACTCCGGGGCGTACCGGACCGGGACGCCCGCGGCGCGCAGCGGGCCCTCGAAGGTGTGGCTGCAACCGAGGAGGAAGCCGACCGCGTCCGGGCGCCAGTGGGCGGTGATGTCGTGTGGTTCGGCGGCGAGTTCGCCGTCGTGCCAGATCCGGTAGCGCGGCAGGTCCGTCCGCAGGTCGGCGACGGTCGTGCCGAGCCGCACCACCGGATCGCCGGGCTCGGTGACGGCGAGGACGGGGCAGGGCGCGGGGTTGCGGGTGCAGTACAGCAGGAAGTCGAAGGCCAGGTCGCGCGGCACGATCACGAGGTTGGCCTGCTGGTACCCGTCCAGCAGACCGGCCGTGGGCCCGGTCCACCGGCCGTCCGCCCCCCGGCGCCGCAGCGCCGCCGGGGTGGCGGGGACGTCCTCGGGAAGGCCATCTCGGGAGGCGCCGGGGCCGGGCCGCACGGCGGCCGTCACGCCAGTTCCCGGTGGCTGGACTCGGAGACGGTGCGCAGCGTCAGCAGGGCGACCACCACGGTCGCCATCAGCAGGAAGCCCGGGGCGAGCAGACTGCCGGTGGCCGAGATCAGCCAGGTGGACAGATAGGGGCTGAGCCCGCCGCCGACGATGGTGCCGATGTTGAAGCTGAACGAGAGCCCGGTGTACCGCACCCGGGTCGGGAACAGCTCGGCGTACGTCGGGTACGTGACGGACTGGACGACCGGCATGGGCAGGGCCAGCACCACCATGGCCGCGACGGCGAGCGGGAAGCTGCCCAACCCCATGACCAGCATCGCGGGGACGACCAGGACCGCGTACCCGGCGAAGCCGATGGTGATGAGCCGCTTGCGTCCCCACCGGTCCGACAGCGCCCCGCACACCGGCATCAGGACGGCCACGAACAGGCTGATCCCGCCCATGATCCAGAAGGTGGAGCCCTTGGGGTAGCCGAGGTCGGTGGTCAGGTAGATGTTCATGAAGATCAGGCCGACCCAGTAGCCGCAGTTGGAGCCGATGGCCAGCAGGGTCACCTTCAGCACCGGCCCGCGGTGGCGGGTGAACACCTCGGTCAGCGGCGCCTTGGCGGTGGCCCGCTCCGACTTCGCCGCGAGGAAGCCCTCGGAGTCCGCGAGCCGGTTGCGGGCGATCAGGGCGACGACGACCAGGGGCAGCGAGAGCAGGAACGGTATGCGCCATCCCCAGGCGTCGAGCTGGCGCTCGCTCAGCGCGGTCGTGGTGACGCCCGCGACCAGGGCCGCGGCCCCGCCGCCGAGGGCCACCCCGACCGGGGTGAAGGCCCCGAAGAAGCCACGCCGCCCGGCCGGGGCCGACTCGGCGAGATACGTGGCCGAACCGGTCACCTCACCGCCCGCGAAGAACCCCTGCGCGAGCCGCACCACCAGCAGGGCGACGGGCGCGGCCACGCCGACGGCCTCGGCCGTGGGCAGCAGCCCGACGGCCGCGGTGGCGCCGCCCATCCCGGTCACGGTGAGGATCAGTACGGGCTTGCGCCCCACGCGGTCCCCGAGCCGCCCGAGCACGATGCCGCCCAGCGGCCGCATCAGGAACGCGCTGCCGAACACCGCGAGCGTGGCCAGCAGCGCGGCGGTGGGGTCGTCCCCGGGAAAGAAGTGCGGGCCGATGACCACGGCCAGATAGCTGTAGACGCCGAACTCGTAGTACTCGATGGCGGTGCCGGCGGCCGCCGCCAGCGCCGCCCGGCGCGGGCCGCCGCGCGCCGCGGTGGCCACGGCGGCCGCGTCCCCGGTGTCTCCGGGTGCCGTTGAGGCCGTTGATACGCTCGTCATGGGTTCCTCCGGGTCTGACATGTCCTTTGGCCGGGATGTGCTGTCAGTGCCGCCGGTACGGCGCCGGGGGCCCGTACGACGGTCATCCGCGGGACCAGTCCTCCTGCTGATGACCGTCGTCCTGCCGGGCCGGGCGCCGCTGCGCCGGTGGGTCAGTGGGTCGGTGAAGACCGCCGGGCGGATGAGGACCGCCTGGCGGGTGGCGGATCAGACGGCGAAGAGCTGCCCGAGGTCGGCGAACGCCTTGAACTCCAGCGCGTTGCCCGCCGGGTCGAGGAAGAACATCGTCCACTGCTCACCGGGCTCGCCCTGGAAGCGGACGTACGGCTCGATCACGAACTCCGTGCCCGCCGCGGTGAGCCGCTCGGCCAGCTGCTGGAACTCCGGCACCGGCAGCACCAGGCCGAAGTGCGGCACCGGCACCTGGTGGCCGTCGACCGGGTTGGTCCCGGCGACGCCGTCGCGCGGCGTCCCGGACGGGCCGTCGCCGACCTGGTGGGTGACGACCTGGTGGCCACCGAAGTTCCAGTCGATCCACTTGGTGTCCGAGCGGCCCTCGGCGAAGCCGAGCACCTTGCCGTAGAACTCCCGGGCGGCGTCGATGTCGTCCACCGGGATGGCCAGGTGGAAGGGGACGAGGGAGTCGGGCTGAGCGGTCATATGCGTGTCTCCTTGAAGTTTCGCAGGGTGTTTCGTTCGCAGGGTGTTTCAGGGGTTCACAGGGCGGGTTCAGTGGACGGGGGCGAGCCGGAGCTCGTCCCCGGGGAGGGTCTGGCCGACGAGATCGATGTCGGCGTCGGTGACCACCCCGATGACGGGGTAGCCGCCGGTGACCGGGTGGTCGGCGAGGAAGACGATGGGCTCGCCCGACGGCGGCACCTGGATGGCGCCGCGTACCGTCCCCTCGCTGGGCAGGTCGACCGAGCCGATGGCCAGCGGCGGTCCGGTCAGCCGCGCGCCCACCCGGTCGCACTGGGCGGAGACCCGCCAGGGCGTGGTGGTGAGCCGGTGCCGGTCCGCGGCGCCGAACAGCTCGTGCCGCGGGCCCCAGCGGAACCGGACGGTGGCCGGGCCGCCGTGCGGGACGACGCTGAACGCCAGCTCCAGCGGGATCGCCGGGACCGGGCGCACCGGCCCCAGTCCGTACTCCGCCCCGGCGCGCACCTGGTCGGGGCCGAGCCCGGTGAGGGAGTCGCGCGAGGCCGACCCCAGCACCCGCTCCGCCTCGATCCCGCCGGAGACGGCGAGGTAGGCGCGGCAGCCCGCCCAGGGGCGGCCGATGGCGAGCACCGATCCGGCACGGAGCCAGAGCCGCGGCGCGCCGTCGACCGGCACCCCGTCGACCGTCAGCGGCGCCGGGGCCCCGGTGACCGCCACATGGCGGCTGGTGGAGAGGGTGATCGCGAGGCCGCCGAGGGTGGCCTCCAGGGCCGGGGTGTCCTCCGGGTTCCCGGCCAGCCTGTTGGCGAGCCGGAAGCTGCGCCGGTCGGCCGGACCGGAGGCGGGCACGCCCAGATGGGCCATCCCCGGACGGCCCAGGTCCTGCACGCTGGCCGCCGGGCCCGCCTGGACGACCGTCAGTACGGCGGGCCGCGGGCCGGTGCCGGGGCCCGGTGGCCGGTGCCGGGGGCGGGTCCGGCGGCCCGGGGCGGCGGAGGTGACCGTCATGGCGTCACCGCCTCGAAGACGATCCGGTCGCCGACCGCGAGCCGGTTCGGCGGTTCGGCCGTCACGTCCCACAGCCGGGTGGTGGTGACGCCGATCTGGTGCCAGCCGCCGGGAGTTCCGCCGGGGTAGACCACCGTCTGGTTCCCGGCGATGGCCACCACCCCGGCGGCCACTCTCGGCCGCGGGCTGGACAGCCGGGGCAGCCGCAGGCTCTCCGGTACGCCGTCCAGATACGCGAAGCCGGGCGCGAAGCCGAAGAAGCCGACCCGGTACTCCCCCGCGCCGTGCCGCCGCGCGACCTCCTCCGGGGCCAGGCCGAGGCGTTCGGCGACCTCGGGCAGGTCCGGGCCGTCGTAGCGGACCGGGATCACGATCCGCCTGCCGGGCGGCGGTCCGGTGCGGTGCGCGCCGGACCCGTCGAGCACGGTGCGCAGCCCGGCGGCGAGCTTGCCCATCCCGGCGGCGTTCTCCGCCACCACCAGCACGGTCGTGGCGGCGGGCACGACCTCCCGCAGCCCCGACGCCCAGAGCTGGGCGCGGATCGAGGTGGCGACCTCGGCGGGGTGCCGGTCCGCGCACTCGATCAGCCAGCCACGGTCGCCGGCCCTCCGCAGAATCGTTTTGCCTGACGTTGCCGTCACAGACGTCACGTCCGCAGGCGTCATGTCCGCGGTCGGCACACCCGGAGGCGGCACCTCCGCCGGAGACACGTCCGCCGGGCTCACGTCCGCGGGCGGCACCTCCGCCGGGGTCACGGCCGCACCCCGACCCGGTCCGCGGCGGCACCGGGCGGGCCCACCGCGACACCCCCCGACGCCAGCGCCTCCCGTACGGCGGCGGCCAGCCCGGCCGCGCCCGGGGTGTCGCTGTGCACGCACAGCGCGGCCAGCTCCCCGCCGTCCGGGGCGATCCGTACGACGCCGCCGCTCACCGAGACCACCGTCCCCGACTCCGCCATCCGCAGGGCGCGTTCGGCCGCCTCGGCCGGGTCGGTGATCAGGGCGCCGGGCGCGGAGCGCGGCACCAGCAGCCCCTCGTCGGTGTAGCCACGGTCGATGAACCCCTCGGCCAGCGGGCGGACCCCGGCCGCCACCGCCCGTTCCCAGACCGCGGTGCGCGGCTGGCACAGCAGCGGCAGCGCGCGGTCGTACAGGGCCACGGCCTCGACGATCGCGGCCGCGTGCCCGGTGTGCCGGGCCGCCGCGTTGTAGAGCGCGCCATGGGCCTTCACATAGCCGACGCGACCGCCCGCGAGCCGGGCGAAGACCTCCAACGCACCCATCTGGTAAAGGAGTTCGTTGACCAGCGTGGCCGGCGGTACGTCAATGAAGCGGCGGCCGAAACCGGCCAGGTCGCGGTAGGAGACCTGGGCCCCGATCGCCACGCCCCGGGCGGTGCTCGCCTCGCAGGTGCGGCGCAGGATGTCGGGGTCCCCGGCGTGGAAACCGCAGGCCACGTTGGCCGCGGTGACCTGGTCGAGCAGCTCGCCCTCGTCGGCCGGCCCCCAGACCCCGAACCCCTCGCCCACATCGGTGTTGAGCGCGAGCGCGGTCACCGGGCCGACTCCGCCCAGTACGCCTGGAGGGCGCCGCTGCTGTTCTCCCAGGCCGTGTGCAGCCCTTCCTGGCCGCCGTCGATATGCGCGGTGATCTGCCGGGCCAGCTCCTCCGCGTCCCCGTCGGCCAGCGCCTGGACCATCGCGGCGTGCTCGTGGTGGACGCGGCCGTACGCGGAGGTGCCATGGACGTAGAACCGGGAGTACGGCTCCAGCCGGTGGTACATCTGCGAGATGATCTCGTAGCGCATGGGCAGCCGGGACAGCCGGTACATGTCCAGGTGGAAGGCGAGGTTCGTCCGCGACCAGATATCGGCGCCGGACCCCGCGGCCCGCTCCATCGCGGTCGCCATCTCCTCGAACCTGCTGATGTCGCGCCGGGACACCCGCTCGGTGACATGCTCGGCGAAACTCGGCTCGATGAGCCGCCGCAGGTTGTAGATCTCGTCGATCTCCTCGAGGTCCAGCACCGTGACGAACGTGCCGCGGCCCGGCGTCGAGCGCAGCAGGCCCTCGCTCGCGAGGGTGCGCATGGCCTCCCGGAGCGGGATGCGGCTCACCCCGAAACGGTCGGCGAGTTCGTCCTGGACCAGTCGGTGGCCCGGCGGGTAGACGCCCTCGACGATCAGCCGGCGCAGCTCGTCGGTGAGGGCGTCGGCGCCTTGGGCATCACCGCGGCGGCCTCTGTCTTCTCGGCTCATATACTGTGTATACAGTGCATGCACCGAATGCGGGAAGGGGTCGGACCGCGGGAAATCCGTCCGTCAGGTTCGCGCTCCGGGCCGGAGCCGCCTCAGCCGCCCGCCAGGGCGCGGTCCAGGAGCGGGAGCAGTCGGTCCCAGTGGCGTCGCAGCGCCGAGGGGCTGAAGGCGTCGGTGTCGGACATGGTGAAGCCGTGGACGGTGTCGGGGTAGATCTCGGTGGTGTGGCCGACACCCGCGGCGTCCAGTGCCCGGTTGAGTTCGCCGATGGCCTCGGGCGACATGTCGCCTTCGGCGAGGCCGATGTGGACGTCGGCGGTGAGGTCGGGGACGCGGCGGTGCGGGCTGTCGGGCGCGTCGGTCACCAGGAAGCCGGGGTGGAATCCGGCGACGGCGGCCACCTGGCCGGGGTGGGCCGTCGCGGTGCGCATCGCCAGGGCGGCGCCTATGCAGTAGCCGATCACGCCGACCGGTCCGGGCCCGACCTCGGGCCGGGCGGTGAGGAACCCGAGGTAGGCATCGGCGTCGCGCAGGATCCGTTCGGTGGTGTGCTCCACGATCAGGGGCATCAGCTGTCCGATGATCGCGGGCCGGATCTCCTCCCCGATGTGCCCGGGAAGTTCGATCACCGGTGCCGGGCCGTGCCGGTAGAGGAAGTTGGGGACGAGCACGTAGTACCCGTGCCCGGCCAGTTCACGGGCCCGCTCCTCCAGCTCGGGCCGGATGCCGAAGGCGTCCGGGTACAGCAGCACCCCCGGGTGCCGCCCGCCCCCGTCGGGGAAGGCGGCGATGGCGTCGGCCTGACCGTCCGGGGTGGGGATCCGCAGTGTCGTGATGGGCAAGGTCTTCCTTCCTTGGAGTTCGCTCAACAAACGTTTGTCGCACTAACGTTGTCGGCGCGAGCGAACGTACATCGTTAGTCGGACTAACGCAATCGGTAAGATGAGCGCCATGACCAGAGCCGAAGCCGCGGACGTCCCCGACGACGGCGCGCCCCAGACGCCCGAACGGCTGCGTCGACTGGCGAGCCGACTGCTGTCGCAGCTGACCACGCGGTCGGACCGGCTGATCAACGAGGGCCTGGCCCGGGCCGACGCCCGCAAGTGGCACTACGCCGCGCTCGCCTCGCTGGAGGAATACGGCCCGGGCAGCCAGGCCACGCTGAGCAGGCGCACCGGCATCTACCGCAGCGACATGGTCGGTGTGCTCAACGAACTGGCCGAGCGTGGCCTCGTCGAGCGGGCGCCGGACCCCGACGACCGGCGCCGTAACACCATCACGATCTCCCCCCGGGGCCGCCGCCGGCTACGCCGCCTCGACAAGGTCCTGGCCGAACTCCACGACGAACTGCTCGCGCCGCTGAGCCCGGCCGAACGCGACCAGTTCGCGCGGTTGCTCACCCGCTTGCTCGACCACCACACCCGGCGGACCCCCTGACCCCGGTGGGCCGGCCCGGGGCGGCCCACCTCTTCCGGTACGGCGTGGGAGGAGCTGCCCTGACGCGCCGACCGGACCGACCGGAGCGACCGGGCTAGGGCCGAGCGCTGGGCGCGGGCGCGTTGAGGTCTCGGTGGACCGCGCGGGCGACGCCCTCGATGTTGGCGATGCCGTCGTCCATCGTGGCGTTGTCCTGCGAGAGCACCGTGATCGTGTAGTCGTGGTCGCCGCCGGTGAAGGCGCCGAGGCTGTGCACCCGCCAGCCGTTCGTGGCCCGCTCCAGCCAGCCGTTCTTCACATGCACCTGTGCGTCACTCGGCGCGCCGGCCGGGGTCCCCCAGCGCTGCGAGGGGATGACCTCGCTCGTCAGCTTCAGGATGTAGCCGCGGGAGTCCTCGCTGAGCACCGGGTTCGCGTGGGTCACCAGGTTGAGGAGCTTTTCCTCGTCGTTCGCGGTGATCTGGGTGAGCCCCCAGTGCCCCTCGCTGTCGAGGACGGTGTTGGTCATCCCGGCGGCCCGCAGGAATCCGTTGATCCTGTCCGTGCCGAGCTGCTTCCACAGTGCGGTGGTGGCATCGTTGTCGGACTGCGTGATCATGGCGGTGGCGCGGTCCTTCTCCTCCTGTGTCAGGGCGCGGTCGTCCTTCTGCGCGTCCCACAGCAGCGTGGCGAGCACGGTCACCTTGACCGTGCTCGCGGAGTCGAACGTCCGGTCCGCGTCGAGAGTGCAGGTGGTGTTCGTGGTGCGGTCGTGGAGGCTGATCGCCGTCGTGGCGGTGGAGCCGTCCAGCGCCGCGTTGATGTCCTCGGAGAGCTTGTCGGCGAGCCCCGGCTGGTCCGAGGTGCAGATCGCCGCCTGCGGGGTGGCCGCGTGAGCCGACCCCACCGAGGCGATCGTCGGCACGAGTGCCCCCGCGGCCAGCGCCGCTCTTGACGCCAGCGTGGTCCGGGGAAGCCGGGATATTCGGCGGTGTCGCCCCATGGTGTGTGCCTGTCCATTCGCTCGTGGTGCGGTTGCGCTTCCTCACGCGGGGGCCTTCGCTCCGTCGCGAAGACATTCCGGTGCTCCACCACTGGAGGACGAAGATGCGATGGGCGGGGTTCAAAAACGTGTCCGAATCTCACAAGATCGCTCCACAACCGGCACAGCGGTTCGCGCAGATCGCACCCGTGCGCACGGCGGACCCGCCGCCGCCCGCGTTCGGCGTCGGCGAGCCGACAGTCCGTCGCCCGGGGCGGGCCGCATAGTCGACAATCGGAAGTGAGGCAGGGTCCGGGCCGGACAGGAGAAGGTTGTGAGCACACCGCGGATCGACTACCAGGCGGTGTTCGCCGTCACGCCCAGTCCTTACCTGGTGCTGACCCCCGACCTGATGATCGTCGAGGTCAACGAGGCCTATCTGCGGGCCACCGGCCGGACCAGGGAGGAGCTGATCGGCCACTACCTCTTCCAGGTCCACCCCGACAATCCGGCGGACCCGGACGCCGACGGGGTGCGCAATCTGGACGCCTCGCTCCAGCGGGTCCTGCGTTCGAAGCGAACGGACACGATGGCGGTGCAGAAGTACGACATCCCCATCTCCGGGCGTCCGGGAGTGTTCCGGGCGAAGTGGTGGTCGCCCATCAACACACCCGTCCTCGGGCCCGACGGAGAGGTGCGGTGGATCATCCACCAGGTGGAGGACATGACGGAGTTCGTGCTGACCCGCTCGCTGCGCCCGGGCCCCGAGGAGGCGGGCGGGGACCGCGAGGCGATGGAGGCCGAGCTGTACACGCGGGCACGGGAACTCCAGCGCCTCAACGAGGAACTCCGCGAGGCACACGACCGGGAGCGCCGGACCGCCCTCACCCTCCAGGAGGCCATGCTGCACTCCCCGGACCTGGCCGGGCACCGCGAGATCGCCGTGCGCTACATGCCCGCCGCCCGGTCGCTCAATGTGTGCGGGGACTGGTACGACGTGGTGGACCTGTCCGCGGACACCTTCACCGTCGCGGTCGGCGATGTGGTCGGCCACGGCCTGGAGGCCGCCGCCGTCATGGGCATGCTCCGCAGCGCCCTGTCCGCCGCCGTCCGCGCCATCAGCGAGCCCGGCAGAGCGATGGACGTCCTGAGCCTCTACGCCCGCACCTTCGAGGGCGCACTGGCCACGACCGCGGCCAAGGCCGTCGTCGACACTCGCCACCAGCGCATCACCTACACCAGCGCCGGTCACCCGCCACCCGTCCTGGCCCGGCCGGACGGCACCGTCGACCTGCTCGACCAGGCCACCAACCCTCCACTGGGCCTGGTCGTCGACCACCTTCCCCGCCCGCAGGCCACGGTGTCCTACGCCCCGGGCGACACCCTCGTGCTCTACACCGACGGACTCATCGAACGCCGCGACGAGGACATCGACGTCGGGCTGCGCCGCCTCACCGACACCCTCGCCCGCCACACCTCTCTCGGCCCCGACCATCTGGCCGACACCCTGCTCACCCGCCTCGGCGTGGCGGACGGCGGACGCGACGACATCGCCCTGATCGTCGTCCGGCTGTGAGATCCCGCCCGGTCATGCGCCAGTCGCTTCGGTGAGCGGTTCCGTCAGCCGAGGAACCGACCGTTCCTAGACTCGGCCCATGGAGATCACCGACAACACCGCGCTCGCCCGCGACCTCGCCCCCACCGGAGTGCTCCGCGCCTCCATCAACCTCGGCAACCCCGTCCTCGCCCGGGGCACCCCGGACGCGCCCGGCGGTGTCACCGTCGATCTCGCCCGTGAGGTGGCCCGGCGCCTCGGCCTGCCCGTGGAGTTCCTCTGCTTCGACGCGGCCCGCAAGTCCTACGAGGCCATGGCCACCGGCCACGCCGACCTGTGCTTCCTCGCCATCGAACCGGCCCGCGAGGCGGAGATCGCGTTCACCCCTCCGTACGTGCACATCGAGGGGGTGTACGCCGTCCCGGCCGAGTCCCCACTGCGCACACCGGAAGACGTGGACCGTCCGGGCATCCGCATCGGGGTGAAGCAGGGCTCGGCCTACGACTTGTTCCTCACCCGCACCCTGCGCCACGCCACCGTGGCCCGGGGCCCGGAGGGGGTGGACGTCTTCCACACCGAGAAGCTGGAGGCCGCGGCCGGAATCCGGCAGCCACTGACCGCACACCTCGCCGAACGCCCCGAACTGCGCCTGGTCGAGCCCGCGTTCATGACCATCCGGCAGGCCGTCGGGACGACGAGGACACGACGTCCGGAGACCGTGCGCTTCCTGAGCGGGACCGTGGCCCACTTGACGGCCTCCGGGTTCGTCGCCGAGGCGCTGAGCAGGTCCGGGCAGAACCCGGCACTGGCCGCGCCGACGGAGCGGTGAACGAAGCGGGACGTCGGTCGGCTACTTCTACGCGCGGCGTCAGAGGCGGTTGCGGTGCGGGGTGCCCACGCCGCGGAGCAGGGTGTCCACGACGAGCGTCGTGAGGGCCAGATATGACCGGCCGCCGCGGGCCGCGGCGGTGACGTCGGAAACCCGCCAGCCTCTTCGCTCGCGTCCTTCTACCTTCGCGAACATGTCGCAGTCGCAACGGAGCCAGAGGGTCGTCCAGGACGCCTGGAAGGCGTTCGCCGGCCACGACGCCGAGCAGATCTCCGCGGTCCTCACCGAGGACGCCGAGTGGCCGGCGCCCCCGGGAAACGCGACCGCGGTCGCGCTGGACGGCCCCAGTCACATGGTCGGCAAGAAGGCCATCGTGCGCTTCCTCGCCGAGGACTTCCCCCGCTTCTTCGTACGCGACGTCGCCGTCACCTTCCACGGTTTCCACGCCGATGGCGACCGAGTCGTCGTGGAGGAGACCATGACGGCGACGCTCGCGAACGGCAACCACTACGCCAATGACTACTGCTTCGTCTTCGAGCTCCGGGACGGGCTGATCCACCGGGTCCGTGAGTACATGGACACGGCGCGCGGGCACCGTATGGTCTTTGGCGAGCTTCCGCCCCAATGATCCCGTTCGACGGACGCGCGGGACGGCTCTCGGGACGACCGGTGGTCACGGAAACCTCGACAGGCCGCCGCACACACCCACTTCTTGGCATATGTTGGACCGATGAGTTCACATGACCTGGAGCCCCGGCCTCCGTCCCCACTGGTGGAAAAGATAGACAGCGCGCTGGCAGTACTGATCATCGTCGGTATCGCCGGCGGATCGTTCTGGCTGGCCTCGGGCCTCACCTCGTCCTACATGGTGCTCTTCAACTGACCTGCCCGTGCCCGGGCCGTCCGGCTACCGGACGGTCTACCGGCCGGCCCGGGCACGGGCGTAGATGCGGCCCCGGCGCTTGGCTTCGCGGAGGAACAGGACCGTGGGGATCAGGCAGATCACGATGGCCACCAGGCTGGCCTCCGGCCCGAACGCACCGCCGGTCAGCGCCTCGGGACCGCTCACCGAGGCGGTGAACAGGCTGCCATGGCTCGCGTCGGAGCCGGAGACGGTGGTGCCGAAAACACCTCCCTCTGCCATGTTCCACCCCAGGTGCAGCCCGATCGGCAGCCACAGGGAACGGGTCGCCGCGTAGACCGAGCCGAACAGCAGGCCCGCCTCGACCGCGATGGCCAGCCCGCCCCACACCGTGGCGTCCGGGTTCACCATGTGCAGCGCCCCGAACAGCAGGCCCGACGCCGCCAGCGCTCCCCATGTGCCGGTCTTCTCCTCCAGGACGCGGAACAGCGCGCCGCGGAAGGCCAGTTCCTCCGTCACCGCCACGCAGGTCATCAGACCCAGCGTCGTGAGCGCCCCGCCGAACGTGCCCCAGCCCTTCAGGTGGTAGCCGCCGCCCATCGCGATCACCGCGATCACCAGCGAGAACATCCCGAGTCCTAGCAGCGCGCCCGTGCGCAGTTCCGATCGGGCGTTCGCGGGCCGCAGTTCGGCCGGGTTCCGGCGGTTCTCCAGGCGCCGCACCAGCCATACGTACGCGCCGAGCGCGAGGCCCGCCGTCGCCACGCCCGACAGCAGGCCGGTCACCGGGGTCGCGTCGGCCACGCCGTTGATCAGCGTGGTCAGCCCGTTCACTGCCAGGAGCAGTACGAACAGCACCGGCAGCCGCACCCACGCGGACTCCCAGCGCGCCGAGCGCGGCTTGTGGAGGGTGCGCGGTTCGGGCGCGGGCCCCGACGGCGCCGGTATTTCCGGTTGCGGCGTCGGCTCCGGTAGCGACGTCTGCTCCGGCGGCGATGGCGGCTCCGACGGCGATGGCGGCTCCGGCCGCTCGTTCGACTGCGACATGGCGTCCTCCTCGTGGACCGGCTCCTCGTGGACCGGTGCGGATGTGCTCCGGCTCGGCACAGCGAGGAAGCTACGAGCTGGGACCGGCGCGGATCGTCACCGCCACGTGGACACTCCCCGGGGCGGGGTCCCCCGCGCGGGGCATCCGGGAGTCCACTCGCGGGGGATGCCGGCGGCGGCGTTCGCGGATACGTTCGGCGGGCGCAGGTCTGCCCCGCCCTCCCGTGCCCGCCCGTACCGGGCCACGGCCGATCCCTGGGACCACAGTGAAATCCGTGAGAAGTGAGAGCACCGACAGCACGCTGTCGCCCGGACCGGACGAAACCGCCGGGACGCGCCGTGCCGCGCGCATGGCGGCGGTGTGCGCCGGATGGTGGCGAACCTGGACCGCATGGTGGCAGGGGCGTCCGCGCGCCGCGCGGGACCGGGAGTTGGCGTTCGTGCTCACCGTGCTGTCCTTCGCCGAGCCGCTGGCCAGTGTCGGTGCCCGGTTCAGTGACCTGCCGCCCCGGCACGCGCCCGTGCTCGCGGTGCTGCTGGCGCTGGGGCAGACGCTGCCGCTGGCGGTGCGCGCCAACCACCCCGCGCTCTGTCTCACGCTGGTGGGCCTGTCCTTCGGGGTGCACCAATCGCTGGGGCTGCCGCAGACGTTCGCCAGCATGGGGCTCTACCTCGCGCTGTACTCGGTGGGCGCGCACGCGGAGCGCGGGCGGCGGCTGCTGGTTGTGCCCGCCGTGATGGCGTACGCCGCCCTGTCCGTCGTCCTGCACGCGCGCGGAGCGCCGCAGCCGCCGCAGGACTATGTCGTCATCGGGCTCGTACTGGCCGCCCCCTGGGGTGGCGGCGCCGTCGTACGGGGCCGTCGGGCGGCCGAGGCCGAGCGGCGACGGCTCGTGGCGGTGGCCGCCACGGCGGCCGAACGAAGCCGTCTGGCACGGGAGTTGCACGATGTGGTGACCCACCATGTGACCGCGATGGTGGTGCAGTCCGACGCCGCGCCGTTCCTGATGGCGTCTCCGGAGCGGGTGACCGAGTCGCTGGCCGCGATCAGCGGCACCGGGCGGCGCGCGCTGGCCGAACTGCGGTACCTGCTGGGCGTGCTGGAGGCCACGGGCGAGTCCGCGGCGGCGCACGGGGCCGCGCCGATGCCGGACGCGGCGCCGGGCGGGTCGGCACCGGGCAGGTCGGCACCCGACAGTCGCGCGCCTGCCCGCGGCGATCTGCGCGACCTGGTCGAGCAGACCCGTAGGGGCGGCCAGCCCGTCGACCTGGTCGAGGAGGGCAAGCGGCTGCCGCTGCCGATCGGCGCGGACCTGACCGTGTACCGGCTCGTCCAGGAATCCCTCACCAACGCCGTGAAGTACGCGTCGGGGCGGGCCACCCGCGTCACGGTCGGCTACGGCCATGAACACGTCGACGTCGAAGTGGCCAACGACGGTCCCGACGACCACGCCCGCCAGGGCATCGGCGACGCTCACGGCGACGGCCGTCTCGCGCCGCCCAGGCCGCACCATGTATCCGGCGGCCGGGGTCTGGGCGGGCTCCGCGAGCGTGTCAGAATGCTCGGCGGCGACTTCACCGCGGGCCCGCGCGCCGACGGGGGCTTCTCGGTCCGCGCCCGTATACCCACCGGAGGCGACGCATGACCGCGGGACCCCCTCCGCCACTCCCCCTCCCGCCGTTCCCCCCGGCGGACTCCAGCACTCCGATCCGTGTGCTGATCTGCGAGGACCAGGCCCTCGTGCGGGCCGGTTACGTCACGATCTTCTCGGCCCAGCCGGACATCGAGGTGGTGGGAGAGGCGGACAACGGACAGGCCGCGGTCGAGGCGGCGAAGGCGCTGCGGCCCGATGTCGCCGTGATGGACATCCGGATGCCGCTGCTGGACGGCATCGAGGCCACCCGGCAACTGGCCGGTCCCGGCACGACGCCCAGCACCCGGATCCTCGTGGTCACCACGTTCAACGTGGACGCGCTGGTGTACGAGGCGCTGCGCGCCGGTGCCAGCGGCTTCCTGCTGAAGGACGCACCGCCCGCGGAACTGGTCAACGGCGTACGGACCGTCGCACGCGGCGAGTCACTGCTCGCGCCCGCCGTGACACGCACGCTCATCGGCGAGTTCGCGGGCCGGGTGCGCGCGGCGGACGACCCGGCCCCCATCCCGGGCCCCGGCCCGGACGCGGACGCCGCGCGCGAGCGCGAACGTCTGAAGGTCCTCGCCCCGCGCGAGTACGAGGTGCTGAGGCTGATCAGCGCGGGCCTCTCGAACGCGGAGATCGCGGCGGAACTGGTGCTCAGCGGGGAGACCGTCAAGACGTATGTGTCCCGCATCCTGACCAAGCTGGACCTGCGCGACCGCGTTCAGGCCGTCGTCCTCGCCTACCGGGCGGGAGTGGCGCCGGACCGGCGCTGAGCGGGCGGCCGACACACGGCGCCGCGCCCGGCCGCCCCCGGCCCCCGCCCCCGCTCCCGCCCCGGTCACGCCCGTCGGCCACGTCCGTCGGCGTCAGTCGTTGGTGAAGTAGTGGCCGTCGTCGAGGTCGGCGATCAGGCCGGGGTGGACCGGCTCCCAGCCCAGCGACCGCCTGGTGTCCGCGTTGGGCATGGTGATGTCCATCGTGATGAACGGGAAGCCCGTGAAGTGGTCCGCGGCCTGTTCGGCCGGGATGCTCACGGCCGGGACGTTCAGGTGACGGCCGATGGTCTCGGCGATCTCGCGCACCGTGATGCCTTCTTCGGCCGCGGCGTACAGCTGTGAGCCGGCCGGGGCCTTCTCCAGCGCCAGCCGGTAGAGGCGGCCGACGTCCAGGGTGTGACCGGCGGGCCAGCGGTTGGTGCCGTCGCCGACGTAGCCGGACACGCCCGTGTCGCGGGCGATCTTGATCAGTGTCGGAATGAAGCCGGACCTGTCCCGCGTGCTGTGCGTCACCGGCGGGATCGCGACGAGCACGGTCCGCACACCGCGTTCGGTGAAGTCGTGGATCGCGCGGCCGACGGCGGAGCGGGGGTTGGCGTCTATCGCCGCGTCGCGCCGCGCGTCGCCGGTGTGCGTCAAGCCGACGCCGATGAGGGCCTTGCCGGTGCCGGTCAGCGCGTCGCCGAAGGCCCGCACCACGGCCACGTCGACCGCCACCGCGTCGGCGAACTTCCCGGCGGGGATGGCGTCGTGATTGAACGCGAGGTGGACGACGGCGTCCGCGTCGGCCGCGGCCTCGCGCAGACCGTCCAGGTCGTCGAGGTCGCCGCGGCGCACCTCGGCGCCCAGGGCTTTGACAGCGGCGGCCGAGGCGTCGGACCGCGCCAGACCGACGACCTCGTGTCCGGCCTCGATCAGTTCGGGCACCACGGCCGATGCGATGTGGCCACTGGCACCGGTGACGAAAACACGCATGGGTAGCTCCTGGAGGAATGCTCCGCCCGGGCGGAGCGAAGTGATGTGACTTGGTAACGTCACCATAGCCGAAGTGACGGTACCAAGTCACATCACTTATGCTGTGCACATGGCCCGATGGGAACCGAACGCGCAGGAACGGCTGGTGCGCGCCGCGCTGGAGCTGTTCACCGAGCAGGGCTACGACGCCACCACCGTCAACGAGATCGCCGATCGGGCCGGTCTGACCAAGACCACCTTCTTCCGGCACTTCCGCGACAAGCGGGAAGTGCTCTTCGCCGGTCAGGACACGCACACCCGGCTCCTCGCCGCCGCGATCGACGCGGCGCCCGGCCCGGCCACACCGCTCGAAGCGGTCCGCGCGGCCCTCGACGCCCTCACGGCCACCTTCACGGACGACCGCCGGGACGTCGGCGCCAGGCTCCGCCCGGTCATCGCCGGTCACACCGAACTGCAGGAGCGCTCCGCGCTGAAGCGCGCCAAACTGGCCGAGGCCGTGACGGACGCGCTCCACAAGCGCGGCGTACCGGAACCGACCGCGAGCCTCGCCGCCGAACTCGGCATCCGCGCCTTCTACGACGCCTTCGACCAGTGGGCCGATCCGGCGAGCAAGCGGACACTCACCGAACTCACCCGCCGCACCCTCGGCGAACTCCGCGCCGCGCTGGCCACGCTCGACTAGAACTCCTCCACCGGCGCTCGCCCGCCCGGACTTCAGGTGGCGATGGAGCCGGCCGTGCGGTGGGCGTGGGCGTCGATCAGAGCGAGCGTGGCCTCGGGCTGTTCGATCTGGGGCAGATGGCCGGCTCCGGGGATGACTTCGAAGTGGCCGTTGCCGAAGGCCGTGGCGTAGGCGGCGCCGTAGGCCGGTGTGACCACGCGGTCGCTCTCCCCCCACAGCAGGAGTGCGGGTGTATCCACCCGGCGCAGGCGGCGCAGCAGTTTCGCGTCGTGCATGTACGGCTCGCCCGCGAGAACGCGCACGGTGGCCATGTCGGCCTGCCGGATGGCGCGTTGGTCGGCCGGTATGTCCGCGGGGTCCACGTAGTAGCGGTCCGGGTCGTGCCAGGAATGCTCCGCCACGCCGCGGGCGTCCAGGCCGAAGAAGTCCGTGATCGGCTCGCCGGGGATGCGCACGCCCACCGCATCGATCAGGACGAGGCCGCTGATGACACCCGCGGTGTCCCGCACCGCCATCTCGGCCGCGATCCAGCCGCCGAGCGAGGAGCCGATGACCAGGGCGCCGCGCAGGCCGCGGTCGTGCAGGAGGTGCAGATAGGTCAGGGCCAGATCGTCCACGCCGGTCAGCCAGTCGGGGCGGGGCGTCCCGTCCCAGCCGGGATGCACGGGCGCGAGCGTGTGCGCGGTGCGCGAGAGATGTGCGGCGATACCGGCGACCGTGGCGGGCCCGCCGCCTCCGTGCAGGACCAGCACCGGGCGGCCGGTACCCGATTCGGAGAGGGTGAGGGCCAGGTCGTCGCACGCGGCCGCATGGGCGAGGGAGTTGATGTCCGTCGTCATGCACCGGACTCTAACTAAGCTTCTTTAATTAAGCTAGTTTCATTGCGGGTAGACTTACGGCATGGATGCTGATCTGCAGGTTTTGGGGCGCGCGGTCAAGCAGGCGCAGTACCGGCAGCACCGAGCGCTGGACAGTGCGCTGGGCGAGGTCGGTACGACGCTGGCGCAGTGGGACGCGCTGCGCGCCATCAGCGGCCGGCCCGGAGCCTCGGCACGCGAGCTGGCCGCGGTGACGTTCCAGAGTGAGCAGGCGTTCGGCGCGCTCGTGGGCCGCCTGGCCGCCCAGGGGCTGGTGGAGCGCAGGCCGGGCCGCGGACGCCGCATCGAACACCGCCTCACGCCCACCGGCGAACAGACCCTGGCCGCCGGTCACCAGGTCGGCGAAAAGGTCCTGGAGGAGTGTTTCTCCCCCCTCCCGTCCGCGGACCGGGCAACCCTGCTCAGCCTGCTGCGACGGCTCAACGGCGAGGCCGGCCCTCATCAATCCGGCCACGACGTCACCCCGGCGTGACGGGGAACCGCTGGGCCAGGACCGCTAGGGTTTCACTCTGATGGGATGTCGCGACTGAAGGCGCCTTGATAACGGGGAGTGCGGTCATGGCTGACATAAGGGTCGAGACGGTTGCGCTCGACGACGCGGGGAACCGGCAGATCGCCGGCAGGACCAGGACCACAGCGTCCCTCGGCGAGCGTGCCCCCGAGATCGAGGAAGCGATTGTCCAGGCCTCGGCCATCGCACAGCAGTCGCTCGCCCAGGTCCCGCAGCAGGACGGTTGGCGGATCACCAGTCTGGACGTCACCTTCGGGCTCACCCTCGCGGCGGAAGCCGGTGTCATCCTGACAAAGGCGTCGGCGGAGGCTTCGTTCGAAGTCACCCTCACCGTGGAGCGGACCCCGGAGGCGTGATGACGAGCGCGGACTCCGGGGGCGTGATGACGAGCGCGGGCTACTGGGTCGAGCTGTATCGGGCCGACGAGCGCCTGGGCGGCGGCTTCCTTCTCACCCGCCGCTTCGTCCTCACCGCCCTGCACTGTCTGCGCGGTCTTCCCGTCGACCAACACGTGGCGATCGTCCTGGCGGACGGGGAGCGGATCGGCGGACGGGTGAGCCGGCAGGACAAGGAAGCGGACCTGGCCCTCGTGGAGATCGCCGCCGAGTACCGGGTGACGCTTCCGATCCCCGCGGCGCACGTTGCCCATGACGGTGACCGCTGGCGCGGCCCCTACCGGCCGGCCTCCCATGACGTACATCTCAGTGGCCACGTCAGTGCTGGATCGTCCGATCACCTCTGCGTCGGGGGCGGGACGATCGAGGCCCTGCAGCTGACGGCGGACCAACTCCTCGGAGACTACTCGGGCTACTCGGGTGGGCCCGTCGAGGGCTTTTTGGACGGCAGGGCTCAACAGCCCGTCGTCATGGGCGTCCTCATCGAACAGGCGCAGGACAGGGCCGACGGCACCCGCGCGGCCAATGTGCTCTTCGCCGCCACCATCGGTGAGGCGATGCGGCGCTTCGACCACTTCGACGTCGCCCATCTGATCGATGTGGTCCGGCCGCCCCGCCAGTCCGGGGTACCCGCCACCGACGACAGGCGCCCCGCGACGACAGGGAGGTTCGCCACCGCGGAGGCGGTCCTGAGCCGACTCGACCAATGGGACGAACGCGATGTCATGGACCCGGCCCAGATCGCCGAGCTCAGGTTCATGACCGTCAAAGCGCTCATCGAGAGCGAGCTCGGCGGAGGCGGCGCGTGACGGACCTCTGGCGAGAGATGATCTCGCGGGCCGAGCGAGCACTGCGCGGTGACGCCACCGCGCGGGCGCGGCTGGCCGACGCGGCCGAGGTCCTCCGGAAGGACCCACGGCCGCTGGACCACGCCACCCTCGGCAAGGATCTCGCCCGCCTCACCACGTTGTTCGACGCCCTCGGGCTGTACGGGGCGTCCCGGGCCCTCTTGGAGCATGTGGTGTCCCGCCTCGTATGGGACCCCGAGGGGCTCGCCCTGGATGTCTCCGTCCGCAACCAGCTGGCAGTGGTGCTCGCGGACCGGGGCCACCTGTCGGCCGCCGCGAACGTGCTGGCCGGGACGGTCGAGTTCGGGGCGCGGCAGGGCGACGTTCCGGCCATGGCGAGGACGTACGCGAATCTGGCTGCCATCAAGTTCCGACTCGGCGATGTCGAGGGCGCCGTGACGGCCGCCCGCCGGGCCGAGGCCGCTCTGGCCGCCCGCGGCGAAGCCGCGGAGGATCTGGCGGAGGTCCGGCTGCTGGTGGCCTCCGTGCTGACGTCAGCAGCGCGGCGGAAGAACCACCACGCCGAGGCGGACCTGCTGCTCGAAGGGCTCGAAGGGAGCGTCCGGCACCTCGTGAAGGTGCTCGGCGGCGAGCACCCCCAGTCCCTCTCGGCGCTGGTGACGCTCGCCTCCGCCGAGTTCGAGTCGGCGAGCGCGGCGGGCTCCCCGGAGCGCATGGAGCGGGCCGTGGACGTGCTGGCCGTCGCCGCGCAGCGGGCCTCCGCCACCATGGGAGCCCACCATCCGCAGGCGATCAGCGCGCTGTCGAGCCTCGCCACCGCCGAGGCCGAAGCGGCCCGCGCCACCGGGGACGAGCGCCGTGCCACCGCGGCCGAGTCCATGCTCGCCGCCGCCCAGCACGCCGCCGCTCACCGGCAGGGCTCGACCCGGCCGCCCTCGTCCCGGCCGCCGGCGTCCCGGCCGCCCTCGTCCCGGCCGCAGGAGCCGCGTGTTCCCCCTCGTCGCATGCCCTCCGCCGGGTCAACGGCCGAGCAGCGGCCCCGCGGCGAGCCGGGCGACTGGGCCGAGTCCACGGCGACGTTGCGTTTCCGCGTGCTCGGCCCGGTCCGTGCCTGGCGCGGCAGCGAGCCGTTGTCCACCGGCTCACCCCAGCAACGCGCCCTGCTCGCCGCCCTGCTGCTGCACGGCGGACACACCGCCACCGCGCCCGAGCTCGTCGAGGCTCTCTGGGGCGAGGAGCCGCCGGACGCCGCCATTGCCGCGCTGCGCACATACGCCTCCCGGCTGCGCAAGGCCTTCGGCCCCAACGCTGATGTACTCGCCAGCGAATCCGGGGGCTACGCGCTGCGCGTCGTACCGGCGTCGTTCGACCTCTCCGTGGCCGAGGACCTCGCCCTGCGGGCGGAGCGGGAAAAGGCGGCGGGTGAAGCACGGCAGGCACGTGAACTCCTCGGCAGGGCCCTGGCACTGTGGGAGGGCGAGACGTTGGCCGGCATCCCCGGTCCATTCGCCGAGAACCAGCGTCTCCGGCTCGAGGAGTGGCGGCTCCAACTCCTGGAAACCCGCCTCGGCCTGGACCTCGAACTCGGCCACCACGCCGAAGCCGTCTCCGAGCTGACGGCGCTCACAGCGGCCCACCCGCTGCGCGAACGACTCCGCGAACTGCTCATGCTCGCCCTCTACCGCAGCGGCCGCCAGGCCGAGGCCCTCGCCGTCTACGCCGACACCCGCCGGCTGCTCGCCGATGAGCTCGGCCTCGACCCCAGGCCGGAGCTCTCCCGCCTCCAGCAGCGCATTCTGCGGGCCGACGCGGAGCTGGCCCGAACAGTCGAGGAGTCCGCCCCGGCCACCGCGACGATCGCCCGCCCGGCCCAACTCCCCGCCACCGTCCCGGACTTCACCGGTCGCGCGTCCTTCGTACGGGAACTGGTCGACCAGCTCGCCGGCCCCGAGGGGCGCATCGTGAGGGTCTCGGCCATCGCGGGCATCGACGGCGTCGGCAAGACCACCCTCGCCGTCCATGCGGCGAGCGAGGCCAGGCCGCACTTCCCCGACGGCCAGTTGTACGTCGACCTGCAGAGCTCCGGTCCCCGGGCGGCTGAGCCCGAGGCTGTCCTCGGCGCGTTTCTCCGGGCCCTGGGCACGCCGGACTCGGCCATCCCGGACACGCTGGACGAGCGGGCCGCGCTCTACCGCTCCGCTCTCGACGATCGCCGCGTCCTGGTGCTGCTGGACAACGCCCGCGACGCGGGGCAGGTACGGCCGCTGATCCCCAGCGCCCCCGGATGTGCCGCGCTCATCACCAGCCGTGCTCGGATGACGAACCTCGCCGGGGCCCATCTCGTCGACCTCGATGTCATGGCTCCGGAGGAGGCACTCCAGTTCTTCACCAAGATCGTCGGGCAGGAGCGGGTGTCGACCGAGCGTGAGGCGGCCCTGGATGTGGTGGCCGCCTGCGGATTCCTGCCGCTGGCCATCCGTATCGCTGCGTCCCGGCTGGTGTCCCGGCGCATCTGGACGGTCTCGGTGCTTGCCGCCAAGCTCGCCGACGAGCGCCGTCGCCTTGACGAGCTGCAGGCCGGCGACCTCGCGGTGAAGGCCACCTTCGAGCTGGGTTACGGCCAGCTGAGCCCCCAACAGGCCCGCGCCTTCTGTCTCCTCGGTCTCGCCGACGGCCAGGACATCTCGCTCGCCGCGGCCGCGGCCATGCTCGACCAGCCGTCGGAGGAGACCGAGGACGTCCTGGAGTCACTGGTCGACACCAGTCTCCTGGAATCGGCGGGACCGGGACGGTACCGCTACCACGACCTCGCGCGGTTGTACGCACGGGACCGCGCCGAGCTCGACGAACGGGCGCCGGGCGAACGGGAGGCAGCGCTCTCCCGACTGCTCGACTTCTATCTCGCGACCGCGACCCAGGCGTACGCCGCGGAGCATCCCGGAGACCGGAGTGTGGCGCACCTGGAGCCCACCCGGTATTCCGGTGTCGAGTTCTCCTATCTGGACGACGCCCGGCGCTGGCTCGGCTCCGAGGCACAGTGCATCCTGTCCTGCGCCCGCCAGCTCACGCACGGAACCCACCTGCGCCGCTCGATCGACCTGCTGTGGAGTGTCAAGGACATCGTGGGGTCGAGCAATCCCCGCCAGTACCAGGAAACCGCGGAGGCGGCGAAGCGGGCGGCGCACGGGGCCCGGGACGGACAGGCCGAGGGCCGGGCGTGTGCCGCGCTCTCGGCGGTGCACCTCACTGCCGGGAACCTGGAGCAGGCCGACGCGGAGGCACGGCGCGCACTGGCGCTGGCCGTGGCCATCGACGATCCGGTCACCGGGGCCTGGGCACCGTACGATCGCGGCGTCATCGCCCTGCAGCAGGGACGGCACACGGAAGCGGACCGGTACCTGAGGGAGGCCCTCTCCAGGTTCCGCGCGGACGACAACCCGTTCGGCGTGGCCAACGCCCTGTGCCAGCTGTCCCATCTCGAGACGAGCCTCGGCAATGTGCGCAGCGCCGTCGCCCTCGCCGAGGAAGCCATTGACCGTCTTGGCGAGGAGCCCGCCACTCTGGCCCTCGCGGAGTGCCGCTACGCACTTGGACTCGCGCTCCTCCGCACCGAACGCACCGACGAGGCGCTGGCACAGCTGGACCAGGCCCTGGAGATCTTCCAGGACGGTGGGCAGGCCCTTGGAGAAGGCATGGTCCACTTCCACCGGGCCCAGATCCTCCTCACCGCTCACCGCCCCGCTCAGGCCGCCGCCGAGGCCGAGCAGGCGCTGGCGGTCCTCCACAGAGTGGGCGGCGACCGGCGAAGGGCCGACGTCCTGCTCGTGCTCGGGCACGCCATGGACGGGATGGGCGAGTCCGCGCGGGCGCGCACCTGCTGGGCGGAGGCCCTGGCCCTGTACGAGGACGTTCCCGGTGAGGAGAGCGCCGAACTGCGCGAACACCTGCGAGCCAGGCTCGACAACAGGACGGCGCACGACGGGACGAGTCACCTCACGGGTACCTGAGATCTTCAGCCACCCTCACGTGTCCCGGCCGTAGAGCGCGGCGATGTCCTCGGAGCCGGACCACCGGCTGTAGGTGGGCTGCTGTGGCCACCCGTCGGGCGAGTCCTGCCACTCCTCCTGCCGCCCGTACGGCAACAGGTCGATCAGCGCGAAGGAGTGGCTGAGCTGCTCGGTGCCACGGCCGTTGGTGTGCCAGGTGCGGTAGACGGTGTCGCCGTCGCGCAGGAACACGTTGACGGCGAATCCGTCGCCGGGCGGGGCGCCGACGTCGGTACCGAACGGGCTGTTCGCCGTGGAGTACCAGGCCATCGTGTTCCCGACCCGCCGCTTGTAGGCGAGTGCCTCGTCGATCGGGCCCTGGGTGACGATGACGAACCGGGCATCGTAGTTGCCCAGGAACTCCAGCCTGGTGAACTGCGAGGTGAACCCCGTGCAGCCCGGGCACTGCCACCGCTCGCCGGGGAACCACATGTGGTTGTAGACGATCAGCTGCTTCCTGCCGTCGAAGAGGTCCACCAGCCGGACCGGCCCGTCCTCGCCCTCGAGGGTGTAGTCGGGCATCTCGACCATCGGCAGGCGGCGGCGCTGCGCGGCGATCGCGTCGAGTTCCCGGGTCGCGGCCTTCTCCCGGACACGCAGCGCTTCGAGCTCACGCCGCCAGGTGTCGGCGTCCACGACGGACGGCAGTGCGTTGGTGGTCATGCCAGGGTCCCTTCCTGATCATGTGTGGGGCGTGCGATACGCACGTGTAGACCCCGCTCGGTCGTCGAACTCATCGGTGGCCGGGCACTCCGATCGGCGAAGCCCCGACCGCGGTCCGGGCGCGTTACCCTTTTGGCAGAGCATCGACCGATATCAGTGGCTACGGAGGGTATCGGGATGGCGCGTAGAGCCGGGGCCGATTCCGAGGCGAAGCGGATGCCGGCCGGCTTCGCGGACGTGCCCGAGGCACCCGCTCCGGCCCTCGCTCTCCTGGGCTCCGACGGCACCATCGTGGCGTGGGGAGAGGGCTGCCGACGGCTGCTCGGGCACCACGCGGAGGACGTCGTGGGGCTGCCGGTTCGGGACCTGCTGGAGATCCCGGTCGAAGCGGTGCGGTGGTCCTCGGCCCCGGGGGACATGGGGAAGCATGGCGGTCGGCGGGCCGCCAACGCCGTCGTGAAGGTCAGACACCGGGACGGCGAGCGTTTCCGTCTCACGGTGGAGACCATCGCGCTGACCGGCGGAGACGGTGAGAGCTGCTGGTTCGTCGCCGTCACGGGGGCGCCGGACGGAGTGCGGACCGCCGACGCCGAAGCGGCGCTTCTGGACCGGTCGCCGCTGGCCGTGGCCGTGTGGGACACGCGCACCCGGCTGCTGTGGTCGAACCGGGCCTGCCGGGAGATCGTGGGCCGCTCCGAGGTGGACCCGCCCACCCGGTCCACGCGGCGCTCCGTGCGCGGTTTCGACCGGACCACCATCGAGCCGGTGATACGGCGGGTGCTGACCTCGCGGAAGCCGGTCGGCGACCATGTGCTGCGCTGGGTGTCGCCGGAGCACGGCCGGGAGGTCGTCTTCTCCTCCTCCGTCTTTCCCCTCGCCCCCAAGGGCGGTGGCCCGCTGGGGGTGTGCACCGTCTCGTTGATCACCAAGAGCGGGGAGCGCGAGCGGCTCGCGCTGCTCGGCAGGGCGGCCAACCAGATCGGCACCACGCTCGATGTGATGACGACCGCGCAGGAACTCGCGGACACCGCCGTCCCCGCCCTCGCCGACTACGTCACGGTGGATCTGGCCGATGCCGTCCCGCTGGGCGGGGAGCCGCTGAAGCGGATGTCCGAGGCCCCCTCCGGTATCCCCGTCTTCCGCCGCGCGGGGCAGTCCTCCATCCACGGCGGTATGCCGGAGGCCGCCTTCCTGGTGGGGGATGTGGTGTACGTACCGCCCGGATCGCCGTTCCTCACCGCGCTGTACGCGGACCAGTCCTACTTCGAACCGGCCATGAAGACCGGCCCGGGGACCTGGCTCGACCGTGACCCCCGGCGCAGACAGCTCATCCATGACACCGGTATGCACTCGGTGATGATGATCCCGCTCAGGGCCCGCGGCACCATCCTCGGCATCGCCGTGTTCACGCGGACCGACAACGCCGTGCCCTTCTCCCAGGACGATCTGCTGCTGGCCGAGGAACTCTGCGTCCAGGCGGCGCTGAGCCTGGACAACGCCCGCCGTTACACACGGGAGCGGTGCGCCGCCCTCGCCCTGCAGCGCAGTCTCCTGCCGCAGGAGCTTTCGGGCGGCGCCGCGGTGGACCTGGCCGGCCGCTATCTGCCGTCGGACCGGCACGAAGGGGTGGGCGGGGACTGGATGGACGCCATCGAGCTGCCGGGCGACCGGATCGCCCTGGTCATCGGCGATGTCATCGGCCATGGCATCAACGCGGCGGCCGCCATGGGCAGGATGCGCACCGCGGTCCACACCCTCGCCGCCCTCGACCAGCACCCCGCGGAACTGCTCGACCACCTGGACAAGGTCACCGCCCGGCTCGCCGAGACGGGCACCTGGTCCCCGGAGTACTCGTCGGTCACCGGCGGCACCTGCCTCTACGCCGTCTACGACCCGGCCACCCGCCTCTGCACCCTGGCCCGCGCCGGGCATCCGCCACCGATGCTGGTGGCCCCCGACGGCCACGCCGGGATCGCCGACACACCGGTGGGCCCGCCGCTCGGAATCGGCACCGGAGCTTACGAATCCGTCGACCTGGAGCTCTCCGAGGGGAGCCTGCTCGCCTTCTTCACCGACGGACTGGTGGAAACCCGGCACGGCGACATCGACGCCGGTCTTGACCGGCTGCTCACCGCGCTGCAACGCCCCTCGGCGAACCTCGAGGACCTGTGCGCCCGCGTCATCGCGAGGATGACCACGGACGCTCCCCCGGAGGACGACATCGCCCTCCTCATGGCCCGGACACGCGCCGACGACGGCGGCCCGGCGGCCTCCCACGGGGAACGCCGCGGGATGTCGGCCTGACGCCCACCGTCCGTCACGGAATCGTGCGGGCGGCGACCTCCCGCAGCAGTCCCATCACGGCCTGGGCGCGGGCGGTCTGGGTCATGCCCCGCACCGAGGCGATCTTGACTTCGAGCGGGGGGCTTCCGTCCCGCAGTTCCAGTTCCGCGATCTCGCCGCCGCCGTAGGTCTGGCTGGTCGCCGGCCGCTGGTTCAGTACGGAGTATCCGAGCCCCCGGGCCACCAGGGAGCGCACCGTTTCGTAGCTCCGGGTGCGGTAGCGGACATCGGGCGCGGTGCCGGTGGCGGCCACCAGCGAGCGGAAGTAGTCGCGGCTGTGCGGCAGGTCGAGCAGGACGAGGGGTTCCGCGGACAGTTCGGCCAGCTCCACGGCGCCCTGCCGGGCCAGCGGATGATCGGCCGGGACGATGACGTAGGCCGGGGCCCGCGCGATCGTCTCGCCGCGCAGGTCCGGCTCGGCCGACAGACCCAGGCCGTAGGTGAGGGCGAAGTCGATGCGCCCCGCGCCCAGGGCCTGGACGAGCTGATCGGTCTCCGCCTCCATCACGTCGATCTCGATGCCCGGGTAGCGGCGGGTGCATTCGCTGAACAGGGGCGGCAGATAGTACGGGGCCAGCGTCACGAAGCAGCCGACGGCCACCGGCCCGGAGATCGTCTCGCCGTCTCCCCGGGCCTCCCGCTCGACCTCACGCGCACGGGCCAGCAGCTCCCGCGCGTGGCTCTGAAGCCGCTCCCCCGCGGGCGTCAGGGTCAGTCCCCGGCCCCTGCGGCGGATGAACAGCTGCACCCGCAGATCGCGCTCCAGGTTGTGGATGGCCGCGGACACGGCGGACTGCGCGATGTGCAGCGCCCCCGACGCCTCCGTCATCGAGCCGCGCTCGGCGGCCTCGAGGAAGTAGCGGAGTTGCAGGAGGGTGAAACCCACCGGTGACGTCATGCGTGACCCTCGCGCCTGGTGATCGGTGTCTTTGCCGGTGCCGACCCTAATGCGGCGGCGGGTGCCGGCCCTGTGCGGCGGTGCCTATGGGCGCTCAGGGGGCGCGTCGGCGACGTCCTCGGGGCGCAGCAGGGCGGATCCGGTGGTCTCCTTCAGGGACAGGGCGGCGATGAGACCGCCGGCGGCGAACACCATCAGGTAGGGGCCGGGCAGCAGGGTGGAGCCGGTCGCGGAGATGAGCACGGTCATCAGGTACGGCACCGTGCCCGCGAACAGGGCGGCGGTGAGGTTGTAGGCGATGGACAGGCCGCTCTGGCGGGTGCGGGTGGGGAAGATCTCCGCCGACCACACCGCGTAGGTGCCGAGGATCGCGGCGAGGATCACGCCGAGCAGCAGCCCGGCGACCCAGGTCCCGGCGAGCCCGGTCCGCATGAGGAGGAACGCGGGGGTGGCGGCGACCAGGAGGGCCGTGGTGGCGCCGACGAAGACCGGTTTGCGTCCCACGCGGTCGGACAGCAGCCCGAACACCGGGACCAGCACCAGCCCCAGCAGCGAGATCGCCGTGGACAGCAGGGCGGCGCTGCCGGCCGAGTGCCCCAGGTGGTCGGTCTCGTAGGTGACCAGGTACGTCAGCACCGCGTAGAAGGGCACGTGCATGGCCGCCATCAGGCCCGCCGCCTGGAGCAACTGCCGCTTGTGGTGGCGGAGCAGCTCCCGTACGGGGGTGCGCGGCACGGTGTCGTTGGCCTCGAGTGTCCGGTACTCGGGGGTGTCCTCGATCTTGTTGCGGATGATGAAGCCGATGACGCCGAGCGGCGCGGAGATGAGGAAGGGGACGCGCCAGCCCCAGGAGGTCAGCTGGGCCTCGTCGAGCCCGGTCGACAGCAGCAGATAGACGCACGAACCGGCGAGGAAGCCCAGCAGGGAGCCGACCTCCAGCCAGCTCACCCCGAATCCGCGACGGCGCCGGGGGGCGCTCTCGGCGAGGAAGCTCGCCGCGCTGCCGAACTCGCCGCCCGCCGCGAATCCCTGGATCAGGCGCAGGATCACCAGGAGCACCGGGGCACCGACCCCGATCGCGGCGTAGCCGGGCAGCAGACCGATGGTCAGGGTCGCGCCGGACATCATGAAGATGACCAGCGACAGCGTGCGCTTGCGGCCGATCCGGTCGCCGAGCGGCCCGAACACCATGGCACCGATGGGCCGGACGCCGAAGGACACGGCGAACACGCCGAACACGGCGAGCAGTCCGGTGGTGCTGTTCTCGTCCGGGAAGAACACGGTCGCGACGGTACCGGCGAGATACGCGTAGGCGGCCCAGTCGAACCAGTGCACGAACACGCCGACGGCTCCCGCGGCAACGCTTCTGCGCAGTGCGACGGCGTCGGTGGCCACCTCGACCTCGGTCGTGGTGACGTCGGTGTGAGTGGTGGGCATTGCGCGCCTCCTTGGGGATGGGGTGGAAGAAGACGGAGTTGAGCGGGTGCCGCCTCGGTCAGTGGCTCGCGTATCGGGCCGGGCTCCGGTCCACACCGGTCCAGGCCAGCGCCGTCGCCCCGTCGAGCAGCGCCCGCTGGGCCGTCCCGCCCACGCAGAACGCGGCGAACTCGTGCTGGTGGTTGGTGGCGGGCAGCGAGCCGATGCCGATGTAGGGGTGGATGGCGGGCACCATCTGCGAGACGTTGCCCATGTCGGTGGAGGCGCGGTTCATCCGGGCGGCCTGCCCGGGCGGTGCGAACTCCCGCCCCAGGGCGAGGGCGTTCGCGCGGTAGTGGCCGAGGGCGGTCTCGTCGTTACGGAACTCCGCGTACGGCTTGCTCTCCGGCTCGGTCTCCAGCTCGCACCCGGTGGCGAGGGCGCCCGCCTCGAAGGCCCGCATGACCCGTGGTTCGAGCCGGGCCAGTTCGGCGAGGGTCTCCGCCCTGACGTACCAGCGGCCGGTGGTCCGCTCCGGGATGGCGTTCGGGGCGTCCCCGGCGTGGGTCACCACACCGTGCACCCGGGCGGAGGACGGCAGTTGCTGGCGGAGCAGCCCGATGGCGACCTGGGCCACGGTGAAGGCGTCGGCCGCGTTGATCCCGGCCTCGGGGTAGGCCGCGGCGTGCGCGGATCTGCCGGTGTAGGAGACCCTGGAGTGGCTGACCGCGAACGGACGGGCCTCGGCGACGTCGACCGGCGCCGGATGCGCCATCATCGCCAGGTCCACCCCGGCGAAGGCGCCCCGGTCGAGCATCTCGATCTTGCCGCCGCCGCCCTCCTCCGCCGGGGTGCCGTAGACCTCGACGGTGAGGCCCGCGTCGTCGGCGACGGCGGCCAGCCCCAGTGCGGCGCCGACCGAGCTCGCCGCGATGAGATTGTGCCCGCACGCGTGGCCGAGGCCGGGCAGCGCGTCGTACTCGGCGCACAGCGCGATCCGGACCGGCCCGCTGCCGAACCGGGCGCGGAAGGCGGTGTCCAGGCCCAGGTAGGAGGAGGTGACGTCGAATCCGGCGCGGTCCAGCGGCTCGGGTACGGCGGCCGCCGCCCGGTGCTCCTCCCAGGCGGTCTCCGGGTCGGCGTGCAGCCGCTCGGACAGCCGGATCAGCTCCTCGGCGTGCCGGTCGACCTCGTGCCGGACGGCCTCCTTGAGCGGCCCCGGCGTCCCCATCGTCTCCATCACCGATCGCCCGGTACGCCGTAGGAGGGGGCGGAGGCGGGATCGAGTCCACGGCGCACGTAGTCGTCCCGCTGCGGCAGCCAGACGGCGAGGAGTTCGGCGAGCCGGTCGACCGGGTCGTCGGCCCAGTCCACGCGCAGATCGGTCACCCGCCAGTCCACGTCCGCGACGACCGCGAGGCCCGCGGAGTGCACCGGCCCCTCCTCGCCACCGGCCGCGACGGCCGCCTTCAGGGCGCTGACCAGTCGCTCCTCCAGCTCCCCCGGAGCGGCGGAGTACGCGTCGAGGAGCACGCCGGGGATGTGCTCGCCGCACAGCATGTTGCCGGCCGCCACCGCGCCCTCGGCGGTGGCCGAGGCGTACGTGCCCAGGGTGTGCGAACCGCTGTAGGCGGACCCGGGCCCGGAGCGGCCCACCACGGTCAGCTGACGGTAGGCGATGGACTTCGCGTTGCGCGCCGCGCCGGTGACCGCGGCCAGCGCGCGTTCCGCGTCGCCGTGGTCCGCCAGTTCCTCCAACAGGCTTGTGCCGAGCGTGGGGTCGGTGACGTTCTGCGAAGCCGCCGCGCCGACCCCGGGCCGCAGATGGGCGACCCGGGCGGCGACCGCCGGACTGGACGAGCTGGCCACGATGCCGAACCGCTCGCCGTCGCGGACCACCAGGGAGAACGTCATGCCTGCTCCTCCTCGGGGAGCACGGCGACGGCGTCGATCTCGCACAGCCACTCCGGACGGGCCAGGGCCGACACCACCAGGCCGGTGGAGATCGGGTGGACGCCCTTGGTCCAGCGGCCCACGGTGCGGTACACCGCCTCGCGGTAGCGCGGGTCGATCAGATAGATGGTCAGCTTGACCAGGTGCTCCATCCGGCTGCCCGCCTCTTCGAGCAGCGTCCTGATGTTCGCCATGGCCTGTTCGGCCTGCGCCTCGGCGTCACCGATGCCCACGGACTCGCTGGTATCGAGGTTCTGGCCGATCTGGCCCCGTACGTACACGGTGTTACCGGCGACGACGGCCTGACAGAGGTCGTTGTCGAGGTTCTGCTCGGGATAGGTGTCGCGGGTGTTGAACGGGCGGATCCGGGTGTGCCCGCCGGCGACGATCGGGGCCTTGGCGGCCTTCGCCCGGCGGCCCTCGCTCGTGGATGTCATCATCTGCTCCTCAGTTCTTCCAGGCGGCCGGCGTGGCGCCGGGCCGGTCGCCGGTGCCGTACGCGAGGTAGCCCCGCTGGGTCGTGATGTGGTCGGCGACGTATCGGGCGTCGTGCCAGACGCCCCAGATGAAGCTCGATCCGCGGCGGGACAGCCAGGGCAGGCCCAGGAAGTAGACGCCGGGCTCGGACGACACGCCGCGCCGCTGGTCCGGCCTGCCGTGCTCGTCGAACGCGTCGACCTCGAGCCAGCTGTAGTCGGTGGCGAAGCCCGTCGCCCAGACGATCGAGGTGACCCCGGCCCCGGCCAGGTCGAGCTCCAGCCGGGGGTCGGCCACACCTGCCGGGTCCGGCCCGAGGACGTGGGCGGCCGGCTCCTCGGGGAGGTCGAGCCCATTGCGCTCGACGTACTCGTCGGCCGCCCGGAGGAGTTCGAGGTACTTGGCGTCGCCGAGCGCGATGTTCGTGGCGAGATCCGGCGCGAAGCGCAGCACGCCGCCGTCGTAGGACGCGGTCAGGCCGACGAGCTCGATGCCGTCGGCGGCCAGGGCGCGGAAGTCCACGGTGTGGCCGCCGCGGGCGCCGCTGACCGCGATGGTGACGTGTTCGGCGCCCTGGGGAGGCGTCTCCGCGTCCCAGCGCCCGAGCACACCGAGCCACCAGCAGAAGTCACGTCCGCGGTACTCGCGGGCGGGACGGTCGTGCGGGCCGACGGAGAGGAGGACCCTGCGGCCGGACCGGCGCAGCTCGTCGGCGATCTGCACCCCCGAGGACCCGGCCCCGACCACGAGGACCGCGCCCTCGGGAAGCTGCTCCGGATTGCGGTACGCGCTGGAGTGGAGCTGCACGGGAACGGCGCCGTCCGGGACGACGGGCGGGATCACGGGCCGCTGGAACGGCCCGGTCGCGGCCACGACGAAGCGCGCGTCGATGGGGCCCTCCGAGGTCTCGACCCGGAAGCCGGGCCGACCGGGGGGCTTGCGCACCGAGGTCACCTCGACACCACACCGGATCGGGGCACCGATCTTCTCGGCGTACGTGACGAAGTAGTCCGCGATCTGGTCCTTCGAGGCGAAGGCGCCGGGGTGGACGCCGGGGTCGACGTCGGAGAACTCCAGCCCCGGAAACCGGTCGTGCCACGCGGGCCCGTTCGCCACCAGGGAATCCCACCGCTCCGACCGCCACCGCTCGGCGATACGGTGCCGCTCCAGCACGATGTGCGGCACACCGTGGGCCCCCAGGTGCTCGCTCATCGCCACGCCCGCCTGGCCCGCCCCGACGACGACTACTTCGGTCTCTTCACTCAACGTTCAGCCTCCACTCAGGCGGTGGTCCATCCCGGTGTCGCGTTGACCGGGCCACCGCACGAGGGATCCTTGGACATGGCCGTAGTTCTGTCCAACAGATGTTTCCGTGGAAGGCGATCTGATTTACAGATTCAGAAAATCCTCGACCGAGGACGAGCCGAGTCGGTGAGCGCGCCCGCGGCGGCGAACCGCGCCGGGGACCGTCGGCCACCCGGGCAAACATCGCGCGGGACTAGATCATCTTATCGAGTTAACGTCAATGGCTTCTCAGGGCCAACTGGGTGCACCAGCCGCTAGTGTTCCTGCGGATCTGGACGGATTCCTGAATGTTTGCCCCTTCCTCTTTCCCGGTGACACGCACACCAGCCACCCCACCCCAGCCCAGCCCACCGAGGAGCCATGCATGCCCGCCCCCGAGCCTTCCTCTCCGCAATCGGCGAGTGCCGACGTCGAACGGATCCTGCGTGGTCCGAGCGGCCTCGGCACGGCGGGCCTGCGCCTGGTCCGGCGCGAGGAGCCGCCGACGCCACCGGCGCCGTCGGCGGTTCCAGCGGAAGGCGACCCGATCCCGGGCCTGTACCACCACCCGGTGCCGGAGCCCGACCCCGTGCGGGTGGAGGAGGTCGGCCGCAGGATCAAGGCCTGGGCACTGGACGAGGTCGACCTGTACCCCGAGGAGTGGGAGGAGCAGTTCGACGGCTTCTCCGTGGGGCGTTACATGGTCGCCTGCCATCCGGACGCTCCCACCGTCGACCACCTGATGCTCGCCACGCGCCTGATGGTGGCGGAGAACGCGGTGGACGACTGCTACTGCGAGGACCACGGAGGCTCGCCCATCGGCCTCGGCGGACGCCTGCTGCTGGCGCACACCGCCCTTGACGCCCTGCACACCACGCAGGAGTACCAGCCGCGATGGGCGGAGTCGCTCCACTCGGACGCGCCCCGGCGCGCCTACCGGTCCGCCATGGAGTACTTCGTCCGGGCGTCCACTCCCTCCCAGGCCGACCGGTTCCGGCACGACATGGCCCGGCTGCACATGGGGTACCTCGCCGAGGCCGCCTGGGCTCAGACGGACCACGTCCCCGAGGTGTGGGAGTACCTGGCGATGCGCCAGTTCAACAACTTCCGTCCGTGCCCCACCATCACCGACACCGTCGGCGGCTATGAACTACCGGCCGACCTGCACGCCCAGCCCGCCATGCAGCGGGTCATCGCGCTCGCCGGAAACGCCACCACCATCGTGAACGACCTGTACTCGTACACCAAGGAACTCGCCAGTCCGGGGCGGCATCTGAACCTGCCCGTGGTGATCGCCGAACGCGAGGGCCGCTCCGAACGCGACGCCTATCTGAAGGCGGTCGAGGTCCACAACGACCTCATGCACGACTTCGAGGCCGAAGCCGCGGCCGTGGCCGTCGCCTTCCCCGTCCCGGCCCTGCGGCGCTTTCTCCGGGGCGTGGCCGCGTGGGTTGACGGCAACCACTACTGGCACCAGACCAACACCTTCCGCTACAGCCTGCCCGATTTCTGGTAAGAAGAATGGAACCATCTGTGACCAGCACCGACCTCAGCGCCGACGTCGCCACCTCCGCCGGCGCTTCCATGTTCATCCCGGCCCCGGCGAGTCCCTACCAGGGGGACATCGCCCGCTACTGGGACCGCGAGGCCAGGCCGGTGAACCTGCGTCTCGGCGATGTCGACGGCCTTTACCACCACCACTACGGCATCGGAGACGTCGACCGCACCGCCCTCGGCGACGCCGGCGACAGCACATACGAGAAGAAGTTGATCGCCGAGCTCCACCGCCTGGAGTCGGCACAGGCCGAACTCCTCCTGGACCACCTCGGCCCCATTGAACGTGACGACACACTCGTTGACGCCGGCTGCGGCCGCGGCGGCTCGATGGTCATGGCCCACCAGCGCTTCGGATGCCGGGTCGAGGGCGTCACACTGTCGGCCAAGCAGGCCGACTTCGCCAATCAGCGCGCCCGCGAACTCGGCATCGAGGACCACGTCCGCGCCCGTGTCTGCGACATGCTCGGTACGCCCTTCGAGACCGGGCGGGCCGCGGCCTCGTGGAACAACGAGTCAACCATGTACGTGGACCTGGAAGACCTCTTCGCCGAGCACTCCCGCATCCTCGCGATCGGCGGGCGCTATGTGACCATCACCGGCTGCTGGAACCCGCGTTACGGCCAGCCCTCGAAGTACGTCTCCCAGATCAACGCGCACTTCGAGTGCAATATCCACTCCCGCCGGGAATACCTGCGCGCCATGGCAGACAACCGCCTCGTACCGCAGGCCGTCATCGACCTCACTCCCGCGACCCTGCCCTACTGGGAGTTGCGGGCCACGTCCTCACTGGTCACAGGCATTGAGAAGGCGTTCATCAACTCCTACAAGGACGGTTCCTTCCAGTACCTGCTCATCGCCGCCGACCGCGTCTGATCGTCGGCCGCCATTCCGTGAGTCGGGGGCATGGGGCCCGGAGGGCGCTCATGCTCCCGCCCGGGAACGCGGTCAGCCGCTGGAACCGCGGACCACGAGCTCGGGTGTCAGGACGACGTCATCGCTGCCGCCGTCGAGGAGGGCGAGGGAGGCCTCGACCATGCGCTCGGCGGTCGAGCCCAGGGTGGTGAGCCCCGGCGCGGCGGTGTCGGAGATGTACGTACCGTCGAAGCTCGTGATCGCGTATTCGGCAGGCACCCGTTTACCGGCGTGCTGAAGCGCCGTCAGCAGGCCGAGCGCGACGGTGTCGGCGGTGCAGATGATCGCGTCTGTGTCGCCGGGGTTCGCGAGCAGGAGCCTCGCCGCGTCGGTGCCGCTCGCCACCGTGAAGTTCGGCATTTCCAGCACCCGGTCGTCCGGTCCGGCGAGCGCGCGGAACGCGGCCGTGCGCTCGATGCTCGACGAGGAGTCCTCCTGGGCGTCGACCATCAGGATGCTGCGGCGGCCCCGCGCCCGCAGGTGTTCCACGAGCAGGCGGACCCCCGCCGCGTTGTCGAGCCGTACCGACGGCGCTTCGACGCCTCGTGCCCGGCGGTCGACCTGCACGACGCGGTTGGACCGCGCGAGCTCCGTGATCGCCTCGCCGCTCCGCTCGAACGCCGCGGGCACCACGAGCACCGCGTCCACCAGTACCCGATCCATGGCGCCGAGCTGGCGCTGCTCGGTCTCCGGGCTCTCGCCCGTGTCGATGGTCACCAGCCGCTTGCCCTCGAGGTCCAAGCGGCGCGAATACGCCGACACCAGCTCCGCGAAGTACGCGTTCGCGATCGCCGGAACGACAAGGGCCAGGGAATCCGTCGACTGAATCCGCAGCGCCCGCGCCGCCGCGTTCACCCGGTAGCCCAGTTCCTCGCATGCGTTCCGCACCCGCAGCGCCAGCTCGGGATCGACATTGCGCTGAACGCCGGAGAGCACGCGGCTCGCCGTCGGCACTGACACCCCCGCGCGCAGCGCCACGTCCTTCAAGCCTATGCGCGCGCCCATCCTGATCTCCCCTGATTCCTGCCGGCCGATGCTATCAGGACGGTCTCGGCGACCCATTGACGCGGCAGGGGCCGACATGCTTGGGTTCGGAAATGGTTTTCCCGGCGAGAGTACCCCACGACCGCCACACCGGCGGTTTAGCGGCACACCCCGCCGCTTAGCCCTCCGCCTCACCGCCGTACACGCCTCCACCGCGGGCGCGACGGCGGACACCGCCACACCGCACACCGCAGGTCTCATGTCGCACGCGGAGCCGCGCCGTCCCCGGACGCGGTCGACGCGCCTCGCCGAACGCGAACCCACGATTTCCCCGAGCGCAACCATCCGCCCCTCCCCACATCGCCATACGTCGAAAGGCGCCCTGCCATGAGCAGTGAGGCTCAGCAAGGCCGTAGAGGCACGACCGTCGAATCGAACGGCGTCAATCCCGTTCCCGATGCCGAACGGCGCGGGAAGCCGCGCGGCCTGTTCGCCGTGTGGTTCGCCTGGAACATCTCGATCCTCGGCATCAGTTACGGCATCTTCGTCTTCGGCCTCGGTCTGAACGTCTGGCAGACGATCGTCGCCGGGACCGTCGGCTACCTCATCTCGGCCACCCTCGTCGGCATCCTCGCGGTCGGCGGGCCCCGCACCGGACTGCCGACCCTCGCCCAGACCCGTTTCGCGTTCGGCATGAAGGGCAACAGGATCCCCGCGTTCTTCGCCTACCTGTCCAATATGGGCTGGAAGGTGACGATCATCACCCTTGCCTCGACCACCGGTGCGAACCTGTTCGCGAAGCTGTGGCCGACGGTGTTCGCCGACACGGACGGGTCGAGCGCCACGTCCACGATCGTGCTGTGGTTCGTGCTCGTGCTCGCCCTGACGATGACGGTCTCCGTCCTCGGCCACGAGCTCATCATGAAGGTCGAGGTCTGGATCTCGTGGGTGACCGGCATCATGACGGTCGCGTTCCTCGGATTCATGGTGCCCGAGATCGAGTGGGCGCACCTCGGGGACACCCCCGCGGGCGGACCGCTGGTGTTCATCGGCGGCATCATCATGGCGATGACCCTCGTCGGCCTCGGCTTCCTCAACTACGGCGGCGACTTCGCGCGTTACCTCCCGCGCGACACCCCGGCGCGCGGCGTGATCAGCTGGACGGTCACCGGGCTCAGCCTGCCGGTCGTCATCCTCCTCGCCGTCGGCGCGCTTCTCGTCGGCGGGGATTCCAAGCTCGGTGCGGCCACGGCGTCCGACCCGATCGGAGCGCTCACCGCGCTCCTGCCGATGTGGTTCTTCGTTCCCTTCTCCGTCGTGATCGTCATCTCGCTCGTTTCGGCCGCCATCACCGGCATGTACAGCTCCGGCCTCGCGCTCATGGCCGTCGGCGTGCCGCTGCGCCGCTCCGTGACGACCGCGATCAACGCGGTCATCATCGCGGCGGGCGCCTTCTACCTGCTGTTCATCTCCACCTCGTTCCTCGCGACGTTCCAGTCGTTCCTGTCGCTCATCGCCGTGATGATGGGCACCATGGGCGGCATCCAGCTCATCGACTTCATCCGGCAGCGCCGCATGGGCTGGAACACCGACATGGCGAACCCGCGCGGCTACGGCGGCCGCGACGGGCGCTGGACGGCGATTCTGAGCCTCGTCTCCGGAACCGTCGTCGGCCTCGGCCTCGTGACCAGCTCCGACCCGAACTTCGCGAAGATCACGGGATTCCTCCTCACCGAGCAGGGCCGTACCGGCGTGTTCGGGTCGAGCGGGCTCGGCATCGTCATCGCCCTGGCGCTCGGCGCCGCGCTCTACGCGACCCTCACGTTCGCGCTCCGGCTGGATCCGGAGCCCGACTACTCGCTCGTGACCGCGGGAGACGCCGCTCGCGGGAACGGCGGGGTCGAGGTTCCGGCCCCCGACGCGGCCGACAAGAGCGCGGCGGGCAGGAACGCGGCCGACTTCACCGAACGCTGACCGACCCGTGGCGGCGGGACCCGCGCGGGTCCCGCCGCCGATCGAGGAGCTGACCCCCTTGTCCGCCTTGCCCGCTCCGCCCGCCTCGTCCGCCTCGTCCGCCTCGTCCGCGCATGAGACCGCGCTGCACCGATTCCGGAACCCGGACCCCTGGCACGCACCCGCCGCCTACTGGTTCTGGCACCGGCTGCCCGACGGGGACACCATCCGCGACCAGGTGCGGCAGATGCACGACGCCGGGATCCGGAGCTTCCAGGTGCAGGCGCGGCTGTCGTACCCGATCGAGGGTTACCTGGACGACGACTACCTCGCCGCGTGCCGTACGGCCGTCGAAACGGCCGCCGGGCTCGGCATGATCGTCGGCATCTACGACGACTACAACTGGCAGACCGGTCACGCGGCGGGCCGGGCCGTGACCGGACACGACGAGCTGCGCGAACGGCATCTGTTCTGGGTGCGGATCCCCGCGGGCGCGGGCGAGGGCTCGCTCAGCGGGATCCGCTCGGCGACGGAGAACCTCGGCCCGGCCGCGATGGACTGGCACTACGAGGGCGGCGTCGTCGCCTGGGCCGACTGGCGGGTCGAGTACGCGGTCGTCGTGGAAGCCGTGGGAGCCGCGCAAACCGTGGACGTGGAAGCCGTGGAAGGAGGGCAGGGCACCGCCGCCGAGCGGCCCGAACTCGTCGACCGCGTGGACGGCGCCGCCGAAGGGTGCCGGGTCCGCCTCGCCGAGCCCGTGCCCGACGGCGCGGAGGCGATCGTGTTCGTCTCCGCCCGCTGCGCGACCTCCCGGCTCGTGAACCCCGTCGACCCGGTCGCGGTCGATCGCTTCATCGAGGCCGGTTACCAGCCCTTCGCCGACGCCCTGGGCGACTTCTTCGGCTCCACCGTCGCCTACATGTTCTTCGACCAGCCGCACGCCGTGTACTACGACTGGGCGGAGCGCACGGGAGACCTGCGTTCGGCGATGCCGTTCCACGAGAGCCTGGCCGTCTCGATCCGGGAGCGCTGGGGCGGGCGGACGCCCCAAGTGCTCGCCGCCGTGCTCGACGGGGACGACCCGGAGCGGCTGAGCCTCCGCGCCCAGTTCTACGAGCACTTCAGCGGCTACGCGATGGAGACGTTCCTCGGCAAGCTGCGCGCCTGGAGCCACGCCCACGGTCTGCGTCAGTCCGGCCATGAAGTCCTCGGGCACGTCGGCGGCTGGGCGCTCGACACCGCGTTCGCGAACTGGGACCTGCGCGTGAACTTCGGGCTCGACCACTTCGGCGTGGACGGCTACCGCGACCTCACCGCGGTGGACGCGCAGGACGCCCTGGTGCAGCTCAGCCCCGTGTTCGGCGACTCGGTCGCCCGCCACCACGGCCGCGGCGGGACGATGGTCGAGCAGTACTTCGTCACCCCGCCCGAGGGCGGGACCCCGTGGTCCGGCCACTGGGGGCTCACCTTGCAAGAGTTGCGCACAACGGCGATCAACCACCATCTGCAGGGCATGCGGCAGATGATCTTCCACGGCTTCTACCAGACCCACGGCCATGGAGACGATCACGACTCGCTGCGGAATCCGCGCTTCGACTTCCCCCCGGGCATCAACTTCGAGCCGTGGTTCGCCGAACACCACCCGCGGTTCGCGCTCGAGAGCGCGCGGCTGAGCGAATTCCTCGAACCGGTCTCACCTCAGAGCGACGTGGCGGTCCTGTACCCGTTGCGTACGGTGTGGACCGCGGGTCAGCTCGGCGAGCAGGCGTCGGCGGTGGGCGACTGGGCCCGCGCGCTCACCGAATCCCGGGTGGGCTTCCACCTCGTGGACGAACGCGATCTCGACGCCGCCACCGTGGCGGAAGGCGCGGTGTGGTTCGGGGACCGCCGGTACCGGGCACTCGTGCTCCCCGCCGTGACGACGCTGCGCTCGGCCGGATCGCTGCGCCGACTCCGCCGCCTGACCGAATCGGGCGTACGGGTGCTCGCCGGCGGCGCGACGCCCACCGTCTACCAGGAGGGCCCACAGACCGCCGCCGAGGACTGGGCGGACCTCGCCCCCGCCGTGGAGATGTTCCATGCGGTCCCCGAGGAGGCGGTCCTGCGCGGGCTCGCCGCACGGCGTGGACGGACTGAGCCGACACTGCGCGTGCCCGCGGGCTCGCCGGTGCGCTGGCGCGGCGGCCCGGACACGGCCGGTGGCTTCCGCTTCGCGTGCTTCACCGAGGCCGAAGGGACGGTGGAACTCCTGCTCCCCGACGGGCCCTGGCACATCGAGGAATGGGAGGCCGCCGACGGCACCGTGCGCACCCTCGGAGCGGCCGGGAACCCGGTCGCGCTGCGGCTGGAGCAGAACGCGCTGCGCCTGCTGCGCGTGCGCAGAGACGCGGGGCCCGCTTCCGGCCGGGCGGACGCCACGGAGGATTCCGGGGCCGCGGCCGGTCATGGCACACCGGAGTGGTCGGCACCGGAGTGGTCGGCACCGGCGGCGCTCGAATCCGGCTGGCGGCTCGAGGTCGCCGAGGACTCGTACGAGGAGGCGGGCGCCCGCCGCGACATCGCGGTGACATGCGGCTGGGAGCGCCAGGGCCTTCCGGCGTTCGCGGGCACCGCCGACTATGTGCGGCAGATCGATCTCGACACGCCGGTCCCCCTGGAGCTGACGCTCCCGGACGTCGCCGGAGCCGTGGCCGTGTCCGTGAACGGCCTGCGGGTGGCGGAGCGCGCCTGGGCGCCGTACCGCGTCACGATCCCCGCCGACACGCTGCGGCCCGGCGGGAACGAACTCCGCGTCCGGGTCGCGCCGTCGGCGGCCAACCGCTACTACTCCGGGACCGGGCTCCGCGCCGAGCCCGAGCCGTGCGGGCTGCTCGCGCCGCCACTGCTGCGCCACGCGCTCCAGACTCCGAACCCCGGTGCGTCCCCGGACGGTTCCGGCTCCGGCACCCGCTCATCCTCGATCACGGAAAGGTGATCCATCGTGCTCAAGGGACTCGACCCGCTCCTGACCACGGACCTGCTGTACGCGCTCGCACAGATGGGACACGGAGACACCGTCGCCATCGTCGACCGGAACTTCCCCGCGCACTCCGTGAACGACCGTGTGATCCGGCTGGACGGTACCGACGTCGTCTCGGCGGGCCGGGCGGTGCTCGGGCTGCTGCCGCTCGACACGTTCATCCCCGAGCCCGTCGCGAGGATGGGGGTCGTCGGCGACGCCACCGCCGAGCCGCCCGTGCAGACGGACTTCATCGCCGCCGCGGAGGAGGCGTCGGGCCGCCCGGTCGCGGTGGAGGCGGTCGAGCGCCACGCGTTCTATGCCCGCGCCCGCTCCGCGTTCGCGGTGGTCATCACGGGCGAGGACAGGCCGTACGGATGCTTCCTGCTCACCAAGGGCGTGCTCCCGGAGTTCTCTCCGGAGCGTTGAAACCAAGTCTCAGTGGACCGGCATGGGTCCGCCCCCCATCAGTGGCGGGGTCGGACCCATGCCGGTCCTTCATGAACACGCCTCAGCGGTTCAGCCCTGAAGGCGGTCGAGCGACCGTGGCGCGGCGTCGTCGGACGGTCGGCCCGCGAGCGCACAGGCCTGGGCCGCGCGCGAGGGCGCGATGCCCTGTGCGACCAGAGTGCTCAGGCACTCCGGGCCGTTCCCCGCGGCACCGGCCTCACACGCTTCCTGAATGGCGTCATCGTCCTGCCCCTGCCCCGCGAGGTACTCGACGCACGCCTCGTCGTCGGCATGGGCGGGAGCCGCCAACACCCCCAGCGGCAGGAGCGCCGCCGCGGCGGCGACGGCAGCGGTGACCAGACGGCCTGCACGAACCATGAGAGCCTCCCGTGGTGTGGATACGACCGGAGCAGGTCGCCAGGCCCGTTGTCGCACCCTCCGCTCGAGCCTCGTCAAGACCAACACTCGAACGTCGTGCACGCGCTGGCCGGGGACGGCCCCACGCGTCCGCCCGCGTGACGGGGCCGGGCCTCACACCTGAGCGAGGATGCCTCCGTCGACGCGGAACTGGGATCCGGTGAGCCAGCGCGCCCGCTCCGACACCAGGAACGCGACCAACTCGGCGGCGTCCTCCGGGGTTCCGGGGCGGTTCATCGGCACGTTCAGCCGCGCCGCGAGATCGCGCTGCGCCTCCTCCAGTGAAACCCCTTGCCTGTCGGCGATCTTCTGATGGTGCGCGATCGCCCCCGGGGTGGCGATGAAGCCCGGCAGGACGCACACCACCCGCACCCCGGCCGGGCCGACCTCGGCCGCCAGCGAACGGCTGTAGCTGTTCATGGCGGCCTTGGCCGCCGCGTAGGCGGCCTGGCCCGGCTGTGGCAGATGGCTCGCGATGGACGAGACATGCACCACGACCCCCGAGCCACGCTCCACCATGCCCGGGACCAGTTCCTGGTCCAGCCGGACCGCGGACAGCAAGTTGACCTCGAGGTCCGACCGCCAGGTTTCCTGCTGCCGGGTCAGCGTGTCCTCCGGGGCGCTGCCGGCGCCGGCGTTGTCGATGAGGATGTCCACTCCGCCGGCGGCGTCGCGCACCCGCTCCGCCAGTTGTCGTGCTCCGTCGGGGTCCGCGAGGTCCGCGGTGAAGAACCGCGCCGGCAGTGATCCCTCGGGCGGTGCCGTTCTGGCCGTCGCGAACACGGTCGCGCCCGCGGCGGCGAGTCGCCGCACGATGGCCGCGCCCAGCCCGCGGCTGCCGCCGGTGACCAGCGCGCGCCGCCCCGCGAGCCCTTCGTCGGGAATCGCCGCGGGCACACCGCTCCCACCGGCAGGTACGTTGCTCTCTGTGCCGTTCATGCGGCCAGAATACCTGACTTACCAGTAAGGCAGTTTTCATGGAAGAGCAAGCCGATCGAAGGCGCACCGACACGCGTCGACGCGTACGGGCCATCGCGCTGGAGCTGTTCACCGAACAGGGCTATGAGCTGACCTCGTTGACCCAGGTCGCCAGGCAGGCGGGCGTCACCAGGCAGGCGGTCCTGCACCACTTCGCGAACAAGGAGGAACTGCTCACCAGCTCCTACGAAGAACTGCTCCCGGCGCTCGACGTCGTCATCGAGTCCGCGCGCGCCGATCCGCCTTCCGCCGCGACCCGCATGCGAGCCGTCGAGCGGTTCGGCGCCCTGGTCCGCGGCGAACACGGCGCCTCACTGGTGTGCGCCCAGCTCAACGAGCACGCCCTGCGGGGACTGCCCGCCGCGCGCACACTCCAACTGCGGCTCGACGACCTGATCCGCGCGCTGGCCACCGGCGAAGGGCCCGAGGGCACGATGCGCGGGCGGCTGGCCCTGTCCGCCGTGATCATGGCCGCGGCACGCGGACGCGAACTGGGCGGCCGACAGGCGGAGCGCCACAAGGCGGCGCTCGCGGTGGCCCGCTCACTGATCGGATCCGAGAGCGCGTGACCTGCCGCGCCCCGGCCCCCCTGTGACGGCGGGGGGCCGGGGCATCGCCCGGTCAGGACGGGTTGTCCGCGTGGGTGAGGGTCGTCCAGGCGTTGAAGTAGTTGTCCGTGCCGGACGGGCGGTGGGCCTCGGTGTACTTCTGGGTGTTGGACATGCTGATGCCGAGGCGGTTGTGGAGGGCGTTGAAGCCGACCTCGGTGACCTGGTCCAGGCCCTTCTTGACGGAGCCGCCGCACAGCCAGGAGGGCACGGCGGTGCCGTTCTCGTAGGCGGTGTGGAAGCCCAGTGCGTAGCGCAGCCGGTCCTGGATCTTCGGGTAGAGGTCCTGGCCCTGGATGCGGCTGGTCTCCGCGATGTCGGCGATGGAGGCGATGCCCCAGCCGGTGTGCCCGAAGTCGCGGCAGGTCTCCTGGGCGAGGCCGTCGGCGAAGGTGCTCTGGTCCTGCCAGTACTTGACGATCTCGGCCTCGGTGTCGATGCTGCTGTCCGCGGGCGGCTTGGGCAGGTCGCCGTCGCTGGTCAGATATACGTACGCCGGGACGCGGTCGAGGTAGGTGCTGACCGCCTTGTCGTAGGCGGAGCGGTCATCGAGGAAGACCGCGATGCCGATGGCCGCCTCGGTCATCACCAGTTCCCAGTTGCCGTTCTTGGTGGCGGCGCCGTTGATCACCTCGGGGAGGTACACGTCCCGCAGCATGGTGGCGAAGCGTCCGGCGCCCGGCCAGCCGCCGTCGTAGGTGTACTTGATGATCTCGGCCGCGCGCGGCCAGGTGGCGCCGGACCAGCCGGACTGGAGCGGGGCGTTGCTGTTGGTGTGATCAGTGATCGTGGAGGACCAGGCGTCCATGATCTCGATCGACTTCTTGGCGTATCTGCTGTCCCGGGTGAAGTACCAGGCGAGCGCGTCGGTGTACGCCGCGATGGCGTCCTGGCGCTCCTCGGTGCACCCGTGGTTGGGGTTGGACGACGAGCCGCACTCCACGACGGCGCGCGGTTGGGGGGTGCGTGACAGCGAGGCGTAGGAGCTGCCCAGCATGTCGTCGTATGCGGCCTTCCAGGGCTGCTGGCCGGCCTGCACCTTCGAGCGGGCGTAGTCGAGTTGGGCCCGGCTCACCAGCACCCCGGGGTGGGTGAAGGCGGCCGGCGCGGCCGTGGCCCGTGCGGCCGGTCCGCCGAGCTGAAGGCTCAGCAGACCGGCCAGCAGGGCGAGGACACTGAGTAACGCGGTTCTGGTTCGTGCCATCCGATGACCCCTTCTGTTCATGGATGAGAACACAGTTCCCACATACGGACAGGATGGCCTGGACCATAAGGACAGCGCCTGAACATGTCAATGCACGACGCCGGACATCGTCAGAGGACGTCGTAGGTCAGGTGTGTCGCGGTCGTTGTCGGGGTCACGCTCCGCTGGACCAGTGTGCGCTGCGCTCCGCCGGTGAACAGTGGCGTTCCGGCGCCCAGTACGACGGGCGCGAGGTGCAGCGACACCACGTCGACCAGCCCGGCCCCGATCGCCGAGCCGACCGTGGCGCCGCCGCCCATGAGGATGACGTCGAGATCCTTGCCGCTGTCCGACGACGCCGCCTCGGCGCGCTCGCGCGCGGCGGCGACGGCGTCGGGCAGACCGGTGGTGACGAACGTCCAGTCGAGGTCGGTGAGCCGCACCGACTCCGGTGGCGAGCTCGTCACCACGACGAATGCGGGCTTGCCCACCTCGCCGGCGCCGTAGCCGATCGTGTCGTCCCAGCCGCCCGGCCCGTCGACCACGTCGAAGAGCCGGCGGCCGAGGACGACGGCGCCCGAGCGGACGGTCGCCTCGCGCAGGACCCGGCGGTCGTCGGGGTCGTCGGAGAACGCCCAGGTGTGCAGGGCCTCGCCGCCGGCGCCCAGGCCGCTGTCCGGGCCGGGGCCGGGCCCGGTGACGAAGCCGTCGAGGGAGACCGAGATGTCAGCGATGATTCGAGTCATGTCAGGGCGGACCCGATCCGCCGCCCGAAATCATCGCTCCGGTACGCCCGCCTCGTATACTTGCCGGTCAACACGCAAGTTACTGGTTAGGGTCATCCACATGGTCACCACTCGCCGCACCCAGCAGGAGCGCCGCGCCCAGGCCGAAGCCGCGCTGCTCGACGCCGCCGCCGAACTCGTCGTCGAGCACGGTGTGCGGTCGCTGACGCTGGCGCGGGTCGGCGAACAAGCGGGGTACAGCCGTGGGATCGTCACCCACCACTTCGGGTCCAAGCAGACCCTGATCGAGCGACTGGCCCGTACGACGCAGAGCGGCTTCGTCCCCGGGCTCGCGGACCTCCCACCCGGGCTGGACCGGCTCCTGCGCCTCCTCGACGGCTACATCGGCGCCTCCGGGGACGCCGGAACGATGAACCGGGCCTTCCTGCTGCTGTGGGCCGAAGCGGCCACCGCGTCCGAACTGGCCCCGATCTTCCGCGAGCGCGACGAGGCATTCCGCTCCGACCTGCGCATCGACGTCGCCGCCGGGATCGCCGACGGCGACGTGCGCCCGGACGTCGACCCCGACGACGTCGCCATCGCGCTCCTCGGACAGCTGCGCGGGATCGGACTGCAGCACCTCCTCGACCCCGGCACCGTCGACACCGCACGGCTGCGCCACACCGTCACCGACCACTGGCGCCGGGCACTGCGCGCCCCCTGAGGCCCGGATCGCTCCGGAACCGGTCGCGGCACCGCACGGTCAGGCCCTCGGGCGCACCTGGATGCCCGCCCGGTCGTAGGCGCCGTAGGTGATCGGGTCGTCGGCGACGATCAGCAACACCCAGGAGTGACCCCGCTCCCAGGCCAGGCACCGGTACACCGTTCGCTCGTCCTCGGGGTGCCGGTACGCGCCCTCCGGCAGCGGGTCGCCGAGGCGTGCGCGGAGCATCCCGGCCACCCGCTCGTACCGGGCCGCGAGATCGTCGGCCGTGGCCTCGGGGTCCACGTCCGGCCGGCTGTGGAAGGGGCCGAACTCGTTGTCCCACTCCGCCGGGTCGTCGGGATCGGTGAAGTACGCGAACGGGTACTCGACATAAGCGCCCGTGCGGCAGTCGGGATGGTCGCAGACCACGGTGGGGTCGTCCGTCCGGCGGCGGCATCCGGGGGCCTCCCCGAGCAGCAGCCACCGGTCGTCCACCAGCTCGTCCCCGCCGAGCCACCAGGGCTCTTCCCACCCCACGCCGGGCGCCTCGGGGTCCTCGCCGTCGCGCCAGCCGTTGCGCGCGAAGGCGTCCTCGAACGCCCGCAGGCTCCAGGGCAGGTGCGCGAGTTCGACCATGCGGTCCACCAGGACGGCGTCAAAGGGCACGAGTTGCATCGCCATGGAGGGACGCTATCCGGTCGTGCAGGTCAGGTGGTGGCCAGCAGCAGATCTTCTCCGCTCGATGGGCGGAGACCGTCGGTGCGATCGGCGAAGTAGCGCTCGGCGAGCGAGGCTCCCGACACATGCCGGACGTCCTTGAAACCGGCTTCGCGGGCCAGTGCCAGCATCTCGGGCGGTTTGTAGAAGCTGATGAACGGCGTTCCGGCCGCCTGCGCGCCTTCCTTGCTCGCGCGCAGGCCGGGGCGGTCGGCGGCGTCGAGGAGTTCGGCCGGCAGCAGGAAGGTCATGGCGAGCGTCGAGCCGGGTGCGAGCCCGGCGATCTGGCGCAGGGTGGCCGCGGTGGCGTCTTCGGTGAGGTACATGGTGACGCCGGTGGAGACGATGACCGCGGGTCTGCCGGTCTCGAAACCGGCCGCGGCCAGCTGCTTCAGCCAGTCTTCGCTCGCCTCGAAGTCGACCGGCACCAGGCGCAGCCAGTCGGGGACGCCATAGCCGAGTTCTTCCAGGCGATGGCGTTTCCATGCCTGCGGACCGGGCTGGTCGACCTCGAAGACCCGTACGCGGGAGGCGGTCTCGGGCCTGCGCTGGGCGAAGGTGTCCAGGCCGGCTCCCAGGATGACGTACTGGGTGACGCCGTGGCCGGCCCGCTCGGCGATCAGGTCCTCGATGAAACGGGCGCGGGCCACCATCGCCGCCCGGAACCCTCTGGTGGCGTCCGGGTCCATGTCGGGGCGGCGGCGCCAGTCGGCGTCGGGGGCCGCCAGCCGCAGGCCGATCTCGTCCTCGAGCACATGTGGCGGTGGGTCGACCCGGACATGCATCGCCCGCCAGAGGGCGGTCCGTACCGCGGTACTGTCCGGCGCCCCGGTCCGCTCGTCCACGGGGTTCCCCTTTCGTCGTGGTCAGTTCCGGCCGGGGGCCTGGAGGTTCCACAGGCGCCCGTCGGGGTCGCGGACGGTCATCTCCCTGGTCCCGTAATGGGTGTCCTCGAACGGCGTGACCACCTCGACGGCGGGGTCGGGACGGAACGCGTCCGCGTCCGCCACCTTCAGCACGATCCGCGTCTGGGGCTCTCGGTCCTCGGGGACCTCGGAGATGAAGACGTACGGCCCGTCACCGTTGCGGAGCCGGCCGGAGTTGTGGTCGGTGGCGAACTCCAGCTCGTACCCCAGCGCCTGGAAGAACCTCGCCGACTTACCCCAGTTGTGGGTCGTCAGGAACACGGCCTCGATTCCTTCGGTCGCCATGTCAGCTCTCCTTCTCGGTCGATTGCCGTTCGTGCTCATGGGCGTCGTCGAGGTAGGCGCGCAACGCTTCGGCGACCAGCGCCGACAACGACATGCCCGACTCGATGGAGTGGTACTTGACCTGCTTGATCAGCTCGATCGGCAGGTACACGTTGAACTGCTTGACTTCTCTGTCACCCACGAGTGCGATGCTAGCATCCTAGCAAGCTAGGAGACGACAGGCGCGGCCACGGCGAACCGTCCAGAGTCGGCTCCTACTCCAGCCCCCGCTTCCCCGGCGCCCAGAACGGCTTGGTGAGCACCGCGCGCCGGTCCCAGCCCGCCTCCCGGACGAGCACCTGCCGCACCCGCTGCACGGTCCGGGCCTCCCCGGCGACGTAGGCGATCCCGCCCGGCTCGGCGGCGAGGCGCCGCACCGCGTCCGGGAGTGAAGTGCCGCCCCAGGTCAGCCAGTTGAGGCGATCCGAGTGGGTCAGCGGCAGCCGGTCCGCGGCCGTCTCCGTCTCCACGCAGCCGGAGACGCGCGCCCCGGGCGGCAGTGCGGCCAGCATCGCGCCGAAGGCGACGGACGCCGTCTCCTCCCCGACGAAGACGTGGTGGGCGGCCTCGGACCGGAGCGTGAACGACCCCTCTGGTTTGCCCAGCCGCACCCGCGCGCCGACCTCGACGCTCCCACCCCAGCGCGCCCCCGGCCCCGCTCCGGCGTGGTCCAGCACGCACAGCTCGACGGCGCCGGAGGGGTCGTAGCGCCACACGGAGTACGTACGACGGGTCAGCCCGGAGCCGACCAGGACGCGCACCTGCTGTCCGGGGCGGACGTCGAGCCCGGCGAGGGCGTCGCCCTCGACGCGCAGCCGCCGCATACGGGCGGCGATCGGTTCGGCCTCGGTGACGGTGCCGCGGAGCATCAGCAGGTCCAGGACCGGGTCCAGCAGGGTGGGCATGGGACTGCTCCTCGGAAGTCGGGGGCATGCGGAGGGAGTTGGGCGGCCACGACCGACCAGAACGCGATAGTACGCGTTCTCGATCGCATGCGATAGTTCGCGACTTGGCGGTGGCTCGCGCCTAGGGCCGCACCAAGATCTTGATCACGACCTTGACCGCCGGGTTCTCCGCGAGTGCGAGAACGCCTTGTCGGTTCTTCGTCAGGGTCCTCATGTGTCCGTGTGCGCCGTCTCCCGGGACGGGTCCGCGGCCGATGCGGCGGCCGCCGCCGAGGGGGTGCGGGCGATGGGTGCGCTCGCCTTGGCGCCTCGCCCGCTGAGCTGGGCGATCGTCATGACCAGCAGGGGGGTGAGGATGGCGATGTACGCGTTGTCGATGCCGAAGGGGTCACCCGCCGCGTACCAGCCGATGACCGCGGGCAGGGACAGGCAGAGGGCGGCCAGGGCACCCTGCCGGGAGCCGTACGACGGCCGGCGGAACATCAGGACGACGAACACGGCCAGGGAGGCCCGGAGCGCCTTGGCGAGGAACGTCATGCCGAGCACATCCGATGCGCCCAGGGCCGCCGCCACCGGGATCAGCCCGCAGCCGAGGGTGGCGAGCCGGGCGAATCGCACGGCCTTCTGCTCGTTGTCCGACGGGTTGAAATACGGCTGGTAGAAGTCCTTCAGCAGCAGAGTGGAAGCGCCGATGGTCAGGGCGGATATGAGGCCGAACACTGACGCGATCAGTCCGGTTACCGCGATGCCCTGAAGAAGCGGGCTGAGCCGGACGACCATGGACGGAAGTGCTTGGATGCTGTCGATGTCGGGGTGCACCACGGCCGCGCAGACACCGATGAGTGCCGCGAGGATGCCGTAAGGGATCAGGACGAGGCTGGTGTAGAAGCCCGCGTTCCGCGCTTTGGCCTCGTTGTCGACCACGGTCATCGCCTGCACTACGTACTGCGTCGCGAACATGGCGCCTCCGCCCGCGATGAGCCAGGCGCCTATCTGATTCCAGCCGACTCCGTCCCAGTCGAGCATCTTCGACGGTAAAGAGACGCTGATGCGTTCGTAGCCTCCCGCGGCGGAGTACGCGGATACCGCGACGACGACGATCCCCACCACTTTGACGAAGACGTTGATCAGGTTGGTGTAGATGACGGAGCGCATGCCTCCGATCACCACGTAGACACTCGACAGAACGCCAACGATCACGACGGCCCAGTTGGCATCGATCCTGAGCAGAGCCGAGATCATCGCTCCGCCGCTCACATAGGCCGCGGTGGCCACCAGGAGGAGCGATACGATCATGATCACGGAAGCCGCTCTCCGCACGCCCGCTCCGTATCCCCGTTCCAGGGCGCCGGAGATGGTCACCTCGTCGAGTTGCTTGAATCGCTTCGCGAACAACACGGCGAAGACGACGAACCCGATTCCCAGGGCGCCGAGGTTCCAGGCAGCGGAGATTCCGTAAGTGAAGGCCCCCTGGGCCGTCCCGATACTGGCCGTGGTGCCCACGACTTCGGAAGCCATGAACAGACCGATCACGGCCGCGGGAAAGACCCGGCCACCGCGGACGAACCCTTCCGAAGTCGCGCCCGCCTTACGGGCTATGACGCTCACCCCTGCGATGAGGATGATGTAGGCCACCACCATCAGAGCAACGATCTGGAAAGACGACACCGTTTCTCCTTGAGTTGACGATTCCGGCGCTCGGCCGACTCCGAAGAGTGAGGCAAGGCTGCCGTCGAATGACGTCAACGGGACCCGGAAAGGTGGTCTTTGACATAAACCCCCCACAGAACGCTGTTCACCATTCCGGTTCCATCGGCGGTGGCGGGCATTTCCGCGTCATTACGGAAAGCGGCGGTTCCGGTACCGGTGTCCGATCCATGTCCGGCGCACATGGACAGCACACTCGGGGCCGCCAGGTCCACGAGCACTCGTACGGAACGGCCCTGCCGCTACCGCGCCGGGGTCTCGTTCCCTCCGGACAGCAGGGTGTCCAGCATGTACTGGCGCGAGCGTTCGATGCCTTCGAGGGCGACCTGCCTGATCTCGTCCTCCGAGCCCGTCCGGATCGCCTCGACCAACCGTCCGTGGTTGACGCTTGTGTAAGGGGGCCGGCCGAGTTCACCCCGGAGGTTGAGGAAGCGCTCGATCTCTTCGTGCAGCGTATTGATCATTGGAATCATCAGTGACACACGCGCGGTGTTCCTCGCCGCCGTCATCGCCCTCACCGTCGACCGCGTCCTGGCCCTGCGGCCCGAGTTCGTACCGACGCCCGAGGACGACGCGGCCGCCGACAGGCTCTTCAACACCACCGCCCAAGGCGAGGCACCCCGGCACGGCGGGCCGGCCGACGGGGCCCCCTCCTCGTTCACGTTGAGCGCCGTCGAGAAGCGTGCCATGCGGCTGTCCGGCGCGGTGCTCCTGCTCTACGTCCTGGCGGTGGCCGCGCTCCTGCTGCCGGGGTCCCCGTTCCGCGGCGCGGGCGGCAGCATCGTCCAGTCCGTGGTCGTGGTGAACATCGCCGTGTTCATCTCGCTGCTGTTCGCGGTCCTCGGCATCGTCTACGGCAGGCAGGTGGGCACGATCCCCTCGCTGTCGGCCGTCCCCACCGCCATGGCCGACGGGGTGAAGTCCTTCGTCCCCGTGATCGTGCTGTTCTTCGTGGTCTCGCAGTTCCTCGCGTACTTCACCTGGACCGGCATCAGCAATGTGATCACCGTCGAGGGCGCCCGGCTCCTGAAGTCCCTGGACGCGCCCCACCTCATCATCCTGCTCGTGATCATCCTGGCCATCAGCGGGCTGAACATCATCATCAGCAGCGGTTCGGCGATGTGGTCCATCCTCGCCCCCGTCGTGGTCCCCCTGGCGATGTTCATCGGGCTCTCGCCCCAGGCGGCGATGGTCTCCTTCATGATCGGGGACTCGGTCACCAACACCACGCCCATGAACGCCTACTTCGTCCTGGCCCTGGGATTCCTCCAGCAGTTCCGCAAGGGCGCGGGCATCGGGACCATGCTGTCCTTCACGGTTCCCGTGGCCCTCGCCGTACTCGTCTCGTGGTCGTCCTTCTTCGCCCTCTGGTACGCGCTGGGAATTCCGCTCGGTCCAGGGGTGCCCGTCAGATGACGCCACCGCCACTTCAGCACGCGCACCGCTCGGCACCGCCGGGCCCACTCCCCCACCACTTCGACACGGAAGAGTCACTCACCATGGGCAGCATCGCCATCATCGGCGCGGGCAACGTCGGCCAGGCCATCGCCGGCCACATGTCCTGCAACGGACACGACGTACGGATCTTCGACCGGTGGGGCCGCGATCTTGAACCGATCAAGGCCAACGACGGCATCGACATGACCGGAGACGTGGAGGGGCGCGGCACCCCCTCGGTGCTGACGACCGACCTCGGGCAGGCCGTCGGCGGCGCCGAGGTGGTCATCGTCGCGGCGCCCGCCTTCGCGCACGCCTATCTGTCCCAGGAACTCGCGTCCGTCCTCGAGCCGGACCAGCTCGTCCTGTTCCAGCCGGGCGTGCTCGGCAGCGGCGTCGAGCTCGCCCGCATGTTCACGCTCGCCGGCCGGCGGCCCTGCCTCATCGCGGAGACGCCGACCAGCCTCTACACCTGCCGGCTGCGCCGCCCCGCGCACGTCTACATCGGGGCGATCAAGCACGCCGTCCCGCTGGCCGCCGTACCCAGTGCGGACACCCCCCGGGCCCTCGACATCCTGCGGACGTACTTCGGCGACCGGTACGTGCCGGGCGAGGACACACTGACCGTCGGGCTCAACAACTGCAACCCCATCTACCACGTTCCGCCGGCGGTGCTGAACTTCAAGACGGTCGAAGACGCCGACTGCCACCCGCTGCACAGCCTGGTGACACCGCGCGTCGCCGAGGTCATCGACGCCCTGGACCGCGAACGCCTCGCCCTGGCGGACGCCCTCGGAGTGAAGGCGGCCAGCTTCTGGGAGTTCCTCGACACGGCCTACGAGGTGACCGAGGGCAGCTTCGTCGAGCGCATCGTGCAGGGCTACGGCCGTCAGGGATTCCCCGAGCCCGACTCGGTCAAGCACCGGTACTTCACCGAGGACATCCCCTTCGGACTGGTCACCTGGAGTTCGCTGGCCGCGCAGATCGGACTCCCGCTGCCCCTGACCGACTCGTTCGTCGCCCTGGGCACGGCCCTGTGCGGACAGGACTTCGTGGCCGGCGGCCGCACGGCGCGGACGCTGGGCCTGCTCGGCTCCGACGTCGACGGCGTCCGCGCCGCGTTCATCGACGGCGCGGTGTAGAGCCGTCCGCCGCCCCGGAAGGCATCGCGCCTTCCGGGGCAGCGGTCGGACGTCCCGGGCGCCGCGCTCAATCGCGCCGTTCGGAGGACCGGTTCGCGGAGCCGTTGATCACGAACTGCGAGCCGGGCTCCTTCAGCACGTCGCCCTGAGCCGAGTTGGTGATCCTCACGTTCGTCAGCGTGGCGTCGCCGCGCGCCCCGCCCATGGCGAGGATCCCGGACCCGTTGTTGGACTTGTCGATGGTGACGTGTCCGATCTGGACGCCGGGCATCGCGCCGCCACCCGTCTTGAACTGGATGCCGTCGTAGGTGGAGTCGTGGATGTCGGTGTCGCGGATCGTGACCCCGGTGATGTCCTGCCCCTGGGCGAACAGGGTGATCGCGCCGAACTCCTGCGCCTCGCCCCAGAACGCGCCGCCCGCGCGGTACAGGCCGTTGTTGGCGATGAGCGTCTTGCCCGAGAAGGGCAGGGGGTCGTGGTCCGTGGCCAGCATGATCCCCGGATAGTTCATGGTGTCGGAGATCAGGTTGTTCTCGATCGTGTTGCCGTAGCCGCCGTAGACCGCGATGCCGTTGGCCCGCCAGGGCAGTTGGACGGTGTTGTTGCGGAAGTGGTTGTCGTGGCCGATGTCCGCCGAGGTGTCCTTCACGTATTTATTGGCCCACACGGCGAGTGAGTCGTCGCCGGTGTTGCGGAAGGAGGAGTCGTACACGGTCGAGTTGCGGGTGCCGTTGGTGAAGTTGACGCCGTCGGCGTAGGTGTCGCGGATCCGTACGCCGCTGAACTCGAGTCCGTCACCGGGCCCCCACAGCGCGGGGATGTTGGAGTAGTCGCGGCCGACCCAGGCGCCGACGTTGGCGTGCTCGATCCATACGTTGGTGATCTTGGTGTTCTTGCCGAAGCGGCCATTGAGCCCGACACCGCCCTCGGCGCCGCCGTCGCCGCCGCGGATGGTGCCGGAGCCGAAGATGGCGATGTCGGAGATCTTGGTGTTGTCGTCGATGTCGAAGCCGAAGTTGCCCTCGTGGGGATGGTTGATGCCGCCCGCTTCCTGCGGCGGGATCAGCGAGTAGAGCTGGGAGTGCCACATGCCGGCGCCGCGGATGGTGACGTCCCGGATACCCATCTGGTTGTACTGGCCCTGGTTCTGCGGGTCGTCGGTCAGGATCTTCTTCTCCTGGCGCCACTGGCCCGCGGGGATCCACACACAGGGGATCGCGCCCTCCTGGTCCGCGGTGACGGCGCGCTGGATGGCGTCCGCGTCGTCGATGCCGTCGCCCGGCACGGCCCCGTAGTCGGTGATGGAGACGCATTCGGCGGGCTTGGACGCCGGTGCCGCGACCTGCTCCAGATCGATCAGGTCGATGACGTAGAAGGCCGCGTCGTCGCCGGAGTCCCGCTGGAGCCGGAACTTCGTACCCACCGGGTAGGTGTCGGTGAGCAGCGCGTGGGACTCGTCGAACAGCCGCCGGGCGTCGCCGCCGGGCCGGTTGGTCAGGCCCTCCGGGTCGTCGGTCGTGCCGTAGAGCCAGCTGTGCTTGGAGGACAGGGTGAGTTTGCGGACGAACGTGCCGTCCGCGTAGAGGCTGATGGTCGCTTCCCTGCCGCCGCCGCCCGCCGCGTCCGGGATCGAGTTGCGGACGACGATCGAGTTGGAGGGCGTGGTGGAGGTGAACTCCACGTACTGGCCGCTGGTGTCGAGCCGGACCGATTCGCGCCCGGAGGACTCGGTGGCGAAGTTGGTGTGCCCGAAGGTGCGCTTGGCGTCCGTCCTCAGCAGGGTGCCGTCGTACCGGCCGTCCTCCGCCTCGTACTCGGTGTACGGCACGGCGGCGCCGCGTCCGACGACGAGGGAGCGGGCGAAGGTGTTGTTGTCCTCGTTGGTCTCGGTGACGGTGCCGGTGGCGTCGGCCGTCGCGGTGAGCGTCGCTCCCCCACTGGTGGCGGTCCAGTCGCCGCCGATGGCCACGGTGTCCGTGCCACCGGCCGGGATGGTGGCCGCCGTGCCGTTCAGCGTCGTCCCGCCGGCGGTGAGCCGGGTGACCGACCCGGCGGGCACGGCGCTGGTGCCCCTGTTGTGCACCGCGACGGTGAAGGTGACCTTGGCGCCCACGGCCGGGCTGGCGGGGTTGGTGGTGATGCCGGTGACCTCCAGGTCCGGTCCGGGGGCCTGGCCGATGACCAGCTTCGAGGCGGCGTTGCGGCTGTTGTTGGTGTTGTCGAGCTCGGCGACCGTGTCGGCCGGGTCGACGACGGCGGAGACGGTGTAGCTGCCCATGGGCCGCTTGCCGACCTTGACCGGCACCTTCAGCGACGCGCCCGGCGCGAGCGCGCCGACGGCGCCGCTGCCGGCGACCGTGCCCTCGAGGCTGACGTTCACCGTGGTCGCGGGCGCGACGGCCGTCCCGGCGTTGCGGACCGTCGCCTCGACGGTGACCGCGTCCGTCTCGGAGGGCGAATCGGGCGACCAGTCGAGTCCGGTGACGGTCAGGTCGGGGGCGGGTGCGGCCGTGCCGACGACCTCGAACTCGGCGACCTGGCCTCCGCCCGCGCCGGTGTTGCCGGAGAACTGGAGGCGTACGTCCGCGTACCGGCCCGTGACCGGGATGGTCACCGTGTTCTTGTTCTGCGACGGGCTGAAGGTGTAGTCGGCCCGGTCCTTCAGCGAGGTGAAGCCGGACTGTCCGGCCGCCCGGCCCAGCACCTGAACGCTCTGCGTCCGGGTGGACCAGACGGAGTCGGGGTTCAGCTTGACGACGACGCCGGTCAGATCGGCGTCGGCGCCGAGCTTCGCGGTCAGCGTCGAGGACTGGCCGCCCGCCTCCCAGTAGGTGGCGGTACTGCCGTCGTTGGCGTTGCCCGCGACGTAGTCCTGGGTGGTCGACGAGGCCTCGATCGGCTTGCGCAGGGCCAGGTTGGTGCCCGCGGGCGGGTCCCCCGGATTCTCCCCGCCGGCCTCCCCGCGCACCTCCACCTCGGAGAGCTGGGCGGCGTTCCAGCCCGTGTTGCCGGTCACCTGTACGCGCACGTACCGCGCCTCGGCCGTGACGTCGAGCGCCACGGTGTTGCCGGACGAGGGGGAGAAGTCCTCGCGCACATCCGGAACCACGGTGGTGAAGTCCTGGCCGTCAGCGCTGGCCTGGACTCTCACGGCCTCGGTGCGGGGCTCCCACGACGCGGGGAGCTTCAGTACCACCTCGTCGACGTCCGTCTTGGTCCCGAGGTCGACCTGCACCCACTGCGGGAACGAGCCCGCGGGACCCTCCCAGTAGGAGGCCTGGCTGCCGTCGGTGACATTGCTCGCCGGGTAGGAGCCGTGCGCCCCGCTGGCCGTCACCGGCCTGCCCAGCGCCAGATTCGCTCCCTCCGCGGCCCGGGCCCCCTCCGCGGCGTGGGCTGTCACGGGCAGCACCCCGACCGCGAGCAGACCTGCCGTCACAAGCCCGGCGGATAACCGTCGACCGCGATGTCTTCTTCTCATGAGGCCCTCCCGATCGCCTGGTGGACGATGACGGTGTTCAGCAGGCCCAGACGATGCAGCGGTGGTGCCGAGCCAGCCGCAGTGCGAGAGTTGAGCGATTTCGTCTATCTTTTGCAGCGATGCTTTGACAGATTTCTACCGCTCATCGACTTTGTCAACGACTCGGCGCACGGCGGTACTTGACCGGCCGCGGCAGGAGCGAACCCGGCTCGGGGACGGTCAGGGCAGTACGACCAGTTCACGGCTGGTGCGATTGAGCCGCTCACCGCCGTCGTCGGTGCAGATGACGATGTCCTCGATGCGGGCTCCGAACCGGTCGGGAAGGTAGATGCCCGGCTCGACGGAGAAGGCCATACCAGGCTCCAGCGGCAGGGCGGAGCCCGCCACGATGTAGGGCTCCTCGTGCGTTTCCAGCCCGATGCCATGACCGGTGCGGTGGATGAAGTGCGGCCCGAAGCCCGCGTCCGTGATGACATCCCGGCCGATCGCGTCCAGCTGCTCGGCGGTGATACCGGGCCGCACCGCATCGGTCTGGGCACGCTGAGCGGTCAGCAGCACCTCGTACAGCCGCCGGTACTCGGCCGGCGGCTCGCCGACGACGTAAGCGCGGGTGGAGTCGGAGCAGTAGCCGTCTTCGGTGGTCCCCCCGATATCGACCACCACGGGGTCACCGGGCAGGATCACCCGGTCCGACAGCTCATGGTGGGGACTGGCGCTGTGGGGTCCGGAGCCGACGATGACGAAGTCGGCCCGCACATGGCCCTCGGTCACGATGGCGTCCGCGATGTCCCGGCCGACCTCGCGTTCGGTGCGCCCGGCGCGCAGCCACTCGCCCATGCGGGCGTGCACCCGGTCGATGGCCGCCCCCGCCCGGCGCAGCGCCTCGGCCTCGGCCTCGGTCTTGCGGATCCGCAGCCGGCCGAGCACCTCTCCGGCGAGCGCCTGGTCGGCGTCGGGCAGTACGGCGCGGAAGGCGACGACCTTCTCGGCCCACATGTGGTTGTCGACGCCGACCCGGGCCGTACCGGCGGGCAGCCTGGCCGCGACGAGGGCGTACGGGTTCTCGGTCTCGGCCCATCCGGCGATCTCGATCCCGAGGTTCCCCGCGGGGGACGCGAGCGCGGCGGGCCGCTCCAGCTCCGGCACCAGGAGGAGGGGTTCGCCGTCCACGGGGAGCACGAGACAGGTGAGCCGCTCCAGGGGAAGTGCGTGATAACCCGTCAGGTAGCGCAGGTCGGCGCCGGGACTGATCAGCAGCGCGCCCAGACCCGCTTCGGCGGCGGCCTCCCGGGCGCGCTCCAGACGGTCGGCGGGGTAGAGGTCGGTGAGGATCACGGGAAGTTCTCCATCCTGGTGTCGGGCCGGCTGAGGCAGCAGGCCAGACCATCCTCGACCGGACAGGGGCTCTCCGGCGACATCATTTTCGCCTGCTTGGCACACTTTTTTAAATCCGACCGGAGCACTAACAGCTAAAGAACTGATTGGTGCACACAAGCACTCGGTCTCGGCCAAATTGGTTCACCGAAAGGCGGTCGAGATCCCGGACGTATCACGTTCAAACGCCCCAATCACCTTGAACCAGAACAGGCATTCCAGACATTGGCGCCATATTTGGCCCCACGCGGCTAACACGAGGCCTTGGCGGGCGGCAAGACCGCAATCGCCCCCTGACGCCACATAATTCACTAGTCATGAACGCGATCAGCTTAGGCCGAAACTGAGACCCTAAGATCGTTGACCCCCCGAAAGAAGCACAGTTACCTTAATTAGCGAACCCGATCAGCCGGGAAAACCCTCTTCAGGGTCACGCATTTGCGGGAATGGCCACCAACAATGGGTGGCCAGGGTCGAATTTTTTTCGCTGGACTCGCCGCTCCGATATACCGCAGCAAGCGGACGTATGTCGTCGATTTCATCGCGCCGTCGTGGCGTTTCAGGGCCCGGCTAAGCCAATGCAACATCGTCGGCGGTCGGGACGGGAGATGAGGGTGATGCACGTGGTGGATTCTGTCTTTGTCATGCCGGGAACGGTCGCTGCCCCGCGCGGAGGCATCCTGTGCGACTTATACAACCGGTACGAGGCCGTACGTGAAACGCTGTCGCGCATCGACAAGGCAGCCCAGGAAATGGGGCTGCCCAACATCAGTGCCCGGCTTGTCGAACAAAACGAGACGAGTGACCGGCGCGGCCCCGAGGTGCAATATCTGGAGATCTTCGCGGTCAGCATCGCCACGCACCATATGCTGATCGCCGAAGGCGCCAAACCCATCGCGATCGTCGGGCAGAGCATCGGGGAACTGTGGGCCCTGGCCGCCGCGGGTCATCTGTCCGTGGAGGACGCCGCGCGCCTGGCCGTGGCCCGGTCCCAGGTACTGACCCGGCAGAGCTGGGGCGGAAAGATGCTCGCGGTCGGAGTGGACGGCCGCCGGGCGGAGTCGCTCGCCGAGCTGATCAACCATCCGCACCTGGTACTGGCCTGCGAGAACGCCCCCCGGCAGAGCGTCATCAGCGGCCCCGAAGCGTTGATCGAACATGTGGAGCGGGTGGCCGACGCGCTCGGCTGGCCAAGTCTCCAGCTCGACGTCCCACATCCGACCCATACTCCGGCGATGGCGCAGGCCGCGCGAGACCTGCGGGAATCCGCGCCACGGGTGCCGTACGGTGCCGGGCGCTGGCGGGTGTGCTCACCATGGCTGGGGCGGGATGTCGGCGACGACGACCCGGTCGACCTGGTCGCCGGCGCGCTCACCTCCCGGGTCCGGATGCTGCACACCATCCGTGAGCTGCACGCGGCCGGCGCCGACGCCTTCGTCGAGTGCGGGGAGTGGCCCGTCGTCACCAAGTTCGTCGAGGCCTCGATCCCCGGGGTGCAGTGTGTCGTTCCGCTGAGCGAGAGCGACCCGGTCGAGGCCGTCCGGGCGCTGGTCGACGAGTCCACCGGCGGTGGCCCGTTCCGCTCACGCTTGGCGGCACCGTCGAGCAACGGGCATGGCCCCGTCGTGCGGGTGAGTGAGCCCGCGCCGGCCGGGCCGGTCGCGACACTCCCCGTCACCGATCTGCCGGTGCGGGCCGCCGTGTCCGAACCACCGGCGGTCCCCGTGTCCTATGTGGCCCCCGTGTCTTATGTGGCCCCCGTCTCCTCCCCGGTCCCCGCCGCTCCTCCGGCTCCGGCTCCCCCGTTCGCTCCGGTCGCGGCCACTCCGGTCGCGGTCGCCCCGGCCGCCGCCCCGGTCGCGGCCGCCTCGACCGTCGTCGCCCCAGTCGCGGTCGCCCCGGCCTCCCCGGTCGCCCCGGTCGCCTCGCCGTCGTCCGCCGGGTCGGACTATGAGACGGTGCTGGCGGAGTTGCGGACGCTCTACGGCGACTTCCTGGGCTACCCGCCCGATCTGCTCGGTGAGGACGACGGCCTGGAGGCCGAGCTGGGTGTGGAGTCGCTCAAGCAGGTCGCCCTGCTCGGGATGGTGTCCGACCGGTACGACCTGCCCGATCTGCGGGCGAATTCCTCTCTGCTGACCGTAGGCACGCTGCGCCGGATCGCGGAGGCCGTCGTGCAGGCCCGAGCGGGGGCCGCCGGACGATGACCCCCACAGAGAACCTGCGAGGTCGGGTCGCCCTGGTGACGGGGGCCGCGAAGAGCCTCGGCGCGGACATCGTGCGCCGCTTGGCGGGGAGCGGGGCCCACGTGATCGTCAATTACTTCCATTCGGTCGAACAGGCGAAGCAGCTGCGGGCGGAGCTGGAACAGGCCGGTCACAGCTGCGAGTTCATCCGTGCCTCGGTGGCCAAGACCAGCGAGATCGACCGGATGTTCGACCTGGTCCAGGAGCGGCACGGCGGTCTGGACATTCTGATCAACAACGCCGCGGGCGGGGCCTTCCTGCCCCTGTTCGACATCGATGACACGTACTGGCAGCGGGCGTGGTCCACCAACGTGATGGCGGCCTACCACTGTTCGCGCCGCGCGGCCGAACTGATGGCGGGAAGAGACGGCGCGAGCATCCTCTGTCTCTCCAGCGTCGGGGCGCACCAGCCGGTTCAGGGTTACGGCCCCGGCGGTGTCACCAAGGCGGCCCTGGAGTCCCTGGTCCGCTATCTGGCGCTCGAACTGGTCGGCCAGGGCATCCGGGTCAACACGGTGCTGCTGGGCTCCGTAGCCAGCGAGATCGTCGTCAACCTCGACGGCCCGGCGGCGACACCGGGTGGCCCGGCCGAGGCCAGCGAGCTGATGAGCCGTACCGTCTCGACGCCGGAGGCGGCCAAGTTGATCGTCCACCTCCTGCACGAGGACGCCGGATTCATCACCGGGCAGACGATCGTCGCCGACGGCGGCATCAGCATCGGCGGGATGCAGGGCCTGCGGTTGCACAGCAGGCTGGCGGACCAGGTGAGCAGGCCCGCCCGGCGCCAACCGGTGCCCGCGGCGGCAGTGACGACGGCGTCGGCCGAGGCGGCGGCGTCGGCCGAGGCGACGGCGTCGACCGGAGCGACGACGTCGACCGGAGCGACGACGTCCACCGAGGCGAGCCGACCCGCCCCCGAACGACCGGCGGCTCCCCACCCCGCACCCGCATCGGCACCGGCTCCGGTGGCCGCCCCGGCGCCGGAGCGAACCCCGGAGACCCCAGCACCGGCACCGGCGTTGGCATCGGTGGCGGCCCCGGCACAGGGCCAAGCGCCGGAGGCGGACCCCGAAGCCGTCGCGGTGGTCGGCCTCGGTCTGGTCCTGCCCGGCGCGAACAACACGGCGGAGTTCTGGGACCGGTTACGGGAGGGCGTCCTGCTCTGCAGCGAGCCGTCCGCCTTCGACCTGAAGCACTTCTGGGCGCCCACCCGGGAGGAGACCGACGCCTTCTACGTTCGCGAGGCCGCGTACGTCCACGGCTTCGTCCCCGACCCCGCCTCGATCGCCGAACCGGACGGGAACGTCGGCCACCCCGGGTGGCCGCGTACCACTCGCTGGCTGCGGCACTGCGCCGTCCAGGCCCTGGCCGGAGTGCACCGACGCCCGACGGACCGCTGGCTCGCCACGACCACCGGTATCCACGACCAGACGGGGCTCGGCCCCCAGGGTGTCGTGCTGGGGGACGAGTACCGGCGCATGGTGCGCGAGGCGATCCCCGCCGACCAGGACGGCGACTGGCTGGCCGAGCTGGCCGACCACGCGATCAGCGCGCACTACGGTGGCGACGGCGGGGACCCGAAGGCCTACCTGCCCGCGTCCGTCTCCCGCGACGCGCTGCGCGGGCTGATCCCCGACGATTCGCAGCACCTGACCCTCGACGCGGCCTGTGCCAGCGGATTGTTCGCTCTGGACGCGGCGGTCAAGGCGCTGCGCGAGGGTTCCTGCGATGTGGCGCTGGCCGGTGGCACCTCGGTGATCGAGCCGATCGGGTTCACCCTCTTCTGCCGGGCCCAGGGCATCTCGATGAGCGGCAGGATACGCCCCTTCGACAAGGCGGCGGACGGAACCCTCATCGGTGAGGGCTCCATCATGCTCGCCCTGAAGTCGTACGCGCGGGCCGTGGCGGACGGCGACCGGGTGCTCGGTGTCATCCGGGGCACCGGTCTGGCCGCCGACGGCCGGGGAAAGGGCATTCACGCCCCGGCCACGCGCGGGCAGGAGCTGGCGATCGCCCGAGCCTGGGCCGACGCGGGCGTCGAGGCCGACGACGTGGACTGGGTGGTGGCACACGGCACCGGCACGCCGGTGGGCGACGAGATCGAACTGCGCTCGCTGCTCTCCCGGTTGGGGCCGCGGAAGCGGGCGTGCCTGCTGACGTCGAACAAGCAGGTCTTCGGGCACACCGGTGTACTGGCGGGCCTGGTCTCGGTCGCGCACGCGCTGGTCGCCCTCGAACGCGGGGCGGTCCCGGGTCAGCCCGTGGTCACCGATCCGCACCCACTGCTGGAGGACGGCACACGGCTGACCGTACCGGTCAGGGACGCGCCCTGGCCGACGGACGACGCACGGCCGCGCGTGGTCGGGGTGTCGTCGTTCGGCCTCGGAGGAGCGGACGCGCACGTGGTCCTGTCCGACCGCGTGCCACGGGCCGCCCCCACGCGGCGGCGGGGCGGAGAAGCCCCCGCGGACACGGAGCAACTGGTCGTCGTGGGCTGGAACACCCATCTGCCCGGCCTGGAAACCGCCCAGGTGCCCGCCTGGCTGAGTGGTGACGGCCCGCTCCCGGAGGCCGGGTTCGGTGTGCCGTACCCCCTGCCGTCCCCACGTGAGGTGCGCATCCCGCCGCTGACGATGCGGCACATGGACCCCGCCCACCTGATGATGCTCCAGGCTCTCGGCCCGCTGCTGGACCAGCTCGGCGAGCCGGGCGTCAGCCTGCGGCCCACCACGGCGGTGGTCGTGGGAGCGACGCTGCCGACCACGCACAACACCCGGGCCGCGCTGCGGGTGCACGCCGGCGAGTGCGCCACCACCTTCGACCTCCTGCCCGACCCGGTGCAGGCGCGGACGCTCAAGGAGTACCTCGCGAAGGGGATGGCGGAGGCCAAGGGGGTGATCCCGGGCGATCTGAACGAGGACGACTTCACCGGGGCGGTCTCCTGCATCCTGTCGGGGCGGGCCGCCAACTACTACGACTTCCGGGGCATGGGCACCAGCGTCTACGCCCACCGGGACTCCACGCACACCGCCCTCGACGTGGCCCTGCGGCAACTCCGGCACCGCGCCTGCGATCTCGCCCTCGTCGGCGCGGTGTGCCAGCGGCCCATCAGCGGCTGGGACCGCCACCTCGACGATCTGGTGCCGGAGGGCCGGTCCATCGCGGAAGGCGCCGCCGTCCTGGCGGTCACCCGGCTCTCCACCGCGCTGGAGCACGACCTGCCCGTCCTGGGTTCGCTCTCCACCGCGGTCGACGCCACCGACCCCGGGCCCCCGGCCACGCCCGGACACGCCCTTCCCGTACTGGCCGACGCCGGACACACCTATCTGTCGCTGGACGCCATGCTGACGGTCCTCAAGGCCGTCTCCACCGGAGCGGACACCGTCGTGACACCCGCCGCCGCCGGATCACAACTGATCCGGTTCACCCGGCCGGACGGCCCGCATCACCACGGCCCGGCCCAGGAGGAGCCGGACCGGGCCACACACACCGAGCCGGACACGGCCGCACACACCGGGTCGGACACGGCCGCACACACCGGGTCGGACACGGCCGCACACACTGAGCCCGAGCGCACCGCGCCCGAGCGCACCGCGCCCGGCCCGGCCGGTCCGGAGCCCGCCGAGGACTTCACCGGCCGCCGCCAGACCCTCCGATTCGTCCCGACGCCCCCGCCGCAGGGCGGCTCGGCCACGCGATCGATCCCGCCGGGCACCATCGTCATCACCGACACCCCGGATCTCGCCGCGGCCGCCACCGGCCCGGACACCGCCGTCTGGTCACCGCGGCCGGGCCTCGGAGCCGCCATCCACGTCCCGCCCGAGGAGGCCCCCGGCGCCCTGGCCGGCCTGCCGTTCATCCCGCGCCATATCCGGGTCCTGTCCCGGCTGCCCGTCCTGGACGACGGACGCGACGACCGACGCGACGACGGGAGCGACGACGCCGAGGCCACGAGGATGGAGGACCTTCAGGACCTCACGTTCACCACACTCCAGGCGGCGCTGCCCGCGCTGCGCACCGGCGGCTCGCTCGGCGCACTCCTGCTCGGCGCGGTGCCGGACGATCTGCCACCCCCGCTGAGCGGGCTGTTCACCGGCCTGGTCCGCTCCGTCCGGGCCGAGGTCCCGCAGTGCGGCGGGGTGACCCTGCTCAGCGACGCGCCGGACGCCGCGACCGCCCTTGACCAGCTGGCACTGGCGGGCTCCGCCCAGGTGCCGACCCACACACTGGCCTGCCGCGGGGGCGACTGGTTCACCCTGGCCGTCGCCGACGACCACGCTCCGCCGCCCCCGGCGGGAGCCGCCTCACTGCCACCCGGCGCGGTCGTGGTCGCCTTCGGCGGCGCGCGGGGCATCACCCCCGAGCTCCTCCACGCGATCGCCCGCACCAGCGACCGGCCGCATGTGTACGTCATCGGCCGCACCCCACTGCCGGAAACCGACGACGCGCTGCCGCCGCAGGCCGAGTTCATCGCCGCCGAACACCGCAGACGCCCCGGCGCCTCGGTGGGCGAGCTGCGCGCCGCCTACGAGAAGGCCCAGGCGCGCCTGGAGGTACGCCGTACCGTGCGACGGCTGACGGAGCTGTGCGGTCGGGACCGGGTCCACCACCGCGTATGCGACGTCCTCGACTCCGAGGCCACCACCGCCGTCCTCAGCGAGGTCGTCGACCGGCACGGACGGATCGACCTGCTCATCAACACCGTCCTCGACCTGCGGTCGCGGGCGCTGCACGCCAAGACCCTGACCGATTTCCGGGCGGTCCGGGCCACCAAGGCGACCGGTTACCGCAACCTCAAACGGGCCCTGGCCGGGCGTCCGCCCCGGATCTGGTGCAACTTCAGCACCCTGGCGACGCTCGCTCCCGCGCCCGGTGACGTCGACTACTGCGCCGTCAACGAGTACCTCGCGTACGCGAGCGCCTGGGCCCAGCGGCACGGACCGGTGGGCCACCAGGAGTTGGCGATCCTCTGGAGCGGCTGGCGCGAGGTCGGCGTCGCGAGCAGCGTCACCATGCGGGAGACCCTCAAACGCAACCAGATGGACGCCTACATCAGCACCGAGCAAGGGTGCGCGCAGTTCCTCTCCGCCATGACCCGGCCACCGGCCGGCGGGGTGGCGTTCTTCATCCGGGAGGACGAACGCGTCCTGCTGGCCCGGCGCGGGATCAGCACCTACGGTCCGCGCGGGATCAGCGCCTACGGCTCCTCCGGCGAGCCGCGGATCCCCGCTCCGGACGCGCCGCCGCCCGCCCCGCCGGATCCGTCGCTGACCAGTCCGCTGCTCGACGGTGTTCTGCACCGTGGCGAGAGCTGGGCCGTCTTCACCAAGACCTGGGATCCGAGCACCCTGGCCGAGCGGGACGGGCGGTGGATGCGTCACCACCGGGTCAACGGTGAGTACACGCTGGCAGGTACGTTCACCCTCGAAGCCGCGGCCGCCGCGGCCGCGGCCCTGTGCCCCGGCCTCGTGGTCACCGGGTTCCGTGGTCTCGTCTGCCGGACGTCGATCACGGTCAGGCTCGCCGGACCGCTGCGCACCGTCGCGGTGGAGGCCCGGGTCACCAGCCGGAGGCGCGACGGCGCCGAGGTGGCCGTCAGGATGACGGCGCACCGGATCGGCAAGAACGGCAAGGTGCTGCGCTTCAACGACCTGCTGTGCGAGACGACGGTCGTGCTGGCGGACCGCTACCCGGTGCTCGCCGGGCCACCCGACTTCTCGTCCCACGACCCCGAACCGGATTTCGCGATGCCGGTCTACTCCCCCGACCCGCCGATCTCGCTCACCGGCCCGTTCGCCGGCACCAGCGACTACGCCCGCGGGCCGGACGGGAACAGCGCCAGGTTCGGCCTGGACCACGCCGCCTGGGCTCCGGCCCTCGCGGGGATGACCGTACCGGCGATCCTGCTGGACGCGATGGTGCATCTGTTGCTGCTGCCACCGCGCGGTGACCACCCGCCCCTGGTCGGCCCGATGGCCGGCCTCGACGAGGTCGAGCTCAGCGGGCCGGGCAACGATTGCCTGCTCAGCGCGGAGCACCCGGCCATCCGGCTGCACTGCGACTTCGCCACCGGGGACCTGACCGCCGTGAGCGGTCGCGGGCGGGTGCTGGCCCGTATCACCGGGGTCACCGCGCACGCCTTGGACCACAGCGGAGAGCTGGTCCGGCCGCGCGCCCGCGTTCCCCAGTCGCCCCTTTCGTGACAGCGGAGGAGACAGCAGTGTTGTGGCAGGACATCACGATCGCCGGGACCGGCGCGTGGATACCCCCCATCAGGCCGGAGCAGGAGCCGCGGGGCGGACCGGGCGCCGGACAGCCCTCCATGATGGCGCTCAACGGATTCACCTCGGCCGCCGTCTCGAAGGACAACACGGCCACACAGATGGCGGCCCGGGCCGGTCTCAAGGCACTGCGCCACGCGGACGTGGCCAGTGCCTGCTTGAGTCTGCTCGTGCACGCCGGCTTCCAGGACGGGGACCACTACACGCCCTCGGCGTACCTGATGCGGGTGCTCGGGGGAAGGGACACCGCCGGGATCGAGGTCGGTGCCGCCAGTGACGGCGGGGCCGCCGCGCTCGTCGCCGCGGCCGACCACCTGGCCGCCCGGCCGGACGCGAAGGCCGCGCTGGTCACGACCGGTGCCCGGTTCCCGGACGAACGGTGGGGCTATTCCCGGGAGTTGGGCTACGTGGCGGGTGACGCGGGCGCCGCCGCCGTCCTCACCCGGGGGACGGGCTTCGCCCGCCTGGTGGCGACCGCCCATGTCACGGAGTCGCAGTTGGAGGGGCAGACCCGGGCCAGGGAGGGCTACACCGGTGTGGCCCGGCGGTCCCCCGTCGAGGAGACCGGGTTCATGCCCCATATCGACGTGCTGCAACGGGCCACCCACCGCTGCATCGAGACCGTCCTGGACGAGGCCGGGGTGAAACCGGCGGACATCGCGCACGTGGTGCCCATCGCGATCGGGTCGGTCGTGCTCGACATGCTGCTCAGCGGCTCACCGCTCGGCCTCCGCGCCGACGACACCAGCTGGACCTACGGCCGGCACATCGGCCACGCCGGTCCGTCCGACGTCCTGCTCGCCCTCGACCGGACGTTCCGCTCCGGCACGCTGCGGGCCGGGGAACGCGTCCTCGTCGTGAGTTTCGGGGTCGGCTTCCGCTGGACCACCGCGCTGTTCGAGGTCACCCGCGATCCCGTCGCCGCGGCACCCGCCGGTCGCTCACAAACAGAAGGAGTTTGTCCATGACGGACACGAGTACGGCGACCGCCGCGTCGGTGCCGCTGGCTCCGCGGGCCCTGCCGCTGCTGGGCCATGCGCTGCCCCTGCTCCGCGATCCGCTGGCGTTCATCATGTCCCTGTCCGGGTACCGCGAGATGGTCCGCGTGCGGCTGGGCCCGAGTACCGCCATGATGATCTGCGATCCGGACCTGACCCGGCAGGTGTTCCTGAACGACCGTGTCTTCGACAAGGGCGGCCCGATCTACGACCGGATCCGCGAGGTCATCGGCGACGGCCTGTCCACCTGCCCGTACCCCCTGCACCGGCGGCAGCGGCGGCTGTGCCAGCCGTCGTTCCACCCCACCCGGCTCGCCGGGTACGGGGCGGTGTTCGCCCGGGCGGCCGAGGTGAAGGCGGCATCCTGGCGCGACGGCGACGTCCTCGACATCACCCAGGAAATGATGACGCTGACGACGCGCGCCACCATGGAGACGATGTTCAGCGGCTCGCTGCCCGCCGAGACCATGCGGCGGGCCCTTGCCGACACCTCCACCATCGTGACCGCGTTCTTCCGCCGAATGATGACACCGGCCCTGCTGCGCCGGGTGCCCACTCCGCGCAAGCGGCAATACGACCAGGCCCGTGACCGGCTGTCGGCCACCATCGCGGAGATCATCGCCGAGCGGCGTGCCGATCCGACCGACCATGCCGACCTGCTCTCCACGCTGGTGGGGGCGGTCGACGAGGAGAGCCAGGACGGCCAGAAGCAACTGAGCGACACCGAACTGGCGGACGAGGCCCTCACGTTCTTCCTCGGCGGGATGGAGACCACGGCCATCACCCTGGCCTGGGCCATGCACCTGCTCGCCACCAACCCGGACGTCCAGCACCGTCTCCGGGCCGAGACCCATCAGGTCCTGGCCGGTGGGAAGGCCGACCCCGCGCAGCTGCCCTCGCTCGACCTGGCCGCCCGGGTGGTGACCGAGACGCTGCGGCTGTATCCGCCCGCCTGGATGATGACCCGCGCGGTCCGGCAGGACACCGAACTCGGCGGGGTGCGGCTCAAGGGCGGCAGCACCATCGTGCTCAGCCCGTACCTCCTGCACCGCCGGCCCGACCTCTACCCCGAGCCCGACCGGTTCGACCCGGACCGCTGGGTCGGCGGTCAGCCCGACCGGGCCGCCTACATCCCGTTCGGCGCCGGGGCGCGCAAGTGCATCGGGGACCAGTTCGCCCTCACCGAGGCCATCCTGGCCCTCACCGCCATCGTCGCCCGCTGGGAGCTGACCCCCGTCGGCGACCAGCCGTTCCGGCCCAAGGTGGAGACCAGCCTGAGTTCGCGCGGGCTGCGCCTGCGGATCAGTGAGCGGCGGACGAGCGGCACCGGCGACGCCGAAGCGCACGCGGCCACGCCGCGGTCCACCTCCGCCCAGCCATCCACACCCGCCCAGCCATCCACGCCGCCGGGCGCCGGCGGCTGCCCGGTGAAGCACTAGGAGTGATGCCGTGAAGCCTCACCTGAAGCCCCTGGTGAAGCAGCTTCTCAACGCCCGGAGGGTCAGCCTGCCCGGCGCGGCCCCGGCCGACAGCCTGCGGACTCCTTCCCTCCCCTATCCGAACGGCTGGTTCTGTCTGGCCTTCACCGACGAGGTGCGGCCCGGATCCGTCACCACCCGTCCGCTCGCGGGCACGGAGGTCGTCCTCTACCGGACGGCCAAGGGCGTGCCGCGGGCCGTCCGGCCCCGGTGCCCGCATCTGGGTGCGCATCTCGGGGTCGGCGGATCGATCGAGGGCGAGGACATCGTCTGCCCCTTCCACCGGTTCGCGTTCGACCCGGACGGCACCTGTGTGCGCACGGGTTACGACAAACCCCCGCCGAAGGCGTCGCTGGCGCAGTACCCGGTGTGCGAGGCCAACGGCTCGATCTACGTGTGGTGGCACGCCCTCGGTGTGCCGCCGCAGTGGGAGGTCCCGGTCTTCCCCATGGACGACCGGCAGCCGTACAGCCATGACACCTTCGACATCGCCGGTCATCCGCAGGACGTCATCGAGAACGCCTTCGACTGGGGTCATCTGCCGGCGTTGCACGGTCTCAAAGGTCTCGACATCGAGGGCACTCCGGTGGCCGGGGAACCGACCAGCACCGTCACCGCGACCGCCCGCGGCACCATGATGCGCGGGTTCCGCCAGTCCTACACGCTCACGGTGATCGGACTGGCCACCATCGCGGCGCGCACGGTCCTCCCCCGGGACGCCGGCACCCTCTATGTGATGCTCCACGCGACCCCTACCAGCCCGGGACGCATCCAGCTCCGGTTCGGTACGAAGCTGGAGCTGAACGGCATCCCCGGCGTGCCCGGAACGGTGGGGCGCGCGGCGGCCATGCCCGTCGCCCGGCTGCTCAGCGCCGTCCTCCAGCGGGTGGCGAGCGTCGACACCGGCGCGGACCTGCTGATGTGGCACTACCAGGAGCATGTCGAGCACCCGAAGCTCGCCAAGGGCGACGGTCCGATCGGCCGGTACCGGCAGTGGGCGCAGCAGTTCTACACGGAACCCACGGGCGACCTCATGCCACCGCGACCTCCCCGGGCCGGCGCGAGCCGCTCGGACGAGTGACCACCGGCGACGGCGGCCCGGGAGCGCTCAGGCCGCTCCCGGGCCGCTTCGCCGCCGATCACCGAGCGCCGAATCGGTCGACCGGCTCATGCGGGGCTGCGCGGCTTCTACGAGTACGAGGGAGAACGGGTATGACCACGTCATCCGACCAGCCGGTGCCGGAATCCAGCACCGTCCAGACGGAAATGCTGGGGTTCCTGGCGAAGCGCACGGGGACGACCTGGGCGACCGACGCGGATGTCTTCGGCTCCGGTGGACTGTCCTCGCTCTTCGCCATGGAGCTGGTGGTGCATCTGGAGAAGTCGTACGGCATCGCCATCCGCGGCGCCGACCTGCGGTTGGAGAACTTCCGCACCGTGCGGCGGATGGCCGCGCTGGTCGAACGGCTCCGGCAGCCCGCCCCCGGCGGCTCCGGTGCGTGAATCCGTCACGGCGGCGGCCTCGGTGACCTCGCGGGGTTCCCCGCTCGTGACGACGACCCTGGTCTACGGCCGGTGCCGGGACGATGAGCCATGGTCGTGGTCGTGGTCGTGGTCGTCCCGGTGGTCGTGGCCCGGGTGACGTCGCGCCAGGGTGTGGGCGCGTGTGTTCACTTCGTCCGTGGACACGGCGCACAGACCGACGAGCACGTCCTCCAGGGCGGCCAGCCAGAGCCGGTAGTAGTGAAATGGCTCGTCCCGTGTCAGCGCGGTCTCCCGCGCCGCGATCCGGGCGATCAGCGCGGCCTGGAACCGCGGCCAGGTGAACGCGCCCGCCTCGTACAGGCTGACGGCCATGGCGAACGCGCGGCCCTCCCAGGGCTCGGCGAACACCAACTCGCCGTTGGAGCGCGGCGGTGCGGCCGGGCCCTCGATGTCCAGCGGCGCGGTCATGGCGCCACCACCTTGGCCACGCCGACCATCGCGTCCCGGGTCACCAGCGGCACGAGTTGTTCCTCGGACAGGTGCCCGGTGCCGGCCGGACGCTCGGGCAGTACGAACCAGCGCACCTCACTGGTGGAGTCGTGGACGGTGATCCGCACGTCGTGGTCGAGTTCGAGGCCCATCTCGGACAGTACGGTGCGGGGCTCCTTCACCACGCGTGCGCGGTAGGCAGGGTCCTTGTACCAGCTCGGCGGCAGGCCGAGCACCGGCCACGGGTAGCACGAGCACAGGGTGCACACCACCACGTTGTGGGTGGTCGCGGTGTTCTCCACGACGACGATGTGCTCGCCCTGCGCCCCTGAGAAGCCGAGCTCCTTGATGGCCGCCGTGCCGTCTTCGAGCAGCCGCCGCCGGTACTCCGGGTCGGTCCAGGCCCTGGCGACGACCTTGGCGCCGTTGAGCGGGCCCACGTTGGTCTCGTAGGTGGTGATCACCCCGTCCAGCGCCTTCGGGTCGATCAGACCCCGTTCGGTGAGCAGTTGCTCGAGCGCCTCGGTGCGCAGGGCCGCGGGAGGGCTCTCGCCCGCCCCGCCGTCGGTGCGGGTCATGAGGTGGCCTCCAGATAGCTCTCGAACAGCTCGGCGGTGAGCGCGAAGGGTTCGGCGTCGGCGCCCCACAGCTCGCGCGAGGCGAACCGCACCGAGTAGACGTGCTGCGGATGCTCGCCCTGGAAGTGGGCGTTGGTGTCCGGCAGCACGAAGGCGGGCTGGACGATCTCGACGGTCCCGGTGTGTCCCCGTACATAGCCCGGCAGCCGGGTGTGCCCGGGCACCGGCATGGCCTTGGCCCGTACCCGCTCGCCGACGGCGAAGGCGGGGGCGGTGGCCACGGAGCGCAGCGAGCCCTCGGCGGTCGGCGCGTAGTCGGGTACCGCGGGCTCGGGGATCGGTGGCTCCGCCACGTGTTCGCCCCGTAGGTTGCGGGCGCGGGCGTCGATGGCACCCGGCGCCAGGATGGCGCTGTCGGTGAGCATCAGCTCCGCGCCGTTGAGCCATCGCCCGTAGTAGCCGTCGTTCAGGTAGGCGGCCCGGTCCAGACGCTCGAGCGCGTGCCGGAAGGCGTCGAGGTTGACGCCGCCGTACGCGACGCGGCCGGAGAGAGTCGCCAGCGCGAAGGCCCGGCTCTGCCAGGGCTCCTCGAAGACCGGCTCATCACGCCTCGGCGGATGGACGGGACCCCATCCTGGGGTGCCGCCCATATCGGCAATCCCCTCCACGACACCACTCCCTGAATAGGACATAATGGACTAGATGGCCCGAATCGTATACGCCAGGTGTCATCCGTGTCGCGTTCCGTACTCTGGCGGCATGCGCATGCGCCCCACTTTGAGCTGGACCCCCGCCGAGGACCTGCCGCCGGGCAGCACGGATCCGGAGCCGGTCGCCGACGCGCTGAGCACCGGCGGTGTGCTGGTGCTCAGCGGGGCGGGCATCTCCACGGAGTCGGGCATCCCCGACTACCGGGGCGTGGGCGGGAGCCTGAGCCGGCACACCCCGATGACCTACCAGGACTTCACGGCCGACGCCCGGGCCCGGCGCCGGTACTGGGCCCGCAGCCACCTCGGCTGGCGCACCTTCGGCCGCGCCCGCCCCAACGACGGGCACCGGGCCGTGGCCGCGTTCGCGCGGCACGGCCTGCTCTCGGGCGTGATCACCCAGAACGTCGACGGTCTGCACCAGGCGGCCGGCAGCGAGGGCGTCGTGGAACTCCACGGAAGCCTGGACCGGGTCGTCTGCCTCTCCTGCGGCACCTTCAGCCCGCGCCGCGAACTCGCCCGGCGGCTGGAGGAGGCCAATGTGGGCTTCGAGCCGGTGGCCGCCGGAATCAACCCGGACGGCGACGCCGACCTCACCGACGAACAGGTCGGGGACTTCCGCGTGCTGCCCTGTACGGTCTGCGGCGGCATCCTCAAACCGGACGTGGTGTTCTTCGGCGAAGCCGTTCCGCCGAAGCGGGTCGAGCACTGCCGCGAACTGGTCCGCGAGGCGGCCTCGCTGCTGGTCCTGGGCTCCTCGCTGACGGTGATGTCCGGGCTCCGGTTCGTCCGCCAGGCGGCCCGGGCCGGAAAGCCGGTACTGATCGTCAACCTGGACCCGACCCGGGGCGACCAGCACGCCGTCACCCGGGTCGCGCTCCCGCTGGGAACGGCCCTCACCGCCGTGGCCGGCCGGCTGGGCATCCCCGGGGCGGCACAGTAGCCGGATCCGCGGTCCGTCCCCACGGCCGCGGATATTGTGACCGGCATGGGGAGCAATGAGATCTCCGGGGGATGCTTCGGCGCGGCGGTGCAGGCGGGCAACCTGGAAAACCTCACGATCACATCGTCCTGCGCGAACCCGCCCCCCTTCCCGGAGGACCCGGGGAACTGGCCACTCGCCGGTGAGTGGGAGGCGTTGGTGGCGGGCACCCACCCGTCCCGCCCGGGTGCCGGTGGCGGGGACGGCGATGTCCCGCCGTACATCGCACGCGACGCCGACGAGCGGATCCGCCGCCGCGTCGCCGAAGCCGAGCGGCACGGCGGCATGGTCCTCGTGGTGGGCGACTCCACGGCCGGGAAGACCCGGGCGGCGTTCGAGGCGGTACGGGCGGTGTTGCCGGTGTACCGCGTGTGCGCGCCGTCGGCGGACAACGATCTGACCGGTGTGCCGCTGTCCATCGAGCGCGGCGGTTCGCGGTGTGTGGTGTGGCTGGACGACCTGGAACGGTATCTGAGGCCCGGCGGACTGCAAATCGACGTACTGGCCGCGTTGACGCGGTTGCGGGTGCCGGTCGTCGCGACGATGCGGCTCAAGCCGTTCGAATCGTTCAGCGCCGCACGCGACCACGGCTCCGGGGCCCAACTCCTGCGGGCGGCCGAGGTCATCGATCTGGACCGGCTCTGGAGCGAGGGGGAGCTTTCCCGCGCCGAGCGCTGTGACGACCCTCGTATTCTCGACGCGCTGACCCACCACGGCATGTACGGAGTCGCCGAATATCTGGCGGCGGGACCCTCCCTGTTGCGGGAGTGGCGCCGGGCCGGCCCCGGGAACGGCCACGCCCGCGGGGCGGCGTTGGTGAGAGCGGCCGTCGACCTCACCCGCTGCGGTCTGCGTGGCCCCTACCCCCGGGCCTTGCTGGAGGACGCGCACCAGTGGTACTTGCCCGCCGAGGGGGCGATATCGCGGCTCGAATCGGTGGACACGGCATTCGACTGGGCCTCGGAGGTGCGCCACGGAGTGACCAGCCTCCTCCTTCCGGCGGGCACGGAGAAGTGGCTGGCCTTCGACTATCTGGTCGACCACGCGGATACGGAAATCCCGGACCAGGTCTGGGAAGCCGCGCTCGCCCATACGGATGCCGACGCCGATCGATGGGTCATCGCCAGGAACGCCCAGGATGTCGCGCCCCAGGCCGCCGAAGAGGCCTGGCGGCCCCTCGCGGACGCGGGAAATCCGTACGCCGCGAACGACCTCGCGCTCCTGCTGGGTGAGCTCGGCCGTGCCCAGGAGGCCGAATCGCTGTACCGTCAGGCGCTCGGCAAAGGCCATCTCGACGCCGCGAACAACCTCGCCGTCCTCCTGGAGAGGGAGGGCCGCGTCGACGAGGCCGAGGCCCTGTATCGCAGTGCGCTCAGGGGTGGTGATCCCTACGCCGCGCTGAACCTCGGCGATCTGCTGGAAAGGGCGGACCGTCTGGCGGAGGCCGCCGCACTGTACCGCCGGGCGTTGAACAACGGCTCGAAGCACGCGGCGCACGCGTTGGCCACGCTCGCGCAGAAGATGGGCAGCCTGGAGGAAGCCGTGTCCCTCTACCGCGTGGCCATCGATCTGGGCGACCCCTACGCGGCGGAAGACCTCGCCGAACTGCTCATCTTCCTCGGCCGGCCGCGCGAGGCCGAGGAATGCCGCGCACGTCCGCCCGGCCCGGGCGGAGAAGCTCACGGATGAAGACCGGCGCGGCCGGGCTCCCGCTCACAAGGAACCGGTCAGCAGTTGGAGAACCAGGCTGGTCGCCGAGACCACCGCCCACAGGCAGGCACCGAGGACGAGCGGCCGGGGGCCGGTGCGGCGCAGCGCTGCGAGGTCGGTGGACAGGCCCGTCGCGGAGAGCGCGACGGTGATGAGGAAGACCGAGAGCTCGCCGAGTCCGTGGTGGGCGGCGGCCGGGATGACACCCAGGCTGTTCACCGTGGTCATCAGCAGGAAGCCGATCAGGAACACGGGCACCAGCTTGACCACCTGAAGCCGGGGACGGGCCGTGGCTTCCGCCGCGGCCCGGTCGCGGCGTCTCACCAGCCAGGCCAGCCCCAGACAGATGGGGATGATCATGAGGCTGCGGGTGAGCTTGACGACGACCGCGTAGTCCGCCGCGGCGCCGCCGTAGCTGGTGGCGGCGGCGACCACCGAGGACGTGTCGTTGACCGCCGTTCCCGCGAAGAGGCCGAAGCTGTGCCGGCTCATCCCCAGGAGATGGCCGAGCAGCGGGAAGGTGAGCACGGCGGCCACGTTGAACAGGAAGATGGTGGAGACCGCGTAGGCCACCTCGACCCCCGCCGCGCCGATGACCGGGGCGGTCGCCGCGATCGCCGACGCGCCGCAGACGCCCGTGCCCACGCCGATCAGCGTGCGCAGGTCCCCGGCGATGCCGAGCCACCCGCCGATGCCGTATGCGGCGGTCAGACAGACCGCCAACGAGCCGATCATCACCGGAAGCGAGCCGACGCCCACCTGGACGATCTGGGGCAGCGACAGTTGCAAGCCCAGGACGACGACCGAAACCTGCAGAACCCACTTGCTCGCGAAACCGATGCCGGGACGCCATCGTGCTCCTGGCCTCTTCAGGGCGGCCAGCAGCACACCGAGGACGATCCCGGCCACGGGGCCGCCGACGAGCGGGAACGCCTTCCCGACCGCCGTGCCCGCCACCGCGAGGGCCAGGACGAGGGCCAGACCAGGTACGAGAGAGGCCATGGCGGGGCGGGACGACGCCCGCGTCGGTTCAGCCTCCGGCCGGGTAGGGACCGGACAGTCCAGATCTTCGCTCATGGCCTCGACTCTGATGCGCTCCGGACCACGGTTGTAGCCCCGAGATCGTGAGGAAGTCATAGCCAACAGGAATGACTGCCGACCGGCTCAGGGCCATACCCTGGGGCTATGAGCCAGTTGCCGGATCCGGAATCACTGCGGCTCCTCGTCCTTGTCGGAGACGTGGGGAGCTTGAGCGGTGCGGCGGCGCGGCTCGGCCTCGCGCAGCCGTCGGCGAGCAAGCGGCTGTCCGCGCTGGAGCGCAGGCTGGGTCTGGTGCTGGTGGACCGGACGCGGCGGGGATCGCAGCTCACCGACGCGGGCCGGGCCGTGGCGGGCTGGGCGCAGCGGGTCCTTCAGGAGATGGAGGGGCTGCTGACCGGCACGGAGGCGCTGCGTACGAAGCGGGACGCCGAGCTGAGGGTGGCGGCCAGCATGACGGTGGCCGAGTGTCTGGTACCGGGCTGGATCGGCGAGCTGCGCCGCACTCGGCCGGAGTTGTACGTCGGTCTCCAGGTGACCAACAGCGAACACGTTCCGGATCTGCTCCGCAGCGGAGCGGCGGACCTGGGGTTCGTCGAATCACCGCGGGCCCCGGCGGGGCTGTACGCCCGGCAGGTCGCCCGCGACCGGCTGCTCGTGGTGGTCGCCCCGGACCACCCCTGGACGCGCCGCCGCCGCCCGCTGAGCGTCGCCGAGCTCGGCGCCGCGCCGCTGGTGCTGCGCGAACGCGGATCGGGCACCCGCGAGACCCTGGACCAGGCTCTGCGCAAGACCGGCGTGGGCGAACCGCGGCCCCTCCTGGAACTGGGGTCGGCGACCGCCGTACGCAATGCCGTGATCGCCGGAACCGGCCCGGCGGTGATCAGCGAGCTCGCGGTAGGCGCCGACCTCGCCGATGGCCGCCTTGTGTCGGTGCCGGTCGAGGGCCTCGAACTACGCCGTGACCTGCGAGCCGTCTGGGCTTCGGGCCGCGTCCCCGTCGGCCCCGCGGCGGAACTTCTGGCCGTGACGAGACGCCGCCGCGGTCTCCCGACGTGAGTCGTCACGTCCCGGCATGCTGTCGGAGAAACAACCCACCGCCCAACTACCGGGCAGCGCCTGGTTCGTCTTCGTGACCTACAATTCCCCGGCCAACTGGCGAAAAACGCGTGGTCGACACGCATGGGCGGGAGGAGCCGCGATGGCAACGGGGGGATGGGGCCAGCCGAACGGCCCCGGGCAGGGCGGCAACCGTTGGGGACCGCCGCCGGCGCCTGGTCCTTACGGGCCGCCGGCACCGGATCCGTACGGGCCGCCACCGAACCCCTACGGGCCCCCGCCCCCGCCGCCCGGGCCCTACCGGCCGGCGCCCAGGAGCCGGCGCTGGTACCGGCGAGTGCCCTTCCTCTCCTTCCTCATCCCCCTGCTCCGCCTGGCGCACCGGCCCGCGCGGAAACTGTTCGACCAGGATGGCGGCGGGCGCGTCCACGACCCCGTGGTCGACCGCGTCCAGATCACCCGGACGGTGCTCGGCGTCCTCGCGACGCTCGCCCTCTACTACGTGTACGGATCGGACGGCGATCTGGAGGACCAGGCCAGCGAGAGTGCCGCCCAACTCATCGTGACCCCGGTCCTGCTCCTCATCGCCGGACCGGTGGTCATCGCCCTCTTCATCCGCTACGCGCCCGCGGAGCGGCGGCGGTTGCTGCGCTCCCGGCTCAGTGTCCCGGCCAAGACCGTCGGCTGGTACGTCCTGACCGTGGCCGTCCTCGCCGCCACGTTGTGGGGGGTCTCGGCCAACCCCGGGGTGCTGGAAGGGCTGCACGGGGTGTGGCTGTTCGTGGCCGCGGTCCCGGCGCTCGTGTTCGTGCTGTGGGGGCTGCCGTTCTTCTTCCTGGCATCGGCCTACGTCGCACGCTCCGCCTTCAACACCGCCTATGTGCACGCCGCGCTGCCGGCCGTGCTCACGGTAGTGATGGTCTGGATCATCGCCGTCTTCAACGTGACCGGGAGCGGCATGCCCAACGGGCCGATGTGGGCCCAGTTCTGCTCCCTGTTCGGCGGGCCGCTGTCGGTGACCGGGCTCTCCCTGTGGGAACTGTACCGACTGCGCACACTCCACGGCGTGACCATACGCGGCTGAGCCATCCCCTACGCTGCGGACGCAGATGCGTCGTGCATCTTGTTGACGGCGGAAGGGCGGGCCTGTGGGCGAGAGTGAACTGTACTACCGGGACGCGACCGAGCTGGCGGCGCTCATCGCAGGACGACGGGTGTCCGCCGTGGAGGTGGTGCGGGCGCACCTGGACCGTATCGCGGCGGTCGACCCGAAAGTCAACGCCGTGACGGTGACCGTCGAGCGGGCACTGGACGCGGCGCGCGCCGCCGACCGGGCCGTGCGGGCGGGCACGGCTCTGGGCGCGCTGCACGGCGTCCCGTTCACGGTCAAGGACTCGCTGGATGTGGCGGGGGTGGTCGCCGCACGCGGCTCGGCCCTGTTCCGGGACCATGTCCCGGCCGGGGACGCGACCGCGGTGGCCAGGCTCCGCGCCGCGGGCGGGATTCCGCTGGCCAAGACGAACCTGCCCGAGTTCTCCTACTGGACCGAGACCGACAACGCCATCACCGGCAGGTCGCTCAACCCCTGGGACCAGGAGCGGACTCCGGGCGGATCGAGTGGCGGGGAATCAGCGGCGATCGCCGCCGGGATGTCCCCGCTCGGGTTGGGCAGCGATGTCGCCATCTCGGTGCGGGGGCCGGCCCACGACACCGGCATCGTCGCGCTGAAGGCCACCCGGGGCCGCATCCCGATCACCGGCCACTGGCCCGAAGTGCCCCGGCGCTACTGGCACGTCGGCCCAATGGCCCGCAGCGTGCGGGACATCACGGCCGCGCTGGGGGTCCTCGCAGGACCCGACGGTGTCGACGGTTACGTGCGGCAGCACCACCCGCACCCGGCCGGCCCGCCCGGGCCGAGGGACGTGGCCGGGCTGCGGGTGGGCTGGGCGACCGAGCCCGCCTTCGGCCCGGTGGACCGCGAGGTGGCGGCCACCGTCACCGCGGCGGCCGACGCCCTGCGGGCCCTGGGCTGCACGGTCGAACCGGCCCCGCTCCCCGAGTTGGAGACCCTCGACGCGACCGAGCTGAGCGCGGTGCTGCTCACCGCCGAGGCCGTGCCGTACTTCCGGCAGGCCGTCGCCGGCCGCGAGTCCGAACTGCACAGCGTCATCCGGCGCGCGCTGACCGCGCCGGACGTGACGCTGACCGACTACGTCGCCGCCCGGCAACGGGTCGAGGCGCTCAGTTCGATGTTCTCCGGGTACTTCGAGCGCTACGACGTCCTGCTGTGCCCCGTGTGCCCCATCCCCGCGCCGCCGCACGCCCAGCAGACATTCGAGGTCGGCGACGTCACCGTCCCGGCACGCGGCATCATGCGCGCGACGGTCCCGTTCAATCTCACCGGCCTGCCCGCGCTCTCCCTCCCCTTCGGAGCCTCCGACGGCGATCTGCCGATCGGCGTCCAGCTCGTCTCCCGCTGGTACGACGAGGCGACGATCCTGCGGCTCGGCGCGGCCCTGGAGGACGTCAGCCCGGTCCGGCACCGCCGCCCCGACCTCAGCTGACCCGGCCGCCGATCCATCCGGAGGGGGCGCCTCCCCCTTCGCCCTGTGGGCCGCCGTCCCCGGACGGCCCGGCGGACGCGGAGCGGTCAGCGCACCGTCAGGCGCCGCAGGTGTGACACCGCCGCATGGGCCGATCCGTCGACCTCGACGCTGACGTAGCGGGCCGTCTCGGAGGCGGTCAGCCGGCGCACCCGGCCCCGGCCGGTGAGGGTCCCGGCGTCCCGGTAGGTGATGCCGTCCGTGCTGAAGCCGACCTTCGCGCCCGGCGCCGTGCCCGCCGTCCACTCGGTCTCCACCAGGCGGACCGGGCGGGCCGCGCCGAGGTCCACGACCATGCGGCCGCGCGTGCCCGGCTTCCAGGCGGTGTGGGCGTCGCCGTCCACCGCCGCCGCGGGGTCGGACATGCCCTCCGGCAGCGGGCTCGTGGGGAAGACCGTCCTGCCGAGGGCCAGGTCGTCGTACGGGTGGGCGGCCGCGCCGTCCAGGACGACGGTGATCGTCCGGTCCGCGTCGACGACGGCGACGCCGCTGCGCCCCTGGGCCCGGACGCGCAGGGTGCAGGAGGCCCCGGACAGGCGCACGGTCGCGCCGTCGACGACCTGGACCCGCAGGCCCGACGGCAGGCGCCGGCTCGTGAGGGGGGTGAGCGTGAAGCGCGGGGCGAGCACGACCGCCGTGGCGGCGGGCAGCGCGGCCTCGAAGGACGTGCCGTCGGCGGTCAGTCTCTGCGTACCCTCGAAGACCACCGTGTCCGTGCCGGTGCGCGGGATCGCGATCCGCGTCGTGACGGACTCGCCGGAGAGGTTGAACAGGGTCAGGTGTCCGTCCGTCAGCGTCGTGCGCACCTCGGTGGCCTCCGCCGTGGGCGCGGTCCTCCGGGCGATCGCGCGCAGCTCCCCGGCCGACGTGCCGGGGAAGCCCTCGACGAGGAGAGGCGTCGCCGGGCCGTCGCCGAGGACGATCTTGTCGTCGTAGACGCCGATCGGGTTCCGGCCGTCCCGCACCACCAGCCCGGCGCGTCCATCGACGTCGAGCCAGCCGCCGCGGCTGCTCACCGCCGGCCTCGGCCCCGTCGCCAGGTCCCTCCAGTCCCGGCCGTCGGCGGAACCCTGGACGCGGTAGCCGCGGCCGGCCGCCGATTCCCAGCGCAGGGTGACCCGGTCGATCCGGCGCTCGGCGCCGAGGTCGACGGCCAGCCAGCTGTCGGCGCGCGGACGGTCGGCCCTCGAGACAGCCCAGCGGGTGGCCGCGTCGCCGTCGACCGCGAGCGGCGCGCCCTTCCCGGCGTCGGCCGACGAGGCGGTGGCGGACCCGCCGCGCGCGAGGTCCGTGCCCTGGGCGCCGTCGCGCGCCTCGAAGGCGTACAGGGAGTATCCGTAGGCCGGGTCGGGCCGTACGCCGAGCATGCGGACGTGGCGCACCGTCGTGGGTGTGAAGCCGAGGTCGTCGACCCGTCCGGCGGGTGTTCCGGTGGAGGTGTCGCGGGCGCGGACGGTCGCCTCGCCCTCCTCGAAGCGGTAGGTGCGCGCGCCGTCGAGCCCCGGCATTCCGGGCATCGTCAGGTTGTGCACCTCGAGGTGGCCCTCGGCGTCGGCGGTGCCGCCGGTCGCGTAGACGATCGAGCCCGTGGGGAGCGTCGCGAACCCGGCCCAGCCGCCGTCGAGGCGCAGGAGCGTCGCGCTGCCGTCGAAGCCGTCGCGCGGGGTCTCGTACACGCGGACGGTACGGCCCTGGACCTTAGCGGTGGTGGCGGGCAGGAACATGGGGGTCGCGCCGCCGACCCGGAACAGCCAGTCGTCGTGTCCCGGCTGCCAGGCGAACTTCACGAAGCCGGGCTTGGTCACGGCACCGGCCCACGCGGTTCGCGACTGGTGCGACACCAGTCCGGGGCCGGTGCCGAAGTCCGTGACACCGGAGGCCCGCGCGAAGAGCTCGTCGCGCGACAGCGCCTTGACGGGCCGCCCGGACGCCGCCGCCCACACGTGCAGCAGGTAGCTGATCGCGATCTCGGCGCGTGCCTCCGGCTCGTACTTCGGTTCCCCCGAGAACTTCGCCATCCGGTGCTCGGGCGGGTACTGCTGGTACGCCTCCAGCCGCGACGCCAGCTCCTGCTCCGCGCGCGCCGCGGCCCGGTCACGCATCACCTGGGAGAGGAAGGCGAGCGGAATGACGTCCCTGCCGTAGAGGTGCTCGCGGTCGTCGACCATCGGCATCAGCGGTTCGCCCGCGTCGCTCATGACGCCCAGCAGCGTGCGCCACAGCGGCTGGGCGTTCGGCTGCCGTGCGAGGACCTGTGGGAGGGGGCGTCCGGCGGCCAGGAAGTGCGCGGCGTTGCGGCCGGAGGTGCGCCACAGCTCCTCCTGGTAGTGCGGGCCGAAGGAGCCGTGATTCTCGACGATGAAGGTGTCGTACAGGTTGCGGGCGGTGTTCTCGGAGACGGCGACGCCGTCCACGCGGGCGGGGTTGGCGAGGTCGGCGGGCGGCAGCCCCGCCTCGTTGCGCGACCAGATGCCGTACCACGTGGCCCAGTCGGCGGCGCGGCGGTCGTCGTGGGCCCAGGCGAGTGCCGGTGCGAGGGTCTGCGCGTACAGGCCCATCTCCTCCAGCTTGGTGTCGCCGACGTGTCCGCCGCTCAGGCCGTTCGGTGTCCAGTCGCCCGAGGCGGGGTCGTCGCCGCTGCCCAACGACGTGGTGTAGGCGGCCTGTTCGCGGACGATGGTCTCTATGTTCTGCCGCGTCGCGGTGTCGAGGTCCTTCCACAGCAGCCGGGCGGCGAGGACGAAGTACGACTGGAAGGTGGTGTCGAAGAAGAGCGTGCGTCCCCACTCGTCGCCGCCGGTGAGCCGGTTCGACGCGGCGAAGTGGCGGATGGTGGCGAGCGTGCGCCGCTCGAGGGTCTCCCGGTCGGTGCCCGCGCGCTCCGCGTCGTAGGTGCCGTGAGTGAGCAGGACCGCGTTGCCGAGGACCACGGCGAACCCGAAGTCCTTGGCCCGGTAGTGGCCCTGGGCCTCGTCCCACTGCGTCTCGGACCACCGGGTGTGGTCCAGGAGCACCCGCAGGTAGGTGGCCGCGACGGCGTCGGGCGGTGTGTCCGTGCGGCCCTGCGCCGCGTGGGCGCTGGCGGCTCCGGTGAGCGGTGGCAGGGCGGCCAGCGCCCCCGTGAGCCCGGCGAGGTGCAGGAAGCGGCGGCGGTCGAGGGGCAGGGGCGGGTGCGACACGGAACGACACCTCGAAGGTTAGACAACGTTGTCAAAGGGTGTCGCACATTCTTCGGCGGTCCCGGTCCGCGCGTCAACGGGTGTGACGTCAGCCGTTCACCGGTTTTCGAATCCGCGGAGCGGAATTCACCGCTGGGCGTCGTTCCGGAGCGCGTCGTAGATGGCCGTGACGTAGGTGCCGCTCCGGTCGGAACCGATGATGCCGGGGGCCATCCCGTTCATCATGTAGGAAATGGTCATGCGCCGATCGAGGTCCATGATGATCATTGACCCGCCCCAGCCTCCCCAGAAGCAGATCCTTCCGTCGGGGATCCAGGCGATGGTGTCCTTCCTGGGCAACGCATAGCCGACACCCCAGCGCAGCGGGATGCCGAGGACCAGGTCCACACCGTTGGCCTGCTCGTTGAAGATGAGATCGATCGTGTCCGGGCCGAGCAGGCGGACGCCGTCGACCTCACCACCGCGGGCGATCGCGGACAGCATTCGGGCGACGGAGCGAGCGTTGCCATGCCCGTTGATCGCGCCCATGTCCGCGCGGCGCCACTCCGGTGTGTTGGCGTCGGCCGCCTCTATGAAGGGTCCGCTCGCGGCCTTGACGCCCGGGTTGTCCGCTCCCAGGGCGTCGGCGTCGAACCGCATGGGGGGTGGCGGAATCACGTTCGCGATCCGGCCCCAGTCCTCCTCGGCGGCACCGATCTGGAAGTCGGCGCCCAGCGGGCCGGCGATCTCCTCGGCGACGAACCGCTTCAGGGGCTTTCCGCTCACGCGGCGGACGACCTCGCCGAGCAGGTGACCGAAGTTCGTCAAGTGGTAGCCCGAGGCCGTTCCCGGCTCCCACCACGGGGCCTGAGCGGCCATCCGGGTGGTGGACTTCTCCCAGTCGTAGAGGTCCTCGAGCACGGCGGGCTGGTCGAGACCGGCGACCCCGGAGGTGTGCGAGAGAAGGTGGCGGATTTCGACGCCCTGTTTGCCGTTGGCGGCGAACTCGGGCCAGTACTCGACCACCGGGGCGTGGATGTCGAGTTCGCCACGATCGACGAGCATGAGCGCCGCCAGGCTGGTGACGGCCTTCGTGGTCGACCACACATTGGTTATGGTGTGTTCGTCCCACGCCACGGTGCGAGCCGGGTCGCGGAAGCCGCCCCACAGGTCGATGACGACGTCGCCGTCCATGTCGAGGACCAGGGACGCGCCCAGTTCCTCGCCGGAGGCCACGTTCTGTTCGAACTTGGCGCGGACGGTGTCGAATCGGGCGTCGTGCCTTCCGTCTGTGTTGCTCATGGCGGCTCACGCTAACATCTGACGCCACGTCAAGGAGCGGGACAAAAGCGGGCGGCACGCGGATTAAATGACTCGGGTGGATCGCTCGCCGCTGATCGACAGCTGGAGGCGGCTCAGGCGGTCCGTGGTCTCCGTGCCCCGCACGGGTTGAAGCAGGAGAAGCCGTTGCCGGGACAGTGGGCTGGCGAGGACGACGCAGTCCAGATCAAGGCGCCCCACCCGCTCGTGGAACACGGACTTCGTCGAGCAGTGCAGCGTCGACACCCGGTGCTGGTCCCACATCTCGGCGAACTCCGCGCTGGCCGCACGCAGATCGGAGACCAGTGCCGCGGCGGCGGGATCGTGGCCGCGCTGGGTGACCGTGGCCCTGAGGTCGGCCACGTACAACAGGCTGGTCGCCACCTCCTCCTGGGGCGACGCCGAGCGCAGTACGGAACGCCAGTGCGCGGAGGTGAACCAGTGCCAGGTCAGGTTCTTCTCGTGGCCGGGCCGGTCGGCGAACGTGCCGAACAGGGCGACGTTCAAACGGTTCTGTGCCAGGACGTTGGAGAGGTCGTCGGAGATGAGCGCGGGTGTCGTGGCCGCCACCGCGTCCAGTGTGTACGACAGTCCCGGGTCGACGTAGTCCGGGGGCTCGGCGGGCATCGGCGGCGCGTGCCCGGCCAGCAGGTACAGATGACGCCGTTCGTCGGGGGTCAGTCGCAGGGCGGTCGCGATGCTCCCGAGTATCGCGACCGATGGCTGGGGGCCACGCGCCTGCTCGAGACTCTCGTAGTAGGCCGTGGACATGCTGGCCATCGCCGCCACCTCGTCGCGGCGCAGCCCCGGAGTCCTGCGCCGGGTGCCGGGGGCGAGGCCGAGATCCTCCGGACGCAGTGACTCACGGCGACGGCGGAGGAAGTCCCCCAATTGGATCCGGTCCGTCACCTGGGTCCCCGGGGTGGGCCGCCAGCCCGGGTCCGCACTGGCGATCGGACCGTGGACCGCGTCGAGAGGGCGCTTCATGAGGTGCATCGTCGCACTGGGCACGCACCCAGCGCACATGGGCCGGTCGGCACACCGGGTGCCGCCCGTTTTATCCACTGGTCGTCAGTACGTGGCTGAGCTGTTTGCCCGTCTCCCGCGCGTGTCTATGGTCCTGCTGTCCCCAGTTGGTTGATGAGATGTGGATGAAAGAGGAAAAGCGTGGAAGCCACGACCCCTGTCGTTCTTGTGCACGGTTTCTGGCACGGCAGCTGGTGCTGGAGCCTGGTCGGCGAGCAGCTCGCGAGCCGTGGTGTCGCCTCGGTCGCCGTGGACCTCGACGGACACGGTCTGAAGGGCCGCTCGCCCCGGTCGCGATGGGCGCGTCCGTTCGATGCCGGGGCGTTCGCCGTGGAGCCCTCGCCGGTGGCCGGGATCACTGCGTCCTCCGCGGCCGCGAGCCTGGTCGAGCAGGTGCGGCGGATCGGCGGCGGCCGGCCGTGTCTGGTCGTGGCGCACAGCATGGGCGGCACCGTGGCGACCGCCGCGGCCGAACAGGCGCCGGAACTGTTCGCCGAGCTCATGTACGTAACGGCGTTCGCCCCGGTCAGTGGGGCGCCGGCGGCGCAGTACCTCCGCCTGCCGGAGAACGCGGGAGAGATGGTGGCGGGCGCGCTCTCGGCGGACCCGGCGTCGGTCGGTGCGCTGCGCTACGACACGGGCGACACCGACCGTCGGGCCGTCATCCGCGAGACGTTCTACAACGACGTCACCGACGAGGTGACCGCCGAGGCGGCGATCTCGCTGCTGACCACGGACGCGCCCGCCGGCGTCGTCTCCGAACCGATCACGGTGACCGCCGAACGGTACGGTTCGATCCCGCACAGCTATGTCGTCTGCACCAGGGACAACGCCATACGGCCCACGTTGCAGCGCCTCATGGTCCGGGAAATCGACGCCGTCTCCGCCCAGCCGACGACGGTCGTGGAAATGGATTCCTCGCACTCACCGTTCCTCTCCCGGCCGGCCGCCCTCGCGGATGTCATCCACGTGGCTCACCGGGCGATACACCGGCCCGACCGGTCGCGGGCCGCCGGGGCCTGACGCGGTCCGGGCACCTGTGGCCGCGCCGCCTCGTAAACCCACAGAATTCCCACAAAGACCCTCTCTAGCCTCCCGGGCCACAAGCGACCGACTCACCGGCGTCCTGCCCACGTCACAGGTGCGTTCAAAGAGGGGACCCTTCCGCCATGCTGACTGAGAGGACACGGGCCTCCGCCGCCCACAAGACCCTGGTGCTGCGCCTGTTGCGCGAACACGGCCCGCTGACGCGGGGAGAGCTGGGGACCCTGTGCGGCCTGTCCCGTACCGTGCTCCACGACGCCGTCGGAGCGCTCATGGACAACGGCACCGTCCTCGCCTCGATACCGCAAGCGGCCCGACGCAAGCGGGGCCGCCCGGCCGAGGTGCTCACCGTGAACACCGGAACCGGCCTGCTGCTCGGGATCGAGTTCGCGCGGCGGGCGGTGCGGGTGGCCACGATGGACGCGTCACGCGAGATCGTCGGCGCCGTGGGGGAGGCACACGGCCCCGACACCCCGTGGCAGGCCCGTGTCGACATCGCATGGCGGCTGGCGGACACCCTGACGGGCGGGACGCTGCGATCCGGCGCGCCGGATGGCATCGGCGTCGGGGTGGTCGGGCCGGTCGGCCCGCCGGATCGCGGCCCCATGCGGGCGTCCCGGCACAACACGGTTTCCGAGCTGGTCCGCGAGCGCTTCGGTACGCGGGTGCTGATCGACAACAACACCCGGCTGGCGGCCCTGGCCGAGACGATCTGGGGCGCGGCCGCCGGCGAACAGGACGTGCTGTACCTGCGGTTGTCGCACGGCGTCGGCGGCGGACTCGTGGTGGCCGGCGCACTCCACCGCGGCGCTCACGGCCACTCCGGAGAGTTCGGCCACATCACCGTGGAACCGGACGGCGCGCCCTGCGAATGCGGTGGCACCGGGTGCCTGGAGACGGTGGCCTCGATCGGGGCCGTACTCGACGCCTACCGCGCCGCCGGAGGTACGGCGGCGGACGTGCCGGAGCTGGTGGCCGCGGTCAGGTCGGGCGACCGTAAGGCTCATGCGGTCCTGGAGCGGGCCGGCGCTCGCATCGGCGGAATGCTGGACACCGTGAGCCACGCCGTGGGCCCTGGCGTGATCGTCGTAGGCGGTGAGCTGGTCGACGCCGGTCCGGCTCTGATGCGGTCGATCGAACGGGCGCTGGACACGCGCGTGCTGCGCGGCTCGTACGGGCGGCCGGCGGTGCGCCCGGCCGGACTCGGCGACTCCGCCGCGGCGCTCGGCGCCATCGCCCGCATGGCGCCCCGGCAGCACGAGAACCGGCGAGAGCACATGGCTCAGCGCGGACACCGGTATGGGGAGGCACGTGCCACGGTGCGCCGGCGGTTCGGCACTCCCGAGCGGCCGTAGGGGACGGCCGTGACCGCTGCGCGCCGGGCGGCGGACCGCTGAGCCGGCTGAGCAGCCTCGTGGGCCGCACCCACGAGTTGGTGGAGCGGGCCCGGCTGCCGCACCAGGTACGGCTGCTGACACTGACCGCCCCGCCGGGGTCGGCAAGACCGTCACCGCCTTCGCCGCCGTCACCGTGAAACGGCCGACAGCGACATCGCCGCCACCACGACGGTGAGCAGTCCTATGTACGCCCAGGCGTGGATCCGGTCGGGGATGCGCGGTGGGCGCCGTCGCAGCACCCCGATGACCGGCAGGGCACCGGCGAGCAGGGCCGCGGCGGCACCGGGGTCGACGAGGCCCACCAGGTGGACATGCGCACCGGCGGAGGCCGGGAGCGGGGTGCCGCCGAGCGAGACCGCGGCGGCCGGGAGCGCGATGGCCAAGGTGAGGGGGTTGGCCAGCGCGCTCGCCATGTGCATCGTGTGCCCGGCGCGCCTCACCGCGGGGACGGTCATGACGCTGCCACCCACACCGAGGAACGCCGCGACCGCGCCAATGGGGGCGCCGAGGACGGCCGGCAGCGGCCGCGGTCCGTCTGCCGACTCGATGTGCGCACCGGGGCGCAGGAAGCCGGGGCGCAGCAGCAGGTCGACGATGGTGCTGGCCACATACGCGACGAACAGCCAGAGGACCAGCGCCGGTGGGGCGCGGCGGGTGGCGAGCGCACCGGCCGTGGCACCGGCCGCCAGCAGGAGGAGCAGCCCCGTGCTGCCGCGGAGGGCGCCGAGCACGCGCCGGGCCGTGACGGCCGTCGCGAACGCCGCGTTCACCACCATCACCAGGGCCGAGGTGGCCGTGGCCACCCGTATCGCGTCCGCGCCGAGCGCGGCGTCCGCCCACACCACCACCGGGACCGCGGCGAACCCGCCGCCGAACCCGAACAAAACCGTCGTCACTCCGGTGAGGAGCCCGATCCCGATCAGCATCGCGATGTCCACGGGACCACCCCACCAGGGCCGCCGCCCTTCCCGCATGCGAAGACCGGCACAGTTCTTTCGCGTCTCGGCCAGTACGGTGGTGGGGTGAGAAACGTCCCCCTGGACGCCATCGACCACGTCAACCGGGTCGTGCTGCCGCTCGGCACGGACTATCCGCCGGGACACGTACTGGACTGGCACGAGCATCGCCGCGCGCAGTTCCTCTACGGCGCCACCGGGGTCATGGTCGTCGACACCGGCGCCGGTACGTGGACCGTCCCGCCCGAGCGCGCCGTCCTGATTCCGGCCGCCACCCGGCACCGGGTCCGGATGCTGGGGGTGAGCACCCGGAGCCTGTACATCGAGCCGGACGCCGTTCCCTGGTGGCCCGCCACCTGCACGGTCGTGGACGTACCCCCGCTGCTCCGCGAACTCCTCCTGACCGCCGTCGAGTTCGAGGCCGACTACAGCTTGTCGGGACGGGAAGGGTGCATAGCCGCGCTCCTGCTGCACGAGATATCCGGGCGCACCCCGCTCCCCTTCCATGTCGCGATTCCGCCCTCCGCCGACCTGGCGGAACTGTGCCGGGAGTATCTGGCCGCACCGGACGTCGGCATCACCAACGCGGTCTGGGCCGGCCGGACGGCCCAGAGCGAACGGGCCTTCACCCGGCGCTTCCGCGCGGAGACCGGAGACAGCCCCGCCGTCTGGCGGGCCCGCGCCCGCCTGCTCGCGGCGGTCCCGCTGCTGCGCACCGCTACCGTCACCGAGACCGCCGGCCGCCTCGGCTACGCCTCCCCCGCCGCCTTCACCACCGCCTTCACCCGCGCCTTCGGCCTGCCGCCGTCCCGTTTCACCCCCGGCGGCCAAGGCACTCGCCCCAGCCGCACCTGACGTGCCTGACGTGCCTGACGTGCCTGACGTGCCTGACGTGCCTGACGTGCCTGACGTGCCTGACGACGCGCCCTCTCATGGCGATGGCGGAATGTCGAGTTCGAACCAGGTGGTCTTTCCCCGGCCGGCCGGTGAGCTTCCCCAGGCGGAGGCCAGGGCGTCGACGATGAGCAGCCCGCGCCCGGACTCCGCCTCCTGGTTGCCCGGTTCGTCAGGGCCGACGAAGGCGACGGGGACGGGCGGATGAGGGTCGCTGTCCCGCACCTCCACGCGCAGGCGGTCGGGGTACTCCCGGAGCCGCACGTCCACCTCGCTCTGGGCGTGGATCAAGGCGTTGGTCACCACCTCGGAGGCCATGAGCTCCAGACCGTCGGTGAGGACGTCGAGGTCCCAGTCATGGAGCAGGTCACGCAGGACATGGCGGATGTGCCCCACCCGTTGCAGGTCGTGGCGCTGTACGGAGGCGCGGGCCACGCGCCGGTGAGGGCGCTCCGGTGCCCCTTCGTAGCGCAGGAGCAGCAGCGCGGCGTCGTCTTCGCGCAGCGCCTGTGGCGGGGAGACGCCGATGAGCTGGTCGGCCACCACTTCCAGGTTCCGCGTGCGGCCTTCGGCCAGGTGACGGGAGAGCCGCTCGGCGGCGGCGTCGGGGCCGACGCGCCGGGCGTCGAGCAGACCGTCGGTGTAGAGGGCGATCATTCCGTCCGGTGACAGTTCGATCTCTGTCTGGGGGTAGACCGCTCCGGGATCGACCCCCAGCGGAGGTCCGGCGAGCAGGTCGGGGACGGTTGTCAGGCCGTCCCTGTCGCTGAGGACGGGAGGGGAGTGACCGGCGCTGGCCACCGCGGCGCCGCCCGTGTCCAGGTCCAGCCAAAGACAGCAGCAGGTGGCGAACAGGTCGGTGTCCAGCTCGGTGATCAGGCGGTTGCTGCGGCTCAGCACGGTGGACGGATCGTGCCCCTCGGCCGCGTAGGACCGCACGGCGGTACGGATCTGCCCCATGATCCCAGCCGCCTCGAGGCTGTGTCCCTCCACGTCGCCGATGACGAATCCGACGCCCCTGCCGGGCAGTGGGACGACGTCGTACCAGTCGCCCCCCACATTGGGTCCCGCGGTCGCCGGCAGATAGCGCGCGGTGATGTCGACCTCGGCCAGGTGCGGCAGGCTGCGCGGCAGCAGGCCCCGCTGCAGCCCCTGCGCCAGAGCGTGCTCGAGCTCGTACGCCCGGGTCTTCTCCAGGGACTGGCCCACCTGTCCCAACATGAGCATGAGGAGCGCGCGTTCGTCGAATCGCATCCTGCGGGGCCGGTCGAAGACCAGCACGCAGCACCCGATGGCCCGCCCGTCCGCGATCAGCGGCAGAAACGCCCAGGACTGACCCTCCTCGTCCCGATCGAGGCCGGGGTAGGAGGCGCGCAGGTCCTGGGCCGTCTCGAAGAACATGGGGGCGATCTTCACTACCGTGTCGGCCTCCGGTGCGTGCCGGGACAGCGGGAGCCCGTTCACACGGCGCACGGCTTCTTTGGGGAAACCGGCCGACCCCACCACCCGCAGTCGCGCGCTTTCCACCAGGCACAGCATCACCGCCCGCCCGCCCAAGGGCCGCGCCACCTGGGTCCACGCGATCGAGACGACATCGCGCGGGCGGACCGCCGCGGTCAGCTCGGAGGCGAGTTCGAGCAGCTGGTAGACGAACGTACTGGCCGCGACCGACGAGCCGACCGCCGACTGCCAGTCGTCCCGCCCGTCCGCCGCGGGCGCTGTCACCGCCGGGGCGGCGGGTTCGTCCGCGGAGACGAACAGCGGCACGAAGGGCGCCTCCACCGCGACGCCCTGTTCGATGAACGTCTGCAAGTCGAGCGCCAGAGCATCCGAGACCGTTGCCAGATACCGGAACTCTTCCGCGTCGACCGGGCGCGGAGGAATCCAGCGCAAGTTCAAGGCCCCGAATCGACGCTCCTGGGTACGGAGCGGGACCGAGATCACGAGCACGGGGAACGGCATGTACAGAACGAGGGCCGGATCATCACGGATCAGCTTCTCGTAGTCCGCGTTACGCATGATCACCCGCTCGCCTGTGCGGTGCGCTGACGCCGCGGACCGCCAACGGTCGTCAACGGACATTCGCGGTGTCACCGTGAACCCCAAGGGGCTGTCCACCGACACAGCGGCGGCCAATTCCCGGCCGTCACCCGTCACGAGGTAGACCGTGCTGGTACTCGCACGCAAGCGTGTGTGGAGCCGCCGCAGCGCCGCGGCCATGACCTCATTCCGACGCGCCGGTCCGTTCGCCCCCGGACCACCCGGCCCAGGCGCCTTCTGGTCCATTACGTACCTTCTCGGAGAGATCCGTGACCAACTCGTATATCATCCCATACAACTCTGTTAAGGCCCCAAACGATATATATACCCGCATTCTTATTCGTCGCCGTCGTGCATCGACCGTTTTCCCGGCGGCGCAGTCATCCGGTCAGATCGACGCCGGTCGCCTTTGCCAGGTAGCGGGCCATCTCGGACTGGTCCGGGTTCTTCTCACCAAGGTCGGCAAGCGCGGCCCGGCAGAACTGGACGCAGGCCTCCGACACCTCCAGTGACAGGCCCATGGACGCCGACAGTTCCAGAGCGGTGGTGATGTCCTTGACGGTCAGCGGGAGGGAGAACCCGACCTGGAACCGTCCGTCCAGCACCTCCGGCCCGATCTTGACCTCGGTTGACTGGTTGCGGCCGGTGGACCGGTTGATGACGTCGAGCATGGTCCGGGGGTCCAAGCCGAACTTGGTCCCGGCGGTGAGCACCTCGAGCGCCCCGACCAGCCCGATGGCCGACAGCAGGTTGTTGAGGGCCTTCAGTGCGTGCGCGGATCCGGAGGGGCCGACGTGCGTCACCGACGAGCCCATCGCGCGCAGCAGCGGAAGGGCCCGCTCGTAGTCTTCGGCCGGCCCACCGACCATGATCGTCAACTCGGCCGTCGCGGCCTTCCGGGGGCCACCGGAGACCGGGGCGTCGATCATCGCCACATGGCGCTCCCGGAGCCGGGCGGCCATCCGCTGAGTCGCCAAAGGTGCCGACGAGCCCATGTCGACGACCAGCGTGCCCGGGCGCAGACGGCCGGCGAGGCTCTCCGCGTCTTCCGGGTCGCCGAGGACGCGCTCGACGATCGCGCTGTTCGGAAGCATGAGGATCACGACATCGCCCTCGGCCCCATCGACGGGACCGGCCAGTGCCGTCACACCTTCGTTCCGCACAACGGCGTCGATCGCATCCGGGTCGACGTCGAAGACCGCCACCGGCACGGATCGCGCGAGGCTGCGGACCATGGGCTGCCCCATCGTGCCGAGGCCGATGAAGGTGACAGTGCCCGTCATGACCGTTCCACCTTTCGAGTCGTGGGTCCGAACCAGGGAGTGGATCTCGTGCGCGGCGAGGCCGCCCCGCCGCCGATCACCGCGGGGCCGACGCGTTCGCGCACCATCAGGCAGCGCCGCCGGAACCGCCCTGGAAGACCTCCACGGTCGGTTCCAGACCGTCGGCTCCGACGACCTCACGCCAGGCCTCGAAACCGGTCTGGAAAGCCACGATGCCGGCCTCGGGCAGGCTGATCTCGATCGCCTCGAGAATCTCCCGCGGGCTGAGACCCAGGCTGAGCGCGACCTTGATGTGGCTCTGGATGTGCCCCTTCGAGGCACGCATCACCGTGAGACTGACGATGAAGATGAGCTCCTTCGTCCTGCGGTCCAGAGTTCGCTGGTCGAGGTACGCCGCGCCGACGAGACCGTTGGCGGCCCGCAGTACATCGAAATCCTGCTTGGCCATCACCTTGTGGTAGTCGAGGACATAGCCCCGCTTGCGCGCCATGTCGTCGATGTACTGCTGCGGCTCCTGAACAGTGGCCATGTGCACTCCTTCGGTCAACAGCAAACACTACTACCGTAATACGGTATTACAAGAATGCAAGATCTCCTGAGCCTCGAAGCTGAAAGCACACCTGGGGAACGACGGCCTACGGACGGGAATAGTCGACACCAGTCCACCCCGTGGTATATTACGGTCTTATTGACAGTTGACTCGAAGGGAGGTAGTCGCGTGGCAGCGCGACGAGTTCAGCGCGTGGCCGCGCCACTACGGTCCCAGGTGCTCGAACTGCTCCGTGAGGACATGCTGGCGTCGGAATTCGAACCAGGTGAACGGCTCGTCGAAGCACGGTTGTGTGCGCGATACGAGGTCTCCCGGACAGTCATCCGCGAGGTTCTGCGGCAGCTCGAATCCGAGGGACTCGTGACCACCGTGCCCAACCGTGGCCCGGTCGTCACCGAGTTGACGCCGTTCGACGTCAAGGCCCTCTTCGAGGTGCGGTGTGCCCTGGAGGGCTTGGCCGGGGCCCTCTTCGCCGAACGGGCCACCGCCGAGCAGCGCGAAGACCTGGGTAAGGTGCTTCAGCGGATGTCGGGCACCTACGGTGAGGCCGACCTGGCCGAGCGGCTGGCGATGAAGGACGAGTTCTACAGCATCCTCATCGCCGGGGCGGTGAACCCGGTCATCGATTCGACCCTGCGTGGCATCCACGCCCGGGTGCAGATGCTGCGCGGGTTGTCCATGCAGGCCGAGGGACGAGCGCCGGAAACCATTCGGGAGCTCGCCGCCATCCACGACGCCGCGGCCGTGCGTGGTGATGCCGGTGCCGCTCGTGAGGCGTGCGAGGTCCACGTCCGCAACGCCGCGGCGACCACGCTCCGCGAACTCTCGGCCCGGCAGCTCGAACACCAGGAACCCACCGTCGGCTGAGCCCCCTCTTCAGCCGTTGGCGGCCCGGGCGATGAGTCCCGCGCGGATCGGCTCCGACTGCGCGACCTCCGCGATCGTCAGTGCCATGGCCAGTCCGGCGTCGTGAACGAACCGGTCGCCGTCGGGACCCGCCGCGGCGGCCGCGAACGCGGCGGTGTGATTGCCTTCCTCGGTCGGAAGATCGAACGAAAGCATGGGGTGCAGCGCGGGGATCCGCAGTGAGACGTTGCCCATGTCGGTCGACCCGAACATCTTGTCGGGATAGTCGGGGAAAGTCCGGCCGATGGCCTTCGCGTTGGACTCGAAGACGGGGGCCAGGTCCTGGTCATGGCGGAACTCACGGTAGATGGAGGGCAGCGACGTGAACTCCACACCGGCCCCGGTGGCGATGGCTCCGGCGTCGAAGCACCGTCGCACCCGCTCCCATACCTCATCGACCTCGTCGATCGTGTCGCAGCGGATCATGCAGTCGACCACGGCGTGGTCCGCGATGACATTGACGGCCGACCCGGCTTCCTTCACGACGTGGTGCACCCTGATGCCGTCGCGCAACTGCTGACGCAGCAGGCCGATGGCGGTCTGTGCGACGACCGTCGCGTCGGCGGCGTTCAGCGCGCTCCACGGCCGCGAGGCATGCCCGCCACGACCCGTGTACGTAATGCGCCAGGACCGGGAGGCGCGGAGCTGCGGGGTGACGACATCCTTCAGCGAGGGGTGAACCATGATGGCCGCGTGGGTCCCGTCGAAGACGCCGCGGTTCACCATGATCTCCTTGCCGGTCCCGCTTTCCTCGGCAGGTGTGCCGAAGACCCGCACCGTCAGTCCGAGTTCGTCGGCGAACGGGGCCAGCGCCAGCGCCGCACCCACGGCCGACGCGGCGATGACGTTGTGACCACACCCGTGACCGATGCCGGGGAGGGCGTCCATCTCCGCGCAGACGCCGAACACCAGGTCACCGGACCCGGCCGACGCCACGAATGCCGTTGTCAGATCGGCCACCCCTTTCTCGACCGTGAACTCACCGCCGCTCTCGAGAGCCGCGACGATCGCCGCCGACGTCTCGTACTCCTCGAAAGCCAGCTCAGGATTGGCGTTGATCCTGTGCGAGAGCCCGGTGACCAGGTCCAGGTTCTTCTCGTACTCGCGCTTGACGCGCCCCTTGGTGTCCGACATGGCCGCACCTTCCTTCCAGGGAGTTGGGGGATGTTGCCGGTTGCTCCGCCGGTGACGAGGACGTCCCGCGTCACTTCTCCGCTTCGGTGAGCACGTGGTCGACGACCTGGGCATGCGTGGCGAACCAGACGCCCTCGTGCGAGGCGATGTGGTCCAGCAGTTCGGTGAGGATCGCGATCCGTGAGCGATGGCCGATGCAGTGGGGGTGCATGGTGAGCTGGAAGATCCCGCCTTCGGTGTAGGCGGCGTCGAACTCGTCACGCCAGATCGTCAGCACCCCGCGCGGCGGTGTGTACGGCCGCAGCGAGGTGAACCGGTCCATCGTGAAGTACGCCAGGTCGTCGCGAATCCACTCGGGGGGCAGCTCGACGATGCCGGTCGGCTCGCCGTCGGCCACGATCTCGTAGCAGTCGTCGTCGGCCATCAAGGACGAGTCGTATGTCAGGCCCAGCTCGCGGGTGATCTCCAGGGTGTGCGGCGAGAAATCCCATGACGGGGTGCGGATGCCGACCGGCCGCGTCCCGGCGAGACCCTCCAGCGTGTCCATCGCGCGGAACGCGAGGTCGCGCTCCGCTTCGGGTGGCAGCTGCGTATTGCGTTCATGTATCCAGCCGTGCAGCGCGACCTCGTGCCCGGCATCCACGTAGGACTTGACCTCGCCCTCGTGGAGCAGGGCGGAGACGGCGGGCACAAAGAACGACGACGGCGCATTGAAGCGTTCAAGCAGTTTCAGGATCCTCGGTACACCGACGCGGGCGCCGTATTCGCCTTGTGCGAGCTTGCCCGGGAGGGTTTCGCCGTCGCGCAGCGCGGGTGTCTCGTGGTCGGAGTCGAAGGACAGGGTCACGGCTACCTTGGCACCCCCCGGCCACGACTCCGGCCGCAGCCGGCGCCCGGCGCGTACGCGTCCGACGTGCCCACGCCAGGTCGGCTCATCCCACTGCCACGGCTGCTGTTCGGTCATGCTTCCTCCAAGGAGATCTACGTCGAGTGTCGCCGGTGGCGCGAAAGACACTCCGGCGGGCGGTGCGCCTAGGCATCGGCGTCCGGTCCGGCAGCCACCCGGCGCCGTACGTGTCCGTCCTCGTCCACCACGATGGACGGATCCAGCTCCCTCGATGCCTCGGCGAACCGGGCGAGGATCGAGGCCGCCGCCCCGGGCCTCGGAATGATCGGCTGACTGTCCGCGTCGAGTTCGATGGGGTCCAGGCGGAGCTCGGGCCCGGCGGCCCCTCCCAGCCGCACCCGGAACACCGCACTCTCGTACCAGGGCCCCTTCAGCAAGGCCGGCTGATAGGGAGCGGAGGGATGAGCGTCTTCCTTCGCGACCATCGAGCCCGGGCTCCACCCGTCGCACCAGTCGAAGACGAAGTTCCCGGTCGAATAGAGGATCAGGCCGCCCTCGTAGAACTCGACCGGATGGAGGCAGTGCGGGTGGTGCCCGATGATGAGGTCCGCCCCGGCGTGGATCAAGCGCCGCGCCAAGGGCTGCTGGTACTGCGCCAGCGGGCCTTGCGCCGTCGGCAGGTAGCAGAACGGAACGCCCCAGTGCAGCGCGACGACCACGAAGTCGTTGCGCTTCCTGGCCTCGCGGATCAGAGCCTCGGCCGCCAGCACGTCCGGCTCGTGCGCGCTCGAGTGCACGAAGGGAGGCGTACCGGGTGTCTCATCCATGAAACCGCTGTCGAACTCGAAGCTCTGGCGCACCCGGATCGCTCCGATGCCCGCCCGGTCGGCAGTGGCGTTGGCACCCAGTGGGAGTGCGGAGCAGAAGCTGAAAAAGGCCAGGCTGCTCTCGCCGGCGGACACCACACGGGGACGGGTCGCCTCGGAGATCGATTCGCCGAAGCCGGCGTGCCGGACTCCCGCGGCGTCCAGTGCCCGCGCCGTGTCGCGCATGCCCTCGGCGCCGTAGTCCATGGCGTGGTTCATGGCCAGGGACATGACGTCGAAGCCCAGAGCCGCCAGTTCCGCCGCGCCCGACGTCGGGGCGCGCATCGCGACCAGTTTCTCGGCACGCTCCCCGGACGCGGTGAGCGGTACCTCCAGGTTGCCGATCGTCAGATCACCGCCCCGGAGCAGCCCGAAGGCCGAGTCGCCCGGTCGGGCAGGATCCCGGATCGGGCGCCGCGGCAGCCCTGAGACGACGACATCTCCTACGACGTTGAGATCCATGGTGTCTCCGTTCCACAGCGCGATACGTTGTGCCGCAATGTAATCCAGTTCGAGTGTATACGTAAAGCAGAAGGGGTCGATCGGGCAGGTGCGCGCCGGGTCGGATCGCACCGAAACGAGGTCACGCCGGGTGATAGGGTTTTTGCCTTATGCGCATAGAAGAGGGCGACAAGGACGGCTCCGGCCAGGACAAACGGAGCGCCGGCGTCCGATCGATGAACAGCGTGCTGAGCACACTCCGCGTCTTCGAAGAAGTCGCCCTGCGACAGCCGATCGGCGTCTCGGAACTGTCCCGCGTGACGCACATTCCGAAGAGCTCGGTACAGCGATGCCTGGTGACACTCCAGCAGGCCGGCTGGCTACGGGTCGTCGACCCCGAGCACGCGCGGTGGGGTGTGACGATGAAGGCTCTCGCCCTCGGACTGCGGGGCGCCGGAGAGCAGGACCTCCGGGAGGTGGCGGGACCCGTCATCAAGCGCCTCGCGGCCGAGACGGACGAGACCGTCCACCTCGGCCTCCGCGACGGTGAGGATTACGTCGTCGTCGCGCGAGAGGACAGCACACACGTCGTTCGAGTGTTTCTCGACATCGGCACGCGGCTGCCCCTGCAAGCCACCTCGGCGGGGGTCGCCATCATGGCGCACCTGGAGGCCGCGGAGGTCGATCAACTGCTGCGGCGCGAACTTCAGGAGTTCGCGGAGTTCCCCATGCCGGACGCGGATGAACTCCGGCAGGAGATCGCCCGGACCGCCGAACGCGGGTACGCGCTCAACATCTCGTCGTCGTGGTACCGCCCGCACGTCTCCTCGATCGCCGCGGTCGTCACGAACTCGGCCGAGCAACCCATCGCGGCGCTCACGCTCTCCATGCCGGAGATCCGCTACGACAGCGCACGGGAGAAGAACCTGGCGCAGTCGGTCATCGCCGCGGCGGATGAGATCAGCCGACTGATCTCATCCTCCTGACAGCCCCGGCAGCGGCCACGAGCCGGATGGCCCGGCGGTGGTCTTATTCGGCTACCACTCGGGCCACGAGTTCGGCCGTGCCCTCGGGCGACTCGCGGTGAAAGTGATGACTGCCCAAGTCGACGGGCACGATGCGGATGCGATCACCGTAGCGGTCGATCGCCTCTTGCGTGAGGATCTCACGCACCGCGAACACGGTGATCGGCTGCTTCACCTCGCGCAGCACGTCATCCATGCGCCAGCGCACCAGGCCCTCGAGCGACGCCAAGCCCGCGGGCTGCCGCACGGACACCATCTTCTCGAAGTACGCGTCCTTCAACCCCGGATCGGTGCCGGCCGGTGAACCGGCCTCGACCATGCCCCGCACCCCCGCGGGGAAGTCTTCACTGAACGACCGCAGCATCGCCTGCACCTGGCTCTCGTCCTGTACGGGAAACAGGGAGAGATAGTGCAAGGCGTCGAGCGCGACCACATGCGAGACCACATCGGGCAGCAGCCGGCCGACTTCGACGGCCACCGCTCCGCCGAGCGAGTGCCCGACCACGACACAGCTGCCGACGCGCTCGGCCTCCACCACCGCCGCCACGTCGCGGGCGAACTCTTCCATCGTCCAGACATCTCGTGCGGACCGGGACTCACCGTGCTCGGCGAGATCGACCGCAAGGACGCGGTAGTGCTCGGGGAGGAAGGCGGTCACCTCGCCGAAGTCATCACGGTCGCATCCCCAGCCGTGGACGAAGACCACCGCCGGTCCATCGGCCGGGCCGCTGATCGTGTACCGGATCGTCGTGTCACCCGAGCGCTGGACCACACGTGTCGTCGTCCCGCCTACCTTCGACATCACAGACTCCTTGTGCCGCATCGTGATTCACTGTATTGCATCATGGTCCAAAGATCCCCGGGCCCAGGCTGACCGTCGAGGAGGTGATCCTCATGCCGGAGGCCTCACACCGCGCGGTGGTACTGATTCGGCCAGGCCAACCTGTCACCGGCCCGGTTGCGCAACGCGAAGTAGGGGTCACGGAGCAGAGCGCGCCCGACGAGCACGGCATCCACGTGACCCTCGGCGACGACATCGCCGACCAGCGAAAGGTCGCGTATCTCTCCGACCGGGGCGACCGCGATCCCCGAAGCTTTCTTGAGCGTCTTCGCGAACTCGACGTTGACTCCGTCCCGAGCCGGCGGCCGGGCGTCTCGGACCAGCACACCGGACGTGACGTCGAGAAGGTCGATGCCCACGGCCGCCAGCTCCTTGGCGAAAGTCGACGCCTCGTCAATGGAGATGCCGCCCTTGGCCCAGTCCGTGGCGGTGATGCGGACGAAGACCGGCTTGCTCGCCGGAAACGCTTCGCGGACGGCGCGGGCCACACGCAGCGGGAGGCGCATCCGGTTCTGCAGGCTCCCCCCGTACTCGTCCGTCCTGCTGTTGGACAGGGGGGAGAGGAACTGGTGCAGCAGGTATCCGTGCGAGGCGTGGATCTCCACGACGTCGTACCCGGCCTGGTGAGCCATCCGCGCCGCGTGGGCGAACGCCTCGACGGCCTCGTCGATGTCCGCCCGGGTGGCTTCCCGTGGCACAGCGAGGTCCCCGAACGGGATCGCCGACGGACCGAACGTTTCCCATCCGCCGTCGGACGGGCTCACCGGGCCGTTCTGTCCAGCGCCTTCCCACGGAAGCTGGTGGGAACCCTTTCGTCCCGCGGCTATCAACTGAACCGCGGGAACTCCGCCGTGCTCGGCGATGAACGAGGTCAGGCGCCGATGCGCCGCCGCCTGCTCCTCGCTCCAGATGCCCAGGTCCGCCGAGGTGGTCCGGTGCCGCGGTCCGACGGCCGTGGACTCAACCATGATCAGGCCCGCACCACCGACCGCACGCGCGCCGTAGTGCACGAGGTGCCAGTCGGCCGGCTTCCCCTCGGCCCCGGCGGAGTACTGGGCCATGGGGGACATCCAGACACGGTTGGGAACCGTGACCTCCCGGAGCCGCAAGGGGCGCATCTCCGGGGCCGGGAACTCTGCGCTGGGCATGCTGAACACCTCTCTGGTGACGAGCCGTACGGCTGCCGCACGGCATCTCGACAGACAAGATTACCGTAATACGGTACTCCAGCCTAAGGCGATGGCGGATCGACCGGGCAAGCGAAGGAAGCCGACCGTCACGGCCGCAAGAAAGCCTTGACGTTGACCGTCGGCATGATGTCGGCCGGCGGATTCGCCATCGCCCTGTGCCCCACCCACGCGAGCATCGGAGTGTTCTCGCCGCTGGTGCTGCTGGTTGCCAGGCTCGTGGCGGCCATTTACGCCGAACTGTTCCCGACCTCGGTGCGCACGACCGGAACCGGGCTCCCCTACGCGTCGGCCGTTGCCCTGTTCGGCGGCACCGCACCCTATTTCAGCTCCTGGCTGACCAGCATCGGTCACCAGGACAAAATCTGGATCTACATCGTGGTCGCGACGGTAATCGGCATGGTCACGACGCCGACCACATATGGCTCGGCGCCCGGCGGGAGGGAGCGCACCGCGCGACCTGACCGGCGGTGTCAGGCGGTGGTGTGCGGTTCGCGCGCTCGGGCCAGGGTGCGGCGGGCGCGTTCCAGTACCGGTTTGTCGACCATCTGTCCGTCCACCGTGGTGACGGAGTCACCGGCGTCCAGCACCGCACGGGCCCACCGCAGCTCCTCCGCCGAAGGGGCGAACCCCTCGGCGACGAGCGGCAGTTGGGCGGGATGGATGCAGAGCTTTCCGGTGAAGCCCAGGCGCCGGGCGTGGGCGGTGTCGGTACGCAGTGCCGCTGTGTCGCGTACGGCGGTGGTGACACCGTCGACGGGTGGGGCGATACCGGCCGCGGCCGAGGCGAGGACCAGCCTGGAGCGGGCGAAGGTCAGCGCTGTGTGGTCGTCGGGGGCCACACCGAGTTGTGCGGCGAGGTCGATGTTGCCGAACGCGGCGCGTACGACACCGGGTGTGGTGCACACGGTGTGAGCCCGCTCGAGGCCGAGCGCTGTTTCGATGAGCGGGACCAGAGCGCACCGTCCGGCGATACGCGCGGCGAGGTCCGCGAGGGCGACGGGGTCCTCGGCCTTGGGCACCATGACCGGACTGCCGTGCTCCGCCGCCATCCGCAGGTCTGTCTCCGCCCAGGTGGTACCGGGCGGGTTGATCCGTACGATCGCGTGGTTGCCGTGGGCGAGCCAGGCGGCGGCGTTGTCGCGGGCACGGTCCTTGTCCGGTGCCGCGACCGCGTCCTCCAGGTCGATGATGACGAGATCGGCACCGGAGGCGGCGGCCTTGCCGAAGCGATCGGGCCGGTCCCCCGGCACGAAGAGAAGACTTCCGGCGACGGCGATCCGCTCGGCGAGGGTGCTCATGCGAAGGTCACCTCGGCTGTGGCGTGCTGGTCTTCCCGGTGGGTGGCGACGCGCAGTTCGGCGCGGCCGTCGGAGGGAACACCGCAGGCCGCGAGGTGTTCGCCGGAGAACACCGGCCGCCGCAGCCGGTAGGACAGGGAGCGCACCCGGGCGTCCGGGGAGTGGCGGCGAGGCAGTTCGAGCATGAGCAGAGCGAGCAGAGGGCCGTGGACCACGAGCCCGGGGTAGCCCTCCGCACGCTGGACGTACGGCGTGTCGTAGTGGATGCGGTGGGCGTTCGCCGTGAGGGCGCTGAAGCGGAAGAGCAGCGCGGGATCCGGTCGCGACTGGAGCCGCCACGGGTCGGCGGGGCGGGGGACGGCGGACTCGTCCAAGGCGACCGGATGCCGTCCGGCGCCGCGCCCGGACCGGTAGACGATGTCCTGCTCCTCGACGAGGCGGATGCGACCGCGCTGGCGGAACTCGCGCCGCTCGGTGACGAAGAGCATCTCCCCCGTGCGGCCCTCTTTCACGGTGATCGAGCCGAGGCTGCTGACGCGTTCGGCGGGCTCGCCGAGCCGGAGCGGCTCGGTGATCTCGCACCGCCCACCGGCCCACATGCGCTGCCGGCCGGGGAGAGGCGGCAGGAAGTGCCCGTGCGACGGATGGCCGTCGGCACCCAGATCGCGCTGCGCGGGCCAGGTGAGGAAGTAGAACCAGTGCCACAGTGGAGGGACTGGATCACCGGCCCCGGCGGCTGTGCCGGGCAGGTCCAGCAGTGCCGAGAAGGCTTCCACCGGGCCGGTGGGCAGGGGGTCCTCGGCCATGATCGGCCCTGGCGTCCACGACTCCACGTAGGACTCGAGCGGGGGTGGGGTTGCTGGCATGGTCCGTGTGTCCTTTGCGGTCCGGTGGGTGAGCGCGTACGAACGCCCAGTTCAAGACAGGGGCTCCATCATGGGGTCTGATGAAGCGGGCAGAGTAATAAAAAGAGCTGATGCACCCATGCGTAGCGCGCATGAGGAACCGCAGCCCTCGCACGATGCCGAGTGGGCTCCCGGGCCAGGGGCGCGAGATCACTCGAGCCCGGCCGGAGCCTCGGCTCCCCGCAACCGCGCGGAGGGCCATCTGCCCTCGGTGACCGCCGAGTTGACCTGATGGACCAGTTCTCGTGCGACGACCTCCACGCCGGGAGGGGTGCGTCCGGCCCTCGGGGTGACGAGGACGATGGACCGCCATACGTCGGGCTCGCTCAGCGGCGCGGCGCTCAGGGTGCCCCGCGCCACGTCCTCGGCGATGCCGATACCGGGCAGGACGGTCCAGCCGTGACCGGCCAGCACGAGCCGCTTCTGCACACGCATGGAGTTGGTCTGCACGACGACGTTCATAGCGGATTCGGCACGCGTGGCCGCCGCGTCGATCAGACTGCGCAGCGCATGGCCCGAGGTGGGCATGACCAATGGGTGCTCGGCCGTTTCCGCGAAGGTGACAGGGCGGTCGGCGCGCAGACCGGCGGCCGCCGGCGCGACGGCCCACAGACGCTCACGCGCCAGCGGAAGGGCGTTGAGGGAGGGTGTGCTGTTCAGGTTGTAGAGCAGGGTGAGGTCGAGGTCGCCGTCGTCCAGCCACTGCTGGAGATGTCCGGAGTAGGCGGTCATCAGCCGGAGTTCGATGCCGGGGTGGTCGCGGGCGATCGCTGTCACCAGTGGCTCGGCAAGCAGGTCGCTGGTGCTCTCCAGCAGGCCGACGGTGACGATGCCGGCCACCTTGCCGGGGGTCGGCCGCACCTCGGCGCGGGCCCGCTCCAGCTCGTTCAGGGCGCGCCGCGCCCGGTCGACCATGATCGCCCCTGCTCCGGTGGGGCGCATGCCCTGCCCGGTCCGCTCGAAGAGCTCGACGCCGAGCTCCTGCTCCAGGGTGCGGATCTGCCGGGTGACGGCGGGCTGCACCAGATGGAGCAGTTCCGCGGCGCGCGTGACACTGCCCACCTCGGCCACCGTGACGATCGCCTTGAGCTGTTTGACGTCCAAGGTGTCCTCCTTCCCGCACCCTCCGCGGCATCCGGGGAACGCATGGGGCCATCACGAAATTCTATTTCACCCATCGATCAATGCGTGTTCATGATGGTACTCCGGTGCTGGACCCGCACTCCCTTGGAGGCCATCCCATGACCGAAAGCCCGGACCAGCTGCCGCTTTCCGGTATCACCGTCGTCAGCCTCGAGCAGGCCGTCGCCGCTCCGTTCGCCACCCGGCAGCTGGCGGATCTCGGCGCGGCGGGTCATCAAGGTGGAGCGCCCGGGCGGTGGTGACTTCGCCCGCCGGTACGACACCACCGTGCACGGGCAGTCCAGCTATTTCGTCTGGCTCAACCGCTCCAAGGAATCCGTGACGCTCGACCTGAAGTCGAACGCGGGCAGAGCGATCCTGGAGCGGCTGCTCGGACGGGCAGACGTGTTCGTGCAGAACCTGGCCCCGGGGGCGGTCGCCCGGATGGGGTTCGACGCCGAGGCCCTGGCAGAGCGCTTCCCCTCGCTGATCCCCTGTTCCATCTCCGGCTACGGGACCAGCGGCCCATGGGCCGGCCGCAAGGCCTACGACCTGCTGGTGCAGTGCCAGACCGGCCTGGTCTCGCTCACCGGCAATGAGCACGGTTCCGCCCGCGTCGGAGTGTCGATCGCGGACATCGCCGCCGGCATGTACGCCTACTCGGGCATCCTCACCGCTCTGTTCACCCGCGCGACCACCGGAATCGCGAGAGCCGTGGAGGTCTCCCTGTTCGAGGCCCTGGCCGAGTGGGTCAGCCAGCCCGCCTACTACACCCGCCACGGCGGCACCCAGCCCCCGCGTATCGGCACCCAGCACGCCACCATCGCCCCCTATGGCGCCTACGCCTGCGCCGACGGCAGGGAAGTCCTGTTCACGGTGCAGAACGAGCGCGAATGGACCGCCCTGTGCGAGCTCCTGGAACGTCCCGACCTCATCGAGGACCAGCGCTTCGCCACCACTTCCGGCCGGGTGGCCCACCGCACGGAGCTGAACGAGATCGTGGCCGCCCGCCTCGGAGCACTCGACCGCGAAACGGCGATGAAGCTGCTGGACCGGGCGGGTCTGGCCAACGCCGGAGTCAACGACATCGAGGAGTTCCTGGCCCACCCGGTACTCGGAGCCCGCGGCCGTTGGCGAAATGTGCGGATCCCCGGCGGATCAACAGTGTCCGCGCTGCTGCCACCGGTGGACCTCGCGGGCATGGCCCCGCGCATGGACGTCGTACCCGCCGCGGGAGAACACACCAGCAGCGTCCTGGCCGAGCTGGGGTACGGCGCGGCCGACATCGACAACCTCAGTACCGAGCGCGTCATCGAACGGCCCGAGGCGGCATCCCCGGCACCCCCGTCTCCCCCGGCACCCCACGAGGAGCGTCAAGCATGAGCACACTCGACATCCTGTCCGAGGACGAGCGGTTCATCGTCAGCACCGTGCACGACTTCGTCGACAGGGAAGTGAAGCCCGTCGTCCAGGCGCTGGAGCACGCCAACACCTACCCAGAAGCCCTCATCGAGCAGATGAAACAGCTCGGGATCTTCGGACTCGCCGTCCCGGAGGAGTACGGCGGTACCCCGGTCTCCACCCCTTGTTATGTGCTGATCACCGAAGAGCTGGCCCGTGGCTGGATGAGCCTGGCGGGCGCGATGGGAGGGCACACGGTCGTCGCCAAGCTGCTGCTGCGCTTCGGCACCGAGGAGCAGAAGCAGCGCTATTTGCCCCGGATGGCCACCGGCGAGATCCGGGCGACCATGGCACTGACCGAACCGGGCGGCGGCTCCGACCTCCAGGCGATGCGCACCGTAGCCCGGAGGGACGCGGACGGCTATCTGGTGAACGGTTCGAAGACATGGATCACCAACTCCCGCCGGTCCCAGCTCATCGCCCTGCTGTGCAAGACCGACCCGGACGCGAGCCCCGCGCACACGGGCATCTCCATCCTGCTCGCCGAGCACGGCCCCGGGCTGACCGTCTCGCGTGATCTGCCCAAGCTCGGCTACAAGGGCGTGGAGAGCTGCGAGTTGTCCTTCGAGGACTACCGGGCGCCCGCGGATGCCGTACTCGGAGGCGTGGCGGGCAAGGGGTTCCCGCAGATGATGAGGGGGCTGGAGACCGGCCGCCTCCAGGTCGCCGCCCGCGCCCTCGGCGTGGGCCGGGCGGCACTCGAGGACGCGCTCGTCTACGCACAGGAACGCGAGTCGTTCGGCAAGCCGATCTGGCAGCACCAGTCCATCGGCAACTACCTGGCCGACATGGCGACTTCACTGACCGCGGCGCGTCAGCTGACCCTCTACGCGGCCCGGGAGGCGGACGCCGGGCGCCGGGTGGACATGGAGGCAGGCATGGCGAAACTCTTCGCCTCCGAGACGGCGATGCAGATCGCCCTGAACGCGGTCCGCATCCACGGCGGTTACGGATACTCCACGGAGTACGACGTCGAGCGCTACTTCCGTGACGCTCCGCTGATGATTGTCGGAGAGGGCACCAACGAGATCCAGCGCAATGTCATCGCAAGCCAGTTGGTCAAGCGCGGCGGTCTGGACGCATGAGGCCGGGCCCCGATCCACAAGAGGGCGGCAGCTCACCACTGTGGCGCTGGTGAACCGGAGTGGTGGATCGTCGTGGTGAGGCGTCGCAGCGTGGCATGGGCGGGTGGGCCCCAGGTGCGCTTGCCACCCGGACGGCCGTGGACGCCCGCCTCTCCGATGAGGACGCAGACGAGGGCTTTCAGTACCGCCCAGCCGCGGGCGCGGCGTCGGGTCGCCGCGTCCGGGGCCGGCTGATAGGCGTCGTAGAAGCGGTCGGCGGCGCCGTCCGGCAGCAGTGTCCAAGCGGCGGCGAGATCGCAGGCCGGATCGCCCGCGAAGAGGTTACCGAAGTCGATCACGCCGCAGAAGGTGCCGTCCTCGGTGAGGACGTTGGCCGGATGCAGATCGCCGTGCAGCCACAGGGCCGGCCCCGTCCAGTCGGGCGCGGCGACGGCATCCTCCCAGACGGCGCGGACGGCGTCCGGGTCGGTGATCAGCCCCGATTCGGTGGCCGAGGCCAAAGTCCCGGCGAACCCCTCGGCATGGTCGGCCAGCGGCCCGCCACGGTCGCGGCCGGTCGGCGCCCCGTCGGGGGCGGGCCGGTGAAGAGCGGTCAGAAACCCGGCCAGGGTGTCGGCGGCCTCCGTGGCGCGCGTGGCGGGGGCGCGGTCGGCGGGCGTTCCCGGCACCCAGGTGGTGACGATCCAGGGCCGCGGAAACCGCTCGGAGGGCTCCCCGAGACGTTGCGGGACGGGGACCGGCAGGGGAAGACCCGGGGCGAGCGCGGGAACCCAGGCGTACTCCTTGCGCAGCAGCGCGTCCGCGGACAGCGTCGCCCAGGGCAGCCGGACGGCGAGGTCGTCGCCGAGCCGCCACAGCTGGTTGTCCCAGCCCCGCGCACCGAGCCGCACAGGGTGATCGACCAGGTCGGGGTGCTGGTCGCGCAGCAGATCCCGGACCAGTTCCGCGGTGATCTCGATCTCGGTGTGGGTCATGCGGAGCCACGATAGCCGGACGGTGACCCGCCGTTGGTGACATCCAGCAGGCCGTGGCCCTGGACCTCCGTCGTCCCGGCCGGGCAGGAGTCGACGGCCGCGGGTCGTCCTGGCCACGGGGTTTCCTACACTCGCAGGATGAACAACTACACGTGCACCCATTGCGGCACCGTCGGTCTGGCGGAAGGTTTCATCGAGGACGCCGGCGAGCACTCGCGCGGGTACGCGCGCTGGATCGAGGGCGCGATGGAGCGGGGGTTTTTCGGGGGTGCCAAGCGGACGGGCCGGCCGCGGCGGCAGATAGTGGCATTCCGCTGCCCCAAGTGCGGGCACCTCGAGCTGTTCGCCACCGAGGAGGTGTAGTCGGCCCTCGTCGCCCCGGACGCCCGTGCGAGCGGTCGCACGTCGCGCACCGGGGCCCGCCGGGATTCGGCGCCCCGCCCACGTAGCCGCCGGCGGGCCGTCGGCCCACTCGGGCGAGGTCTGCCCGGTGATCCGGACGAGGCACACCTCGCAGTCCACGGGCCGGCCGCACCATCGGCGTTTTGGCCACTCCCCCTTCCGGGCCCGGCCCTTGCGCGGCAAGGGCCGGTGCAACCCGCACGCTCCGGCACACGCTCAACCACGGGGTTCCAAGGCCGACCGAAACACATGTGTTCGAAATTCCCGCTGAGTCGTTGACCCTCACAAGCCAGCCGCGCGACCGCCAAGGGGGACCACGTTGACTTCGGCCAGCACACAAGAACAACCGACTCCGGGCACATCGGACACCAGCACACCGGACGACACGGACAGCGCACGGGACGAGGAGTTCCTGTACCGCGACAAGTCCAGGCTCCAGGCCGGAGCGCAGATGACGACCAGCACGATGGCGCGGCGGCTGCCCGCGCTGGTCCTGCGGTCCCTGAAGATGGCGTGGCAGGTGGATCGCGGCGCCACGCTCGGCCTGCTGGCGTGCCAGGTCGGCACGGGTGTGCTCGCCGCCGTGGGGCTGCTCGCGGTCACGGGGACGATCACCGCGCTGATCTCGTCGGGAGACATCACCGCGCGACTGTGGGAGGCGGCTCCGCGGCTGGCGGTCATCGCCGCGGCGGCCGGTCTGCGCGCCCTGCTGGGGATCTCGGTCACGTGGTTGACGGCGCGGCTGCGGCCGGTGCTGGCCCGGGCGGCGGAGCTGACGATGATCGAGGCAGCGCTCGGCGCGGAGCTGGCGGCCAACAACAAGCCCGGCTACAACGACTTCTACGACATCGCCGACCGCGGCGCCCAAGTCACTCCCGACCTTGTCGACGAGGCCCAGAACGTGCTGGCCGCCACGGCCACGCTCACCGCCGGCGCGACCGTTCTCACCGTGCTGCACCCGGCACTCCTTCCGCTGCTCCTGCTGGCGTGTCTGCCGCAGGCCGCAGCGTATGTGCGGGCCGCCCGGGTGGTGTACCTGGCGGCGCTGGAGACCTCGGGGCGGCGCCGGATGCTGCACAAGCTCCGCTGGCACATGGCCTACGTGGAGTCCAGCGAGGAGATGCGGGCCTGTCTGGCCGGCCCCTTCCTCACCAGCCGGTACCGGCGGCTCGCCGCCTCGGTCAACGCGGCGGAGCGCAAGGCCGCGGACACCGGTGCGTGGATGGGGCTGGCCGGTGCGGTCGCCGGCGGCGTGGCGTCGGCCGCGGTGTGGGCCGCGCTGCTCTGGCTCCTGGCCTCCGGCCACATGAACCTCGCGGCCGGAGGCGGTGCGGTCTTCGCCCTCCAAACCGCGACCGGCTCCGTGCGCGGCATCATCAACGGCGGGGCCAGGCTGGTACGCACCGGCTGGTACGTCCAGGACTGGCAGAACTTCCTCGACAACGCCCACGGACAGGCCATGACGGCGTCCCGGGGCACGAAGACCCTCACCGGGGCGCCGGAGCGGTTCGAGGTCCGCGACGTCACCTACCGGTACGACGGCGCCGGCGAAGACAGCCTCAGCGGGGTGTCCCTGCGAGTGCGGCGCGGGGAGATCGTGGCGCTCGTCGGGGAGAACGGATCGGGCAAATCCACCCTGTCCCGGCTCCTTTGCGGTCTGCTGCTGCCCACGTCCGGCGAAGTGGCGTGGGACCACACGACCACGGCGGAGCTGGAACCCTGGGAGGCGTGGAAACATGCCGCCCTGGCCCCGCAGAAGTACACCTACCTGCCGCTGACCCTCCGCGACAACATCACCTTCGGGCAGGGGGACACCGGCGACGCCGCCGTCCTGGCGGCCTGCGAGGCGTCCGGGGCGATGGACATGCTGCCCGGCCTGCGGTCGGGACTCGACACCCTTCTGACGTCGGAGTGGTACGGAGGGCAGCAGTTGTCCGGAGGGCAGTGGCAGCGTGTGGTGCTGACAAGGGCGTTCCACCGGAAGGCGGCTCTGCTCGTGATGGACGAGCCCACCGCCGCGCTGGACGCCCGCGCGGAGCACCACATCTTCACCGGACTGCGGAGCCTGGCCAAGGACCGAGCGATCCTGCTGATCACCCACCGGCTCGCCAACGTCGCCGTGGCAGACCGGATCGTCGTCCTCGACCAAGGACGGGTCGTACAGGAAGGGACGTACGCGCAACTCACCCGGGAGCCGGGGCTGTTCAGGTCACTGTGGGCACTGCAGCAACGCACGGGCGGCGAGGCGAGCAGCCGCGCATGACCACCAGCACCGACCGCCCCGGCCCCTCCAGGGGATAACGATCTCTAGCCGGTTGGGCGCGTGCAGTAGGACGGCCTATTGTCCCCCACTCCGACGAGCACGGCATGGGTGACGAGTTCGGCGAAGTCCGGCCCCAGCTCGGCATGGCGGAACAACGCCCGGAAGACGACGGGCGCGGCGAACAGGTCCAGCAGGAGGTCGGCGTTGAGCTGCTTTACCTCGCCCCGTTCCTGCGCCCTGCGCAGCGAGACCCCGCAGGCATCCCTGCGGGGTTCCCAGACGATGGCGAGGAATTCCTCGTGGAGCCGGGGATCGTCGGCGAGGTCGGCCAGCAGTGCGGGGATCACGCGGCTGAGGGCGGGATCGGCCATGCCGACGCGCAGCGCCTCCAGGTGGCCGACGATGTCGCAGTGCAGGCAGCCGGTGTCGATCTCCACAACGCCGACCCGATCGTGCGCCATGGCCGCGATGACCAGGTGCTGCCGGCTCTTCCAGCGGCGGCGGATGGCCGGTTTGGTGGTGCCCGCGCGGGCGGCGACGGCCTCCATGGTCAGCGCCGAGTAGCCGACCTCCCGCACCAGTTCGGAGACCGCGGCCAGCACGGCGCGGTCGATGCGCTCGTCGCGTCGGCGTGCCATCGCACCTCCCTGCTGCCGCCGTGATCCGCCCACCTTACCGAGGAACCAGCACCACCTTGCCGAACGGTGTTCCGCGTTCCAGCAGCTCCAGGGCGTGCTCGGCGTCGGTGAGCGCAAGGCGCTGGTAGAGCACGGGGGTGAGCCGGCCCTCGGTCCACAGCGCCGTGATCTCCTGCCAGGAGCGCAGCAGTTCCTGTGGTGTCATCGAGTTCAGGCTGAGGGCCAGCAGCGTCGGCGACTTGTGGAAATCGCTCAGCAGCGTGGGGAGAAGGTCTTCGCCCGGAGCGCCACCGGCGCCGCCGCACATCACATAGCGTCCGTTGTCGCGCAGTGATTTCAGATACCGGCCCATGTCCGGACCCGCGACCGTGTCCACGACCACGTCGTAGCTCTGGTCGGGGACGGCGGAGGCGGTCCGGTCCACGATCCGCGCGGCGCCCAGTTCCAGCAGACGCTCGCCACGGGCCGCCGAGGAAGTGACCGCGGTGACCTCGGCCCCGCGAGCGGATGCGATCTGTGTTGCCAGCGAACCGATTCCGCCGCCCGCACCGCGGACGAGAACGTGTTCGCCTGCCGCCGTCCCGGCTCGGTGCAGCGCGATCTCGGCGACGAGCGCGTTCACGCCCAGCGCGACCGTCTCGGCTGCGTCGGCCTCCTGCGGCACCGGCAGGACCCGGTCCGCGTCGACGACGACTCGCTCGGCGTAACCGCCGAGGCCGGGCATGGCCAGTACCCGCCGGCCGACCAGATCGCCGGGCGCGCCCGGCCCGGCCGCCTGTACTCGGCCGACGACTTCCACCCCTGGCACGGAGCCCGGGCCGGGGATGCCCCGGTACTCGCCTCGGCTGAGCATGACGTCGACATAGCCCGCGCCGATCACGTCGGCCTCGACGAGTACCTGGCCGGGCCCGGGGGCCGGCTGTGGCACGTCGGTCAGGCCAAGCGCCCCGGACGGCTGCACGACCGCTGCTCGCATAGTGGCCACCTCTCATTACGTTCCGATCCGAATCGGAACGATACGACAAGAGCGGGCACCCGTTCAAGGCGTTCATCCCGTCGAGGCTTCGCGCCATGGCGCGCAACCTCCGCATGTCCCGCGCCCTCTTCCATACCGGCCATGACCGTACGCGCGCCGCCGTGCCCCGGTCCGGGCCGCGCACCGGCTGCCCGACCCCGGCTCCGAACCCGACCCCGACCCCGACCCCGACTCCACGAGGACACACCGCTGTGAGGCCTGACGAACACTTCGACCGCATCGCCGACGAGCTCATCGATCGTCCGCGCGCAGCCCGTCGCGTTCGTCGCGAAACGCACGGCTCGGTCCCCGGGGAATCATCGGCGTCGTATGGACCGGTGGTGGTTCGCCATCTCGCGCCGCAGACCGTATGACGTACATCCGCACCCGGGACGTCCGGGCGCACACCGGAACCGCAGGAACCGTCCGAGCCGCCGTCTGTACTCGCGCAGACGGCCTCGGTGCACACGACCGACTTGGGGCAGACGTGCCGGAACTTGTACTGCATGCCAATGGACGCACCTGGACCCTGGACGCGTCCCGGAGCTACACCATCGGGCGCGATCTGGAGGCCGACATCCCGTGCATCGACCGCCGGGTCTCCCGGCGGCACCTGATGATCCGTTGCGACGGCGGGACGTGGGTCATCGAAGATCTCGGCAGCGCGAACGGCACATTCGCCGAAGGGCGCCGTGTCCAGCGGATGGAGATCGGCCACGGTTCGATCGTCCGGCTGGGAAACGTCTCCACCGGCATGCGGCTGGACTTCACCGCGGTGTTCACCGGAGCCCCGGCGGCGGTGGGTGACGAGCAGGTGCGTGCTGACGCCCGGATACGCGCGGGGCTGCCGCAGGGCGAGGCCCGTCCCCAGGCCGGGGGTGCCACGGACCGGGGCACGCCGACGGCGGCCGCCGTCACACCCCCGGTGGTGCCTGGCCCCCGGGCGGGCGAGGTGCCGGGAGCCCCCACGGGGGCGGCGGCCCATGGCGACGACCTGTTCCGGCCCCTCCCCCACCACGGCGCATCCGACCCCACCCGGGCGGCGGCTCCCCGGACCCCCGGAGAGGCGGGTGACGCCCGGGGCACCCACCGGCCCGAAGGACCCACGGCCGGTCCCCGTGGAGCCGCCGCGGCCCTTTTCATCGACCGGGATCCGTCGGGCGTGCACCGGCTCTCCCTGGGACAACGGCTGCGCATCGGTCGCGCGCCGGAAAACGAACTCGTGGTGGAGGGCCCGTATGTCTCCCGCCACCACGCGGAGTTCCGGCCCCTGCCCGGTGGCCGCTTCGAAATCGTCGACCTCGGCAGCCACAACGGCACCTATGTCAACGGGCAGCCCGTGCACCGCCGGGTCATCGGCCCGTACGACATCGTCGGCGTCGGCCACTCCACCTTCCGTCTCGCCGGAGACCGGCTGGAGGAGTTCGTCGACACCGGCGAGGTCTCCTTCACCGCCCGCAACCTGACAGTGGCCGTCGGGCGCGGCAAGACCATCCTGGACGACGTCTCCTTCGGTGTCCCCGAGAAGTCGCTGGTCGCGGTGATCGGACCGTCGGGCTCCGGGAAGTCCACCCTTCTGCGCGCACTCACCGGCTACCGGCCCGCCGACCGTGGTCAGGTGCTCTACGACCACCGCGATCTCTACGCCCAGTTCGCCGAGTTGCGCCGCCGTATCGGCCTCGTTCCGCAGGACGACATCCTGCACAAGGAGCTGACCGTCGACACCGCTCTGAAGTACGCCGCCAAGCTCCGCTTCCCCGGTGACACCAAGGCGGCCGAGCGCAAGGCCCGTATCGACGAGGTACTCCAGGAGCTCAGGCTCGACGTCCACCGGGCCAAGAAGGTCGCCTCGCTCTCCGGCGGTCAGCGCAAACGGGTGTCCGTTGCCCTGGAACTGCTCACCAAGCCCTCCCTGCTCTTCCTCGACGAGCCCACCTCCGGTCTGGACCCGGGCCTGGACCGTGACGTCATGAAGTTGCTGCGGGAGCTCGCCGACGACGGCCGCACCGTGCTGGTCGTGACGCACTCGGTCGCCGAACTGTCCATGTGTGACCGGGTGTTGGTCATGGCGCCCAATGGCTCCGTGGCGTACTTCGGTCCCCCGGGCGAGGCCCTGGAGTACTTCGACCACGACAGCTGGGCCGATGTCTTCTCCGCCTTCGAGAACCATCGTGACGACGACTGGGGCGGGCGCTGGCGGGCTTCCCGGCAGTACGAACGGTGCCTCGCGGAGATCGACTCGGCCGTACCGCCGCAGCAGCCGGGCACCCCCGCGACGCAGCCGCGCGCACGAGCTCTGCAGCCCAAACCACAGGGCTGGCTCGGCCAGTTGTGGACGCTGATGCGCCGCTATGTGTCGGTCATCGCCTCCGACAAGGGCTTCATGGCGCTGATGCTGCTGCTCCCGGCCGTGCTGGGCGGAGTGAGCTGTCTGATTCCGGCGAAATACGGACTCGCCCCGCCGCCGCCCGACAGCGGTTTCCGCTACAACCAGGAGTCCGGAACCATTCTGCTGGTGCTGGTCGTCGGCATGTGCTTCTCCGGCGCGGCCAACTCCGTACGTGAATTGATCAAGGAACGGGTGATCTACGAACGGGAGAGAGCCACGGGTCTGTCGCGATCCGCGTATCTGATGTCGAAGGTGATCGTCCTCGGTCTGATCACCGCGATGCAGGGTGTCGTCATCTGCGCGATCGGCTTCTCCGTCCGTCAACTGCCCGGCCAGGGGCTGCTCATGCCCACGGCCGTCGAGGTCTGCGTGGTCATCAGTGCGCTGGGCTTCACCACCATGCTGTTCGGTCTGGTCATCTCCGCGCTGGTGAGGACCCCGGAGAAGACCATGCCGCTGCTCGTGATGTTCGCCGTCGTCCAGGTCGTCTTCACCGGGGTCCTCTTCAAGCTGTTCAACGCTCCGGGCATCGAACAGATCGGCTGGCTGATGCCCGCCCGCTGGGCGGTCGCCGGCGCCGGGACCACACTCGACCTCTCGCACACCATGCCGCCCTGGAATCTCGACAAGCCGGACGACCTCGACCCGCTGTGGGCCCACACCGTCACCCAGTGGGGCATCGACCTCGGTGTGCTCCTGGCGATCGGGCTGCTCTGCGGCTTCGTCGTGGCCCGCCTGCTGCGTCGGCACGAGCCCGAGGTCATGCGGGACTAGCCTGCGCGTTTCAGCAGACAGAGCAGACAGAACAGAGAGAGCAGACAGAACAGTCAGGCCCACGATCAGAGATCGTGGGCCTGACTCAGATATCGCGGAGCCGCGGGTCAGCCGCCCTGACCGATACCCCCGATCGGGCCGACCTTCACCGGGGAGCCGCTGCCGTCCGTGACGGGCAGCGAGCCGCCGCCCGGCCAGTCGAGGGTGACCGACTTCGTCTCGTTCGGCGGGGTCACCACCAGCCCCGTGACGCGGACGCCGGAGCCGCCCGAGTCGTTGATCGGGTAGTTGACGCCGAAGTACGTCGACTCCCCGTCCTTGAGGACGTGCGGGTCGGCCGGCTCGCCACTGCGCTTCGCGGACAGCGCCCCCTCGCTGGTCTTCAGGTCGACACCCGCGAACCCGGAGATCGTGCAGTCCCGGCCGCCACCGTTCTTCAGCGTCACCGCGACGGTGCCCTCACCGTCGCCGTCGATGCTGCGGTCCGCCGCCGTGATCTCCAGCTCGTCGGTACGGCACTTGCCGGCCTCGCCGCCCGAGCCCGAACCGCCGCCCGAGGAGGACGCGGTGGACCCGGACGACGGGTCGCTCTTCCCCGCGCTGTCATCGTCGTTCTGGCAGGCCGCGAGCGAGAGACTCGCGGCAACGGCCAGGGCGGCGAGTGTGACCTTATGAACGCGCATCGTTCTACCTCGGTATCAGTTGGGGTGCCGGCCGCTCGGTACGAGTCGGTACGAGCGGCCGTTTCTGATCACCAAGATCGGCCCGGTCGGCGAACCGTTCAGCCCAACCGCCCCCTAATACGATCCTGTTACACCACGGGTTCGATCCAGAGGTTCCTGAAGCGGACCTTGTTGCCGTGGTCCTGGAGCCGGATCGCGCCCGTCGCGGCCGATTCGGCGTCGCCGCCGCCGGTCGGGCCGTCCACCGCCACGTTGTCGTGGACCTTCCTGCCGTTCCACACCACGGTGATCCTGGCGTCATCGGTCTTCCGGCCCGCGGTGTCGAAACGGGCCGCACGGAAGACGATGTCGTACGTCTGCCAGCTTTCCGGTGGCATGGCCGCGTTCAGGTCGGCGGCCTTCTTGTGGTAGATGGACCCGGCCTCGTCCGGGGCGAGTTTCTCCACTCCGAAGGAGTCCAGGATCTGGATCTCGTACCGCTCCTGGAGGTAGATGCCGCTGTTCCCGCGGTCCTGCCCGGTGACATCGTCCGGGAGCTTCGGCACCCGGAATTCGGCGTGCAGCCTGAAGTCGCCGAAGGCCTGTTTGGTGCGGATGTCGCCGCAGCACACCTCGATGGAGTCCTCGGCGGAGCGCGGCCATTCGACACCGCGGCCGTCGGTGTGCTGCCAGGCGGTGGAGACGCTGCCGCCGGAGAACAGATCGATCCGGCTGCCGGGTCCGCGCACCTCGATCATGTCGAGGTTGACGTGGCCGGTGTCCTCCGGCCGATAGGTGTAGGCGATGGTGTTGCGGCCCTTGTGCAGGGAGAGCCGCTCGGTCTTGGTGGACCAGCGGTTCCAGGCGCCGGTGAAGGGGAGGCTGGTCTGCCGCGCCTGAGCGCCGTTGACGCTGATGCCCATGGTCTTGGTGCCGGTGAAGGGGTGGGGGCCGTTGGCGTAGCGCAGTCCCACGTCGTAGCCGCCCTTCGCGGGTGCGTCGACCTCGAAGGTGGCCGTGGCGCCCGGGGTGGAGAACCCGTCGGCGAAGCCGCCACCGGTGTAGCCGGCGTGCTCGGTGTCGATGTCGGCTCCGCCGGTCAGGCGCGCCGATTCCGCGTCGTACGAGGTGATGGGCCGCTCGGGGCCGGGGCGTGCGTTCAGCGTGTACCAGGCCTCGGTGGACCAGAGTTGCTCACCGTTGTCCGAGGCGAAGGGGCGCGGTGAGCGTATGTGCACCACCCGGTCGGTCTTGAGGCCGGGGATGGTGAGCCGGACCGTACGGCGGTCGGCGGACAGCCGGGCGTCCGCGACGGGGAGGGCCTCCTCGTCGACCTTGGGGCCGCCGTACGCCGGGGTGGGGACGTAGCGCCACTGCTCGACGGAGTAGGCGCCGTTCGTCAGCCTGGCGGCGGTCTCCGTCGACAGGGGCTTGGTGTAGGTGAGTTCGAAGCCGTCGCGGGTGGCGCGCATGGTCTTGATGTCGAAGGCGGTCTTGCCGTTCGGTGTGAGTTTCTGCAGGCCGAAGCGGAGTTTGCCTTCCTGGCCCCAGTTTCCGTCGGCGCCGAGACCGCCGGCGTAGATCGCACCGTCCGGTCCGGTGCTGATCCGGGTGATGCCGGCCTCCAGGCCCTGGGTGTGCCGGAACACCGCGCCCTGGTATTCGCCGTCCACCTTCTCCAGGTCGGCGCGCTGGATCCCGCCGTAGGTGACGTCGCCGAAGAGCATCTGCCCGGCGAAGGGTCCCTGCTTCAACAACATCGGCGTACTGGGCGAGTTGGCTATCTCGTTCTGCGGCAGCCAGAGCGCGGGCTTGGTGACCTGGCGGTCGTCGAACGGGCCATCCGGGTTGGTGTAGTGGTTGAAGAAGCGGTCCTGCTTGACGTGGAGCAGCTTGGAAGCGGGCAGCCAGCCGCCCTGATTGTCGGTGACGAAGAGATCGCCCTGAGGGCCCCGCCCGATCCCGTTCGGGGTACGGAGGCCACCGGCCAGGTAACTCACCTTTCCGGTCTTCTTGTTCACCTTGATGGTGGTGCCGCGGTTCGCGGCGGGCTGTGGATCGGTTGTCGCACCGCCGTAGTTGATGGCCACGGAGAGGTTCAGATAGAAGTTCCCGTTCTCGTAGAGCAGCCCGAAGGCGAACTCATGGAAGTTCGCTCCGTACGGCCAGTCGGCGACCTTGCGGATCTCGCCCGCGGTGTTGTCGCCCTCGAGGTCGGACAACTCGGTGAGCTGGTGCTTCTCCGAGACGTAGAGCTTTCCGTCGACGTACTTGATCCCCATCGGCTCCCTCAAGCCCTCGGCGATCTTCTTGTACGTGACCTTCTCCGGGCCGGTGTCACCCGTGACATGGTCGAGGACGTACACCTCCCCCTCCGTCTTGGTGCTGCCGCCCCACGTCGTCACGGCGAGCTTGCCGCCCGGCAGCCAGTCCATCGCGGAAACCTGCGGCTCGAACCCCTCGGGGCGCAGGTCGGTGAGGGTGTAGCCGGGGTTGACCGAGGTCAGCGGGAGGCCGTCGCCCGGGGTGTCATAGCTGCCCTCGCACTCCTTGCGGCCCGGGGCGGTGACACGGACGACACCGGCGTCGGTGCTCAGCACGGAGTTCGGGACGAGGGAGAAGTCGTCGGCGCCCGGCGGCTTCCACTGGAGGGTGACCTGCTGCTCGCCGCCGCGGTCGAAGTGGTCGACGCGCAGGGCGTGGTAACCGGGTGCGAGGGCGATCTCGCCGTCCTTGGGCTCGGCACCGTGCAGTCCGTCATGGTCGACGACCTTCTTGTCGCCGATGAGCAGTCGGGAGCCGTCGTCGCTGATCAGGCGGAATGTGTACGTACCGTCGGTGGGGACGTCGATGTTGCCGGTGATCTGCGACACGAAGTTGTCGGTGAAACCGAAACCCTCGGTGGAGGACCAGTCGACGTTGGGGATCAGCTTGTCGACGTTGGGGGTCTGGGCCGGTTTGAGGTCGCAGAGCTTGCTCAGCGGGGACTGGATGTCGAAGACGCGGAGGGTGACGCCAGGTTCCTGGGGCGGCAGATCCGCAAAGGGCTTTTCGTCCGCTTCGGCGGCCGGTGTCGCGAGGGCGCCGGCGAGAAGGGCCGCGAGGAGCAGGCCGGTTCTTCGTGGTCTACGGCGGTGGCCGCGAAGGCTCGGGTACTTGCGTAGCGTCACTCTTCCTCCTGCTGGGCGCTAGGCGGCGCGGCCGACGGCGGACCGCGGTCACAGAGTGGTGCTCATCCACGTACGGGTGGTGCGGCGGCATTCCGCCCTGAGGCACGCAGACGTCCGTACGAAAGCGACGCCCAGCGTACGAACATCCCCCTGAACCGTCCATACTTTGTCCTCAACAAGTCGAAAGTCCCCGTGCCTCGCCGCCCGCGGTAGCGGCCGGGTCAGCCGGCCGTCTTCACCTTGGTCGCCTTGGCGACCTCGCACGTCTTCGGCATCGCGGCGGAGTCGCCCTTCCACGCGGCGGACGCGAGCGCGCTCTTCATGGCCCCGGCTTGGACGGGCTGATGGGTGAGGGTGGTGTAGACCGCCTGATCGGGGTGTGCGGAGTTCAGAAAACGGACCTTGACGGTGTAGGCGTAGTCCGCCGCACCGTTCGCGTTGTCGAGCTGGACGACCGCGAACAGCTTGGACGCATCGCGCAGCTGGCACGACTTGATACTGACCTCGACCTTGGACGTGACGGCCTGGGCGGTGTCCGATCCGCCGGTCGACCGGCCCGCCGCGGCGGACGGCGACGACGTGCTCTTCGAACCCGGCGAACCGCTGCTGCTCGTGCCCTTCTTCGTTTCCTTCCCGGCGGCGGACTTCCCCGCGGCGGACGACGCGTCGTCCGACCCGCCGCCGGAGCAGGCCGAGAGAGCGAGGAGAGCGGATGCGGCGAGCGCGCCGAAAGCCGCCACGCGAGGTTGCTGGTGCATGGTGAGAAGTCCCCCGTCAGGACACGGATTCGCCGGACGGACCGGCCGAGTCCGCTTCACGCTAGCACCCGCCGCACGTGCCAAGCGGTTGAGCGATCACTGGATGATGCCACGGTGTCAGTGAGATGTCGGGGCCGTCGGTCCGATGCCGGTGGATTGTCGGCGGAGGGCTGAAGCCTTGCCGGAGAGCCTGCCGGGCGCCCATCCGGCAGGCGTGCGACAGGCAAGGAATCAGCATGACCACTCACGTCACGATCATCGGCGCCGGACTCGGCGGACTCACGCTCGCCCGCGTCCTGCACGTCCACGGCATCCCGGCCACCATCTACGAGGCGGAGGCCTCGCCGACGGCGCGTTCGCAGGGCGGGATGCTCGACATCCACGACTACAACGGCCAACTGGCGGTGCGCGCCGCCGACCTGATGGAGGAGTTCCACGGCATCGTCCTGGAGGGCCGCCAGGCGGTACGAGGCCTCGACCGGTTGGGAAACGTCGTCATCGACGAACCCGACGACGGTACGGGCGGACGCCCCGAGGTGCAGCGCGGCGAGTTGCGGCAGATGCTGCTCGACTCGCTCCCGGCGGGCACCGTCCGGTGGGGGCACAAGGTCAGCGGGGTGCGTGCCCTCGGCGAGGGCCGCCATGAGGTGGCCTTCGCCGACGGCGGCACCGTCGTCACGAGCCTGCTGGTCGGCGCGGACGGCGCGTGGTCCCGGGTCCGGCCGGTGCTCTCCCCCGCCGTCCCCGGGTACGCGGGTGCGTCGTTCGTAGAGACCTATCTGTTCGACGCCGACACGCGGCACCCCGCTGCCGCGAAGGCGGTCGGTGGCGGGTCGATGTTCGCGGGCGATCAGGGCAAGCGGCAGATCGGGGCTCAACGGGAGAAGGGCGGGACCCTTCACGTCTACGCGATGCTGTCCGAGCCGCTGGAGTGGTTCGACGGTATCGACTTCGCCGATCCCGCGGCGGCCGCCGCGCGGATCGCGCGGGCGTTCGACGGCTGGGCGCCGGAGCTCACCGCCCTGATCACCGAAAGCGACACCGCACCGGTCCTGCGCCCGCTCTACTCGCTGCCGGTCGGGCACCGGTGGGACCGGGTGCCGGGGGCGACCCTGGTCGGCGACGCCGCCCACCTCATACCGCCGAACGGCGAGGGCGCCAACCTGGCCATGCTGGACGGCGCCGAACTCGGTGAGGCCCTCGCCGCGCACCCCGGCGACATCGAGACCGCGCTCTCCGCATACGAACAAGCGATGTTCCCCCGCGGTGCCGAGCAACTCCCGACGGCCGAAGACCCTGACCATCCCACGCTGGAGGACGTGATCAACTTCTTTGCCCGGGACGAGCGGGCCTCCTGAGCCCCGGCCGGCGCACGGGGTCAGGGAGCCTCGTGCGCCGGCAGCATGCCGTCGAGTTCCCCCGCGGGCAGAACCTTGGCCGAGTTGTGTTCGCGGACGATCCGCCAGCCGTCCGGCGTTCGGTGCCAGACCAGCGAGGTCGTGGTGCGAATATCCGTGGTGACGTCGGGTCTGGTGATCCGCGCCACGAATGTCAGGGTGGACGCGGCCAGATCGTGACCGGCGATGACGTGCGGGCCGTCGTCGACGGCATGGTGCGCGGAGACCATGTCGTGAAAGACGGGCTCCCAGATCGAGCCGTACCCGGTGGCCGTCGTCGCCACACGCTGCTCAGGGTCGAAGTCGTCGTAGAGTCGGACGTCCGGGGAGCCGAAGTCGTAGAACTCGCCGAAGGTGTGCCGGAAGTCGAACGGTGCGTCTCCCTCGTCGCGCTCCCAGCCGAACACCCACCGGCTGTGCAGGTCCGCGATCAACTGTTCATCGTTCATGACTCGACGCTGAGGACGCGGGCAGGGTTCAGGAAGGGTCCATCACACCCACCCATCCGTGGGACGGCCGCGACATCACCCGCGCGGCGACGCGGCGACTACGGACGGCGGCTCACACGAGTGCGGCCACCCGCTCGGAGGGCTTGTTGCGCCGCCACCCCACAGCGAGGTAGGCGAGCATCCCGATGGGCGGGATGGCGCAGACGGTCCAGCTGATGGCCAGGGGCGGGCCCGGCTGGTCGAGCACGGTGACGTTCCGCAGGGTGCCGCGGCCGTGGCCGGCCCGGCCGTCGATGTCGAAGGTGAAGCTCCATGTGCCGGACTCCGGCAGGGCCTGGACATCCAGGCCCCAGACATCCCGTTTGCGAGGGTGCCTGCTCAGCGGGGTCTCCCGGTCGTCGGCGTCGAGGCCGGGCCCGTCGATGGTGAGCCTGCCCGACTTTCCCGCGATGCCGTCGGCCGGTGCGAACGTGAAGTCGAGTGACTGCATGGCCCGCAAGGGCCACTCGGAGAACCCGACGGTGACCGTGTAGGGCCCCGCCTGTACCCGCTCGGTATGGACGACGCCGACCGGGGCGTACGCCGTGGCCGGTGCGGTCGGCACCGCCACCAGCGCGAGTGCGGCGACCGTGGCCAGTACCAGTCGGCGTGCGTGGTCCCGCACCCGCCCGGATGCGAAGGCCCAGGCGAGGAGCAGTGGTGAACGTGAGGAGCGCATGGTCATCGGCCCTTCGTGACTGATGCGGTGGAGTGCTCGCGCAGCAGGACGGCGAGTCGAGCCGCGAGGTAGCCCGCGAGGACGCCCGTCACCAGACCGACGGCCGTCATCCTCAGCAGTTCGGCCGAGTCCGGGCCGGAGCCGCCGAGCAGGGCGCTCTGGACGGGGAGGGAGAGGCCGAGCACGGCTCCGCCTCCGGCGCCCATGATCTGCGGCGCGATGCGGCCCGACCAGCCCCGCTGCCTGGTCAGCCACAGCAGTGCGGTGATGGCCGCTGCCGCGAAGAGCATGAACACCGGGATCTCGGAGGGCAGTTCGGGCGGATCGTCGCCGAGGTTGTCGCGCAGCGGCAGACCGGTCGCGTCGGCGTAGACACGGGCCGCCCAGGGGGAGAACCACCACAGGACGAGCTGCAGGGCGCCGAGGACCGCGGCGATCGTCAGTGCGGTGATCCGCCGGCCGATGGTGAGCGTCCCCAGGATCAGCAGGAGGGTGGAGAAGAGGACGTTCCCGACGAGATCGGGGTCCACCGGCAGGGGGAGCGCGCCGAATGCCTTCGTCGTGATGGGGCTGAAGACGATGAGCACGGGGACACTGACGATCACGCCTGCTCGGCCCCACCGGGTGTGGCGCGCCGCGGCGAAGACGATGACGCTCCCCACCATGGTGAAGGAGATCGAGAGGAACAACCCGATATGCGGCGGTGAGTCCAGCACGGCATCGAAGCCGTACAGCGAGTGCCACCACAGGTCCAGAAGCCCGAAGAGAAGGAACAGGGCGGCTCCCGTCCCGGTGATCAGATAGCCCAGTAGGGCGCGGAAGACCCCGCCGAGGACGCGTACGGGTTTGCCGCCGGGGAACTGATCCACGGGCCGGCCGGCGCGCTGGGCGGCGGTCGCGATCAGGACCATGGCCAGGCTGGCGATGCCGGCGACGGCGCTGCCGGAGTACAGCATGAGGTGGGAGAGCGTGAAGAAGGTGTCCGGGCCGACGTCGACGTGCCACTGAATGTCCCAGCTGATGCCGAACAGGGACAGCGTCGTCCCGGCCAGGACGGTGTTGGCGGCGATGGGGCCGGTCCGGCTGTCGCGGGAGACTTTGACAGCGAGGGACGGCCGGGACGCCCCACTGGTACTGGTGACGGGTAGTGCTGTGCTCACGGGACTGCCTTTCTCATGACCGTGCGGGAGCGGATACAGGCGTCGTGCGGCTGGTCGTTCAGCCGGAGATCGCCAGAGGGAAGTCGAACTGGTCGCGCCGTGTGCCGTAGTCGACGCTGACGTGGAAGGTCCAGCGCCCCGGCATCATCAAGTGGACGGCTGTGGAGTAACTGCCGGGGCCGTGTGCCTGTGCGCGTGCCGCGGGCGTCGCGTGGCCATGAGTGGGCATGACGGCCTGCACGGTGATGGTGGGCGGTGGTCCGCTTCGCCCTCCGCGGCGCGGGGTGAGGCGGATGCCGACATTCGTGGCGCCGGTGCGGGGCCGGGCCACCGTCAGTGTCACTTCGTCGGTGGCACCGCCCCCGGTCAGCGAGATGCCATCGTCCGTCCAGGACGGAAGGAATCCGGTGGCCACCATGGCGAGGGACACCGTCAGCAGCGCCGCGGCGACTCCGTACAGAAACCGGGCCATGGGGGTGCGGGAGGCGGTGCGGGCGCTCACTTCGCCGCTCCGGCCGCCGGGGACACGCGCAGGAGGTAGGGGACGGTCAGGATGGCACTGTCGCGCTCGGCCTGTATCCACACGCGGTAGTAGCCGGGACGGGAGAAGGTGTACACGAAGGAGGCGTCCGGCCCGTACGCGGCCACGGTCTCGTCCGCGGGACTGTCGCCGTTGAGGGGCATCAGCCCACTCATCGAATCCATGCTCTCCTCGTCCCCGCCCGAGTGAGCCCCGTGTCGCATGGCGGCCATGTCGTGGTCCGGAGCGCCTGCCATGCCGGGTGTGGGGTCGCCGCTCATGTCGCCACCCATGGAGTGCGCATGAGCCCAGACGGGTGCGCCCTGGGCGGCTTGTCCCATGCGTGTGGGGCTGGTCGCGTCGGCCCGGTCGAGCGGCCCGACCACGATCATGTGGCCGACCATGCCGAGCCAGGGCTGGAGCGTCCTTGTGTCGCCGACGCGCGCGGTCAGGGTGCTCGCCTCGCCCGCTCTGGGCGAGGGCGCCGTCAGGCGCACCGGCACACCGTCGATCGTCCGCGTTCCCGGTCCCCGCGGGGCGAGTTCGGCGGGCAGGGCCGGAACGCCGCCACGCGTGGAGCCGTCGGCGACGGTCAGGCCGGTTGCCGAGCGCACATGCTGGATTCCGCCACCGCGGCGGGCGAACTCCGCGGACACGGCGTAGTGGCCGACCGCGGGCAGCCGCAGCTGGACCTCGTAGGTGCCGGGCGCGGTGCGTATGGGGTGCAGGTGCCAGAGCTCACCGGTCGGTCCGATGACCAGCAGGTGCATCAGAGCACCGTCGTGGACGATGAGATCGTCCGCGGGCAGGCCGGTGGAGCCGTCGTTCACGCTCAACCGGAGCGTGCCCCGTTCCGCCGCCTTGGCCGGGTACGAACCCAACTCGAGCGAGGCGGGCGGCCGGGAGTAGTCGTTCGTCACCGGCCGGACGACCGAATAGGGGTCGGTGACGTTGTCGTTCGTGGCATCCACCTGCCCGCCCGGCTCGGGTGGCAGAGGCAAGGAAGTGGACAGCAGCGCGGCGGTCACGGCCACCGCGAGCGCGGCCACGACACCTCCCGCCGGAAGCAGCGCCCAGGCCCCGCGCCGGGCCCGGACGGCGACGAACAGGGTCACCAGCATGAGCACACCGGCGGTGACGAAACCGCCGAACACGGCGAGTTCCGGCGGAGAGGTGGCCTGGCCCGGCACCGTGAAGGGAATCCGCGCCGTGCGGGATCCGTCGTCGACGACGAGTTCCCAGGGGCCTGCCCGATCGATGTCCAGGGCGGCACCGTAGGACCCCGGCGTGCTGCCGAGCTTGACCGAGACGGTGCTGGTGGTGGTCCCCGCCGAGGAACCTTCCGCTCGATCCGCTGACGCACCCGTGGGGACGGCGCCCAGGCGCAGGGTTCCCGCGGCGGTGCCCCGATGGGTGAGCACATCCACCCGCAAGGGGCCGGGCAGCCCGGTGACGCGCCGCAGGATGAGGGTCAGGTCGCGGTCGCCGAGCGTCTGCGCGACCTGTAGGTCGCCTCCGGCCGTGGAATCCGCCCATGCGGGGGATCCCACGGTGACGGACAGGCCCAGGACACAGAGCACGGCCGCCGCCACTGGTGCCACCACTCGCGCCGCGTATGACCTGCCGAGGCGATTCCGGCCGGTGCGTCCGCCGCGAACGGATACAGGGGGTGGGTTGTCGTTCACGCGGCAGACACTAAGAACCGCCCCCACGCGGTGTCGTCACGCACCCGGGGCACATCAGGTCCCCCGCGCGGGGGACGCCGCCTCCCCCAGGCGCGGGAAGGCTTTTCCGTACCGCTCGTGCACCATAAGTGGATGCCTGGTGCGACCGGCCCCGTACAACGTGGCACTCCGACCGCACATTCCGCCTTCCGGCATGCCCGCGGTGCGGGCCTGCCGACATCCTGAGAGAGGGGCCTTGTCCGCTCAGCTTCGGGACCCGAGTGGGTCCCTGACCCGGCAGTCCCTCATGGTGGCGGGCTTCTGCCTGCTCGCGGACACGCTCAGCTTCTTCTACGAGGGCTCGCATGTGTATCCCCCCGTGTCCTACTGGTGCCTGCTGGCGGGGATCGCCCTGGTGGACGCGGCACTCGCGAGTTCGGCCCGGCTTTCGGGAGTCGTCGCTCTCGCCCAGGCGGCACTGGCCGTGGCCGGTGCGCTGGTACTGCCCGGCGGCAGCCCACCGCCGGACTTGAACGACGCCGGAATGCTCATCGCGGCCTATCGGGCCGGAGCCTGGCTGAACGGCCGACCCGCCGTTCTGGCTCTCCTCTACCTGGCCGCGGGATCCATCGGGGCCAGGACACTCGGTTGCACCACCGATCTCACCGAATGGCGCTCCATTCTGCTGAGCACGGTGAAAGGGACCCTCCTCGCCTGGCTGGTCGGCCGCTACACCACCGCCCGGGGCGCTCACATCGCCGAACTGGAACAGCGGGCCGTCCGGGAGCGGGAGATGGCCCGGCAAGATCTCGCGAATGCCATCGCCGAGGACCGCAGTGCCATCGCCCGGGACCTCCACGACGTCATCGCCCACCATGTGAGCGCCATCGGAGTGCATGCCGGAGCCGCCCGGTTGGGGCTGTCCGCCAAGGAGGTGTCGCCGGTGTCGACCGCGCTCACGGCGGTGGAGACCTCCAGCCGAGCGGCCCTCCTCGACCTGCGCCGGCTGCTGGATTTCCTGCACGACAGCCCCGCCGAGGGCGCACGGCAACCGGGCCTGCGCGACCTCGACCAACTCATCCAGGTCGTGTCCGCGGCCGGCCTCGAGACGAACGTCAGCGTCCGGGGCACCCGGCAGGAACTGGAAGGTTCCCTGGACATCGCCGTCTATCGTGTGGTGCAGGAGATGCTGACCAACGCCCTGCGCCACGGCGACGGCCACGTGGACATCACCCTGCGCTACGGCACTTCGCGGATCACGGTCACCGCGGTCAACCCGATCGCCGCCTCGGGGCGGCTCGTGGCGGATTCTCCACACCGGGGCCTCGAAGGCATCAGCAGCCGAGTCGGCATGTTCAATGGCTTCGTCTCGTACGGACCGGTACACGGCGGCGCCGACTGGAAGATATCCGCCACCCTCTCCATGGACGGCACATGAGCCTGCGTATTCTCCTGGCCGACGACCACGCCATGTTCCGCTCGGGGCTGAAAGCGGTCCTGAGCACCCAGGACGACCTGTGCTGTGTCGCGGAAGCGGCCGACGGTCGGGCAGCCGTCGAAGAGACCATCAGGTTGGCCCCCGACGTCGCCATCCTGGACATCCGTATGCCGCGGCTGGACGGACTGCGCGCGGCGGAACGCATCCTCGGCAGGCCGGGCAACACCACGAAAGTCATCGTGCTCACCACCTATGACGACGACAGCTACGTCTACAGCGCCCTCCGCATGGGGGTCAGCGGATTCCTCCTGAAGAGCGTCCCTCCCGAGGAGACGATCGCGGCCATCCGCATCGCCCACAGAGGTGATGCCATCATCGATCCCTCGGTCACGCGCCGTCTCATCTCCCGCTTCGCCAGCGGTATCGCGCCGCCCGCGTCCTCCACCGAAGTCGAGAGACTGACGGCCCGCGAACGCGAGGTCCTGATCCTCGTGGCCCAGGCGCACAGCAACACGGAAATCGCCCGCGCGCTGGGCATCGGCGACGAGACGGTCAAGACACACGTCTCCCGGATCCTGGCGAAACTGGGTCTGCGCGATCGCACTCAAGCCGTCATATACGCGGCCGCCCACCAACTCGTGGCACCGCTTCCTCCCCTGCCGCCCGGTTCGGAGAGAGCCGGGCGGCACCGGGGAGGAGCCCGTCACCGCGCCCTATGAGACATCAGTCGCACCGGCCGCACGGGTATCCACGCCGCAGCGCGGACCGAGACGTGCCCACCCCCGGCTCAGGCGCCCACCGGCCGCGGTGTGCCCGGGGCTGCGGCGGACCGTACGGCGACTGCCAGGCGGGCCGCTCGGGTCGAACCGAGCCGCGAATCGGCAGGAAGGTGGGCACGAACGCCCAGTTCTTGGACACAGAGTTACACCGGTTCCAGTGAGAAGACCACAGCGAAAAGGAGCGCGGCGCACATGTGCGACGCGCGACGGATCAGCGCTCGGGTGGGCTCACTTGGTGTACAACGGGACGTCCTTGACGGAGTGACTGTGGGCGGGAGCACGGTAACGCCACACGGGAGCGCGGCTCCACTGATTTTCGGGCGGGTGGCGATGAAAAGACGCCGTACTGCTCAGTGGCGGAAGAAGGAATCGATGGCCGTGGTGGACCAGCGTCGTCATCAGCCGGGCGCCGGTGGCACCCAACGGATGGCCCAGGGCGATGGCGCCACCGAAGGCATTGGTGCGTTCCGGGTCGGCGCCGGTCTCCGCCAGCCAGGCCTGGACCACCGGTGCGAATGCCTCGTTGATCTCCACCAGGTCATGGTGTGCACGCGGGCCAGTGGGGCGAGGCCCAGGCGGCGCACCGCTTCCTCGGACGCGACCAGCAGAGCGGCGGCCCCGTCGGAGATCTGGCTGGACACCGCGGCGGTCAGCCGGCCGCCTTCGGTGAGCGGCTTGAGCCCCGCCATCTTCTCCAGTGAGGTGTCGGCGCGGGGCCCCTCGTCGGCCTCCAGTCCGAACGCGGGCGCGATCTCGTCCGCGAAGACCCCGCCCGCCTGGGCCGCCAGTGCCCGCTGGTGGCTTGCCAGTGCGTAGCGCTCCATGGCCTGCCGGGAGATGCCCCACTTCTCCGCGATCAGCTCCGCCCCACGGAACTGGGAGATCTCCTGGTCGCCGAAGTGGCTCCGCCAGCCCTCCCCCGCGTATGGACTGCCCATGCCCTCGCGCTCGCCGAGGGTGACCGGGCTGCCGAGGGGCACCAGGCTCTCGCCTCGACCCCGCCCACGACGACGAGGTCGGCGGAGCCGGACATCACGGCCTGCGCCGCGAAGTGCACGGCCTGCTGCGAGGAGCCGCACTGCCGGTCGATGGTCGTGCCCGGAACATGCTGGGGCAGACCACCCGCCAGCCAGGAGGTTCGGGCGATGTAGCCGGTCTGCGCGCCGATCTGGCTCACGCAGCCGAAGTACACATCGTCCACGGAGCCCGGATCGATGCCGGTCCGGTCGAGAAGCGCGCGCAGCGACGTCAGCCCTTGCGTGCCTTGACCTCCTCGGTCAGCTGCGGGACGACCTCGAAGAGGTCGCCGACCACGCCGTAGTCGACCAGATCGAAGATCGGCGCCTCGGCATCCTTGTTCACAGCCACAATGGTCTTCGAAGTCTGCATACCCGCCCGGTGCTGAATCGCGCCCGAGATACCCGCCGCGACATACAACTGCGGCGAGACGGTCTTACCCGTCTGCCCCACCTGATTGGTATGCGGATACCAGCCCGCGTCCACCGCCGCACGCGAAGCACCAACAGCCGCGCCGAGGGAGTCGGCCAGGGCCTCGACGACGGGGAAGTTCTCCGCACCGCCCACACCACGGCCACCGGAGACCACAATCGCGGCCTCGGTCAGGTCGGGGCGCCCGGTCGACTCACGCGGCGTGCGCGAGACGACCTTCGTGCCGGTGGCGCGCTCAGAGAAGGACACCTGAAGCACCTCGACCGCGCCCGCGGCCGGGGCGGCCTCCACGGCGGCCGAGTTCGGCTTCACGGTGATCACCGGAGTGCCCCTGCTGACCCGGGACCTGGTCGTGAAGGCGGCGGCGAACACCGACTGCGTCGCCACCGGACCCTCCTCACCGGCCTCCAGGTCCACCGCGTCGGTGATGATCCCCGAGCCGATACGGACCGCCAGCCGGGCCGCGATCTCCTTGCCCTCCGCGGAAGACGGGAACAGCACCGCGGACGGCGACACGGCCTCGTACGCGGCCTGGACCGCGTCCACCTTCGGAACGACGAGGTAGTCGGCGAACTCGGGCGCGTCAGCGGTCAGCACCCGCACCGCACCGTGCTCGGCGAGAGCGGACGCGGTGTTCTCTGCACCGGCGCCGAGGGAGACCGCGACCGGCTCACCGATGCGGCGGGCCAGGGTCAGCAGCTCCAAGGTGGGCTTGCGGACGGCACCGTCCACGTGGTCGACAAAGACAAGGACTTCAGCCATGGGAATCGCTCTCCTGCGAAATGCGAAAGATCTGGGCGGTAGGGGCAGCGCGGCTCAGATGAACTTCTGACCCGCCAGGAACTCGGCGAGCTGCTTGCCGCCCTCGCCCTCGTCCTTGACGATCGTGCCCGCCGTACGGGCCGGACGCTCGGTGGCACCCTCGACCGCCGTCCAGGCACCCTCCAGCCCCACGTCCTCGGCCTCGATGTCGAGGTCGGACAGGTCCCAGGAGGTCACCGGCTTCTTCTTCGCCGCCATGATGCCCTTGAACGACGGGTAACGCGCCTCACCCGACTGATCGGTCACCGACACCACCGCCGGAAGCTGCGCCTCCAACTGCTCGGTCGCGGTGTCCCCGTCACGGCGCCCCTTCACGATGCCGTCCCCGACCGACACCTCCGACAACAGCGACACCTGCGGCACACCCAGGCGCTCCGCCAGCATCGCCGGGAGCACACCCATCGTGCCGTCAGTGGAAGCCATCCCGCAGACGACCAGGTCGTAACCCGTCTTCTCCACCGCCCTGGCCAGCACCAGCGAGGTCCCCAGCGCGTCCGTGCCGTGCAGATCCTCGTCCTCGACGTGCACGGCCTTGTCCGCACCCATCGACAGCGCCTTGCGCAGCGCGTCCTTGGCGTCCTCCGGACCGACGGTCAGCACGGTGATCTCGGCCTCATCGGCCTCGTCGGCGATCTGCAGCGCCTGCTCGACCGCGTACTCATCCAGCTCCGAGAGCAGACCGTCCACGTCATCGCGATCAACGGTCAGGTCCTCGGCGAAGTGCCGGTCGCCGGTGGCGTCGGGCACGTACTTCACACAGACAACGATCCTCAAACTCACGCCCGCTCTCCTCACCGTTCCCGACTGTCTGCGTTTCCGCAGTGGAGCACCCGAACGAGAGTATGGCACTCAGTGCCCTGCGTAAAGGTACTCAGTGTCAACGACTGCCGGAGCCGATGCTAGGTTCCCTCCATGACGGACGTACGCGACGAGGGCAGGGCGACCGCGGCGGTCGGCGGGCCCGAGCCGTCCGACAAGGCGCCCATGCGCGAGGCGCTCATCGAGGCCGCGTTCCAGCTCTTCTTGGTGCACGGTTTCGAGCGGACCACAGTGGACGACATCGTGGCGCGGGCAGGAGTGGGACGCCGGTCGTTCTTCCGGTACTTCCCGTCCAAGGAAGACGTCGTCTTCCCCGAACATGAGCGCTGCCTGGCCGAGATGAGCGCTTTCCTCACCACGAGCACTGACGGCGAACCACTCGACGTGGTCTGTGACGCGGCCCGCCTCGTCATGCGGATGTATGCCGCGAACCCCGAGTTCTCCGTGCAGCGCTACCGGCTCACGCGCGAAGTGCCCAGCCTTCGCGGCTCTGAGCTGTCCGTGGTGCACCGCTACGAGCGGACCCTGGCCCACTACCTCCGGCAACGGTACGCGGGGGACGATGCCGGAGCGCTTCGGGCCGAAGTACAGGCCGCGGCCGTCGTCGCCGCGCACAACAACGGACTGCGGACCTGGCTGCGAGGTGGGGGGCAGGGCGATGCCGCGAAGGCGGTGGATCAGTCGCTGATCTTCGTACGGCAGACGTGGGGCGGCGTCGGCGAATCCGCGGAGCGCAGCACCGCGCCCGCGCCCGCGCCGGAGGACGATGTGATCGTCTTGGTGGCGCCACGGAGCGCTCCCATATGGCGCGTGGTGCAGAAGATCGAGAAGACTTTGGGAGACGGCTAGCTTCCCCGCATGGCACTCAGAGCCTTGACCGAGGGTACTCGGTACCATACCCAGCTTGATGTGCGGGCCGCGCCTTCGACAGCGATGTCGCGGGCACGGCCGCACATCCTGGGGCCCGGCGCCGGGGCGGCTGACCGGGCCTTGGTGACACACGTACCGCGTGGACCGCCGTCCGCGCGCCGGGGCGTGCGGTGGCCTTACGGCGTGTAGACGGCGTCGCTGCCGTACAGCTCCCTGGTGAACGCGGAGACATCGGCGCCGCGATTGGCGCCGTCGAGGTTGTACGTCAGATAGACGCCGTAGCCCTCGCTGACGGTGCGGCGGGCGAGGTCGGCGACTGTGCTCTGCGAGGTCCGGCCGATCTCGACAGCCGCCGGTGACAGCTTCGACTTGGGCAGTGCGATGCGGGGAACCTGCCAGGTGCCGTAGTACGGGTTCCAGGCGTAGTCGAACTTGGACGACACGTCGACGCCGCCGTAGGAGAGGCGCGACGCGGCCGGGCCGATGTTGTAGAGGCTGATGATCTTGCCCGGCATGTTCGCGCGCAGGGCCGTCACAAGGTGCACGAACGAGCTGTCGTTGGGCTGGCCGGTGCCGTTGTTGCCGTACTCCGCGTACTCGTCGTCGAAGTCGATGCCGTCGAGGCCGTACTCAGCCACGGTGTCCGACAGCTTCTTCGCGAACGCCGAAGCCGCTTGCTGAGAAGGGAAGTTGGCGAAGCCCGCGCCCTGATGGTTGCCGAGCACCGAGAGGACGACCTTGATGCCCTTCTGCTGCAACGGCCGTATCTCCGTGGCGGCGTTGTCGAGGACGCGCTGCACGTTCTCGTTGAAGTGCAGATACGCCGTCTTCGTACCCGTGTCGTAGTTGATGTTCGCCGCGAAGATCACGGCGACGTCGAAGACGTTGCCGCCGCCGTTGGCGAGGGTGTACTTGCCGACGTTGCGCATGCTGTTGTTGTTCACCTCGACGTACGCCACCGAGGTCGACCCCTGTTTTGCGGGAGCGGGGGCCGATGCCGCGCCGGTCGCGCCGGTCGCGGTGGTCGCCGCGGTCCCGGCGAAGGCGAGGGCCGCGATCGCCGAAAGCGCGAACGCGGCCCTCCGTACTCTGCTCCGTAAGAGTGTGAACATCATTGACCGGTCTCCCCTCGCTTGGGTCGGCGCCCGACCTGTTCGGAGCACCGAGTGAGCCCCCCAAGTCTTCCGCCCCCGTAACCAAATCCCGAGAACCGCGCGCGAACTCTTCACGACTCCCACGCACCTCACGCCGCACCGACCCCGGCCCAGCCCAGTCGAGCGCCGGGCGGCCGGCGCGCCTGCCCGGGCGGGAGGGGTCCCGACCGGGGTGGGGTTCCATGGGCTCATGATGCATAGAACGTCATCCACCGTCGCCCTCGCCGCCGTTGTCGCTGTCGTGTTCGCCGCCCTCACGTCGTGTTCCTCCGATTCCTCGGACGGGTCCGCCGCGAAGGACCGGCCCAGCGGGTCCAACTCCGGGTCACCGGCGTCCGATCACGAGTCGACTCCCACAAAGACGGCCACGCCGTCGCCCTCGCCGACCGGTCCGTGCGCTGACGGGAAGTGCGAGATCAAGGTCACCTCGGGGGACGTCGTGACAGTGCCGGAGAAGTACGGCCTCGGGCGGATCAAGGTGACGGCGATCACCGGCGACGAGGTCGAGATGGCGGCGCAGCTGACGGGTTCGGGCTTCAGCGTTTCGGGCTGTTCCGGTGGCGGCGGCGTGTCATCGGAGGGCGGTGGCGGCGTCGGACTGAGCTGCGGCGAAGGACCCGCCGCAACCATCAACGACCACATGAGCCTGAAGGTCGTCAAGATCCACGACGCCACCGCCGTCCTCCGTATCGAACCCGCCGGATGACGCACGGCCCGAAAATAGGCGGGGCACGAGCGAAAGACGCTACGAAAGACCGCCATCCGCGAAACGGCCGCCATCCGCAGCGGACCGGGCTGTGGCCTGGGGGGCGCGGGTAGTAAGAATGGGTACGTGTCGGAAGAGGTTCAGGTCAGCGCCCCGCGCATGCGCAACCGCTGGGGGGAGGGTGAGCGGCTGCGCGGGGAGATCCTCGCCGCGGCCAGCCGGTTGCTGTCCGAGCTCGACGGGGAGGACGGGCTGACCATCCGCGGCGTCGCCCGTGCCGCCGGTATCGCGCCCGCCAGCATCTACCAGCACTTCACTGATCGTGCCGCGCTCGTAGCGGGGCTCACCGAGCACGAGTTCGTCCGGCTGCGCGTCGCGATGGAGGCGGCCGAGGGCCGCGTGGACTCTGACGACGTGGTGGGCCGTGTGCGGGCGATGATTCACGCTTCCTGCCAGTTCGCGGTGGACAACCCGGGGCACTACCGGCTGATGACGGCCAACGGGCCTCCCCGGACCGCGCCCGGCGTCCGGCCGGCCGGGCCACTGGCCGACGTGATCGACCTGCTCGTCGCCGGTTTCGCGCGCTGCGCCGCGGCGGGGGTCGCGCTCCGGGTGTCTGCTGAGCGAGCTGCGGTGATCGCGTTCGTCGGCGCGCACGGTCGTGTCGCTCTCTTCCAGAACTCGGCCGAGCACAACGATGCGGACTCCGTGAGGTCGTTCGTCGATGAGTTCGTTTCGCTCGTTTTCGCCTAACACCTGGCGTTTTTCCTCTCGTTGCCCCCGTCGTTCTCCTCTGCGGTGGCGATCCTGATCCGGAGGGTGGACAAGTTCCTCCAAGATTCCTAACGTGTGTTCGGTAAGTCTCCGAACGATCGTTTGGTAACTCTGTGGGAGGACTGTGATGTCGGAGGTCCTGTCCGACGTACCCCGGTACCCGATGGCGCGGGGCCGTTGCCCGTTCGGCCCGCCGCCCGAACCCGATCGCAGGCTGCGGGAGAGTGGATCGGCTGCGGCCGCGGGTCAAGAAGATCGTCTGGTCACGGGAGGCTGAACGCATGTTTCATCTGGATCACCTCTGTCTCGGCGTCCGCGACTTGGGCGACGGGGTCCGCCGAGTGCACGAGGAGACAGGACTCGCTCACTACGACGGTGGCGTCTTCGCCGCCGGGATCGCCAACACGATCTTCCCGCTCGGCGAGGACGTCTACCTGGAGGTCGAGGCCGCGACGGGCCCCGCCACGGAGCCGGGCACGGCGGCCGCGTGGTTCGACGGGCTCCTCGCGGACGGGGCTGACCGATGGATGTTCTGGAGCTTGCGCGCCGACACCCTCGAGGAGATGACCGCGGTCGCACAGCGGCTCGGCGGCGAGGTGGCGCGACTTCCGGGGCGCGTCCAGCCCGACGGCACCCAGCGCATCATCACCACCGCGCCGGGCCCCGGCCGCGCGCTCGACACGTGCTGGCGCCGGGGGCTGCCGAACTGGTTCTACCGGGAGGACCCGGCCACCAACCCGGATCGTGGGGCGGTGGAGCACGGTGAGCGCGGGGTGGCCGTGACCCGGCTGGAGATCGGCGCTGACGCCGGGGAACTGCGTGAGCACATCGGTGCCGAGACCTTCGACCGGCTGCCGCTGGCGGTCGTGCCCGGCCGGCCGGGCGTGCACGCGGTAACGGTGCGCACCGCGACCGGGCGCGAGGTCACGCTGCGCAGGGACCCGGCCGACCTGTAGCGGGTGCCCCTTTCCTCGCGACTCCCGGGGGCGACCCGGCAGACTGGCCGCACTACTGATCGCAGCGCCCTTGGGCACCACGCCGACGTAACACGCACTGAGCGGGCGCGGCGCTGGGGCCTGCGCTCATCGGCAGTCGGGTTGTTTCCCGAGCCAGCGGGTGGCCGCGTCCAGTGCGCGGTCGCGGCTGGTGCCGATGTCCTGGGGCTCGACGAGGAACTCCTCGTCCGGCGGGATCGGTCCGCCGTAAGTGCGGCCGGTTCGATCCGCTTCCTTCGCCTCGGTGAGCACGAGCGCCGCACCGTCGGAAAGGCGGTGGTGGGTGTTGCCGGTGGGAACTCCGGAGGTTCTCATGCCGAAGCTGCGGGTCGCGGGGCGGCCCCGGAAGGCCACGGTGACCGCTTCTCCGGCACTCGCGGTCCGGCCGTCGGTGAGGACGGCCACGGCCGGGTGCGTACGCGACAGCGGCCTGGCCGCCGGCCACGGGGGCGGGTTGGCGCCGGCCTTGAGGCTCCTGCCCTTCACCGTCCACACGGTGCGCTTGCCGTCGGCCTCCACGAAGGCGCCCACATTCCCGTCGCCCAGGATCGCCGCTACGACGGCGAACATGGGGTCCATGTTCCCGCCTCGGTTCCCGCGCAGATCCACCACCCAGCCGCAGGCGCCCTTCCGGTCGGCCGCCGCCACCGCGTCCCGGCCCTGACGCACATACGTGTCATACGTGTGCATCGAGCCCTGCACGCCGGGGAGGGCTACGTACCCCGGACCGCTCCGCAGCCGTTTGGCGACCAGGCCGGGGATCGTTTGCAAAGATGTCTCAGACAACTTCTCGGCGGCCGCCGGACTCAGGAAGCGGCTGTGGCCGTCCCCGAGGGCACCGAGGACCCCCTCGATCGCGGGGTAGGTGCCGCTCGGCTTCCGGGCCCCCGCCGCGCGGGTGAACGCCGTGCGGCGCACCTCGGGCCAGTCGACCTCACCCCGTTTCAGCGCCCGCTTCTGGATGAGGTCCAGTGCTGCCGTGAGATACGCCCGTGCCTTCGGTGAGATCCGGTCGTCGGGTGCTGTGTCCTCATGCTGTTTCGAGCACGCGGTCGCAAGCGCGAGGAGCAGGGTCAGGGCCAGCGCGCCCCACCGGGGTAATCGACTGCTGTGGTCCATGGATTCTCAGCCTAGAGGCCGGATCGAGCGGACCGCCTCGCGGTCGGCCATTTCATTGGCCGCCTCGTTGGCCGCCTCGTTGGCCACTTCATTGGCCGCGTCGATCAGCCGAGGAGCCATCTGCTGGATGTGCGGGTTCAGACGATCTTGGTGGCCCCCGCATCGACAGACAGGTTCACACCGATCGCACTCGGCATGGCCGGGGAGGCCAGCAGCAGCACCGCCCGGGCGATCTCGGCGGGGTCGATCAGGGTCTCGGTGAGCATCCCGGTCTCCTTCGGCAGGGCTGCCATCAGCGTCGCGTGGTCGACGCCCACGTTGTCCGCCACTCGTGCGACGTACCCGTCCTCAGCCGTTATCTGGGGCGTGCGCGTCGCTGACGGCGACACCGCGTTGATGCGTACTCCGGAGGGCGCCATGCGCTCGGCCAGCTGTCGGGTGAAGGCGTTGAGGGCCGCTTTGGCGACGGAGTACGGCAGCGGCTCCGTCCCCGGTCGACGGGCGCTGTCGGAGCTGATGTTGACCACGGCGCCCCTGGCCTCGAGGAGCGAGGGCAGTGCCGCGCGGGTGGTCCGGACGGCCGACTCGAAATTGAGGGCGAACCCGTAGGCCCAGACCTCGTCCCCGCCGTTGAGTGGATCGCCGAACCCCTCCTGCGGCATTTCGCCGCCGCCGGCGTTGTTGACCAGGACATCGATCCTGGGATCGACGGCCAGGGCGGCGTCGACCAGGTGTCGCGGGCCGTCGGCCGTGGCCAGGTCGGCGGGGACGAAAGCGGCTCCGGTGGCCTCGAGTTCGGGCGTGCTGCGTCGCGCGGTCGCGGTCACCAGGGCGCCTTCCTGCTGGAATGCCTGAACGATCGCGAGGCCGATGCCCCTGCTCGCCCCGGTGACGAGGACGCGCTTACCGGCGAGCTGAAGATCCATGACGTGCTCCTGTGATGGGAAGGGCTCAAGCGGCATAACTGAAACAAGACTATCGCAGTTATGTCAATAACTGATCCATGACTGTCTCAGTTGCTGTTGACGAGGGTAGGGTGCTCCGAGACAGCGGCAGAGGAGGTGGCATGAGCGAGAACAGCTCTCCCCGGCGGATCCGGGCGGACGCCGAACGCAGTACGGCCCGCATCCTGGAAGCGGCGGAAACCGTGCTCGCCGCGGACGCCACCGCGTCCCTGGAGCGGATCGCGGACGCCGCGGGACTCGCCCGCGCCACCGTCCATCGCCGGTTCGCCTCCCGCAGCGCGCTGGTGGACGCCCTGGCCGAACAGCTCAGTCAGCGCTACCTGGGCGGGCTGGCCGAAGCACGGGTGAAGACCGCACCGCCCCTCATCGCGCTGCACCGTCTGACGGAGATCGTCTTCGATCTCAAGCTCAGCCACCGCTTCGCCATCCAGCTGAGCGCGGCCCTCACGCCGGAAGTCCTCGACGGCCTCGACCTGCTCTTCGCCCGCCTGAGAGACACCGAGGCAATCACCGCGGTCGACCCCACCTGGTGCCGCCAGGTCTACCTGGCCCTTCTGCACGAGGTCCACGACCTGCCCGCGGGCTCTCCCACCCTGGCCTCCCCGGCCACCACGGATGAGACCGAGGCGAAGATCGATCTACTCGTGCGAACCACACTGGGCGCGCTGGGCGGCAGCCACGGTGCGACAGCCCTCCCACTCACCAACTAGTCGGTCAGCCGCGGGGGGTGCTTCCGTCGTGGTAGCCGAGTTCGAGGTAGCGGGTGCGGGCGCCCCAGGAGCCGAGGTCGGACGTGTTGGACAGGACGTCGTGCCAGGGCTGGACGCCGGGAGTGGCCGCCTCGCCGGGAGCCGCCTTACCGGAAAGGCCCCCCTTGTCGTGCGCGGGCGGCGGATCGCCGGGGCGCCCGGCCCAGAGCCGCACCCCCGACCGCGCCTTGGATTCGCGGACCGGCTCCCACCAGCCCATCGAGAACATGCCGACGAGCTCGTGCATGGCGATGAAGCTGGCCACGCCGCTCTCGGGGTCCGTGCGGTCCGGGCGCTCGGTGAGGGCGTGCCACAGGAAACGCATGTTCGGTAGCCGCACATCGGGCTTGAAGCGGTACACGAGCCGGTCCAGCGTGATCGAGCCGATGCGCGGCAGCTGTACCCGGTTGAGCGGGACAACCTCGTGCTTGCCGCCGTTCCAGGTCAGCATCTGGTTGCGGCCCCTGTAGCCGGGCTCGCTGAAGACCGTGGCGTGGAGGAGTTCCCGGCGATCAGGCCGACGGTTGTGCGCCATGCCCGCGGCGGCGACGCCGCCCACGGAAGCCAGGCCCGTCAGGAGGATTCTGGTCTTGCGCTTCATCGGGACGCGACACCTCGCTTCTGACGGGACGGGCGCCTCCATAATGCGCCTCCATCATGCGCCTCCATCATGCGCCACCGACGGGCGGTTGACCTACCGTCAGACCCGGTATCCAGGCGGGCAACCGTCGTCGCCGCTCGCCTCAGGTGTCGAGCAGTTCAGGCACGAAGATGTCCTCGCAGGTCAGCCGGTGCTTCGACAGGCCCTGCTCGTGGTGGTAGCGCAAGAAGGTGTCGATGGCCTCGCGGTTCGCGCCGATGCCGTAGGGCCACCAGTCGTCGCCGAGCAGCCGGCGGTTCTCCTCGAACAGCGCGCTGAACCACGGCGTGATGACGCCCATGTGCTGCTTCGCGGCGCCGGCGAGGTACTTCCGCTCGGCGAGCTCCTTGGCTTCCGTGAAGGCGTCGTAGACGGCCCGTGCGAGGCCCCGTCGCTGTGCCAGTTCCCTGCGGATCGCGACGATGTGCATCGGGGGGAAGATCCCGGTGCGGCGGTAGTAGTCGCGCTCGACGGCCTCGTAGTCGGGGAACAGGCGGGCGACCTTCGGTGAGCCGTCCAGCACGGCCCGCGGCACGTCGACGGAGATCAGTGCGTCGATCTCGCCGGATTCGAGCATGGCGCCCAGGGTCCGGCCGTCCTCCGCGTGGCGCACGTCGACCCCGTCCGGGACGGGCTGCGGGATCCAGTCGCAGGCGGGCATGGGGTGGTTGGTGCCGCCGATGACCCAGCGGCACTGGTCGGGGGTCACGCCGTACTCGTCGGCCAGGATGCCCTTCGGCCAGATCCCGGCGTCGTGGCCGTAGAGCATGAACTCGCCGACGGTCCGGCCGACGAGGTCCCGCGGCTTCTCGACCCCGCCGGCGGTGTTCACGAAGATCGCCGAGTGGCGGAAGTTGCGGTTGGGCAGGATCGGCAGCGCCAGGAACGGCGGATCGTCGAGGTCGAAGGTGCGCAGGAAGTAGGTGAGACCGAACTCGGCGAGGTCGTAGTGCCCCTCGATGGTGCGGCGGAAGATGTCCGATACGAGGGGTGCCGTCTCGAACACCGCGTCCACCCCGTCGACCGCGACCCGGCCGTCGAACAGTGCCTCGGTGTGCTCATAGGCGTATACGCCGATGCTCAGCTTCGTGCCCATCAGTGGATCTCCTCTCCAGGAGTTCGTAGGGAGGCCCGCTTCCGTACATGCAGGCGTGGTCGGAGGTGCTGCCGCGCCAACCCGGCCGGGATCGACGAACTACCGGTAGGATGACAAACCGACCAGTTCGGGGCCGCACCGGCTGATGGCTCCCGCGGAGTCGTACGGGCCAGGAGCGGGTGTCCGCAGGGCGGTTGTGGTCGCTGGAGGGTGCGTCGGACACGACGGGGGGCTCGCGTTGGATCGCCTGACCGGAGCGGACCTGGAAGTCGGCCCCACCCGGTTCGTGCTGCCCCGGTCGCTGCGCGCGCGGCTCGGGCCGATCGCGGTCCTCGCCGCGCTGGTGGTCGGCGTGCTGGGGGTCCTGTACGCCGGGCACAGCGAGCCCGGCGGGGTGGACAGGTGGATCATCCGGCCGACGGCGGACAGTGTGCGGCCGCCCTGGAGGCGCGTCGCTCTGGCCATGGACTTCTTGGGGGAACCCGCCGGAGCGGCGACGCTGATCGTGGCCGCTGTGACGGGCTGCCTGCTGCTTCGGCGTCCTCGCGCGGCGGCGCTCGTCGTTGCCGGCGCCGCCATGACCGTGGGGACGGCGACGCTGCTCAAGCATGTGGTGGGACGCACCATCCACGGCGACGGCAACCTGTCCTATCCGAGCGGGCACACCGCCTTCTTCACCGCGCTCGCGCTCGTCGTGGCGCTGCTCGTGACCGGCCGGTTCGGCCTCGGCAGGACGGCCGGAACGACACTCGTGCTCGCGGCGGCGCTCGTGGCCGGCGCCGCGATGGGATGGGCGCAGGTCGCCCTGGGCGCGCACTATCCGACCGACGTCCTCGGCGGCTGGTGCACCGCGCTGGCGGTGATCCCGGCCACCGCATGGCTGGTCGACCGGACGGCGGACTGGCTGGTCGTTCGGATGGCCGACTCCCGTCGGCGAGAACGTAGCTGACGCCCCGTCACACCAGGCGGCGGAATACGGGTTTCACCGGTCTTCCGGCCAGCCAGGGGGTGGGGTCACCGGCGTCCAGTGCCTTCCGGTACACCGCACATGCCTGGGCCACCACGTCGACGGTGTGCTCGATGTCGGCGTCGCCGAGCGCGCTGCTCACCACGAACGACGGGGCCAGCACCCCGCCCGCGAGGAGCCGGCGCAGGAACAGGGTGCGGTAGTGCTGCGACGGCTGCCCGTTCCCGTCGAGGGTGGCGAAGACCAGGTTGCTGGCCCGGCCCCGGACGACGATGTGCTCGCCGACGCCCGTGCCCGCCGCCGCCTCGCGGACACCCGCCGCCAACCGCTCGCCGAGGGCGTGCAGTTGGGCGGTGATGCCCTCTTCGGCGTAGGTGGTCTGCACGGCCATCGCGGCGGCCAGCGAATGCGTTTCCGCACCGTGCGTGGTGGACAGCAGGAACACCCGGTCGCCGGAGTGACGCGAGCCCCCCAGCTCCATCAGCTCGCGGCGCCCGGCCAGCGCGGAGACGGCGAATCCGTTGCCCAGCGCCTTGCCGAACGTGGAGAGGTCGGGGACGACGCCGTACAGGCCCTGGGCGCCCGCCTCGGACCAGCGGAAGCCGGTGATCATCTCATCGAAGATCAGTACGCAGCCGTGCCGGTCGGCCAGCTCGCGCAGACCGGCGAGGTACCCGGGAGTGGGCTCGGTGTGGGTGGCGGGTTCGAGAATCAGACAGGCGACCTCGTCCTGGTACCGGCTGAGCAGTGCCTCCGTGGCGGCCAGGTCCCCGTAAGGGAACGCCACGGTGAGCTCGTTGGTCGCCGCCGGAACACCGGCGGACATCGGCGTGGTGCCGATGAACCAGTCGTCGACGGAGAAGAACGGATGGTCGGCGCAGATGGCCACCCGCGGGCGCCCGGTGGCGGCGCGGGCGAGGCGCACCGCGGCGGTGGTGGCGTCGGAGCCGTTCTTCGCGAACTTCACCATCTCGGCCGTCGGTACCGTGGCCAGGAAGCGTTCCGCGGCTTCGACCTCCACGATGGACGGCCGGACGAAGTTGCTGCCGCGGTCGAGTTCCCGCCGCACCGCCTCGGTCACGCGTGGGTGGGCGTGGCCGAGGCTGACCGACCGCAGGCCGGACCCGTACTCGACGTAGCGGTTGCCGTCGATGTCCCACACGTGGGCACCGCGGCCGTGGCTGATGACCGGGGCCAGGTTCTCGGGGTACTGGTCGTCGCCCTTGGCGTAGGTGTGCGCGCCTCCGGGGATCATGGCGTGCAGCCGCTCGTTCGCCGTCCGCGAGCGGGGCAGGAGGAACTCGGGGGTCTGTTCGGTGTGTTCGGTGGCCAAGCCGACTTCACCCTTCCTTGTGCTTCAGGACCTCGGCGAGGCTCGGCGCCTCCCGGTCCCGCTGGGACATCGATGTGACCGGCAGCGGCCAGCCGATGGCGAGCTCCGGGTCGTCGAAGGCGATCGTCACGTCCTCGGCCGGATCGTGCGGGCGGTCGATACGGTACGAGGTGTCGGCGGCCTCGGTCAGCGCCTGGAAGCCGTGCGCGCACCCCGCCGGGATGTACAGGGTCGTCTGCGTCTCGCCGGACAGTTCGAAGGAGGCCCGGCCCAGGTAGGTCGGCGACTCGGGCCGCAGGTCCACGACGACGTCGAAGATCCTTCCGTACGAGCACCGCACCAGCTTGGCCTCACCGGCGCCGGAGCGCAGATGCAGGCCGCGCAGCACGCCCCGGACCGAGCGGGACAGGCTGTCCTGCACGAAGGCGTCCGGGTCGAGGCCCACCGAGCGGATCACGTCGGCGTCGAAGGTGCGGCAGAAGAAGCCGCGCTCGTCGGCGTACGGCGTCGGCTCGAACAGGTACGCGCCGGCGATCTGCGGTACTTCGGTCGCTTTCATCGAGCCTCCCGATGCGCGTGGGCGTGTGCGTGGTCTGTCGCCGGGAAGAGGGCCGCGGTCAACGCGGCGAATTGGCGGGCGAGTTGCTGTGCGGCGGCCCGGTTCCGCTCGGTGAGGGTGTGCCGCAGTTCGGCCGAGTGCTTCTCCAGGTCCCTGAATTGTTCGAGCAGCCGGTCGGCGTCGACGGCGCGCGCCGGGTGGCAGTACGCGCCGAGGCCCATCCGGTCCATGAGCGCGTCGCTCTTCGCCGCATAGCAGAGGGCCAGTACCGGTGTGCCGGTCTTCAGCGCGCAGATCAGGTTGTGGTACCGGACCGCCACGACGGCGTCCGCAGCCGCCATCTCGTTCATCAGGTCGGCCAGTGAGGCCGGTTCGGCAGCGGTGACCAGGGCTGAGTCCACCGCGTCGAGGATCGCGGCGACCACCGACGCGTCGCAGTCGTCACCGGTGAGCAGCCGGACCGGCCTGCCCTCCTCGACCAGCGCACGGACGAACCGGATCGTCCCGTCGAGGTAGCGCCGGTATATCTCGTCGGCCCGGGCGCGGTCGTCGTTGCCGCCGTGGAAGTCCATGACGCCAACGCAGACCGTACCCGAGGACATGGCGGCCGAAGTCGTCGGCAGAGCGAACGCGAGGTCGGGGTAGACCTCGTCGCGCGCGGTGTCCACGCCCATCGCCCGCATCGCGTCCCGGGACTGGGCGTCCCGGTACGACCGGTACGCGGCCAGCCGCCCCGACCAGCGCACCAGGGCCCGGGTCGGCCGGTTGCGGATCTCGGCCGCGCCCACGCTGACCAGCGCGACCCGGGTGCGCAGCAGCCGGCCGCTCGCGCAGAGCAGGAACAGCGAGTACGGGAAGCCCCACGGCCGCAGCGGCAGCGTGGCCTCCAGCACGCCCATGCCCGGCACGATCACCACGTCGTGCCGGCGCACCCAGGCGGCGGTGCGGAAGACATCGACGAGTTTGCCCAGGCCCTTCGCCGCGATCGCGCCCGCGCGCGACGCGGTCCGGTACTCCGCGCGGTTCCAGTGCAGCCGCGTGGCGGGGATCCCGAACCGGGCCGTGACGGCCTCGGGTCCCCCGCACAGCGCGTCCACGACCGCCTCCGGGTGCTCGGCGCGGAGGTAGCCGAGCACGGCCTCGAGTGACCCGTCGTTGCCGAGGTTGCCGGAGCCGAGCAGGCCGAACACCCCCACACGTGTCGCCGTCCTCATGCCCGCCGCCCCTCACGCCCGGCGACGAGGGCGTCGACGGAGACGGTCAGCTCGGCCGGGTCGACCGGGGCGCGGTCCTCGACCCGTTCACCGGCGCCCGGCCGGGCCCGGCTGGTCATCCACGCGGCCAGGTGGCGGTAGCACGTGCGCCGGTCGGCCGCGCACAACGGGGCCCGCCGGATCGCCGAGGCGAAGCCCCAGACGTACTCGGCGAGCAGCCGGGGCGTCGGGTGGAGCGGGCCCGCCCGGCGCGGGTCCAGGTTGACGCACCGGGAGCGCTTGCTCGGGTTCGCCCGCTCGGCGCGGGTGGGGTGGTCGCGGCGGAAGTACAGCAGTTCCGGCACCTGGTGGAAGCGCCCGTGCAGGGCGATCTCGGCGACGAACGTGCGGTCCGCGTGGTGGTAGCTGTCCATGGGCTTCACCCGGCGCAGCGCGGCGGCCCGGATCACCCCGTAGAAGTCGTCGCCACCGGGCTCGAACAGCATGCTGCGGAAGCGCTCCGCCGGGTGCGGTGAGCCGGTGGCGAGCGTGTACTCGTACGGGACCTTCACCTCGCCGTCGCCGTCGATGACGGCCTGGTCGGCGTGTGCGAGGATCACGTCCGGCCGCTCGTCCAGCGCCTGGACACAAGCCCGCAGCAGGTCGCGGGCGTAAAGGTCGTCGTGCGAGGCCCACTTGAACAGCTCGCCGCGGCACTCGGCGAACACCCGGTTGTGGTTCGGCGTGGCGCCGATGTTCCGGGGCAGCCGGAGGTACCGGACGCGCGCGTCCCGCGCGGCGTACTCGCGGCAGATGTCCTCGGTCCCGTCGGTCGAGGCGTTGTCGGAGATGACCAGCTCGAAGTCCTCGTAGGTCTGGCCGAGCAGGGCGTCGAGCGACTCGGCCAGGTACTCCTCGCCGTTGTACACGGGCAGGCCGATGCTCAGCCTGGGTCGGTCGGTCATGAGGTCCTCACTTCGCGGATGGAATCGTGGTGGCGCTCGCGCAGGGCGGACCGCAGGTGCAGCCACCACACGGCCGAGCCGCTGACGGTCGCGGCGGCGACGCACCAGGCCGAGCCGACCGTGCCGGCGACGGCCGCCCCGCCGAGCCCGCCGCCGACGTAAGCGGCGGAGGCGAACAGCTGGGAGCGCAGGCTGCGCCGGGCGGCGCCGAGCGCGCGCAGCCCGGCCGCCGCGCCGGTGCCGAGGCCGGCGCCCGCGACGCCGAGGGTGACCGGCACGATGAGCGGTGCGGCGGAGTGCCAGACACCGCCCAGCGCCAACTCGCCGAGCCGGTCCGGCATCAGCAGCAGCGCCCCGCCCCAGAGCAGCGCGCCGGCGGCCTGCCCGCCACCCAGCAGCAGGCAGAACGCGCCGAGGCGGTGCGGGGTCCGCCGCAGCACCCGTGCCGCCTCCGGCACGGTGACCAGCGAAAGGCCCATCAGCACGGCGAGGAACGGGCCGAGCAGGAGCTCGGCGCCCCGCACCGCGCCCACCGCGCCGACCCCGACGATCGCGCCGAGTCCGTACGCCCGCAGCTGGCTCGCGCCGCTGAGGCAGGTGTTCTCGACCAGGTACCGGTAGCCGAGATCGCGCTGCTCGCGAAGCCACTCGCGCGCCCCGGCCACCCGAGGCCGGATGCCGGACTGGAGGTAGCCGTACCCCGCCGCCACCGTGGCGGACGCGCCCCAGGCGAGCACGAAGGCGGCCACGCTGCCCACCCGGGCCGCCACGATCATGGCCGGGACGAGCGCGACGCCCCACACGACGTCGTTGACGAACGCCTTGCGCCCGGCACCGGCGGCGAAGAACGAGAACCGCCAGGCGTCCTGCAGCAGCAGCCCCGGCAGCATGACGCCGAGGCAGACGAACGCGGGCCCGACGCGGCCGCCGAGGGCCGGCCCGGCCACCAGACACGCCGCGCCGATGACCGCCCCTACGCCGAGTGCGGTACCCGACGACCGGGCCACCGCCGCGCGCCAGGACGCTTCCGGCACGCCGCTGAAGCGCACCACGAGCGGATCGGTGGCCAGCCCGCGGGAGATGTTGAGCACCACGCCGTAGGTCACCCAGGCGAGGCTGAACACGCCGAACGCGGTCACCCCCAGCGAGCGGGCCACGTAGATGCCCACCGCGAAGTTGGACATGCTGGAGGCCGCCTGGTCGGCCAGTCCCCAGGACAGCCGGCCGACGAGGGCCCGCTTGGCGGATCGGGGCGGTGGCGCCGTCGTCTGCGGCTTCTCCCCCTCGGTGGGCATCGGCGTCATGCCTTGATCAGCCCGGCGCCGCGCAGGGCGCCGGCCGCGTCGGCGACGGTGTCGAACGGCAGCCCGGACCGCTCGGCGACGTCCAGCAGACTGTGCTCGCCGTCGGAGAGGTTGAGCACCCAGAGCATGGCCATCTGGGCCTGCTTGGTGTCGCTGCGGCCGCCGAGCGCGTCGTACAGCCCGCGTCGGCCCAGCTGCGGTTCGCCGTAGGGGCTGAGGTTGAGGTACCGCCGGTCGCGGTCCAGGACGGCGAACGCCTCGCGGCAGACGGCGAGGGTGTCCGCCATCGCCTCCGGGAAGACGAAGTCCAGGTTGTCCGCCGAGGTGTGGTACTCGGGGTAGCCCGCGTACGGGGTCCGGGTGAGCGAGCCGACGCCGAGATCGAACCCGGGCGAGCAGAACTGCCGCTCGTCGTAGCCGTACGGGGTGAACTCGACGACGCGGTACGGGCGTTCGGAGGCGGTCAGCACATGCCGCATCACCCGGTCGATCTCCGCGTCGCCGCGTCTGCTCTGTTTGTACGTGAGGTGGCCCCGGTCACCGGCACAGGCCAGCACGAGGCCGTGCTTGACCCGGTCGATCCGCTCCGCGTTGCGGGCCAGCCAGGTGATCGCCCCGATGGTGCCGGGCGCGAAGATGAACCGGTAGGTGTAGTACGGCGTCTGCTCGGCCAGCGCCCGGGCCAGGAACGTCGCCACCGCGACACCGGCCAGGTTGTCGTTGGCCAGCGACGGGTGGCAGACGTGGCAGGAGACGATCACCTCGTCGGGGACCTGCCCGGGGACGACGTGCTCGGCGTAGGTGAGGTGCCCGTCCGCGAGCGTGGAGTCGATACGCACCTCGTACTCGCCGTCCGGCAGCGCGTCCAGGGTCTCCTGGGCCAGGCAGAACCCCCATTCCGGCTGGTAGTAGCTGGTGCGGTAGGGCACCCAGGCCGGGTGGTCCGGCAGGGTGTGCAGGTGCGCGCGGAGCTCGGCCAGCGGCATGACCGCCGACACCGGCACGCTGTAGCCGAGCACGTGCAGGCTGGACGCGGCGAAGTCGACGACCCGGTTGCCTGCGGGGTCGGCGATGTACGCGTCCCGGATGTTCCACTCCTGCGGCACCGTCCAGTCGAGCACCTGGGTCCCGGTCGGCACCTCGTGCACCTTCAGCGGGACGTACTCGCCGACGATCTCCAGGGTGGCGCGCACACCGTCGCCGGTGATGCTCCGGCAGAGCGGGTACAGCCGCTCCACCAGCGCGTACATCTCCTCGCCTGGCGCGGTCACCGGCGCCACCGCAGGGTGTCGTCGACGGTGCCGGCGTCGGACGCCGCGCGCAGCACGGCGAGCCGGGTGAAGCGCTGCTCGAAGTCCTCCCGGGTCAGCCCGTGTTCCCGGTAGGCGTCGGCGAGTTCGAGCGCGCCCTGCTTCACCGTCCACTCGCAGTCGAAGCCGGGTAAGGCGGCGCGGAACCGGGAGAAGTCCACCCGGTACGAACGCGGATCGGCGCCGGTCTCCCCGGTGATCACCACCTTGGAGCCGGACACCGCCTCGGCGACCTGCCCGGCGATCTCGGCGACCGTGACGTTGTTGGTCTCGCTTCCGATGTTGAACGCCCGGTCGTGCACCGCCTCCCGCGGCGCGGTCAGCGCGGCCGTGAAGGCCCGTGCGATGTCGACGGCGTGCACCAGCGGGCGCCAGGGGGTGCCGTCGGAGAGCACCAGCACCTCGCCGGACAGCAGTGCGTGGCCCACCAGGTTGTTCAGCACGATGTCGGCGCGCAGCCGGGGCGAGTAGCCGAAGGCGGTGGCGTTGCGCATGAACACCGGGCTGAAGTCGCCGTCGGCCAGGTGGTGCAGATCGTCCTCGACCCGCACCTTGGACTCCGCGTACGGCGTCACCGGGCGCAGCGGGGCGTCCTCGGCCACCAGGTCGTCGCCGCCCGCGGCGCCGTAGACCGAGCAGGTCGACGCGTACAGGAAGCGCCGCACTCCGGCCTCGCGCGCCAGCCGGGCCAGCCGTACGGACGCGTGGTGGTTGATGTCGTGGGTGAGCTGTGGCGCCAGCGATCCCAGCGGGTCGTTGGAGAGCGCGGCCAGGTGGATCACCGCGTCGACCCCGGCCACGTGTTCGGCCGTGACATCGCGCAGGTCGACCCGATGCCCCGGCGGGTCGGCAGGTGTCGGGCCGAGGACACAGTCGGCGAAGAGTCCGGCGTCGAGGCCGACGACCTCGTGCCCGGCCTCGGCAAGGGCCGGGGCCATGACGGTTCCCAGATAGCCCTGGTGTCCGGTCAGCAGTACGCGCAAGGTTCAACCCCCCAGGTTGAGCGTGAGTTTGGTGACGGCGAACGCTTCGGCGTATCGCTCGTGGCATTCGATGCCGCGGATCCGCGCGAGGCCGAGGAAGGCCTCCCGGTCGTACCAGGGCCGGTGACGCTGCGAGGGGTAGTGCTCCTGCAGCAGCCGCACCTTCTGTTCGGCGGTCTCCGGCGACAGTGGCTGGTACGCCGCGAGGCGGCCGAGATCGCCGTCCCACTTGACGATCTCGTAGCCGAGCACGAGGTGGTCACGGAAGGCGGTGGGTATCAGCCGCGCCAGGCCGCGGTGGTCCTGGTGCGCGTCATCGGTACGCGGCGCCAGCACCAGATCCGGCTCGGTCCGCGCGCGCAGTTCCTCGACCGCGGCCTTGGCCTCTTCCCAGTGCGCGGGCAGCCGGCCGTCGGGCAGCTTGTGCACGGTCAGCCGCAGGTCGGCGTCCGGGCAGAAGGCGGCGAGCGCGGACTGCTCCTCCCGCTCCCGCTCGCTGCCGCCGCCGGTGAGCACCAGCGCGTCGACGCGGACGCCCGGCCGCGCGCGGCACAGCGCGAGCAGCGTGCCACCGGCGCCGATGGCGATGTCGTCGCAGTGCGCGCCCATGGCGACGATCCGGTCCAGGCGCCCGGTGTGCAGACGGATCACGCCGTCGCCCCCGCACCGTCTCGTTCCCACACGGCCCACGGGCGGTCGCCCCGGGCGTAGGCGGCGTCGAGCGCGGCCCGCTCCTTCACGGTGTCGGTCGGCTTCCAGAAGCCGCGGTGCTGGTGCGCCACCAGCCGGCCGCGCTTGGCCAGTTGGGCGCATCCGTCGGCCACCAGGTCCCCGTTCTCCGGGATGTGGTCGAAGACCTCCTGGCGGAGCACGAAGTAGCCGCCGTTCTCCCACAGTGGCAGTTCGCTCACCGCGGTGATGCCCCCCACCAGGCCGTCATCGCCCAGGTCCACGCAGTGGAACGAGGACTGCGGCGGCACCACCATCATCGACGCACCGGCGTCGCGCCGGGCGAACCGGTCGATCATCTCCGGCAGCGGGGCGTCGGTGAGCACGTCGGCGTAGTTGGCGAGGAACATCTCGTCGCCGTCCAGGTGGTGCCGCACCCGGCGCAGCCGCTCCCCGATCGGTGACTCGACGCCGGTCTGCGCGAACGTGATCGTCCAGTCCGAGATGTCGGTGGACAGCAGTTCGGTCCGCCCGCCTCGCAGCACGAAGTCGTTGGACGTCGTCTCCTCGTAGTTGAGGAAGAAGTCCTTGATGTGGTGGGCCCCGTACCCGAGGCACAGGATGAACTCCGTGTGCCCGAAGTGCGCGTAGTAGCGCATGACGTGCCAGATCAGCGGCCGGGGGCCGACCATGGCCATCGGCTTGGGCACATCGTCCGCGGCACCGCTCCGCATCCGCATCCCGTAACCGCCGCAGAACAGAACGACCTTCATGCCTTGACCTCGACAATGCTCAGTTCCGGGATGGGGAAGACCAGCCGGCCGCCCCAGTCGTGCACGAAGGACAGCTGCTCGACCAGTTCGGCCCGCAGGTTCCACGGGAGGACGAGCACGTAGTCCGGCTTGTCGGCGGCTATCCGTTCGGGCGGCAGGATCGGGACGCGGGTGCCCGGGGTGAACCTGCCGTGCTTGTAGGGGTTGCGGTCGACGGTGTACGGAAGCAGGTCGGGCCGGATGCCGCAGTGGTTGAGCAGGGTGTTGCCCTTGCCCGGGGCGCCGTAGCCGACGACCGTCTCGCCGCGCTCGGCCGCCTCGATGAGGAATCGCAGCAGGTCCCGGCGCACCTTGGCCACCCGGGCGGAGAACTCGGTGTACCCGGACAGTTCCCGCAGCCCGGCGGCCTTCTCCCGGTCCAGTACGTCGGCCACCCTCGAAGCCGGTTCGCCGGCCACCTCGGCCGGCCGGGCCCACAGCCGGATGGAACCGCCGTGCGTGGGCAGCAACTCGACGTCCACAAGGGCGAGTCCGCCGCTCGCGAGGGCTCGGATCGCGGACGCGACCGTGTAGTACTGGAAGTGCTCGTGGTAGATCGTGTCGTACTGGTTCTCCTCGATCAGGGTCAGCAGGTGCTGCACCTCGATGGAGACCCAGCCGTCGTCGGCGACCAGGGCGCGCAGCCCCCGGGTGAACCCGACCACGTCGGGGATGTGCGCGTACACGTTGTTGGCCACGACCAGGTCCGCCGGGCCGTGTTCGGCACGGACGGCCGAGCCGGTGTCCGGGCTCAGGAACTCCGTGAGCGTGGGCACGCCCGCGTCCCGCGCCGCGGCGCCGACGTTCACCGAAGGCTCGATGCCGAGGCAGCGGATCCCCCGGTCCACCACGTGTTTCAGCAGGTATCCGTCGTTGCTCGCCACCTCGACCACGAAGTCGTCGGGGCCGAGACCCAGCCGCGCCGTGGCGTCGGCGACGTACGTGCGCGCGTGCTCCACCCAGGAGGTCGAGTAGGAGGAGAAGTACGCGTACTCGCTGAACGTCTCCTCCGGCGTGATCAGCGGCGGGATCTGCGCGAGCCAGCAGTCGGTGCAGACCCGCAGGTGCAGCGGGTACGCCGGTTCCGGCTGGTCCAGTTGGTCCGCGGCGAGAAAGCTCTCACATGGTGGCGTCGCCCCGAGGTCGACAACGCTCGCCATCGCTTCCGAGCCGCAGAGTCGGCATCGTGTCATCTACTGTCCCCATCCCCCCTGCTCGCGCGGGAGTCCCCGCCACGAGTCAGTGCTGACCGCCCCGCGATCGCGGTGCGGTACTCCTCCACCAGGCGCTCCAGCCCGACGGCCGGGCTGAAATCCTGTTCGTAACGGAGCCGGGCCGCCCGGCCCATCTCCCGGTTCAGGGCCGGCTCGGCCGCGATCCGGCGCATGCCGGACGCGAGCGAGGCGGACTCGCCCGGCTGGTGCAGCAGCCCGGTCACGCCGTCCTCGACCAGTTCGGTGAAGGCCCCGTGACCGGCGGCGACGACCGGGACCCCGGCCGCCATCGCCTCCACGACCACCAGGCCGAACGCCTCCAGCCATGTCGAGGGCGCCACCACGGCGACCGATCGCGCGATGGCCTTGGCGCACTCCGCCGGGTCCAGCAGGCCGACGAAGGCCACGTCGTCCCGGCCCGCCGCCCAGGCGGTCACCTCTCGCTCCAGTGGCCCCGCACCGGCGATCACGAGCGGTACGCCCACACCGCCGCTCGCCGCGATCTCGTCCCACGCGGCCATGAGCAGCCGTATGCCCTTGGCCTCCGCGAGCCGGCCGAGACAGAGCAGATGCTCTCCCCCGCCTACCCGGCGGACGCCCGGGTCGGGCACGAAGTTGTGCTTCACCGCCAGCCGTTCGGCCGGCAGGCCGGCCCGCACCAGGACGTCGCGCTGCGCCGCGGAGATGCAGAAGAACCGCTCCACGCCGGACCACCATCGCCGCCGGTTGACCGACAGGCTGACCGCGAGCGGCACCGTGGCGAGGCGGGAGTTCCGATAGCAGCCGTGCCGCACGGCGGGCAGCGGTGCCGACCCGACGCACTCGGTGCACGGGCGGCCGTCCCGCTGCAGGGTGCCGGGCGGGCAGACCTGGGTGTAGTTGTGCAGCGTGGCGACGGCGGGCACACCGGCGTCGGCGCAGGCGGCGAGCACCGCGGGCGACAGGAGCGGGAAGACGTTGTGGACGTGGACCACGTCCGGCCGCTCGGTGCGCAGCCGGGCGGTGAGCTCCGCGCGGACCGCCGGGTTCCACGGCACGAGGAGCGGCACCGCGGCCTTGCCGAGGAGGGACCGGGCGGCGATGTCGTCGCTGCGCCGCTCGAACACCCCGACCTGATGGCCGGCCGCGCGCAACAGCTCCACCTCCTGGTCGACGACCTTGTTCTCCCCGCTCGGCTGCGCCGAGGCGTAGCGGTTGTGCACCACGAGGACGTGCATGCTCAAGGAACCTCCGATTTCCGGGCCCAGCGCGGAATGTGCCGTCGGGGCGCTTCGGGCGTCGCGAGCGGAGCGGCAGGTGCCGCCAGCAGGGTGGCGGCCAGGGCCAGATGCAGCAGATACGGCGAGGCGTCGCCGAGACCGGCCTCGGTGTACGAGGCGATCGCGCAGTAGCTGATCAGAAAGATCGCGCAGGCTCTCTGCAGCGACGGTGGCCGCAGCAACGCGACGCCGCCCAGCACGATGATGATCGCCGCGACGAGGGTGACGCCGACCAGACCCTGCTCGTTGTAGACGGCCAGCCAGCTGTTGTCGATCGGCAGCCCGCCGAACGACTTGTCGCCCAGGCCCACGCCGAACCACTTCTCCCCGGTCGTCCGGTCCGCGGCCAGCAGGGCGTCCCAGACCTTGGCCCGGCCGGTGAGGCTGGAGAAGTTCTCCTTGCTCTGTCCGCGCAGGAACCACGCCTGGAGCACGGAGGCGAACCCCACCGCGGCCACCGTGGCGCACAGCACCGCCCAGGTGAAGAAGCGGCGGGCCGCGGCGCTGGTGAGGAGGAGCGAGCCGATCGCCAACGCCAGGCCGAGGAACAGGCCGAGCGTGGCCGTCCGGGTGTGGGTCAGCGCGAGCAGGACGAGTGACGGCACGATGACCAGCGCCGCACTGGTCTTGTCGGTCCGGCGGCCCAGTACGAGCAGCACGGTGAGCCCGATGATCACCGCGGCGTACTGTCCGATCTGCGGCGGGGTGAGCGGCCACAACGCGCCGACCAGCCGCCCGCCGTAGAGGTCGGGCAGCGCCGCGCCCGGTGAGACGACCAGGCCGACGGCCACCGACCCGAGCACCGCGAAGTACATCCGGATGTGGTGCCGGACGAACGTCAGGCTGCCGTCCCACCAGCGGCTGAGCAGCCACAGCGCCCCGACGAAGAGAGCCAGCCGGACGCTGCGGAACAGCGCGCCGAACCCGGACTCCAGGTGCGCGCTGGAGATCACGCTCGTCACCAGCAGCAGGGTGAGCAGGAACACATACGCACTGGCTCGGATGCGCAGCCGGAGATTGACCGCGAGCGCCAGCGCGAACGCGGCGACCAGCGCGCCCATGGTGACCATCTGGATGAGGGAGCGGGGCAGCGGGACGATGGTCTTCGCCCCGGCGGAGCCGAGCGTGTTGAGGACCAGCAGCCCCCAGACCGTCCCGACGATCTTCGGTGTGTGGCCCCCGCCCACCTCAACCACCGTCCCGTGCGCGGAAGGTGCTGCCCGCGTCCTGCTGGTACGGCGTGCTCTGCCACTGCCCGAAGTCGAGCACCCGGCTCGGGTCGTGGGCGACGAACATCCATGGGCCGAGGTAGACGTTGTCGTGCCAGCGGTTGTGCTGCTTGTGGGTGATCGCCTCGGCCACCCCTTCGCCCTGGTACGGCGACCAGTCCGGATAGGTGCCGTAGTTGGCCAGCACCGCCATTCGGTCGCACTTCACCATGCACTTGACGACGGACTTGTCCAGCACGAAGCGGTTGTCGTGGATGTCCACCCGCTGGGTCTTCCACCGGCAGTCGGCGTAGAGCGGGGCTTTGGCGATCGCCGGTTTCGCGCAGCGGTGGGTCTTCCCGACCAGCAAGGTGCAGTCACCGGACGAGGTGTTGGCCGGGCTGTTGCAGAACCGGTCGGCGTTTTCCCACAGGGTGATCCCGGACCAGTTGTTCTCCAGCACGTTCCGGTAGATCTCGATCTTGTTTGTGCGGGCTTTGATCCGTGGTTCGCCACCTGACTCGGACAGGTAGACGGTCGCGAACGGGAAGTTGTCGCCTCGGTCGGCCTCCCCGCGGCCCTCGACCCAGTTGTTCCGCCGGATCGTGTTCTTCCGGATGACCGCGTTGTAGCTGGTCTCGTAGATCAGCGCGGCCCCGTCGTTGTCCTCGAGCACGTTGTTCTCGATGCGGAAGTCGTTGTTGTTGGTGTCCGCCCACAACCCGGTGCCGCGGTTGTCGTGCACCCAGTTGCCGCGTACGTCGGCGCCGTTGACGGCCCAGAACTTGATGCCTCCGGTGCAGCCGCAGCCCTTCCGCCGCCGCTCCCAGTCGCCGGTGTTGTTGCCCACGATCTCGTTGCCCTCGACCACCAGGCCGCTGATACGGCCCTTGGCCTTGTACGCGTTCATGCCGTACTGGCCGTTGCCGCGCAGGCAGCTGGCGCGGACCCGCTGGCGGGCACCGGCCATCAGCCCGGCGCCGGTGTTTTCCTGGATCGTCGTGTGCTCGATCACCCACCCGTCGGCCGAGTCATGGTTGACCACGCCCTCGTCCGGCGGCGCCACGAAACGTCGCACGGTCAGGTAGCGGATGGTGACGTCGCGGGCGGTGCCGCCGAACGCGTACTGGTTCTTCTTCCGGCCGTCGAGCACCGCGCCCGGCGCACCGAGGTAGCGGTTCCCCTCCTTGGGGATGACCTGGGCATAGCGGTCCGGGTCGAGCCTGTGCTTGCCCGGCCGAAGCCAGAACGTGGTGTTCGGGGGGTGGCTCTTGGTCTTCGCCGCCAGGTCACCGGCCACCGCGGGGTCGACCGTCACCGCGCCCGCCGGCGCCTTCGCCGGTCCGGCCACGGGATTGGCGCACACCCGGGCCACGGACCGGGCCGCGGACGCGGACGGCGCGGCGGTCGGCTCCGCCGCCGGGCCGCCCGGCGCGCTCTCACAGCCGGTCGCCGCCAGCAGGACGAGCGCCGCCACCGCCACCGGTAACGCCCAGCTCCGCCACTTGATCACCACGCGTCCTCCTAGCCGCGGAACGTGAGTACGGTGGTGAACCCCCGCGCGCCGTCGGCGAAGCCGGTGCCGACCAGTGTGGTGGTGGGTTCCTTGCGCCCGAAACCGGCGGAGTACCAGCCCAGCGGCGGTTCGGTCGCGCCGCGATGTGCCCGCCAGGACAGCTGCCCGGGCAGGTCGAGCACCGCGGAGCGGTCCTCGCCGTCCCGGGTCCAGGTGAGCCGTGCCCGGTTGGCCACCAGGTCCGCGGCGATCGCCGGGCCGAGGTGGAACGCCAGGCACACCTCCCGGCGCGGGCCGCGCACCTCGTCCACCACCCTCAGCTCCCCGGTCGCGGCCGTCAGTTCCACCCGGCGGCGGTGCACGGAGCCCTGGTAGCCGTCGTGCTCGGCACACCAGCGGGCCACGCCCTCGCCGGAGGTTTCCACGGCCAGGACGCGGCTGCGGGCATGCCGGGTCCACAGGAAGGGGCCGCCGGAGACGGACTGGTCACCGCCGTCCAGCTGCAGGGTGTTGTGGCCGAGGGTCGACCGGAAGTACCGCCGCCACTCGGGCTGCCCGTGGTAGCAGTACGTCCCCGGGTCGGCGAGCACGTCGACCCCGTCGTGCCGGACCTCCACGGACAGCGCGTCCGCGTGGGCATGCGCGGCGATGGACAGGAAGCCGTGCGGACCACCGTCGCAGCGGCACCAGATCTCTTCCGGGCCACGCAGGATCGTGAGCCCCGCGTCGGCGAAGTGGGCCGGTCGGCTCGGCGGGCGGGCCACCGGCAGTTCAGTGGGTTTGATGAACGCGGCCAGCAGCGGGGTGCGCACATCGGTGCCGGTCACCGCGGGCCACCAGGCGAGCCGGCCGAACACGGCGTCCCCGGTGGCCAGCAGCGAGGCCCAGCGGTCGGTGCCCGCGCCGTCCACGACCAGACCGTGCCCGTCGTCGGCGTCCCCCTGGCGCGGCGGCCGCAGCCGGCTGTCCACGATGGCCGCGAGCGCGTCGGTCATCCGCAGCAGCACCAGCCTGATCGACGCGGGCACCGGCCTGCCCGCGGCATCCGCCTCGGCCACCGCGGCCAGGCCGAGCTCCAGCACCAGTCCGTGATACTCGGTGGCCAGCTCGCGGTTGAGGCCGGAGTCGAAGGTGTTGCCGCGCAGCTGCCGCTCCAGCGACCGCAGCGCATCGGCCCGCCAGCGCGCCGAGGAGGGGAACCACCCGAACGCGCAGGCCGCGGCGAACTGCCCGGCGGCCTCGGCGATGACGTGGTTGTTCGCCGAGGACCCCCGGCTCGGGAAGGCGGCCAGCCAGCGCTGGTGGTGCCAGATCTGGTTCAGCGCCACCGGGTTGCCCTCGAACAGCCCGGCCGCGCCCGGCCAGCCGTCGAGGAGCCGGCGGATCCACACCCAGGACAGCAGCCGGATCCCCAGCTCGATGCCGCTGGTCCAGTGCACTCCGCGCAGCGGCGCGTTGGCCGTCCACCACGACCGCAGGTGCTCGGCCACCCGCTCGGCGTACCGCTCGTTCCCGGTGATCGCGTAGGCGGCGGCGAGCACGGTGAGGTACTGATGCCGGGACGGCTCCCAGATCTGCTTGATGTCCCCGACCGCGTCCTCGTCGCGGTACGGCACGTCGAAGGCGTAGCCCCACGGAGCCCGGCGCCCGGTCTTCGGGTCGTACCACCAGTCCGGGTCGGCCAGGTCGTCGCGTTCCACCCCGAAGTACTCGGCGTGCCCGGCCATCAGCCGATCCGCCTCGGCGATGAGGCGTTTCGCGGCGTCCGGTGGCACGGCGGCGATCGTCCCCGCGGGCAGTACCGCGGTGAACCGGGCGCCGGTCACGCTCGGGCAGTCCGGCCGCGCCGACCGCCACCGCCGCCTGCGCACCGCGTCGCCCACCCGGCCGCCGATCTCCCGCGGTCCCATCCGGGACAGCCGCCGCAGGTACCAGCCCGGGCTCCCCGAGCTCACGGTCATCGCGCCCTCGCCAACGTCACCGGCGCACCACTGGCCAGGCCGGCCCGCACGGCGAGGGTGGCCGCCGTGGTGGCGACCAGCGACTCCAGCGGCACCGGCATCGGCCCGCCGGTCCGCACGGCCTTGATGAACGCGGCCAGCTCGGCGGACTGGCCCTTGTCCCGGGCCTTGGGCAGCCGCGAACTGACCCACCGGTCGCGGCGGCCGTCGTACACGGCGGTACGGACGAAGTCGTCGAGCCGCAGCACCTTGCCGTCCGCGATCAGGTCCAGCGTCTCCTTGGGGAAGCCCGGCGAGCCGGTGGTGACGTAAGCGATGGTGGCGGTGGACCCGTCCGGGTATCGCAGCACGACCTGGAGGTCCTCGTTGCCGGACGTGGCGACCGCGTACACCGAGACCGGGTCGGCCCCGAGCAGCCAGCTCGCCGTGTCGATGAAGTGTCCGCCCTCGCCGGCGAACCGCGAGCCCTCGGTGCCCTGTTGGAGGTACCAGCTGCCGTGGTCGAGGCGGCCCGCGTTGACCAGGTAGCGGAGGCTTCCCGGCCCGGTCCGGGAACCGAACCGCTTCCTGGCCTCCTGCAGCAGCGGCGCGAACCGGCGGTTGAAGCCCACCTGCAGCCGGTCGTTGCCGGTCTCCTCCACCGCCGCGAGCACCCCGGCCAGCTCGTCCTCGGTGAGGGCCAGGGGCTTCTCCACGAACACCGCCTTGCCTGCCCGCAGCGCCCTCATGGTCAGTTCGGCGTGCGAGCTGTGGCGGGTGACCACGAACACCGCGTCGATGGACGGGTCGCCGAGCACGGCGTCGAGATCGGTGGTCGCCTCGGCGAAGCCGAACTTCCGCTTGGCGTTGGCCGCGGACAGCGCGGTGGTGGTGACGACCGTGGACAGCTCGACGCCTTCGCGCCGTTCCAGGTGCGGCAGCAGCATCGACGTCGCGTAGTTTCCCGCGCCGACGAACGCCAGCCGCACCGACGCGTTGGCCAGGGCCGGGGCGGACACTCCGCCGCCGCGCCGCACCGCGGGCACGGCCACCGCCGGGGCCTCCGTTTCCCCGGCCTGGCCGGGGTGCCCGGGATACCGGAACAGCACGGCCACGGCCTTCAGGTCGCCGTCCTTCAGGCGCTGGTACGTCTCGACGGCGTCATCGAAGTCGGCCATATGGGAGACCAGCGGCTCCACGTCGACGCTGCCGCGGGCGAGGAGATCGAGGAAACACGCCAGGTTGCGGCGCTCGGTCCAGCGCACGTAGCCGATCGGGTAGTCCCGCCCCTCGAGCTCGTACTCCGGGTCGTAGCGCCCGGGGCCGTAACTGCGGGAGAACCGGACGTCGAGCTCCTTCTCGTAGTACGCGTTCCACGGCAGGTCCAGACGGCACTTGCCGATGTCGACGACGCGGCCGCGGTCCCGGCTCAGCCGGGCGGCCAGCTCGACGGGCTGGTTGCTGCCGCCGCCGGCGGCCAGATACACCTGGTCCACACCGTGACCGCCGGTGAGTTCGGCGACGGCGGTTTCCACGGCCGCGGACGCGGGATCGCCGCAGGCCGCCGCGGACAGGCGCTCGGCGAGCTCGCAGCGCACCGGGTCGGGGTCGACCCCGACGACGCGGACTCCCGAGGCGGCAAGGAGCTGCACCACCAGCTGCCCGATCAGCCCGAGGCCGATGACCAGCGCCACGTCGCCGAGCTGTGGCTCGCCGCGGCGGACGCCCTGCAACGCGATCGACCCGACGGTGCCGAAGGCCGCGTGCCGCGGCTCGAGCCCGTCCGGCACCCGGGCGTAGAGGTTCTTCGGCACCCAGTTCAGCTCGGCGTGCAGCGCGTGCTCATTGCCGGCGCAGGCCACGAGGTCGCCGACCTTCACATCGTCGACCCCGCCGCCGACCTCCTCGACCACCCCGCACAGCGAGTAGCCGAGCGGCGTGTAGGAGTCCAGCTTGCCCATCACCTTGCGGTAGGTGGCGCCCACCCCGTTGGTGGCCACGCTCTGCATGACCTTGGCCACCTGGTCCGGCCGGGAGCGGGCCTTGCCCACCATCGACATCCCGGCCTCGGACACCTTCATGAGCTCGGTCCCGGTGGATATCAGCGAGTAGGCACTGCGGACCAGCACACCGCCCGGTTTGCACCCCGGCACCGGCACGTCGAGCAGCGCCAGCTCGCCGCTCTTGTAGTTCTGCACAACCTGCTTCACTCAAACTCCCCAGAAGTCGCGCCGCGATACCAGTACTCGAGGGTCAGCACATGCCACAGATGTTTGGAGAAGTCCCGCTGCCCGGCGGCGTCCTCGGCGACCATCCGCGCCAGCGCGTCGCGGCGCAGGAACCCGGAACGGACGAGCACGCCGTCGTGCACCACCTCGCGCACCAGCGGTGCCAGATCCCGGCTCATCCAGGCCCGCAGCGGGGCGCTGAACAGGCCCTTGGGCCGGTACACGATCTCCCGGGGCAGGATCGAGGTGGCCGCCTCCTTGAGGACGGCCTTCCCCTGCCGTCCGACGATCTTGCGGTCACCGGGCACGGCGAACGCCGCCCTGACCACCTCGACGTCCACATACGGCACCCGCACCTCGGTCGACGCGGCCATGCTCGACCGGTCCGTGTACGTGAGGTTCAGGCCCGGCAGGAACATCCGGGCGTCGCCCAGGCACATGCGGTTGACGAAGTCGTCGAGGTCGTTGTCCTGGTAGACATCCGCGTGCTCGGTCAGCACGTCCTCGACCGTCCCGGCCAGGTCCGGATCGATCAACGCGAGCAGCTCGTCCTGGTCGTACATGGTGTAGCTGCGCCGGAACGCGGTCTCCTCCGGCAGATCGGCGAAGGAGAGGAACCGCTTCGCGAAGCGCACCGACCGGTACCCACGGCGGGCCGTGGCCACCGGCAGCCGGTCCACGGCCCTGGACACCCCGCGCCGCAGGGGCCGCGGAACGCGCTGGTAGCGCAGCGCGATCAGGTTGGCCAGGTGCTTGCGGTAACCGGCGAACAGCTCGTCGGCACCCATCCCCGAGAGCATCACCTCGACCCCGGCCTCCCGGGCGGCCGAGCAGATCAGGAACGTGTTGATCGCGGCGGGGTCGCCGATCGGCTCGTCCAGGTGGTACGTCATCTGCGGCAGCAGGTCGAGCACGTTCGGGGCGATCTCGATCTCATGCAGGTCGACGCCGAACCGCTCGGCCACCCGCCGGGCGTAGCGCAGGTCGTCCGGCATCGCCTCGAACCTGGCGTCCTCGGCGCGGAACCCGATCGTGTAGGCGGAGATCCCGGGCTGGTGGCGGGCGGCCAGAGCGGTCAGGTAGCTGGAGTCGAGACCGCCGGAGAGGAAGGTCGCCACGGGCACGTCGGAGAGCAGATGGCGCCGGGTCGACTCCTCGACGATGGCGGCGAGGTCCGGCCGCTCGCCGCTCCGGGCCCGCTCCCGGCCCTCGGCGGCGACGTCCCTAAGGTTCCAGAACCGGCCGCGCTCCACCCGGCCGTCGGGCCGGATCCGCAGCCAGCTCCCCGGCGGCAGCTTCTCCGCTTCGCGGAACGCGCAGCGCGAGTCCGGCACCCAGTAGTAGAGCAGCGAGGCCACCAGCGCCGCATGGTCCACCTCCAGCGACCCGCCGGTCACGGCGGCGAGCGCCTTGAGTTCGGAGGCGAACACCAGGCCCTCGCCGCGCCGGAGCAGGAACAGCGGCTTGATGCCGAGTTGGTCGCGGACGAGCACCAGGTCACCGGTTCGCTCGTCGAAGATCCCGAACGCGAACATGCCGCGCAGCCGGGGCAGGCAGTCGGTGCCCCAGCGCCGCCAGGCCTCAAGCAGCACCTCGGTGTCGGAGGTACCGCGGAAGCGCACCCCGGCGGCTGCCAGTTCGGCTCGCAGCTCGGGCGCGTTGTACAGCTCGCCGTTGTACGTCAGGACGAGGCCGTCCGAGGCCATCGGCTGGGCGCCGGTCTCGGACAGGTCGATGATGGCCAGCCGGCGGTGCCCGAGGTGCACTTCGCCGTCACCGGCGGGGTGGCCGTACCGGCCCGTCCCGTCCGGACCGCGGTGGGCGAGGGTATCGGTGAGCCGGTCGGTCACGGCCTTCCCGTCCGGCCATCGGTAGGTGCCTGCGATGCCACACATGTCCTACCGTGCCTCCTGGTCGCTGTCCGGGACTCGCGCGGCCCACATCGGCAGCCGCTCCGTCCGTAGTTGGCCCGTCCCGTGCCGCCGGGCCGGCCGCTCGCCGTGGCCCCGCAGCGCGATGTGCAGCCCGTCCCACAGCGTTCCGTCGGTCCGGTCACGCGGATCGGGGTCGATCAGCACCACACCGATCACCGGAATGCGCTGGTCCGCGAGCTGCCGCGCCACGGTGTGCAGCCATGCGGCGCTGCCGTGCCCGGCACGCACGACGAGCACGGTCCGGGTACCGAGGTACTGGAGGTCGGTCCACGCGGTGCCGGGCCCGACCGAGCCGACGCCGAACCGGTGCTCCTGAGGCGACACGGCGGCGGCCTGCTCGCCGCTGACCACGGTCGGGTCTCCTGGCTTCGGGCGGCGGATCGCGAGCTGCGGACCGGGCAGACCGTCGATGATGACCACCGGCCCATCCGCCGCCAGCGCCCTGGCGAGGTCCAGGGCGATCACGCTCGTGCCGCGCGCACAGCCCAGTTCCAGCAGCGACACCGGTTCCGCGGCGCCGCGCACGGTGCGGGCCAGGGACGCGGTGAGCCTTGTCCGTGCCGCCCGGATCCGTCGGCGCCGCCACAGCCCGCCCGGCCGGCGGGGCAGCTCCGCGATGACCGAGGCGCCCAGGTTCGCCGCGATCTCCCGGCGCAGCACGGGTCGGTCCGCCACCACCGTGCCGACCGCGGCCACCGCGAGCCCGAGCGCGAGCCCGAGGACGAGCCCGATCGCGGCGTTGGTGGCAGCGGCCTTCAGCGGGGAGTGCCGCACCGCGCGCGGGGCGTCCACGATCTGCGTACCGGCGATGACCTTGGGCGTGCCGGTGCGCGCCTCCGCGGCGCGCTGGTCGAAATCGGCGATCCGCGAGTTGAGCTCGGCCCGGCGGGCGAAGAGCGACTCGATGCTCGCCGACGCTTCCGGGTCGCTGCCCGGCGATCGGTCCCCGATCGCCTTGTTGACCTCGGTGAGTTCGTCCCGTACGCGATCACGCTGGTCGAGCAGGGCCTTGGACTCGGCTTTCGCGGCCTCCCGCATCCGCCTCACATGGTCCGCGACGAACGCGTCGGCCAGCGCCTTGGCCCGGGCCACCGCTTCGGCGTCGCTGTCACCCGTCACATCGATCTGCAGCAGGTTGTTGGTCAAGCCGGTGCCCCGGTAGTCCCCCATGAAGTCCTCCGGTCTTTCCGTGGACTTGAGGGACCGCAGGGCCTCCCCGGCGATCCGCGAGGTCCCCAGCAGCGCGACGTCGGTGCGGATCAGCGTTCCGGTGTCGTTCGGCTGGTCCTCCTGATGCGCCACCAGCACCTTGGTCACCGCGGTCGGCGGCGACGGCAGCAGGACGGCCATCGCCGCACCGGCCAGCAGCCCCAGCAGAGCCATGGAGCACCAGAGGCGGCGGCGCCTGCGCACCGCCACCACCAGCGATTGGAGGTCAAGGAGCGGAGTGGCGGCCGACGACTCCGCGGTCTCGCTCGTCGTCACTTCGAGCCTCCCGTCGCGTGGCCGCGCACGGCGAGTTCCAGAGTGGGCTCGTCCGGAGGGCGGTCGGCGGTCCGCGTCGGGCGGGCCCGCACCGTTCCGGCGACGACGATGCCGACGACCTCATGCCCGGCGTCCGCACACGCCTCGGCGATGCCGGCGAGCTCCTCCGCGGTCCGGCTGCCCGCGCTGAGGACCACCAGGGCACCGGACTCGGTGTCGCGGTCCGGCACGATCGGCCGGTCCACCGAGACCTCCACCACCCGCAGCACGGGGTATCCCCTGCTCGAAGAGGAGGGGGAAGGATCGCCCTTGGCCTCGGCGGCGAGCTGCCCGGCGGCCCGGCGGGCGATCTCGTCGCCGTCCGGTACGACCACCAGCAGCCGCCGGGGAGCCGGCAACTGGTCCCGGAGGCGGGCGCACACCCGCCGGTAGCGGATCTGCCTGCCGGCCTCGTCGCCGGACCGCCGCGGGGTCGGCATGTCCCACCGGGTGTCGATGCCGAGGAGCCGGCGGATCCGGGCCCTTGGGCCGCCGCCTTCCGGCCGGTGCGCGCGCCCTTCACCAGGTACGTCGACGGTGCCCAGCAGTGTCGAGCCCAGCGCCGCGGCGATCTCCGGTTCGGTGCGCAGCCGGCGGCTCATCCGTGCGGCGGTGAGATGGCCGATGACCGCGAGCAGGAAGAACAGCAGCGCTCCGGCGACGGTGAGCTGCGTCCTAGTCGGCGGTGCCTCGCCGGACGGCCGGGCCGCCGGCCCCATGACGACCATGTTGGATTTGCTGGTCACCGGGTCGGCCTCGGTCAGCTTCTTCATGGCCTCCTGCAGCGCGATGCGCAGCTTCTCCAGCTCGGTGCGGCCCTGCACGCTCTCCACGGTCTGCCCCGGATCGGCCGCGTCGGCCAGTTCGGTGATGCGGCGGCTGGTCTGCACCACCATCTTCCGCAGTGTCTCGGGCCCGGCCGAGGCTTCGGAGTCGGTGTCGTCGCCCGCGAGCCGCGCGGCGAAGGCGACGAATTGCTGGGCCACCTGGTCGGAGAGGTGCTGTGCGCGCTCCGGGGTGTCGGCCGTACCCGAGATCTTGATGATGTTCCCGTCGGCTGCCTTGGCGCTCACCCGGTCCCGCAGCTCGCTGCCGCTGACCCCGGTCCAGCCGAGCGTGGCGGCCGCGCGGTCGACCACCACCGAACTGGTCGCGATCTCCGCCTGGGTGAGCAGCTCGCGCTCCTCCCACGCCCCCGGCAGCAGTACCGACGCCGACGCCGTGTAGCGCGGCGGAAACAGCAAGGAGGTGCCGTAGCCGACGAGCGCCCCCACCACGGCGAGGATGGTGAGAAGCCGCCACCGCCGACGGAAAATCCGCCCGATCGTGACCAGGCGTATCGTGTCATCGCTCAACGGCGCGGCCTCCTCCGTGCCCGGTCCGGGTCGCCCGCCGACGCGTAGGCGGCGAGCAGCGACGCCTGCGAGTTCCGCCAGGAGAGCGGCCCGCCGATCCGCTCCTGACCGATCTTGCCCATCCGGGCCCGCCGCTCCGGATCGTCGAGGAGCAGCGCGATGAGCCCCGCGAACTCGGCCTCGTCGTTGGCGGGCGCGTAGACGGCGGCGTCACCGGCGGAGACCCGCGCCTCCTTCAGGTCGAACGAGACGATCGGCCGGCCCATCGCCATGTACTCCAGGACCTTGTTCATGGTCGACACGTCGTTGAGCGGATTGCGCGGGTCGGGAGAGAGGCACACGTCCGCGGTGGACAGGTAGCGCACCAGGTCGGCGTCCGGAACGCGCCCGGTGAACTGCACCTGCCCGGTGAGCCCGAGCCGCCGGGACAGCTCCACCATCGCGTCGAAGGCGTCGCCGGAGCCGACGAACACCGCGTGCCAGTCGGTACGTCCGAGCTCGTCGCGCAGCTTCGCGAGGGCGCGCAAGGCGTAGTCGACGCCGTCCTGCGGGCCCATGACGCCGAGGTAGCACAGCAGATGAGGCTTGCCGCGCTTCAACTCCGGCTCGGGCGGCACCGGTTGGAACCGGTCGATCTGGGGCGCGCTGCGCACCACGAAGACGTCCTCAGGGCGCCGGCCGCCACGGCGCAGCGCGACGTCCCGGTAGCTCTCGTTCGTGGCGAGCACGACGTCCGCGGCCCGGTAGGTGCGCCGCTCCAGCGCGCACACGGCGCGGTAGAGCAGATCCTTGCCGCGGTCGAACCGGGAGAGGTACAGCTCGGGCACCAGGTCGTGCTGGTCGAAGACGAACCGCGCGCCGCGCCGCTTCAGCCACAGTGCCGGCAGGAACAGCAGATCGGGCGGGTTGCAGGCGTGGACCACGTCGACCGGGCCGACCTTCCGGGCCAGCCGGACCGTATGCCACAGCGCGGATCCGTACTCCCGCAGATAGCCGGCCGGTCCGCCGGTGGCCGCGCGCAACGGGTAGCGGTGGATCCGCACCCCGTCGATCAACGCCTCCGGCTCCGTGTCCCGCTTGCTCCCCCGGGGACAGATGACGTGCACCGTCCAGCCCGCGTCGCGCAGCGTCGTGCACTCCTGCCACACCCGCCGGTCGAACGGCACCGACAGGTTCTCCACCAGGATCAGCGCGCGCCGGCCCGACCCGTCACCGCTGATCGCGTTACCAGGCAAGGCCCATGTACCCCGGTTCGGCCCGGCGCGCCTCGGCGTCGGGAAGGCGGATGAGGTCGACGATCACCGGGCCGTCGCCATGGGGCAGCGCCGACAGCACGTCCGGATCCCTGGTCCCGACCAGGCACACCTCGGCGTGTTCGAGCACCTGGTCGACGGAGTCCGCGAGCAGCTGGGAGAGGTGCGGCAGCCGGGTCTCGATGTACTCGCGGTTGGCGCCGAGCAGCCGGGAGAGGCTCACGTTGGCGTCGTAGATCTTCAGGTCGTAGCCCTTGCCGAAGAGTCTCTCCGCCAGCTCGACGAGCGGGCTCTCGCGGAGGTCGTCGGTGCCGGGTTTGAACGACAGCCCGAACAGGCCCACCCGGCGCCTGCCGGTGCGCTCGACCAGCTCCACCGCGCGCCGCAGATGTTCGGAGTTGGAGGGCAGCACATGGGCGAGGATGGGCACCGAGACGTCGGCCCGCTGCGCCGCGTGGACCAGGCTGCGCAGGTCCTTGGGCAGGCAGGAGCCGCCGAAGGCGAAGCCGGGCCGCAGGTAGGCGGGGCTGATGTTCAGCTTGCGGTCGGCCAGGAACACGTCCATCACCTGGTGCGAGTCCACCCCGAGCGCCTGGCACACCGCGCCCAGTTCGTTCGCGAAGCCGATCTTGAGGCCGTGGAACGCGTTGTCCGCGTATTTGATCGCCTCGGCCGTCGGGACCGGCACCCGGAACACCTCGCCGGGCAAGCCGTCGTACAGCGCCGTCACCGCGTCGCCGCTCGCCGGGTCGAGCTCGCCGATGACGGTCTTGGGCGGGTCGAAGAAGTCCCGCACGCTCGTGCCCTCGCGCAGGAACTCCGGGTTGACCGCGACGCCGATGTCCACCCCGGCCGTGCCGCCGACGTACTTCTCCAGGATCGGCAGCAGCAGGTTCAGGCAGGTGCCCGGGAGCATGGTGCTGCGGAACACGACGGTGTGCCGGCCCCCCTGCTCGGCCCCCTCGGCCCCCTCGGCCAGCGCGGCGCCGATCTGCTCGGTGACCCGCTCCAAGTACGTGGTGCACAGGCTGCCGTTGGGCTCCGACGGCGTGCCCACACAGACCAGTGACACCTCGCTGCCCGTGATCGCCTCGCGGACGTCGCCGGTGGCGCGCAGCGCTCCGGTCCGCACGACCTCGGCGATGAGCTCGCCGATCCGCTCCTCGACCACCGGGGCCCTGCCGTCGTTGACCAGGTCGACCTTCACCTGGTTCACGTCCACCCCGATGACCTCGTGCCCCATACTGGCCAGGCACGCGGCCGACACGCAGCCCACGTAGCCGAGCCCGAAAACGCTGACTCTCATGACCCGTTCCTCCCCCCGGGCAGGCCCTTCCGGCCCGCCCTCCCTGCGCCGACCGGACGACGCCCGCCCCCGCGCATCAGTAGGCCCCCTGCCCCTGGAGCACCGCACGCAGCGTCTTCCACAAGATCACTGTGTCCAGGGCCAGCGACCAGTCCTCCACGTACCGCAGGTCCAGCCGGACCGCTTCCTCCCACGGCAGGTCACTGCGTCCGCTGATCTGCCACAGACCGGTGAGCCCTGGCTTGACCAGCAGCCGCCGCCGGATGTCCGGGCCGTACGCGGCGGACTCCTCCGGTAACGGAGGCCGCGGACCGACGAGCGACATCGATCCGGTGAGCACGTTGAAGAGCTGCGGGAGCTCGTCGATCGAGTACCGGCGCAGCACCGCCCCCACCCGGGTCACCCGCGGATCCCGGCGGACCTTGAACAGCAGTCCCGCGCCCTCGTTGCGGTCGGCCAGCTCGGCACGTGCCCTGTCAGCCCCGGCGACCATGGTGCGGAACTTGAGGATGGTGAACTCGCGGCCGTCCTTGCCGACCCTGCGCTGGCGGTAGAACGCCCCGCCCCGGCTGTCCACCAGCACGAGCAGCCCGACGAACACCATCAGCGGCGCGAACAGCACCAGCAGGATCGCCGCGCCCATCCGGTCGACGACCCCTTTGACCGCCCGGCGGCCCCCGGTGAAGGTGGGCATGCTGACCCGCAGCAGCGGGATCCCGAGCACCGCGTCGATGTGCAGCCGCGGGCCGGCCACCTCCATCAGCACGGGGGCCACGACCATCTCGGCGTCGCTGCCTTCGAGGTTCCAGGCCAGCCGCTGCAGCCGGTCCGGTGACCAGTGCGGGTCCGGTGTGACAGCGACGACACGGTAGCCGTCGTGGCGGACGTGCTTGGCGACGTCCGACAGCCGGCCGACGACCCGCACTCCGTCCAGCCGGTCACCGTCGAGCCCGCGACCGTCCGTCGTGCACACCGCCTCCACCCGCCACCCGAGGTGCGGGAACTTACGGGTCCGGGTGATCAGGTCGCGTACGGTGGCCGGGCTCCCGGCGGCGAGCACCGGTCGCAGACACCGTCCTTCCTTCCGCTGTTTGTGCAGCCAGAGGCGCAGCAGATACCGCGCGGACATGGTGACGAGCGCGATCGCGGGGATCGCGACGAAGATCCAGAGCTTGATGTTGCGCGAGGTGAGGGCGATCCCGCCGAGCGCCAGTACGACGGTCGCCGTGAACAGTGAGCGTCCGAGCCGGCGGAATTCCTCGGCCCCCTGACCGAGCACGGCCGGAGCCCACGACCGGCTCACCGCGAGCGCCCCCAGCACCAGCAGTTCGGTGCCGAATGCGAGAATTCCCCACTTCTCGTGCCAGTTGGCCGCGTCCCGGGCCCCGAAGAAGTTGCCGATCGCCGCCACCACGAAGGCGGTGGCCACGGTATCGCTGGTGATCACGGTACGTCGGTACCGCTGCTCCCAGTCGGTCGCGGGCTGTCTGATTGCCCCGTCCGCCAGACGCCCGCGCGCTGACGGAAACGGGTTGAGTAATCCCCCTTGCCGCACAGAACCCCCCAAGGTCCCCAGTGGTTCGACGTATTCGCCTCACACTGTTCTCGGGAGGTCCCCCCCCCCCGTACTGCCCCTCCCCTCGGGAGGCCCCCACCCCCCGGCACTGTTCCCCCTCGGGGGCCCCCGCCCCCGCGCCGCGCCGTTCCTCCCCGCGGGAGGCCCCCACCCCCCGCGCCTGACATGCCGACTGCTTCAGAGCTGCTCGAACAACCCACCCTGGCGACTGCCGACTGTCCGTAGATCCGGACCCATAGATCATTATTTGTCGCCGGTGTCCAAACATGTGAAGCACGGTCAATCTAGACCATCGGGGGGCCCATCTGAAGAGGGAATGTGTGCAACTTGTGCCCAAGATTTGAAGCTGGATCCACCGACCGGTGACCGCCCGCGGGCCTTGGTGACGAAGACGTGCCTTGTGACCTGTGGCAACGGGAGTTTTCCGGGCCTTCGGCCAACTCACTGCCGGTGCCGGTGGGTCCGGCCGGGGGTCGCACGCAGGTGTGTGCGCGCCCCCTGCGGTCCGGACGGGATCAGCAGTTGGACCGCACCGCCGTCGAACCCGTGCCGCGCGCCGCTCATCGGCCCATCTTGCAGAAACCGCAAGATGACGTGCCAGTTCGGGCAAGTCCGGCGAGAGTGGTGTGCGCCCCTCCCCGCACAAGGAGTCCCGATGAGCGCAACAGACGCCGGTACGTACTGGAACGACATCTACGCGGCCCGGTCCGCGGCCGTCTCCCCCCGCCCCAACGCCTGCCTCACCGCGACCGTCACCGGCCTGCCGCCCGGCGACGTCCTGGACCTGGGGTGCGGCGACGGCGGCGACGCCCTGTGGCTGGCGGGCCGCGGATGGCTGGTAACCGCCGTCGACGTCTCCTCCGTGGCCGTCGGGCGCCTCACCCGCCTCGCCGCCGAGACCGGCCTCGCCGACCGGCTGACGGCACACCACCACGACCTGCGCACGTCCTTCCCCGCGGGCGTCTTCGACCTGGTCTGCGCCCACTACCTGCACACCCCCCTCGACCTGGACCGGACGGCCGTGCTGCGCACGGCGGCCCACGCCCTGCGCCCGGGCGGACGACTGCTGGTGGTCGACCACGGCTCGACCGCGCCGTGGTCATGGACGCAGGACCCGCACATCCGGTACCCGACCCCGCAGGAGGTCGCGGCGGACCTGGCCCTGGCCCCCGCGACCTGGACGGTCGAGCGAGCCGACGCCCAGGTGCGCGAGGCGACCGGACCGGACGGCCGCACGGCCGAGGTCACCGACCACGTCCTGATCATCCGCCGTGACGCCTGAACCGGCACGGCCGTCGAAAGCAGCCACCATGACCACCTCCCCGCGCCCCCACCGCCGCCGCGACGCCCCGCCGCCGCGCACCGGGAACACCGAGACCGAGGTCCTGCGCGGATTCCTCGACTACCTGCGCGACTCGATCGCCGCGAAGGTCGAAGGCGCTCCCGAACCCGGGATCCGTACGGCCGTGGTGCCCTCGGGCACGAACCTGCTCGGCCTGCTCCACCACCTCACCTGCGTCGAGCGGGCGCTGTTCCTCGGCGCCCGGATCACCGACTGGAAGGCGACCTTCCACACCGCCCCCGCGCAGACCGCCACCGCCGTCGTCGCCCGCTACCGGGAGACCGTCACGGAGGCGAACGAGGTCCTCGACACCTGTACCGACCTCGGCGCGCCACTGCCCCGCTCCCGGCCGGACACACCGGCCCCCGCCGTCCGCTGGGCGCTCACCCACATGATCGAGGAGACCGGCCGCCACGCCGGCCACGCCGACATCATCCGCGAACTCCTCGACGGCGCCACCGGACGCTGACCCACCCGCCCACAGGCAGGAAGCCATGACATCCGCGTCACCGAACCGCGCACCGCGCACGGCCCGACGGGCGGCATCCGCCGTCCTGGCCCTCGTCCTGACCACCGGCGCGGCCGCCTGCGCCCCGCAAGGCCCCGACGTCCCCTCCTACGCCTCCGCCACACACGACGACCCGGAGTTCAACCGCGCCTTTGGCCATAAGTTCGCCACCGTCGACGGCGTGCGGATGCACTACGTGAAGGGCGGCAAAGGCTCCCCGGTCGTCCTGCTCCACGGCTGGCCGCAGACCTGGTACGGCTGGTGGCCGATCATGCCGGAGCTGGCCGAACACCACACCGTCTACGCCATCGACCTCCCGGGGCTCGGCGACAGCAGCGGCTCACCGACCGGCTACGACAAGGCCACCCTGGCCCGCTATGTGCACACCCTCGTCGCCGGGAAGCTCGGCATGCGACACGCCCGGGTCGTCGGCCACGACCTCGGCGCCGCGGTGGCCTTCCAGTACGCCGCCCGGTTCCCCGCGGACACCGAGCGCCTCGGCTACCTCGACCTGCCGCTGCCCGGACCCGCCATGGACGCGCGCACCTACCGCTCCCTGAGCTGGCACATCGCCTTCCACTCCCAGCGCCGCGTCCCCGAGGCCGTCGTCGCGGACGACGTCCGTGAGTATCTGGCGCTGTTCTATCCGCAGGTCGCCTTCGGCGGCACGGCGTTCGGCGGCACCTCCACCCGATCGCCCTTCACCGACGCCGAGATCACGGAGTACGCCCGCACCTACGGCCGCCCCGGCGCCCTGTCCGGCGGCTTCGACCTCTACCGCTCCCTCGACAAGGACGTCCGCGACACCACGGCGGCGGCCCCGGTGAACACCCCCACCCTCCTCATGACGGCCCAGGGCCAACTCGCCCCCGTCCGCGCCACCGTGACCCCCCGCATGAGCAACATCGTGCGCGCGGTGGACGTACCGAAGGCGGGCCACTGGCTCGTCGAGGAGAACCCCGCGTTCGTCACCACCGAACTGCTCCGCTTCCTCGACTGACGGCCACCACCTCGCGTGTGGTCACGCGGGCCTCTTCAGCGCGGTGGGCGGGACCGGTGGCAGCTGGTCCCGGCGCAGGTGCCAGAGGCGGGGGTCGGACGTGGCGGCCGCGGCCGATCCGAGGGCCAGCGCGAGCGCCACGTCCGCGGGGGTCTCCACGAATCCGGCGGCGACCGACGGGGACATCGCGCGCTGTGCCCGCTCGCTCATCCAGGCGATGATCGGGGCGGGCATGATCTCCACCAGGTCCGGTGCCCCGCGCGAGATCGCGTCCGTGGAGCGGGGCAGATTGGACCGGTCGGTGACGAACACCTTCATCATCGTCAGCAGGCCCAGCGGACGGCCCTTCTCTATGAGGGAGAGCCGGGTGCTGACCACGCCGTGCGCGCCCATGTTCTTGATGAACTCCAGCGCGCCCCGGTCCTGGGCCAGACCGGGACTGCTGTCCACGTTCACGAACACGGTCTTCCCCGCCCGGACCAGCGCCGGCACCACCTTGGGCAGCTGCCCCACGGTGAACGACGCGAGGATGCACACCTTGGCCGGTGCGGTCAGGAACTGCCGCAGCGGCTGGGTGCCGATCACCGACGCGACGACCGGCACCTCGGCGAAGTCCGAGGCGAGCCGGGGCGCGAGCGCGGCACCGGACGGGAACGGGCGGGGGGCCATGGTGAAGTCCTGCCTGGGGAAGGAGGGCGGGCGGGGCTGCTGGGATCAGTCCAGCGGGGACGTGCCAAAGCGGCTGGGAAGGCCCAGTTTGCCAGGGTTGAGAATGCCCGCCGGGTCGAGGGCCTTCTTCACCGCGACGAACGTCGCGAAGCCCGCCCCGAGGGATTCCTCCAGGTAGGGGCCGCGCAGCAGACCGCAGCCATGGTGGTGGCTGAGCGCCGCCGCATGCTTGATCAGTACGGCGTTGGCCGCGTCCCACACCGAGCGGTACCACTCGCGGCGCGACTCGGGCGCCACATCGCCACGCAGCGAGAAGTAGACGCAGGCGCCGTCGGTGTACGCGTGGGACTGGTGGGCCGAGGCGGCCAGGGTGCCGTCCACCGTCTGGATCGCGGCGACCACCTCGTCATAGATCACCGGGAGGTCGGCCCAGGACGCGGCCATCTCCAGGGTGTCGGCGACGAAGCCAGGACCCGGCTTGAAGCCGTCGGCGGACTTGCCGACCAGCATCCGCTCGTCCAGCCAGCGCTCGAAGACCACATCGCTGTCCAGTTCGGGGCCGTAACTCCCGCAGACCTCCTTCGCCACCTTGATCGAGGCGTCGACGACGGCCGGGTCACCCTCGTCGGCGATGAGCAGGAGGTTGGTCTCCGGGTGGCCGAAGTGGGTGCCGGACTCCAGCGCGTCGTACAGGCGCAGGACGGCCGGGGTGGCGCCACGCTGCATGATCTTGCGGCAGGCGTCCAGGCCCTCCGCGAAGGTCGTGAAGCCGTACGCGGCGGCGCTCGCGTACTCCGGCAGCGGGTGGACCCGCAGCCGGGCCGAGACGATGACGCCGAGGGTGCCCTCGGAGCCGATGAACAGCTGGCGCAGGTCCGGGCCGACCGCGGCGCGGGCGTAGTCGCCGTACGTGGCACGCGTACCGTCCGCGTGCACGACGTCGACGCCGACGACCATGTCCTCGATCTTGCCGTAACGGGTGGAGAGCTGACCGGCGCCGCGGCAGGCGATCCAGCCGCCGACGGTGGAGACGGCGAACGCGGACGGCCAGTGGCCAGTGGTGACGCCGTACTCCTCCTGCAGTTGCTTCTCGAAGAGGTCCCCGAACATTCCGGCCTGGACGTCCACGATGTTCGACTCGGCGTCGAAGCCGGTGATCCGGTTCAGCCCGCAGACGTCCAGGACGACGCCGCCGAAGACGGGCAGCGCCGCGCCTGTGACGTTGGAGCGGCCCGCGGCGGGGGTGACCGGGATGCCTGCCTGGTGGCAGACGCGCAGCACGGCCGCGACCTGGTCGGCGTCGGCGGCCTCGACGATCACGGCGTTCGGGGTGGCGGGACGGCCCTCGGTCTCGCCGATCATCGACCCGGCCCACCAGTCACGGGTCCGGATGACGACCTCGTGGCGGGAGGTGTGGACCGCGTGCGCGGCGTCGCGCAGCGCCTCGACCACGCTCTCGGGGACCTCGACCGGATTCGTCTGGAGGGCGGCCTCGCCCTCCCCGATCGGGGTGTTCCGCGCCCACCTGGCGAAGCTGGGGGCGCCGACGGTGTAGTCGCCCCGGTTGAACGGGTGGGTGATGGTCTGGCGGCTGATCATGCTGCTGCTCCTTCGAGGAGTACGGACTTTTCGTGGCGGACGGCTGCGAGGTACTCGGCGACCGAGCGCTCGGCCTCGGCCTCCGTGAGGTTCAGTTCCCGGCCGAGGATCGCGCCGACGGCCTCGGCGGCGTCGGCGGAGGCGTCCCGGGCGAACAGCCGGGCGCGCATGCGGCGGGAGAGCACGTCGTCGACCGAGCGGGCCAGTTCGGCGCGGGCCGCGTACACGACCTCGGCCTTGGTGTACGGGAGTCCCGCGACGATCGGCTCGGCCAGCGCCGGGTCGTCCTGGATCAGGTCGCCGACGAAGCGGGCCTCGGTGCCGAAGCGCTCGCCCAGGTGCGCGGCCAGGCCACCGGACGCGGCGACGGCTTCGGCGTCGTAACCGGCGCCGCCGAGCAGCGGGAGGTGGGCGGTACGGCTCTTCCCCCTGCGGCCGAGGACCGTCATCACCTTGTCGATGACGAGCTCGCCCATGTGCCGGCTGGTGGTGAGCTTGCCTCCGGTCACCGTCACCATGCCGGTGCGGCCGACGGTGATGTGGTGGTCGCGGCGCATATCGAGGGTGGCGCCCTCCTTGCCGCCGACCAGCGGGCGCAGACCGCCGATGGAGCCGACCACGTCGTCCGCGGTGAGCTTTCCCTCGAAGGCGGTGTTGGCGCCCTCCAGCAGGAAGTTCATCTCCTCGCGGGTGCAGTGCACATCGTCCGGGGGGCCCTGGTAGTCCTCGTCGGTGGTGCCCAGCACGACGCTGTTGCCCCAGCGGGTGCAGGTCGCGCGGCGGGTCCGGCCGGGGACCGGCACGGTGACCGTGCAGTTGATCCGCACCTTGTCCCAGGGGACCACGATGTGAACGCCCTTGGCCGGGCGGACCCGCGGCTGGTGACCGTCGTCCGCCTGTCCGTCGAGCTCGTCGGTCCACACCCCGGTGGCGTTGACGACGGCCCGCGAGCGGATGTCGAAGGTGTCGCCGTCCGCCGTGACCCGGGCACCGGCCACCTTGTCCCGCTGCGTCAGCAGACCCTCGGCCTTGGCACCGTTGAGGATCGTCGCGCCGAGCGCGGCGGCGGTGCGGACGATGGTGAGGACGAGCCGGGCGTCGTCGGTGCGGGCGTCGAAGTACATCAGCCCGCCCTTGAGGTTCTCGGCGCGCAGCGTCGGCGCCTGCGCGAGCACCTCGGGAACCGTGAGCCGCTGGTGGAGTTTGCCGATCCGCCAGCCGCCGACCAGGTCGTACGTCCACAGCAGACCCTCGAAGCCCTTGGCGAGGCGGGCGTCGAAGACACCCTCCTTCTCCAGGACCGGGAAGAGGAACGGCAGCCGGTGCACCAGGTGCGGGGCGTTCTTCCGGAAGCGGTGTCGCTCCAGGAGCGAGTGGCGGACCAGATTGACGTTGCCCTGCTCGATATAGCGCAGACCGCCGTGCACCATCTTCGAGGACTTCGACGAGGTGCCGGAGGCGAAGTCGTCCTTCTCGATCAGCGCCGCGCGCAGCCCGCGCGAGGCGGCGTCGAGCACGGCGTACGCCCCGGTGATGCCGCCGCCGATGACGAGCACGTCATACGTGTCGTCGGCCAGCCGGCGCTTGAGGGCTGCCCGGTCGAGCAGCAGTGGCGTTCGGCGGGTCGCCGCGGCGCTGCGCCGCGGTTTCCGGGCGGGCATGGTGATCACAACATCAACTCCTGGTGTTCCGGTACGGCGGCCGCGTGGTCGGCGGGCCGCCAGTGCGACGGTCAGTGGGGGGTGTGAGGCCGGGACGCGGTGCGCTCGTCGGAGAGCAGCGCGGGGTCGTCGAGGTGGGCGATCAGCAGGTCGCACCAGGCGGCCCGCTGCTCGACGCGTTCGGCCGTGGTGATCGCGGGCTCGAAGAACCGGCCGTGCGGCTGTGCTTCGACGACCTCTTCGAGCGAGGGCCACAGCCCCCGGGCGACACCCGCCAGATAGGCGGTGCCGCGCAGGCTGGCGGTGGCGGAGTCGGAGACCCGCTCCAGTGGCAGACCGGTCAGATCGGCCTGGGTCTGCATGAGCGGGTCGCTGCCGGAGACTCCGCCGCCGACCCGGAGCCGGGTGAACGGCGTGCCCATGGTGTCGGCGACCCCGTCGATCAGATCGCACACCGAGTGCGCGATCCCGTCGAGCACGGCGCGTGCGAGATCGGCGCGGGTGGTGGCGAGGGTGAGCCCGGTGAGGACCCCGGTGGCCTCCGGGTGCCAGACCGGCGTACGGACCCCGGCGAGGGCCGGGAGGAAACGCGGGGTGCGGCCGGGCCGGCTGGGGACCCGGCCCGCCTCCTCGCCGAGTTCCTCGGGCGATGCGAACAGCCCCAGGTCGTCGCAGAGCCAGCGCAGCGCCGAACCCGCCGTGGAGGTGTATGCCTCCAGGCTGTAGTGGCTGATGCCGCCCTGCCGCCGGCCGGGCTGGGCGAGCACCCCGGAGATGTCCGGCCGGGGCAGGGCGGGCGTGGTGCCGGTCGCCGCGTCGACGAAGGCGCCGGTCCCGTACACGCACATGCCCTGCCCGGCGGCGAGCCCGCCGAGCGCGACGAGTGCGGCGTGCTGGTCGCCCATGGAGGCGGCCAGCGGGACGGCGATCCCGAGGGCGGCCGGATCGGTGGTGCCGAATCCGGCGTCGTCGGAGCGGAGTTCCGGCAGCAGGTCGAGGGGGAAGCCGAGATGGCTGATCCACTCCTCGTCCCAGGCGTGCCGCTCCAGCAGATAGCCACCGGTGGACGCGGCGTTGGTCGGCGTGGTGGCGTGGACGGCGCCGCCGGTGAGGCGCCAGATCAGCCAGGTGTCGACGGTCCCGAAGAGCAGCCGGCCCTGGCGGTACGCGGCGGCCACCTCCGGGTGCCCGGCGAGCTGCCGGGCGGCCCAGAGGAACGGTGCGCGGGCGCCGACCGGCCGGCCCTGCCGGGCCAGCAGGACGGCGTCCCACTCCGCTTCGTACGCGGTGAGCTCATGCGCGTACCGGCGGTCCTGCCACACCACCGCGGGCAGCAAGGGCAGCCCGGTGACCCGGTCCCACAGCATCGCGGTGGCCCGCTGGGTGGAGAGCGCGACAGCGGTGATCTCGATGCCCTGCGCGTGGGCCCGGCCGACGGCCCGGCCCGCCACCTCGGCGGTGGCGGTCCAGATCTCCATGGGGTCCTGCTCGACCGAGAGGTCGTCCGGATGGCTGACGCCGATCGACCGGTAGGACACCTCGTGGGCGGCGCCGGAGTCGAGTACGACTCCGGCCCTGGTGCCCGTGGTGCCCTCGTCGATGGACAGCACACCGCGCCGAGGGGCGGCGCCGGGGAACGTCTGCGTCATTGCAGCCCTTTCATCGCGATCTGCGCGGAGGGATACGGAAGGGAAGGGGCCAGGGGGACCATCGTGCGATGCGGCAGGTCCGGCGGCGGGTCAGCGCGCGGTCGCGGAGAGCGTCGCGGTGGCGTCGCGGTCCTGTCCGGTGGCCTCGTCGAGGGAGGCGGCCTTCATCGGTTCCCACTTGATCGTCAGGCAGGTGATCAGGCCGAGCAGGGGTACGGCGGAGAGCGCCAGGAAGGTGTCGGCGAGTCCGAGTGAGTCCTTGATCTGGGGAAAGACATACAGGCCGGTGACGCTGCCGAAGCTGCCGATCATTCCGGTGACACCGGTGCCGAGCGCGCGGACATCGCTGCTGTAGGAGAGCGCGGCGATGGACTTGCCGTTGGCCCCGGGGCCCGCGGAGTGGCAGAGGATGAACAGGACCGGCAGCAGGAACGCCACCGCCAGCGGGACCTTCCCGAAGGTCAGCCCCATCGCCACCAGCGTGACGAAGACTCCGGCGAACCCGGCGGCGGAGCTGCGCCGCAGTCCGAGGCGGCGGCCGAAGTACGCGGACAGCAGCCCGCCCGCGATGCCGAAGGCGTTGAAGACCATCGAGCCGATGGTGGCCTTCTCGAAGCTCTCGCCGAAGATCGTCAGGCTGATCAGCGGGAGGTACCAGCCGACGGCGAAGTACTGCATCGACTGGCCGAGCGAGATCACCGAGGAGAGGATCGTACGCGGCAGGTACTCGCCCCTGAACAGCCGTCCGGCCTGCCGGAGCCCGATGACCGGCGCCTCAGCCGGGGTGCGGGTCATCTCGTCGGGCGTACCGGCGACGGCCTTGATCCCGTAGATCTTGTCCAGGTTGGTGATCGCCTCGCCCAGGCGGCCCTTGCCGGCCAGCCAGGTGGGGCTCTCCTTGAGCATCAGCCACTGGCCCAGGAGGAGCGCGACGGCGACGACCGCGGCCGAGCCGACCGACCAGCGCCAGATGTCCGCGCCGACGTCCAGGTTGAAGAAGACCAGGGCGAGGACGAGGTTGCTGGTGGTGGCGATGTACCAGACGGCTTGCCACAGGTTGAGCCGACCGCCCAGCTTCGCGGGGGTGTACTCGGCGAGCAGCGCCATGGCGACCGCGAAGTCCATCCCGTAGGCGACACCCACCAGCACCCGGCCGAGCCAGACGACGGTGAAGTCACCTGCGAAGGCGGCGAGCAGGGCACCCGCGATCGCGAACAGCTTGGCGATGAGCAGCGGGGGGACCCGGCCGATGCGGGTGGCGAGCCAGCCGCCGAGGGGGTTGAAGAGGATCGCCAGGGCCGGAGCGGTGGCCGTGAGGATCGAGACCTGGGTGCTGGTGAGCTCCATCTGGGTCGTCATGGGCCCAAGTCCGGCGCTCAGCGCGGCGTTCGAGTAGGCGTCGAGGAACAGCCCGCCGAACACGAGGAACCAGATGATCTGCGCCCGGCCGGTGATCTTTCCCAGCCCATCGATGAGCGCAACGACGTCGGCGACGCTTCTGACGCTCGGACGTGGTGCCATGAATCCGCCTTCGGGGAGGACCCATCGGCGGCACGGGGAGCAGAACAGGCATGACGAAACCACCGACAGGTGGTCTATGTCTATGCCTGTCAAAACACTGCGGAAAGCGCCGCAGCACGTGAACTGCTGGAAGTACGAACTACGCCGCGAGATTAGGTACGGGTCAGGAGCAACGTCAAGGGTTCCGGCCAGGAAACGTGACGGGGGCCTTCACCGGAGGAGGTGACGCGAGACGAGCCGGCCCCGTGGCATGGCAAGGGACAAGCCGACCGGCGAGGTCAGCCGGCGAGCACGGTGTCGAGCCAGTCGAAGGTGCGCTGGTGGAACAGGAACATCGCACCCTCGTGGCAGTGCTCGCCCGCGCCTTCGTCCTCGCGGAAGGAGATCAGCTCCTTCTGGCAGGTCAGCTCGTCGAACAGCCGCTGCGGCTGCCCCTTGAAGAACTGGTCGTTCTCGGCTTCGAGCACGAGTGTCGGACAGGTGATGCGGTCGGCGATACCCGCCATGGTGTACGGCTCGGCCGCCCTGACCAGCTCGTCGACACCGGATACACCGAAGGTCCACCGGCCGTTGCGCACCACCCACCGCACCATGGTGTTCTGCGCCATCAACGCCTCCATGCCGCCCGGCGTCGAAGCGGCACGGCCGGCGGTCGCGGCGATGACCGCGTGGAAGTCGTAGACGCCGTCGTACAGCACGCACGCGGCTACGCGGTGCTCGAAGGCCGCCGCCCTCGCGGCGAGGTAGCCGCCCAGGCTCATGCCCATCAGCACGAGCTGCTCGGCGTCCACCTCGGGCAGGGTGAGCGCGAAGTCGACGACCGGGGTGACCACCGCCTCCCAGTCCGGCCGGAAGTGCAGGCCCTGCTCGCGGACGGTGCTGCCCTGGCCGGGGCCGTCGAACGCGATGACGTTGTAGCCGCGCCGCAGCGCGCCGGCGGCCAGCGCCAGGTAGTCCTCCTCGAGGGTGGAGTCGTACCCGCCGTGGAAGAGCACGGTCGGGCGCGGGGTGCCCGAATCGTCGACGAGGAACAGGTAGCCGGGAAGCGTGGTGTCCTCGTACGGGATGCGCAGGGCGCGGGCCGGAGTGTCGAGCAGCGGGGCCGCGTCGGCGAACGTCTGCTGGGAGGCCTTGGCGAGCCGCGCCGACTCGGCGTCGGCTGCGGGATTCTCGCGGCGGTAGAAGTCGGCGGTCCGGTAGTAGTTGGACGCGCGCAGCAGCGCCTCCCGGGCGCTGACCCGGTGACCGGCGGCCAGCGCGTCCCGGCCGATGCGCTCGATGCGCGCCGCCGTCGCGGCCCACTGGGCCGACCAGGCTTCCTCGTCTCCCTCTGGGATCTGCCGGCAGGTGACCAGGACCTCGCCGAGGTCGGCGCCGCCATAGGCCGCGTAGCCCGCGGCGCGCAGTGCCTCGAAGGAGAAGGACTCGTCGTCGTAGAGGAATTTCATCGTCGGGCTCCTTTCCGAGAATGGAACGGAACGGCACCGTTCCGCCTTACCTTCGAAGGTAACACATGGAACGTGACCGTTCCGTTCGTTATGCTCGGGAGCATGACAGCGCAGCAGAAGAAGGGCCGGCCGGCGACCGGCGGGGCGGCCCTGCGACAGCGGGTAACCGAGGCGATCACCGAGGCGGCCTTCGCCGAACTCGCCGACGCCGGGTACGCGCGGATGTCGATGGAGTCGGTGGCCCGGCGGGCCGGCGTGGGCAAGGCCGCGCTCTACCGGCGCTGGCCCTCGAAGCAGGCGATGGTCACCGAACTGATCCGCGGCAAGGTCACCGACACGCTCCCGCCCACGCCCGCCACCGGCGCCCTGCGCACCGACCTGCGCGAACTGCTCACCACCTTCCGCGGTCAACTGGCCAATCCGCTGCTTGCCCGGATCGCGGCCGGGCTGCTCGCCGAGGCCAGTCACGACGACGCTCTGGCGGAGGGGCTCTACACCGGAGTGACCGCACCGCGGCGGGCGGCGGCGCACGCGATACTGCGGGGCGCGATCGACCGCGGCGAACTCCCTCCCGGGCTGGATCTGGACCTCGGCACCGACCTGCTGATCGCCCCGCTCGCATTCCGCGTACTGGTCATACAGGGCCGAAGCGACGATGAGTATCTGGAGACGCTGACCAACGCGATCGAGGCGGCGTTGCGAGCGGCCGTCCGCTGACCGTGCGGCGCACCCGTCTTCATCGGGCGTTGACCTGTTCTGTGAGTTTTCCCTTGCGCAGGGTGAGGACACGGTCGGACTGGGCGGCCAGTTGCTGGGAGTGGGACACGACGACCACGCATTTGTCCTGCTCGTGAGCGAGTTCGCGGAAGGTGCCGATGATGCCCGCGGCGGTGTCCTCGTCGAGGTTTCCGGTGGGTTCGTCGGCGAAGAGGATGTCGACGTCGCAGGCGAGGGCGCGGGCGATGGCGACGCGCTGCTGCTGGCCTCCGGAGAGCTGGAGGACGTTGCGGGTGGCCATCGCCTTGTCGAGGCCGATCTTCTCCAGCAGGTGCAGAGCCCGGGCCTTGCGACTGCCGGTCGTGGGTTTGGTGCCGGTGATCTCCATGGCGCAGGTGACGTTCTGGAGGGCGGTCAGGTAGGTGAGGAGGTTGTACTGCTGGAAGATCGTGGCGGCGTGCTGGTTGCGGTACCGGCCGAGGCCCAGTTCGGTGAGGTCCTGGCCCTCGAAGGTGATGGTGCCCTTGGTGGGGGTGTCGAGACCGCTGGCGAGGGAGAGCAGGGTGGTCTTGCCGCTGCCGGAAGGGCCCAGGATGGTGTAAAAGGTGCCGCGTTCGAAGGCGTAGTCGATGTCCTTGAGGACCGCGGTCCTGCGGCGCTGGCCCGAGTAGGTGTGGCTGACGCCCGCGAGACGCAGAACGGGCGGGGCGGCGGTGGCGCTGGTCATGGCGGGTCACTTGCCCTTCGTGAGGATGGTGCGGGGGCTCAGCCGCAGCACGGCACCGGCCGGGACGGCGGTGGCGAGCAGGCCGATGCCGAGGCCGATGGCGCCGAGGGTGGCGAGGTCCGCCGGATCGAGTCGTACGGTGATCTTGTCGATGGGGTCGGCGTCCTCGACGGGCTTGTCGTTCGGGTCGATGCCCTCGCCGAGGCCGGTACTGCCGGACGGCGGGCCCTGCCAGGAGTCGATCTTGTGCTGGGCGCTGGTGGCTTCCCTGCCGAGCAGGGCCTGCCCGGCGCTCTGGGTCAGCCGCGGGGCGAACAGGGAGCTCAGGCCGATGGCGAGGGCGGCGACGACGAGGATCTCCAGGGCCTGTTGGGCGATGAGCTTGCGTTTCTTCTCGCCCATGGCCAGCAGGACGCCGTACTCCTTGTGGCGCTGCTTGACGGCGAGGTTGACCAGCAGCGTCAGGACGGCCGCACCGGCGAGCCCCATCAGCCACATGGCCAGGGTGGCGGTAGTGCTGATGGACTTGAGCGGGCCGGTCATCTGCCGGATGGCCTTGTCGTTGGCGTCCAGCTTGAAACCGTCGAGCGCCGGGCCCGCGACCTTTTTGGCCTCGTCCTTGAACGCACCCTGCGTGTCGGCGTCCTGGAGGAGGAAGGTCGCCTTACCTGCCTGGAGCGGCCCGTTCCGCTCGGAGCTGAGCGCGGAGAGGCCGCCCACCGTGCCGTACAGCATGTTGGCCGGACTGATGCCGTACTCGCTGTCCGGTTCGGTGGCAGGGCTCGGGTCGCGGTAGACGCCGGCCACGGTGAAGTCGGCCGTGGTCTTCTCGTCGTTGCCGGTCAGGGTGATCGTGTCGCCGACACCGAGCTTGTTCTCCTTGGCGAGCCGTTCCTCGATCAGGAGTCGCTTCTTGCCCTTGTCGGCGGCGGTGAGGTGCTCACCGGACAGCAGCGTGAACTTGCCGCTGCGGAAGTCGGGCAGCAGCGAGGTGTCGAGCACGCCCATGCCCACGGTGCCGCCGGGGCCCATGGGCTCCTTCGGCCCACCGTCGGCCAGTTGGGGGCCGCCCTTGAGGAGGACGCGGTCCCAGATCGAGTAGGTGTACTTCCGCACCTGGGGCAGAGCCCCGACCTTGTCGACGGTCGCGGCGTCGATGCGCGGAGCCCTCAGCTCGCTCCCGCCGCCCAACTGGCCCAAATCCGCCTCGAGGTTGACCTCGGCGCCGACGGAACGCCTGGCGTCTTGCTCGGCCTGGGCCGTGGCGTCGTTGATCAGGACACCGGCCAGCACCATCACGGAGATGACGAGGAAGGTGGCGAGGGTGATCAGGGTGCGGCCCTTGCGGGACCACAGGCTGAGTCCCGCGCGTTTGACGAAGTTCATGGGATCGGCTTTCTCAGTCCGTGCCGGTGAGTGGCTATTCGGTGTCGGTGAGGATGGAGCGGGGATGCAGGCGCAGGATCCCGATGCCCGGGATGACGGTGGCGACCAGGGAGATGCCGAGCCCGATGCCGGCGACCTTGCCGACGGTGGCGGGCTCGACTCGTACGGTCGGCGGCGCGATCTCGGCATCGGGCACACCGGCCGCCGCGGCCGCCGCGGCCGGCTTGCCGTCCTGCCGCCCGAGGAGGGTGTCACCCGCGGGCTGTCCGGCGAGTGAACCGGCCAGCGCGGCGAGCGCGATGGCGGGCAGGGCCACGGCCGCCACCTCCACGGCGTGCTGGCCGATGAGCTTCCACCTCTTCTCGCCCATCGCGAGGAGCACCCCGAGCTCGGCGCGCCGCTCGCGGATCTGCAGCGCCACGATCAAGCCGAGGATCAGCGTCCCGGCCAGCGCGATCACCCAGACGATCAGTCCCGCGAACGCGCCGACCCGCTGGATCGGGCGGACCTGGTCCTTGTACGCCCTGTCGTTGACGCGGAAGTCGAAGCCGTCCCCGCCCAGGAGACGCTCGGCCTCGGTGTGCAGCCGCTCGGCCTGCTCCGGCGAGCCGATCTTGTACACCGCCTCGCTGACCGCCACGTTGCCGGGACCGAGCCGCTGCGCCGTGCCCATCGGCACGTACAGCGCGTTGCCGGGCAGTTTGTGCGGTGCCGTCCAGCGCGCCGGATCCTGCGTGGGGTTCTGGAAGACGCCGACCACCTGCAGCGGAACGGTTTCCTTGTCGTCCACCGACCGCACATGGATCGTGTCGCCCACCTTGAGGTGATTCCTGTCGGCCAGCCGCTGCTCGATCACCGCGGCGTTGCGGCCCGCGTCCTCGGGGGTGATGCCGCGCCCTGCCGTGATCTTCGTCGAGCCGTACGAGAAGGGCAGCAGCATGCCCGAGTCACGGACGCCGTTCACGGCCAGCGGGCCCTGCTCCTTCTTCCCGGCACCGGCACCTGGACCGGCACCCGCACCCGCACCCGCATCGCCCGGCTTCGGCGCGTCCGACGTCAGCGGCGTGAAGCCACGCGCCCCGGCCCGCACCGGAAGCTCCGGGTTGTAGCGGTACACCAGATCCGAGGCACCGAGCCGGTCCGCGAGGACCGCGGTAAGGCCCTTCTTCCTGACGGTGACGTCGACGCCGATGGTGCGCTGCGCGCCGGCTTCCTGGCGGGCCGCGGCGGCCTGCAGCAGAAAGCCGCCGAGAAGCAGGGTGCAGATGACGACGAAGATCGCCAGCAACGCGGCGCTCTTGGACTTTCTGGCCCCCAGGCTCATCCCGGCGCGCTTGACGAAGTTCATGCCGAAGACAGAAGCAGCTCGTTGTTTGCAGCGAGATAAGCGCGTTACAGCGGCATAAGCGTGTTACGGCGGCATAAGCGTTACGGCAACATAAGGACCTGCTCGCACCGTGCCCCGCGACCGGCGCCGCACGACCCCGCCGGCTCACGGCACGGGCCGCCACATCCTTATCCGGCTGCAATCGCGATCTTGATTTGATGGGGGCATGAGAGTTCTGGTAGCCGAGGACCACCGTGTTCTCGCCCGCACCATCGCCACCGGCCTGCGCCGCCAGGCGATGGCCGTCGACGTGGCGGCCGCCGGCGACGAGGCCGAGCGGATGTGCCTGCTCACCGCCTACGACGTGCTGATCCTCGACCGGGATCTGCCGGTCCTGAGCGGCGACGAGGTGTGCCGACGGCTGCGCGAACTCCAGGACCCTCCACGGATCCTGATGCTGACCGCGGCCGGCGAGCTGACGGACAAGATCTACGGCCTCACGACACTCGGCGCCGACGACTACCTGGCGAAACCCTTCGATTTCAGCGAACTGGTCGCCCGGGTACGGACGTTGAGCCGTCGCGCACCGAAGCAGCCCCCTACCGTGCTGCGCTTCGCGAGCATCACCCTGGACGAGACGCGGCGCGAGGTGTCCGTGGACGGCCGCCCGCTGGAGCTGACCCCGAAGGAGCTCGCGGTCCTGCACCTGCTGCTTGTGGCCGGGGGCGCGCCGGTGTCGCACGACGAACTCGTCCGCACCGTCTGGGACGAGCACCTCGACCCGCGCACCAGCGCGGTCCGCGCCACCGTCAGCCGGCTGCGCGGCAAACTCGGCGACCCCGGCCTCATTCTCGCCGACAAGGGGGAGGGTTACCGGCTGTGCGACTGAACCCATGGGCGCTGCTGAGCCGACTGCCCTTCCGCGCCCGCCTGACCGCGGCCTTCTCCGCCCTCTTTCTGATCGCCGGCATCGCACTGCTCGCCTTCGTGGTGCTACTCGCCCGCCACGGAACGGAGCAGCAGGCCCAGGGGATATCGGTCACGTACGGGGATGTGCCGAGCGGCAGTGGGGCGCCCATGGGGCCCGTGCGCCCCACCCGGCCGAATCTCACACAGCGGGCCCCGGGCGACGTCGCCATGTTCCAGAAGATCGACCAGACCGTGCGAGCCGTCCAGGACACCGCGCTGCGCCAGATGGTGCTCTGGTCCGCCGTCGGCCTCCTCGCCATGGCGCTCCTTGCCGGAGTGCTCGGCTGGTGGCTCGCCGGCCGAGCCCTGCGACCCGTCGCCTCCATGACCGAAACCGCGCGCCGCATCAGCGAACAGAGCCTCCACCAGCGTCTCGCGCTCACCGGCCCCGACGACGAACTCCACCGCCTCGCCGACACCTTCGACACCATGCTCGACAGGCTCGAGAAGTCCTTCGAGAGCCAGCGCCGCTTCGTCGCCAACGCCTCCCACGAACTCAAGACCCCTCTCACGGTCCAGCGCACCAGCCTCCAGGTCGGCCTCGCCGACCCCCTCCCCGAGGGACTCGCAGACGTCCGCGAGGACCTGCTCACCGCCAACCACGAGGCCGAACAGCTGATCAACGGCCTGCTGCTGCTGGCGCGCAGCGACCGCGGCCTGGAGAAGACCCAGACCATGGACGTCGCGGCCATCGTCCGGCTCGTGTCCACCGGCCTCACCCCACTGGCAACGAAGAACGGCGTGCGCATCGACCTCGACGCCGATACCCCGCTGGCCGTTCCCGGTGACCCGGTCCTGCTGCGCCACCTGCTCACGAACCTGGTCCGCAATGCCATCCAGTACAACCACCCCGGTGGCCACGTCCGCATACGGCTCGATACCCCCACCGTGACGGTGACCAATACGGGCCCCCACGTGTCCCCGGAACAGATCCCCGACCTGTTCGAGCCCTTCCACCGCCTGGACGGGGACCGTACCGCCACCACCGGCCACGGTCTGGGACTGTCCATCGCCCACTCGATCGCCAACGCCCACCACGCCACGCTGACGGCACAACCCGGCACCGAAGGCGGACTCACCCTCACCCTGCGCTTCCCTTGCCGCCGTTGAAGCCCCGACAGGGCCTCCCCCACCGGGCCGTCCCGGCACCGGGACGGTCAGCTCTCGGTTCCCGCGGCCCAGAGCACGGTGTCGCCGGACTTGATCACAACATTTCCGTCGGCCTGGAACACGAGGACCGCTCCTGGATGGCCATTGGTCCGTGAAAACCAGAGGTGCTGCCCCTCACTGCTGTAGACGACCAGGTTGCCGTCCGTCTGGAAGCGGGCGGAGTTGTTCTCGCCCTTGGTCATCGCAGCCCAGCGTGGCTTGCGGTCCTGGTCGTGGACCACCAGGTTGCCGTCTTCCTGCATGATCAGACTCCTGGCCCCGGCCACCACGGACTTCCCGGTGGGCAACTCGAACGTGGCCTCTATGACCTTGAGTGCCGCGCCCTTCTCCTGGGGCTTCTGGGGCCCCTGGGGCTTCTGAGATCCCTGGGGTCCCTGGGTCGAGGCGGACGGCTTCTTCCCCGCGGTCGGCGAGGCGGCCGAACCGGATGGCCGCCCCTGCGCGGACGGGGAGGAATCGGCCGAGGAACGCTGCGTACCGAAGTGGACGGCGACCACCACCACCACGACCACGACCGCGGCCGCCGCGATGGCCGTGGTCAGCAGCCAGCCGGGCCGACGGCCCCGGCCGGGCTCGGAGGGGGTGGCGAGGAAGCTCCACCGTGTTGCGACCGCGGCGTCGAGGAGGAAACCGCCGGTCAGCGCTGGCTGCGGAGAATAATGATCAGCGTCTTCGGGTGAATGGACAGCCTGTCGATGCCCCATGGTTGGGGCATTCATCCGGTCAGACCGTGAACCGGCCTCCGTTGCTCAGCAGCACCGCACCAACCACATTGGACGCGGCAGGCGACGCCAGATAGCAGATGTTGTCGGCGAGCTCCTCCGGCGTCGCGTATCCCGACGCGCCCGACTCGGCCATCTTCTGGCGGACGGCGTCCGGGGTACGCGCCGCCATCGGTGTGTCCACTGGCCCCGGAGCGACGGTGTTGACGCGGATACCGAAAGCGATGGCCTCTTTTGCCACGGCCTGGGACAGCGCGTGCACACCGGCTTTGGAAGCGGCGTAGTGCGGATATCCCGTGAGCGTGTCGAACGCCGCGGACGAGCCAACAGTCACGATGGCGCCCCTGCCGCGTGGGCGCATGGCTCGCACCGCGGCTCGCAGAACGTGGAAAGTACCGTCGAGGTTCACGGCCATCACCCGGCGCCAGGCGGCGTCATCGAGTCGAGTCAGCACATCCACCGGCTCGCCCGACTCCTGAGCCTCGAGGATTCGCGCCTTGGCGTCGGGATCGTCCACCCCGGCCGTGTGGATGACCACGTCGATACGGCCTTCGGATTCGAGGACGGACGACACTACGGCATCAACGGCCCGCGGATCGGTCACATCGACAACGTGCGCAACCCCTTTGATGACGGACGCGACGGTGCGAACACCCTCCGCGTTGAGGTCGCCCACGTGCACAGCCGCACATCCTTCGGCAGCGAGCAGGTGCGCCACCGCGGCCCCGATTCCTGACCCGCCCCCGGTAACGAGGGCGACCTGTCCCGCGAAGCGGTGCTCAAGGGTCGTTGCCATTGGGCCATCTCCTAGATCTCGTACAGAGACCCTGCCATCCCCATTAGCGTCCACAGCAGATCCTCATCCAGGTGGTTGCGATCAGTCGTCTCAGCGTCCGGCGAGCGCACAGCGGCTCCACCACGCCACCCAGCGATCCGCCGAGGGGCCGGGGGCGAGAGGCCGGGCGTGTGCTAGCCAACGTCTATGTGCGCCCGACGAGCATCGAACTCAATTGAACTCAGGTATACATCTGATCTCGTAGCTGACCTGTCGTGGATGACTGCCGACTAGCATCAAACCTAATTGAACTCATGTCAATACCTGGCTCCCGATGAACAGATGGCCCGGCACATCCCCGAACAGCTTCGGTGGCAGCTCCAGCGCCCGCACCCGCTGGAGCCGTTCGCCTCCGTTCCGGTCCTTGCGGCGGCGGGTCACCACACGTCGGGCAGTTTGCCCTCAGGCCGTGGGATCACCGAACTCCCGATCGATGAAGTCAAGGATTTCGCTGGCACTCGCACTCGAGAGGGCGGTAGTGGAAACCTCTTCGGGGCTCGAAATCCGCTGCCATTTATTCAGAACCGACGACAGCCGATCCTTGATCGCGGATGCCTGTCGATCGTCGAAGGTCACGGACGTGAACATCTTTTCTATGCGATCGATCTCGGCGAGCAGGGTCGTCGACTGAACCCTCGGGTTCATGAGGTCGCCCAGCCGGGCGGCCAGGTCTGCCGGGGTCGGGTAGTCGAACACCATTGTGGCGGGCAGCCGCAGCCCCGTGGCCTTCGTCAGACTGTTGCGCAGCTCCACCGCGGTCAGCGAGTCCACACCCAAATCCTTGAACGCACCGGTCGCCGGAATACTGCGGGCGTCGGCATGTCCCAGAACCGTCGCGGCGCTGTCACGCACCACCTTCAGCAGTGCCTTCGCCCGCTCCTCCGGCGCCAAGCCGACCAGCCACTGCGCCGACGAATCACCGGTGGAGGCGGCCCGCCGGGCAACCGGGCGGTGCAACAAACGCAGCAATGCCGGAACCTCGACCTCCCGCACCGGCTCCATCGGCGTGGCCACCAGAACCGGTTCACCCTGACGTGAGGCGATGTCGAACAGCCGCATCCCGCGCTCGGCGGTGATGGTTCGCAGCCCGCTGCGCCGGATCCGGTCATGGTCGGTACCGGTCAGCTTCGCGGTCAGGCCGCTGGCGTCCTCCCACAGGCCCCAGGCCAGCGCGAGGGCCGGCAGACCCTCAGCACGACGCTGCTCAGCCAGCGCGTCCACGAACGCGTTCGCCACCGCGTAGTTACCCTGCCCCGCACTACCGAGCACACCGGCAGCCGAGGAGTACATGACGAACGCGGCAAGGTCGATATCGCGGGTGAGCTCGTGCAGGTTCCACGCACCATCCGCCTTGGGCCGCAGCACGGTGTCCAGCCGCCGCGCCGTCAACGATTCCACGACGCCGTCATCCAGCACACCTGCGGTGTGAATCACCGCCGTCAATGGATGGTCCGGCGACACACCCGCCAGCACCCGCGCCAGCCCGGCACGGTCCGACACGTCGCACACCGCCGTGTCCACCACCGCGGCACCCAACTCGGCCAGCTCGCTGATCAGCGCCTCGTCCGGGGCGCTGCGGGACAGCAACAGCAGATGACGCACACCGCGTTCGGCCACCAGGTGCCGGGCGGCGATCCCCGCCAGCACACCCGAACCACCGGTGATCAGAACCGTGCCATCCGGATCCCAGACGCCTTCAGGCTCAGGCTCAGCGACGCCCGTACGAGTCAGTCGCGGTGCCTCGTACCGGCCGTCGATGACCCGCAGCCGCGGCTCATCGAGCCCGACGGTGGCGGCCAGTTGGTCCGGGGTGAGGGTGTCGTCGTCACTTTCCACCAGGACGAACCGGCCCGGGTGCTCCGACTGAGCCGAACGCATCAACCCCGACACCGCGGCTGCGGCCAAACCAGTTCCGGTCCGCACAACCAGCGTACTGTCAGTGAAACGCTCCCCCGCCAGCCACACCTGCACCGCCTGCAGAACCTCAGCGGTCAGCCGACGAGTCTGTGCCAGCGGGTCACCGCTGTCGGGGAGTGCGGTGAACACAACGACATCGGGCATCGGCACCTCGCCGTCCGCGAGGTCTTCAAACTTGCCCACCGTCACGCCGACCTGCTGGGAGACCGGGATCTCCGTCCACGTCAGGGCGAACAGATCATCGACAGCAGAACCGAGCGCATCGGCTGCCACCGGACGGGTCACCAGCGAGCCGATGGTGGCCACCGGCCGACCGATGTCATCAGCGACCCGCACACCCCAGCCATCCGCGACCCGTGTCATCGCGACCCGCAGCGTGGCCGAGCCAGTGACATGGACCTGGACGTGGTTCCAGGAGAACGGCAACCGCACGGTGTCGCGGTCGGCATCGGGTGTGTTCAGGATCCCGGCGTGCAGGGCGGCATCCAACACCGCAGGGTGGACGGCGAATCGTGCCGCGTCCTGGGTCTGCTCCTCAGCCAGAGCAACCTCGGCGAAGACGGTGTCACCATCACGCCACGCGGCCTGCAAACCCTGGAAGGCAGGTCCGTACTCGTAACCCGCCCTGGTCAGCTGGTCGTAGAAGCCTGCCACGTCCACCGGCTTGGCCTGCGCAGGTGGCCACGCGGTGAGGTCCGACGTTGGCACAGTCGTGTCGGACACGCTGACGGTGGCGGAAACGTGCCGGACCCAGGCATCGGCGCTGTCCGCCCGGGAGAAGACCGTCACCGCGCGGTGTCCGGACTCGTCGGCCTCGCCGACGGATACGGACAGTTGCACACCGCCGGTCTGCGGCAGCAGAAGCGGGGCTTCGACGATCAGCTCGTCAACGACGTCGCAGCCCACCTCATCAGCCGCGCGGACAACCAGCTCCACAAACCCGGTACCGGGCAGCAGGACACTGCCCCGGACCGCGTGATCAGCCAGCCACGCGTGGGTGGCCAGTGATACCCGCCCGGTCAGCATCACACCATCCGAACCCGGCATCGCCAGCACCGCACCCAGCAACGGATGGCCCACCGCATCCAGACCCGCCCCCGACACATCGGCAGACCGGCCGGCCTCAGCCCAATACCGCTGGTGCTGGAACGCGTACGTCGGAAGATCCAGCACCCGTGTTGCCGGGACATCACCCAGCACCGCGCGCCAGTCGACAGTCACGCCGTGGACATAGGCCTGTGCCAGGGCGGTGAGCATCCGGGTGGCGTCCCCGTCGTCACGACGCAGCGTGGCAACCGTGACGACATCGTCGTCCATCGCCTGCAACAGCACCGGGCTGGCGCTGACCTCGACGAACACGGTGTCGCCCTGGGCCTGCAACTGGCTGACGGCGGGGTGGAAACCGACCGGCTCACGCAGGTTCCGGTACCAGTACTCCCCGTCCAGCGGGCTGTCGACCCAGGTGCCGTCCACGGTCGACAGCCACGGCACGAGCGGGGTCTGCGAGCTGCTGTCGCTAGTGATGTCGAGCAGTTCGTCGCGGATCAGCTCGACGTGCGGGGTGTGCGAGGCGTAGTCGACGGTGATCCGCCGCACCCGCACCCCTTGTGCCTCATGAGCGGTGAGGACATGGTCGACCGCTTCCGGGGTGCCCGCGATCACGGTGGAGGCGGGACCGTTGTGGGCGGCGATCCAGGCCCCGTCGACCAGCTCGACATCCTGTGCGGGCAGGGCGACGGATGCCATCGCACCACGGCCCGCCAGGCCCCGGGCGATCGCCTGGCTGCGCAAGGTCACGATCCGGGCGGCATCCCGCATCGACACCGCACCCGCCACACACGCCGCGGCGATCTCACCCTGCGAATGGCCGATCACCGCATCCGGCCGCACACCGGCGGCCTGCCACACCGCGGCCAGGGAAACCATCACCGCCCAGGAAGCGGGCTGGACCACATCAACCCGGTCCACCACCGCCGGATCATCCAGCACGGCGAACAGATCCCAGTCCACAAACTCACTCAACGCCGCCGCGCACTCGGCCATCCGCTCGGCGAACACCACCGACGAATCGCGCAGTGCACTGCCCATCCCCAGCCACTGCCATCCCTGCCCGGGAAAGACGAACACGATCCTGGGGTCGGACACCGCGGTGCCGGTGACGGTCTCATCTCCAAGGAGTACGGCGCGGTGCTCGAACACCGACCGTGTCACCGCCAGCGTCGATGCCACAGCCCGTATATCCACTCCGGGCGACGCCGCCAGGTAGGCGCGGAGCCGGTCTTCGTGTTCGGTCAGGGCGGGCTGGGTCTTGGCCGATATCACCAGCGGCACCAGTTCCGAAACCAGTACGGGTGTAGAGCCAGCCGTGTCGCCCACAGACTGTGCCGGTGCACTCTCAAGGATGACGTGGGCGTTAGTGCCACTGATCCCGAACGACGACACACCTGCCCGACGGGGTCGGCCGGTCTCCGGCCACGGCTGGTTCTCCGCCACCAGCTCGACCGCACCCGCCGACCAGTCCACATGCCGCGACGGCTCATCCACATGCAACGTGCGCGGCACCATGCTGTGCTGCAGGGCCATCACCATCTTGATGACACCCGACACACCTGCGGCAGCCTGGGTATGGCCGACGTTCGACTTCAGCGATCCCAGCAGCAGCGGCTCCCCGCGGCCCTGGCCGTAAGTAGCGATCACCGCCTGGGCCTCGATCGGGTCACCCAGCGTCGTACCCGTGCCGTGCGCCTCGACCACATCCACCTCGTGCGGCGCCAGGCCGGCGTTGCTGAGAGCGGCCCGGATCACCCGCTGCTGCGAAGGACCGTTCGGCGCGGACAGGCCGTTCGACGCACCGTCCTGGTTCACCGCCGAGCTACGGACCACCGCCAATATCTGGTGACCGTTGGCCTGAGCATCCGACAAACGCTCCACCAATAGGACGCCGACGCCCTCAGCCCACCCCGTGCCGTCCGCGGCGTCAGCGAACGCCTTGCACCGGCCATCGGCTGACAAGCCTCGCTGCCGCGAGAACTCCACGAAAGTCTGCGGCGTGGCCATCACGGTCACGCCGCCGACCAGGGCCAGCGAACACTCACCCTGTCGCAGGGCATACCCCGCCTGATGCAACGCCACCAGCGACGACGAACACGCCGTGTCCACCGTGAACGCGGGACCTTCGAGACCGAAGAAGTACGACACCCGGCCCGACAACACACTCGCCGCACCAGCAGTTGTCCCGAAGCCGCCGAGGTCGGCACCGATGCCGTAGCCACCGGGGTAAGCACCTATGAAGACGCCGGTGTCGCTGCCGCGTACGGAACCGGGCTCGATCCCGGCCCGCTCGAACGCCTCCCAGGACACCTCAAGCATCAACCGCTGCTGCGGATCCATCGCCAACGCCTCACGCGGACTGATCCCGAAGAACGAGGCGTCGAAACCGGCCGCGGCATCCAGGAAGCCGCCCTGCACGCTGTAGGACTTCCCGGGCGCGTCCGGGTCCGGATCGTACAGGTTCTCGACGTCCCAGCCGCGGTCGGTTGGGAAGCCGGAAATCGCGTCCGTACCGGACTCGACCAAGCGCCACAGATCCTCCGGCGACGAGACTCCACCGGGTAGGCGGCAGGCCATTCCCACGATCGCCAGCGGCTCGTCCTGCGCCACCGCCGACACTGGCCCGCGCACCGGAGCGGGGTTCTCGCCGGTGAACAACTCGTCCAACCGGGCAGCCAGGGCCGTCGGGGTGGGGTAGTCGAACACCAGCGTGGCGGGCAGCCGCAGCTCCGTGGCCTTCGCCAGGCTGTTGCGCAGTTCCACCGCGGTCAGCGAATCGATGCCCAGATCCTTGAACGCCGTGGTTGCCGGAATCGTGCTGGTGTCGGCGTGTCCCAGAACCGTCGCGGCGCCGTCAGACACCAGCTTCAGCAGTGCCTTCTCCCGCTCGGCCGGTGCCAGGGCGGCCAGCCACCGCGCTCCACCGGCGGCAGCGGCCCGCCGAGCGACCGGGCGGTGCAACGACCGCAGCAATGCCGGGACTTCCGCGTCCCGTACCGGCTCCATCGGCGCGGCCACCAGAACCGGTTCACTGTGGCGTGACGCGCTGTCGAACAGCCCCATCCCGTGCTCGGCGGAGATGGCCCGCAGGCCACCGCGCCGGATCCGGTCACGGTCCGTGTCGGTCAGTTGCGCGGTCAGGCCACTGGCGTCCTCCCACAGACCCCAGGCCACCGCCAGCGCGGGCAGACCCTCAGCGTGACGCTGCTCAGCCAGCGCGTCCAGGAACGCATTGGCCGCCGCGTAGTTGCCCTGTCCCCCACTGCCGAGCACACCAGCGGCGGAGGAATACATGACGAACGCCGCCAGGTCGGCATCCCGGGTGAGCTCGTGCAGGTTCCACGCACCGTCGGCCTTGGGCCGCAACACCGCGTCCAGCCGCTGCGCGGTCAGGGACTCCACCACACCGTCATCGAGTACGCCCGCGGTGTGAATCACGGCCGTCAGGGGATGCTCCGGTGACACACCCGCCAGCACCTGGGCCAGCGCGGCACGATCGGACACGTCACAGGCCGCTGTCTCGACCCGGGCCCCCAGTTCGCCGAGTTGGTTGATCAGTGCCTCGTCCGGGGCGCTGCGGGACAGCAGAAGGAGATGACGCACGCCGCGTTCGGTCACCAGGTGCCGGACGGCGATCCCCGCCAGCACACCCGAACCACCGGTGATCAGAACCGTGCCATCCGGATCCCACACCTTCTCTGACTCGGGTTCAGCGGCATGCGTACGGGTCAGTCGTGGCGCTTCGAAGCGGCCGTCGCTGATCCGCAGCCGCGGCTCATCCAACCCGACCGCCGCCGCCAACTGATCCAGAGCGAGGGCATCGTCATCACTCTCGACCAGGACGAACCGGCCGGGGTGTTCGGACTGGGCCGACCGCATCAACCCCGACACCCCAGCAGCGGCCAAACCAGTACCGGTCCGCACCACCAGCGTGCTGTCGCTGAAGCGCTCCCCGCCAAGCCACTCCTGAACTGCCTGGAGGACCTGACCGGTCAGCTTTCGTGTTTGCTCCAGCGGGTCGTCGTCGTTGTCGGGGAGTGCGGTGAAGACCGCCACCTCGGGTACCGGCACATCGCCGTCCGACACCAGCTCCTCGAACCGGCCGACCGTCAGACCGGTCCCCTCAGGGGCCGGGATCTCCGCCCAGGTCAAGGCGAGCAGGTCATCGGCAGCGGAACCGAGCGCGTCGGCCGTCACCGGGCGCGTCACGAGCGAACCCACGCTAGCCACCGGCCGACCGATCTCATCAGCGACCCGCACACTCCAGCCATCCGCCGCCTGCGTCACCGCGACACGCAACATGGCCGAACCACCAGCATGGACCCGAACACCGTTCCAGGAGAACGGCAGCCCCACACCCACCTCGGCATCGGACGCATTCAAGGTGCAGGCATGCAGAGCCGCATCCAGTAGAGCCGGATGCACGGCATATCGCGCCGCCTCCCGCACCTGCTCCTCAGCCAGAGCAACCTCGGCGAAGACAGTGTCCCCATCACGCCACGCGGCCTGCAAACCCTGGAACGCGGGACCGTACTCGTACCCTTCTGCCATCAGCCGGTCGTAGAAGCCCGTCACGTCCACCGGCTGTGCCTGAGCTGGTGGCCACGAGGCAAACTCCGACAGCGAGACCGTCGAGTCAGAGGTACTGATCACGGCGGAAACGTGCCGGACCCAGGTATCGGCGTTGTCCGCCCGGGAGAAGATCGTCACCACCCGGTGTCCGGACTCGTCAGCCTCACCAACCGATACCGACACCTGCACACCGCCGGTCTGCGGCAGCAGAAGCGGGGCTTCGACGATCAGCTCGTCAACGACGTCGCAGCCCACCTCATCAGCCGCGCGGACAACCAGCTCCACAAACCCGGTACCGGGCAGCAGCACACTGCCCCGCACCGCGTGATCAGCCAGCCACGCATGCGTGGCCAACGACACCCGCCCGGTCAACAGCACACCATCCGAACCCGGCAACGCCACCACCGCACCCAGCAACGGATGCCCCACCGCATCCAGACCCGCCCCCGACACATCGGCAGACCGGCCGACCTCAGCCCAATACCGCTGCTGCTGGAAGGCGTACGTCGGAAGATCCAGCACCCGGGTTACCGGGACATCACCCAGCAGCGCGGTCCAGTCGACGGTGACGCCGTTGACATACAGGTGGGCCAGGGCGCCGATCGCGGCCTGGGTTTCGTGGTCGCCGTGCAGCATCGCGACGCCGTCGACCAGGCGGGCCAGTGACCGGTCGGCACCCAGCTCGACGAACACGGCGTCCTCGTATGAGGCCACCTGCTCGCCGAACCGGACCGTATCCCGGACCTGCCGCACCCAATACTCAGCCGTCATCACCCGATCACCAGCGGCCATCACGACACCAGGTGCGTGATAGGTCAGGCCTTGAGCGACCGCCCGGAACTCCTCCAGCATCGGCTCCATACGGGCGGAATGGAACGCGTGACTGGTCGCCAGCCGCGTCCACTTCCCCAGCCCCTCCGCGGCCTGCAGCACAGCGGCCTCATCACCGGAGAGAACCACCGACGACGGGCCGTTGACCGCGGCGATCTCCACACCCTCACCCAGCACGGCCCGAGCCTCATCCTCCGAGACCGGGACAGCGACCATCACCCCACCCGCAGGCAGAGCCTGCATCAGACGAGCCCGCGCCGACACCAAAGTGCAGGCATCCTCCAACGACCACAACCCGGACACATACGCAGCCGCAAGCTCACCCACCGAATGGCCGATCACCGCGTCCGGCCGTACACCCCACGATTCCAGCAACCCGAACAGAGCCACCTGCAAAGCGAACAAAGCCGGCTGGGCGTAACCGGTCTCATTCACCTCCAGATCGGGCACATCGAGCAGGTCCCACACCTGCTGATGGATCCGCGCGAAGACGGGGAACGCGGCGGCCAGTTCCGCACCCATACCAGCACGCTGCGACCCCTGCCCCGGGAAGACGAACACCACCCGCGGATCGGTCGCCGCGGTCCCACTAACAGTGTCATCACCCACGATCACCGCACGGTGCTCGAACACCGACCGTGTCATCGCCAGCGTCGATGCCACAGCCCGCATATCCACCCCGGGCGACGCCGCCAGATACGCACGCAACCGGCCCTCGTACTCAGCCAGTGCCGACTGCGTCTTGGCCGAAATCACCAACGGCACCAACTCCGAGGCCATCACCGACGCCACCACCGGCGCATCCGCAGGCCGCACATCGTCCACGGCCTGCGTGGGGGGTGCGCTCTCCAGGATGACGTGGGCATTAGTGCCACTGACTCCGAAGGACGACACGCCTGCCCGGCGCGGCCGACCGGCTTCGGGCCAGGACTGGTTCTCCGTCACCAGCTCAACCGCGCCATCCGTCCAGTCCACATGCCGCGACGGCTCATCCACATGCAACGTACGCGGCACCAGACCGTGCTGCAGCGCCATCACCATCTTGATGACACCCGACACACCCGCGGCAGCCTGCGTATGACCGACGTTCGACTTCACCGAACCCAGCAGCACAGGCTGGTCACGATCCTGACCGTAGGTCGCGATCACCGCCTGGGCCTCGATCGGGTCACCCAACGTCGTACCCGTGCCGTGGGCCTCGACCACATCCACCTCGGCCGTGGTCAGGCCCGCGTTGGCCAGCGCCTGCCGGATCACCCGCTGTTGCGAGGGGCCATTCGGCGCGGACAGGCCGTTCGACGCGCCGTCCTGGTTGACCGCCGAGCTGCGGACCACTGCCAATACCTGGTGGCCCTTGGCCTGAGCGTCTGACAGGCGCTCGACCAGCAGGACGCCGACTCCCTCAGACCATCCCGTGCCGTCCGCGCTGTCGGCGAACGCCTTGCACCGGCCATCGGATGCCAGGCCACGCTGCCGGGAGAACTCCACGAAGGTATGTGGTGTGGCCATCACGGTCACACCGCCGATCAGGGCCAGCGAGCACTCACCCTGTCGCAGGGCATACCCCGCTTGGTGCAGGGCGACCAGCGACGAGGAACACGCCGTGTCCACCGTGACGGCCGGCCCCTCAAGACCGAAGAAGTACGACAGCCGGCCGGACAGCACGTTGAGGCCAGCGGTCGCACCATAACCTTCGAGGTCTGCGCCGATGCCGTAACCGCCCGGGAAAGCGCCCATGAAGACGCCGGTGTCGCTGCCGCGTACGGAACCGGGCTCGATCCCAGCCCGCTCGAACGCCTCCCAGGACACCTCCAGCACCAGCCGCTGCTGCGGATCCATCGCCAACGCCTCACGCGGACTGATCCCGAAGAACGAGGCATCGAAGTTGGCAGCGGTCGCCAGGAAGCCACCCTCTACGCAGTACGACTTCCCGGCCGCATCCGGATCCGAGTCGAACAGGTTCTCCACGTCCCAGCCACGGTCGGTGGGGAAACCGGAAATCGCATCCGTACCCGATTCCACAAGGCGCCACAGATCCTCAGGCGACGACACCCCACCAGGCAGGCGGCAGGCCATGCCCACGATCGCCAACGGCTCGTCCTGCCCCACCGCCGACACCGGCGTGCGTACCTGAACAGGATTCTCGCCGGTGAACAGCTCCTCCAACCGGGCGGCCAGGGCACCTGGGGTCGGGTAGTCGAACACCAACGTGGCGGGCAGCCGCAGTCCCGTGGCCTTCGTCAGGCTGTTCCGTAGTTCCACCGCCGTCAGCGAATCCACGCCCAGATCCCTGAACGCGGCGGTCACCGGAATACTGTCGACGTCGGCGTGTCCCAGAACCGTCGCGGCACTGTCACACACCACCTTCACCAGTGCCTTCGCCCGCTCCTCCGGCGCCAGAGCGGCCAGCCACCGCACCGCACCGCCGGAGGCCGCCCGCCGGGCGACCGGGCGGTGCAACGACCGGAGCATCGCGGGGACTTCGGCTTCCCGTACCGGCTCCATCGCCGCGGCCACCAGAACCGGGTCGCTGCGGCGTGACGCGCCGTCGAACAGCCGCATTCCATGCTCGGCGGAGATGGCCCGCATGCCGCTGCGCCGGATCCGGTCATGGTCTGTATCGGTCAGATTGGCGGTCAGGCCGCTGGTGCCCTCCCAGAGGCCCCAGGCGAGTGCGAGTGCGGGCAGGCCCTCGGCACGACGTTGCTCTGCGAGAGCGTCCAGGAACGCGTTCGCCACCGCATAGTTGCCTTGCCCCGCGCTACCGAATACACCGGCGGCCGAGGAGTACATGACGAACGCGGCCAGGTCGGCGTCACGGGTGAGCTCGTGCAGGTGCCAGGCACCGTCGGCCTTGGGCCGCAGTACCGTGTCCAGTCGCTGCGCGGTCAGGGACTCCACCACACCGTCGTCCACCACACCCGCGGTATGAATCACCGCCGTCAGGGGATGCTCCGGTGACACGTCCGCCAGCACCCGCACCAACCCAGGGCGATCCGATACGTCGCAAACCGCTGTGGCCACCTGGGCGCCCAGTTCGCCAAGCTCGCTGATCAGTGCCCCGTCCGGTGCGCTGCGGGACAGCAGCAGCAGATGACGCACGCCACGCTCGGCCACCAAGTGCCGGGCGGCGATCCCCGCCAGCACACCCGAACCACCGGTGATCAGGACCGTGCCATCCGGATCCCACACCTTTTCTGACTCGGGTTCAGCGGCATGCGTACGGGTCAGTCGTGGCACTTCGAACCGGCCGTCGCTGATCCGCAGCCGCGGCTCATCCAATTCGACGGTCGCCGCCAGCTGGTCGGGGGCGAGGGTGTCGTCGTCGCTTTCCACCAGGACAAACCGGCCCGGATGTTCCGACTGGGCCGACCGCATCAGACCCGACACCGCGGCAGCGGCCAAGCCAGTGCCGATCCGCACAATCAGTGTGCTGTCGGTGAAGCGTTCCTCGGCCAGCCACGCCTGGATCTTCTGCAGGACCTGGGCGGTCAGCGTACGAGTCTGGGCCAGCGGGTTCTCGCTACTGTCGGGGCGTGCGGTGAAGACCACCACCTCGGGCACCGGCACATCGGCGTCCGCCAGGTCTTCGAAGCGGCCTATGGTCAGGCTGGTCTCCTGAGGGGCCGGGATCTCCGTCCACGTCAGGGCGAGCAGGTCGTCGGTGGTGGAGCCGAGTGTGTCGGCCGTCACCGGCCGAGTCACGAGGGAGCCGATGGTGGCCACCGGCCGGCCGGTGTCATCAGCGACCCGCACACTCCAGCCGTCCGCCGCCTGTGTCACGGCGACGCGCAACATCGCCGAGCCGACCGCGTGGACCTGAACCTGGTTCCAGGAGAACGGCAACCGCACGCCCTGCTCGGTGTCGGGCGTGTTCAGGATCCCGGCGTGCAGGGCAGCATCCAGCAACGCGGGATGCACGGCGTATCGGGCCGCGTCCTGCGCTTGCTCTTCGGCGAGGGCGACCTCGGCGTAGACGGTGTCGCCGTCACGCCACGCGGCCTGCAGCCCCTGAAACGCGGGACCGTACTCGTAGCCCACCACGGTCAACTGATCGTAGAAGTCGGCCACGTTCACCGGCTGGGCCTGGGCAGGTGGCCACGCACTGAGGTCTGGCAGCGAGAGGGTCGTATCAGAGTTGCTGACCGTGACCGTGGCGTGCCGCGTCCAGGTATCGACGTTGTCCGCCCGGGAGAAGACCGTCACCGCCCGGCGTCCGGAATCATCGGACTCGGCGACCGCGACGGACAGTTGCACGCCTCCGGTCTGCGGCAGCAGGAGCGGCGTCTCGATCACCAGCTCGTCGATGACGTCACAACCGACCTCGTCGGCGGCGCGGACGACCAGCTCCACAAACCCGGTACCGGGCAGCAGCACACTGCCCCGCACCGCGTGATCAGCCAGCCACGGGTGCGTGGCCAACGACACCCGCCCGGTCAACAGCACACCATCCGAGCCGGGAACCGCCACCGCCTCACCCAGCAGCGGATGGCCGCCCGCGGCCATCCGGTCCGTGCCCTCGAGCCAGTAGCGCTGGTGCTGGAAGGCGTACGTCGGAAGGTCCAGCACCCGTGTTGCCGGAGCATCGCCCAGGAGCGCGGGCCAGTCGACGGTGACGCCGTTGACGTACAGGTGGGCCAGGGCACTGACAGCGGCCTGCGCCTCGTGGTCGCCGTGCAGCATCGCGACGCCGTCGACCAGGCGGGCCAGTGACCGGTCGGCACCCAGCTCGACGAACACGGCGTCCTCGTACGAGGCCACCTGCTCGCCGAACCGGACCGTGTCCCGGACCTGCCGCACCCAGTACTCAGTGGTGGTCACCTGATCACCAGCGGCCATGGAGACCTGCGGCGTCCGGTAGGTCAGGCCTTCGGCGACCGTCCGGAACTCCTCCAGCATCGGTTCCATACGGGCGGAATGGAACGCGTGGCTGGTCGCCAGCCGCGTCCACTTCCCCAGCCCCTCCGCGGCCTGCAGCACGGCGGCCTCATCACCGGAGAGAACCACCGACGACGGCCCGTTGACCGCGGCGATCTCCACACCCTCACCCAGCACGGCCCGGGCCTCATCCTCCGAGACCGGGACAGCGACCATCACCCCACCCGCAGGCAGAGCCTGCATCAGACGAGCCCGCGCCGACACCAAAGTGCAGGCATCCTCCAACGACCACAACCCGGAGACGTATCCGGCGGCGAGCTCACCGACAGAGTGACCGACCACCGCATCCGGCCGTACACCCCACGATTCCAGCAACCCGAACAGAGCCACCTGCAAAGCGAACAGGGCCGGCTGGGCATACCCGGTCTCGTTCACCTCCAGATCGGGCACATCGAGCAGGTCCCACACCTGCTGATGGATCCGCGCGAAGACGGGGAACGCGGCGGCCAGTTCCTCACCCATACCAGCACGCTGCGACCCCTGACCCGGGAAGACGAACACCACCCGCGGATCGGTCGCCGCGGTACCGGTGACGGTGTCATCTCCCAGCAGCACGGCCCGGTGCTCGAACACCGACCGTGTCATCGCCAGCGTCGATGCCACAGCCCGCATATCCACCCCGGGCGACGCCGCCAGATACGCACGCAACCGGCCCTCGTGCTCAGTCAAAGCCGACTGGGTCCTGGCCGAAATCACCATCGGCAGCCACTCCGGTGCCCGCTCGATCACCGCGTTGTCCGCAGGCTGAGTGGGGGGTGCGCTTTCCAGGATGACGTGGGCGTTGGTGCCACTGATCCCGAAGGACGACACGCCTGCCCGGCGCGCTCGGCCCATATCCGGCCACGGCTGGTTCTCCGTCACCAGCGCAACCGCGCCCGCCGACCAGTCCACATGCCGCGACGGCTCATCCACATGCAACGTACGCGGCACGAAACCGCGCTGCAGCGCCATCACCATCTTGATGACACCCGACACACCCGCAGCAGCCTGCGTATGACCCAGATTCGACTTCACCGAACCCAGCAGCAACGGCTGCTCACGATCCTGGCCATAGGTCGCCAGCAACGCCTGGGCCTCGATCGGGTCACCCAGCGTCGTACCCGTGCCGTGCGCCTCGACCACATCCACCTCGTGTGCCGCAAGGCCGGCGTTGCTGAGGGCAGCCTGGATCACCCGCTGCTGGGAAGGGCCATTCGGCGCGGTCAGACCGTTCGACGCACCGTCCTGGTTGACCGCCGAACTGCGCAGCATCGCCAGCACCTGGTGGCCCTTGGCCTGAGCGTCCGACAAACGCTCCACCAACAACACACCGACACCTTCGGAGAAGCCGGCGCCGTCCGCACTGTCCGCGAACGCCTTACTGCGACCGTCACCGGCCAGGCCACCCTGACGAGCGAACTCCACGAAAGTCTGCGGCGTGGCCATCACGGTGACACCACCGACCAGGGCCAGCGAACACTCACCCTGCCGCAGGGCATACCCCGCCTGGTGCAACGCCACCAACGACGACGAACACGCCGTGTCCACCGTGATGGCAGGGCCTTCGAGGCCGAAGAAGTACGACACCCGGCCGGACAGGACACTGACCGCGCTCGCGGTGGCGCCGAAGCCGCCGAGGTCGGCACCGATGCCGTAGCCACCGGGGTACGCACCCATGAAAACCCCGGTATCAGTTCCGCGTACGGAACCGGGCTCGATCCCGGCCCGCTCAAACGCCTCCCAGGACACCTCCAGCACCAACCGCTGCTGCGGATCCATCGCCAACGCCTCACGCGGACTGATCCCGAAGAACGAGGCATCGAAACCAGCCGCGGCATCCAGGAAACCACCCTGCAAGCGATAGGAGTCGCCAGCTGCGGGGCCGAACAGATTCTCCACATCCCAGCCACGATCGGTGGGGAATCCGGAGACCGCGTCCGTACCCGACTCCAGAAGACGCCACAGATCCTCAGGCGACGACACCCCACCCGGCAAGCGACACGCCATGCCGACAATCGCCAACGGCTCGTCCTGCGCCACCACCGACACCGACGTACGTACCGGAACAGGAGTTTCACCGACGAACAACTCCCCCAGCCGGGCTGCCAAGGCCGTCGGGGTGGGGTAGTCGAACACCAGCGTGGCGGGCAACCGCAGCCCCGTGGCCTTCGTCAGGCTGTTCCGCAGTTCCACCGCGGTCAGCGAATCGATGCCCAGATCCTTGAACGCCGCGGTCGCCGGAATCGTGCTGGCGTCGGCATGTCCCAGAACCGTCGCGGCGCCATCACACACCAGCTTCAGCAGCGCCTTCTCCCGCTCCACCGGCGCCAACCGGGCCAGCCACTGCACCGACGAGCCGCCGGTAGAAGCAGCCCGCCGGGCAACCGGACGATGCAACAAACGCAGCAGCGCCGGAACCTCGGCCTCACGCACAGGCTCCATCGCCGCAGCGAGCAGCACCGGCTCACCATGACGTGACGCGGCATCGAGCAAGCCCATCCCATGCCCCGCGGAGATCGCCCGCAGGCCACCACGCCGGATCCGGTCACGGTCCGTGTCAGTCATTTCGGCGGTCAGGCCGCTGGCGTCCTCCCACAGACCCCACGCCACCGCCAGCGCGGGCAGCCCCTCACCACGACGCTGCTCAGCCAAGGCATCCAGGAACGCGTTGGCCGCCGCGTAGTTGCCCTGTCCCCCGCTGCCGAGCACACCGGCGGCGGAGGAGTACATGACGAACGCCGCCAGGTCGGCGTCCCGGGTGAGCTCGTGCAGGTGCCAGGCGCCGTCGGCCTTGGGCCGCAGTACCGTCTCCAGCTGCTGCGCGGTCAGGGACTCCACGACGCCGTCGTCAAGTGCGCCGGCGGTGTGAATCACCGCGGTCAACGGATGCTCTGGTGATACACCGGCGAGTATCCGTGCCAGCCCGGCACGATCGGACACGTCGCAGATCGCCGTGTCGACCCGGGCGCCCAGCTCACCGAGCTCGTTGATCAGCGCATCGTCCGGGGTACTGCGGGACAGCAGCAGGAGATGACGCACACCCTGCTCGGCCACCAGATGCCGGGCCGCGATCCCCGCCAGGACACCTGAACCACCGGTGACCAGAACCGTGCCGTTGGCGTCGAGTTGCTGAGGGACGGTGAGGACGATCTTGCCGATGTGGCGGGCACGGCTCATCCAGCTGAACGCCTCACGGGCCTGACGGATGTCCCAGGCCCGCACCGGCAGGGGCAATAGCACACCCTGCGCGAACAGGGCGAGCAAATCGGCGATGATCTCCCGCAGCCGGTCCGGACCGGCGTCCATCAGATCGAACGCCTGGTAGCTGGTACCCGGCCGGTCGGCGGTGACCTGGTGCGGGTCACGGATGTCGGTCTTGCCCATCTCGACGAACCGGCCACCACGAGGCAGCAGATCAAGCGAAGCATCGACAAAGTCACCGCTGAGGGAGTTCAGGACGACATCGACACCCCGGCTGTCAGTGGTGTCCAGAACCATTTCCCGGAAGCCAGTGGTACGCGAGTCCCCGATCCGGGCATCCTCCAGACCCGCCTCGCGCAGGACGTGCTGCTTACCGGTGCTGGCCGTCGCGTAGATCCGCGCGCCGAGGTGGCGGGCGATCTGGGTGGCTGCCATGCCGACACCACCCGCGGCGGCGTGGATCAGCACAGACTCACCCGCACTCAGCCCGGCCAGATCCACCAGCCCGTAATACGCGGTGGCGAACACAACCGGCACGGACGCCGCCGTAGTGAACGACCACCCGTCAGGAATCACACCCAGCATTCGGCGATCAGCGATCGCGACCGCCCCGAACCCACCGCCCACAAGACCGAACACTCGGTCTCCCGGGGCCAGATCCTGGACCTCCGGACCGACCTCGAGCACCACGCCCGCAGCCTCAGCCCCGATCACAGCCTCACCGGGGTAAGTGCCGAGCGCGATGAGAACATCGCGGAAGTTCAGGCCTGCGGCGCGTACGTCTACTCGTACTTCACCGGATTGCAGGGGCCGTTCGGCGGTTTCGGCGGGTACCAGCGCGAGGTCCCGCAAGGTTCCGCTGCGGGACTGCTCCAGCAGCCACGCACGATCCCCGGGAATCGTGAGCGGGCTGCTTTCCGGCGTATTCGCCCGCGCCAGCCGCGGTACCTCGAACCGGCCGTCGCAGACCCGCAGCCGCGGCTCGTCCAACCCGACAGTCGCGGCCAGTTGCTGGAGGGTGAGGTTGTCGTCGCATTCCACCAGGACGAACCGGCCGGGGTGTTCCGACTGGGCAGACCGCATCAGACCCGACACCCCGGCGGTGGCCAGCCCGGTGCCGGTCCGCACGACCAGCGTGCTGTCGGTGAAACGTTCCCCGGCCAGCCATGCCTGAACTGCCTGGAGAACCTGGGTGGTCAACGTGCGGGTCTGTACCAGCGGATCCGGCGGATCCAGCGGGGCTAGCGGGTTCTCGCTGCTGTCGGGGAGTGCGGTGCAGACCACCACCTCGGGCACCGGCACATCACCGTCCGCCAGGTCTTCGAACCGGCCGACGCTCAGGCCGGTCTGCTGGGGGGTGGGGATCTCCGTCCAGACCACCGTGAGCAGGTCGTCGGCAGCGGAACCGAGCGTGTCGGCCGTTACCGGCCGCGTTACGAGCGAGTCGACGGTAGCCACCGGTCGGCCGCTGTCGTCGGCGACCCGCACACTCCAGCCGTCCGTCACTGGTGTTATCGCAACGCGTAGCGTGGCCGTGCCAGTGGCCCGGACCTGGACACCGTTCCAGGAGAACGGCAGCCGCACACCCTGCTCGGCGGTGTCGAGTGTGTTCAGAATTCCGGCGTGCAAGGCGGCGTCCAACAGCGCCGGATGCACCGCGAACCGTGCCGCCTCCTCCGCCTGCTCCTCGGCCAGGGCCACCTCGGCGAAGACGGTGTCCCCGTCACGCCACGCGGCCTGCAGCCCCTGGAACGCGGGACCGTACTCGTAACCGGCCCCGGTCAGCCGGTCGTAGAAATCGCCCAGGCCCACCGGCTGTGCCTGTGCGGGAGGCCAAGCAGCAAGCTCTGGCAGCGAGAGGGCAGCGCCAGAGACGCCGATCGTGGCCGAAACGTGGCGAGTCCAGGCGTCGGCGCCATCCGCACGGGAAAAGACCGTCACACCCCGGCGCCCGGATTCGTCAGCCTCGCCGACCGACACGGACAGGTGCACGCTAGCGGACGACGGCAGCAGCAGCGGGGTTTCGATCACCAGCTCATCGACAACGTCACACCCCACCTCATCAGCGGCGCGGACGACCAGCTCCACAAACCCGGTACCGGGCAGCAGCACACTGCCCCGCACCGCGTGATCAGCCAGCCAGGCATGCGTGGCCAGTGATACCCGCCCGGTCAACAGCACACCATCGGACTCAGGCAACTCCACCGCCACACCCAGCAACGGATGACCGCCCGCAACCGACCGGTCCGCACCCTCGGCCCAGAAGCGCTGGTGCTGGAACGCGTACGTCGGAAGGTCCGGTACCCGTGTCGTGGCGGTGCCCAGGATTGCGGGCCAGTCGACGGTCACGCCCTCGACAAACGCCTGTGCCAGGGCGGTGAGCATCCGGGTGGCGTCCCCGTCGTCACGACGCAGCGTGGCAACCGTGACGACATCGTCGTCCATCGCCTGCAACAACACCGGACTCGCGCTGACCTCCACGAACACGGTGTCGCCCTCAGCACGCAACTGGCCGACGGCGGAGTCGAAGCCCACCGGTTCACGCAGGTTCCGGTACCAGTACTCCACATCGAGCGGACCCTCGACCCACGTCCCATCAACGGTCGACAGCCACGGCACCACCGGAGCCTGCGAACCGATACCCGCGGTGATGTCGAGCAGCTCGTCACGGATCAGCTCGACGTGCGGGGTGTGCGAGGCGTAGTCAACGGCGATCCGCCGCACCCGCACCCCCCGCGCCTCATGAACCGCCAGCACACGGTCCACCGCCTCCGGCGCACCCGCAACCACCGTAGACGCGGGACCGTTGTGGGCGGCGATCCAGGCCCCGTCGACCAGCTCGATCTCGTGCGCGGGCAGGGCGACGGATGCCATCGCGCCCCGGCCCGCCAGGCCCCGGGCGATCGCCTGGCTGCGCAAGGTCACGATCCGGGCGGCATCCCGCAACGACACCGCACCGGCCACACACGCCGCGGCGATCTCACCCTGCGAATGGCCGATCACCGCATCAGGCCGCACACCGGCCGCCTGCCACACCGCGGCCAGGGAAACCATCACCGCCCACGAAGCAGGCTGAACCACATCAACCCGGTCCACCACCGCCGGATCATCCAGCACCGCGAACAGATCCCAGTCCACAAACTCACTCAACGCCGCCGCACACTCGGCCATCCGCTCGGCGAACACCACCGACGAACCCCGCAGCGCACTGCCCATCCCCAGCCACTGCCACCCCTGCCCCGGAAAAACGAACACCACTCGGGGGTTGGACACCGCCGTGCCGGTACCGGTGACGGTGACGGTGTCGTGGCCGAGGAGTACGGCACGGTGCTCGAACACCGAACGCGTCAGCGCCAGCGTCGACCCCACAGCCCGCATATCCGCCCCGGGCGACGCCGCCAGGTAGGCGCGCAGCCGGTCCTCGTGTTCGGTCAGCGCCGGGAGCGTCTTGGCTGATATCACCAGCGGCACCAGCTCCGAGGCCACAACTGGTGTCGCTACGGGCTGCGCGTTGTTCACAGACTGGGCGGGTGGTGCGCTCTCAAGGACGACATGCGCGTTCGTACCACTGACCCCGAAGGCCGACACACCCGCCCGGCGCGGCCGACCGGTGACGGGCCAGGACTGGTTTTCCGTCACCAGCTCAACCGCACCCGCCGACCAGTCCACATGCCGCGACGGCTCGTTCACATGCAGGGTGCGCGGCACCGTGCTGTGCTGCAGGGCCATCACCATCTTGATGACACCCGACACACCTGCGGCAGCCTGCGTATGTCCGACGTTCGACTTCAATGTGCCCAGCAGCAGAGGCTGCTCACGGTCCTGACCGTAGGTGGCGATCACCGCCTGGGCCTCGATCGGGTCACCCAGCGTCGTACCCGTGCCGTGTGCCTCGACCACATCCACCTCGGCGGTGGTCAGACCCGCGTTGGCCAGCGCCTGCCGGATCACCCGCTGCTGGGCGGGTCCGTTCGGCGCCGTGAAGCCGTTGGACGCGCCGTCTTGGTTGACTGCCGATCCGCGAACGACTGCGAGCACCTGGTGGCCGTTGCGGCGGGCGTCGGAGAGCCGCTCGACCAGCAGCAGACCCGCGCCTTCGGAGAAACCGGCACCATCCGCACTGTCCGCGAACGCCTTGCACCGGCCGTCGGAGGCCAGACCACGCTGCCGGGCGAACTCGGTGAAGACCTCCGGCGTGGCCATCACCGTCACACCACCGGCCAACGCCATCGAACACTCACCATTGCGCAACGCCTGCGCCGCCAGATGCAAAGCAACCAGGGACGAGGAGCACGCCGTGTCCATCGTGATCGCCGGACCCTCAAGGCCGAAGAAGTACGACAGCCGGCCGGACAACACGTTGGGAGCCGCGGTCGCACCGTAACCCTCGCGGGCAGCACCGGCGCCGTAACCAACGGGGAACGCGCCAATGAAGACGCCGGTGTCGCTGCCGCGTACGGAACCGGGCTCGATCCCGGCCCGCTCGAAGGCCTCCCAGGACACCTCCAACAGCAGCCTCTGCTGCGGATCCATCGCCAACGCCTCACGCGGACTGATCCCGAAGAATCCGGCGTCGAAGCCAGCCGCCGTGTCCAGGAAGCCGCCCTCAGCGCGGTACGACTTCCCGGCCGCGTCCGGATCCGGATCGAACAGGCCCTCGACGTCCCAGCCACGGTCGGTGGGAAAGCCGGAGACCGCGTCCGTACCCGACTCGACCAAGCGCCACAGATCCTCCGGCGACGACACACCGCCCGGCAGACGGCACGCCATACCGACAATCGCCAACGGCTCGTCCTGCGCCACCGCCGGCACCGGCTCGCGTACCGGTGCAGGGTTCTCGCCGGTGAACAACTCGTCCAACCGAGCAGCCAAGGCGGTCGGGGTGGGATAGTCGAACACCATCGTGGCGGGCAGCCGCAGCCCCGTCGCCTTCACCAGGCTGTTCCGCAGCTCCACCGCGGTCAGCGAATCCACGCCCAAATCCTTGAACGCACCGGTCACGGGAATGGTGCGGGCGTCGGCGTGCCCCAGGACCACGGCGGCACTGTCACACACCACCTTCAGCAGCGCCTTCTCCCGCTCGGCCGGTGCCAGGGCGGCCAGCCACTGCACCCCACCGTCGGCGGAAGCGGCCCGCCGGGCGACCGGGCGACGCAACGAACGCAGCAACGCCGGAACCTCCGCGGCCCGTGCCGGATCCAGCGACGCGGCCATCAGAAGCGGCTCGCCACGATGCGATGCGCTGTCGAACAGGCGCATCCCACGCTCGGCGGAGATGGTCCGCAGACCGATCAGGTCACTGGTCTCTTCTGACGAACCCCAGGCGAGTGCGAGTGCGGGCAGCCCCTCGGCACGACGTTGCTCGGCCAGCGCGTCCAAGAACGCGGTGGCCGCCGCGAGGTTGCCCTGCCCCGGATTACCCATGACACCGGCGGCCGAGGAATACATGACGAACGCGGCCAGGCCGGTGTTGCGAGTGAGTTCGTGCAGGTGCCAGGCGCCGTCGGCTTTGGGCCGTAGGACCGTGTCCAGCCGCTGCGCGGTCAGGGTCTCCAAGACGCCGTCGTCGAGTGCGCCGGCGGTTTGGATCACCGCCGTCAGCGGGTGTTCCGGTGATACGCCCGCCAGCACCCGCGCCAGCCCGGCACGGTCCGACACGTCGCAGTCCGCCGTCTCGACCCGAGCGCCCAGCTCGCCGAGTTCGTTGAGCAACCCCTCGTCGGCAGTGGTGCGGGACAGCAGCAGGAGATGACGTACGCCACGTTCGGTGACCAGGTGGCGGGCGAGGGCGCCTGCCAGGACGCCGGAGCCGCCTGTGATCAGGACCGTGCCATGCGGGTCCCACACCGTTTCAGATTCGGGCTCAGCGGCGTTCACCCGGGCCAGCCGTGGCACTTCGAACCGGCCGTCGTTGACCCGCAGCCGGGGCTCGTCCAGTCCGACGGTAGCGGCCAGTTGGTGGAGGGTGAGGCTGTCGTCGTCGCTTTCCACCAGGACGAAGCGGCCGGGGTGTTCCGACTGGGCTGAACGCATCAGCCCTGACACCGCGGCGGCGGCCAGCCCGGTGCCGGTCCGCACGACCAGTGTGCTGTCGGTGAAGCGCTCCCCGCCAAGCCACGCCTGGGCCGTCTGGAGCACCTGGGCGGTCAGCGTACGAGTCTGTACCAGCGGATCAGGGCTGCCGTCGGCCTCGGGACGTGCGGTGTAGACCGCCACGTCGGGGACCGGCACGTCACCGTCCGCCAGGTCTTCGTACCTGCCGACGCTCAGGCTGCTCTGCTGGGGAGTCGGGATCTCCGTCCATACCAGCGTGAGCAGGTCATCGGCAGCGGAGCCGAGTGTGTCGGCTGTCACCGGCCGGGTGACGAGGGAACCGATGGTGGCCACGGGCCTGCCGGTGTCGTCGGCGACCCGCACACTCCAGCCGTCTGTTGTCGGTGTTGCCGCGACGCGCAGCATGGCTGTGTCGGTCGCTCGGATTTGGACGTGGTTCCAGGAGAACGGCATCCGCACGCTCTGCTGGTCGGTATCGGGTGTGTGCAGGACGCTGGCGTGCATGGCGGCGTCCAACAGCGCCGGATGCACCGCGAACCGTGCCGCCTCCTGCGCCTGCTCCTCAGCGAGGACGACCTCGGCGTAGACGGTGTCCCCGTCACGCCACGCGGCCTGCAGCCCCTGGAACGCGGGACCGTACTCGGTACCCGCGGCAGCCAGCCGGTCGTAGAGGTCGGCCACGTTCGTCGGCTGGGCCTGGGCTGGCGGCCACGAGGCAAACTCCGGCAGCGAGAGGGGTGCATCAGAGGCGCTGATCGTGGCGGAAACGTGCCGGGTCCATGTGTCCGCGTTGTCCGCCCGGGAGAAGACCGTCACCGCGCGGTGTCCGGACTCATCGGCTCCGCCGACGGACACGGACAGTTGGACGCCTCCGGTCTGCGGCAGCAGGAGCGGGGTTTCGATCACCAGCTCATCGATAACGTCGCACTCGACCTCGTCGGCGGCTCGGACGACCAGTTCCACAAATGCGGTCCCGGGGAGCAGGACACTGCCCCGGACCGCGTGATCGGCCAGCCATGTATGGGTGGCCAGCGACACCCGCCCGGTCAGCACCACACCATTGGAGTCCGGCAACTCCACGGCCACACCCAGCAACGGATGACCACCCGCAGCCGAGCGATCCACACCCTCGACCCAGTACCGCTGGTGTTGGAAGGCGTAGGTCGGAAGGTCCAGTACCCGGGTTGTGGTGGTGCCGAGGATGGCGGGCCAGTCGACGGTGACGCCGTGGACATAGGCCTGTGCCAGGGCGGTGAGCATCCGGGTGGCGTCGCCGTCGTCACGACGCAGCGTGGCAACCGTGACGACATCGTCGTCCATCGCCTGCAACAGCACCGGGCTGGCGCTGACCTCGACGAACACGGTGTCGCCCTGGGCCTGCAACTGGCCGACGGCGGGGTGGAAACCGACCGGCTCACGGAGGTTCCGGTACCAGTACTCCACATCGAGCGGGCTGTCGACCCAGGAGCCGTCCACGGTCGACAGCCACGGCACGACCGGGGCCTGCGAGCTGCTGTCGCTAGTGATGTCGAGCAGTTCGTCGCGGATCAGCTCGACGTGCGGGGTGTGCGAGGCGTAGTCGACGGTGATCCGCCGCACCCGCACCCCTCGCGCTTCATGAGCGGTGAGGACATGGTCGACCGCTTCCGGGGTGCCCGCGATCACGGTGGAGGCGGGACCGTTGTGGGCGGCGATCCAGGCCCCGTCGACCAGCTCGACATCCTGTGCGGGCAGGGCGACGGATGCCATCGCGCCCCGGCCCGCCAGGCCCCGGGCGATCGCCTGGCTGCGCAAGGTCACGATCCGGGCGGCATCCCGCATCGACACCGCACCCGCCACACACGCCGCGGCGATCTCACCCTGTGAATGGCCGATCACCGCATCCGGCCGCACACCGGCCGCCTGCCACACCGCGGCCAGGGAGACCATCATCGCCCAGGAAGCGGGCTGGACCACATCAACCCGGTCCACCACCGCCGGATCATCCAGAACCGTGAACAGGTCCCAGTCCACGAACTCGCGCAACGCGGCCGCGCACTCGGCCATCCGCTCGGCGAACACGATCGAGGAATCGCGCAGCGCACTGCCCATCCCCAGCCACTGCCACCCCTGCCCCGGGAAAACAAACACCACCCGGGGATCGGACACAGCGGTGCCGGTGACGGTGTCGTCTCCAAGGAGTACGGCGCGGTGCTCGAACACCGACCGTGTCACCGCGAGCGTTGATGCAACAGCCCGTGTATCCACTCCGGGCGACGCCGCCAGGTAGGCGCGCAGCCGGTCTTCGTGTTCGGTCAGGGCGGGCTGGGTCTTGGCCGATATCACCAGCGGCAGCACATCCGAGGCCACCACCGGCGTCTCAACAGGCTGCGCCTCCTCCGCGGGCTGAGCGGGGGGTGCGCTCTCCAGGATGACGTGGGCGTTGGTGCCGCTGACTCCGAAGGACGACACGCCCGCCCGACGGGGCCGGTCGGTGCCGGGCCAGGGCTGGTTCTCCCTCACCAGCTCAACCGCACCCGCCGCCCAGTCCACGTGCCGCGACGGCTCATCCACGTGCAGGGTGCGGGGAACCGTGTTGTGCTGCAGGGCCATGACCATCTTGATGACACCCGACACGCCCGAGGCGGCCTGAGCATGACCGATGTTCGACTTCAGCGAGCCCAGCAGCAGGGGCCGTTCCCGGTCCTGACCGTAAGTGGCGATCACCGCCTGGGCCTCGATCGGGTCGCCCAGCGTCGTACCCGTGCCGTGGGCCTCGACCACATCCACCTCGGCCGTGGTCAGACCCGCGTTGGCCAGCGCCTGCCGAATCACCCCCTGCTGGGAGGGGCCGTTCGGCGCGGACAGGCCGTTCGACGCGCCGTCCTGGTTGACCGCCGAGCTACGGACCACCGCCAACACCTGATGGCCCTTGGCCTGGGCGTCGGAAAGCCGCTCTACCAGCAGCACACCAACGCCTTCAGCCCATCCCGTGCCATCCGCGCTGTCTGCGAACGCCTTGCACCGGCCATCGGAGGCCAGACCACGCTGCCGCGAGAACTCCACGAAACTTTGCGGCGTGGCCATCACCGTGACACCACCGACCAGGGCCAGGGAACACTCCCCCTGCCGCAGGGCATACCCCGCCTGGTGCAATGCCACCAGCGACGACGAACACGCCGTGTCCACCGTGATGGCGGGGCCTTCGAGGCCGAAGAAGTACGACACCCGGCCGGACAGGACACTGGTCGCGCTGGCGGTGGCCGCGAAGCCGCCGAGGTCAGCACCGGCACCGTAGCCACCGGCGTACGCGCCCATGAAGACGCCGGTGTCGCTGCCGCGCACGGAACCGGGCTCGATCCCGGCCCGCTCGAAGGCCTCCCAGGACACCTCCATGATCAGCCGCTGCTGCGGGTCCATCGCCAGAGCCTCGCGTGGGCTGATGCCGAAGAATCCGGCGTCGAAGCTGGCTGCGCTGTCGAGGAAGCCGCCCTCTACGCAGTACGACTTCCCGACCGCGTCCGGGTCCGGATCGAACAGGCTCTCCGCGTCCCACCCACGGTCGGCGGGGAAACCGGAAATCGCATCCGTACCCGACTCCACAAGGCGCCACAGATCCTCAGGCGACGACACCCCGCCGGGCAGACGGCAGGCCATACCCACGATCGCCAGCGGCTCGTCCTGCCCCACCACCGAGGCGGTGCGCACCAATACAGGATTCTCGCCGGTGAACAACTCCCCCAGCCGAGCAGCCAAGACCGCCGGGGTCGGATAGTCGAACACCAACGTGGCCGGCAACCGCAACCCCGTCACCTTCGCCAGACCGTTCCGTAGTTCCACCGCGGTCAGCGAATCAATGCCCAGATCCCTGAACGCTCCGGTCACCGGAATGGTGCGGGCATCGGCGTGCCCCAGAACCGTCGCGGCGGTGTCACGCACCACCTTCAGCAGTGCCTTCGCCCGCTCCTCCGGCGCCAGGGCTGCCAGCCACTGCGCTCCACCGGCGAGAGCGGCACGCCGGACGTTCGGACGATGCAACGACCGCAGCAATGCCGGGACTTCCGCGTCCCGTACCGGCTCCATCGGCGCGGCCACCAGAACCGGTTCACTGTGGCGTGACGCGTTGTCGAACAGCCGCATCCCGTGCTCGGCGGAGATGGCCCGCAGGCCACCGCGCCGGATCCGGTCACGGTCCGTGTCGGTCAGTTGCGCGGTCAGGCCGCTGGCGTCCTCCCAGAGGCCCCAGGCCACCGCGAGTGCGGGCAGGCCCTCGGCTCGGCGTTCTTCGGCGAGCGCGTCCAGGAACGCGTTTGCCGCCGCGTAGTTACCCTGACCCGCACCGCCCATGACACCGGCAGCCGAGGAATACATGACGAACGCCGCCAGGTCGGCGTCCCGGGTGAGCTCGTGCAAATGCCAAGCACCATCGGCCTTGGGCCGGAATACGGTCTCCAGCCGCTGCGCGCTCAGGGACTCAACGACACCGTCATCCACCACGCCCGCGGTATGAATCACCGCCGTCAACGGGTGCTCCGGCGACACACGCGCCAACACTCGCGCCAGCTCTGCACGATCCGACACGTCACAGGCCGCTGTGTCCACCGCGGCACCCAACTCGGCCAACTCGCTGAGCAGCGCCCGGTCCGGAGTGCCGCGAGACAGCAGCAGGAGATGACGCACACCACGTTCGGCCACCAGGTGCCGGGCGACGATCCCCGCCAGAACGCCGGAACCGCCCGTGATCAGGACCGTGCCATCCGGATCCCACGCCCTTTCAGGCTCAGGCTCATCGGCATGTGCGCGGGTCAGCCGTGGTACTTCGTACCGGCCGTCGCTGATCCGCAGCCGCGGCTCGTCCAATCCGACAGTCGCGGCCAGCTGGTCCGGAGTGAGGGCGTCGTCATCACTTTCCACCAGGATGAACCGGCCGGGGTGTTCGGACTGGGCCGAGCGCATCAACCCCGACACCGCTGCCGCGGCCAAACCAGTACCGGTCCGCACCACCAGCGTGCTGTCGCTGAAGCGTTCCCCGCCAATCCACTCCTGGACTGTCCGCAGAACCTGCGCGGTCAGTATGCGAGTCTGTGCCAGCGGGTCGTCGTTGCCGGGGAGCGCGGTGAACACCACGACATCGGGCACCGGCGCATCGCCGTCCGCCGCCAGGTCTTCAAACGCACCCACCGTCAGACCGGTCTGCTGGGGGGTGGGGATTCCTGCCCAGGTCAGGGTGAGCAGGTCGGTGGCACTGGTGGCCGGTTCGTTGACGGGAACGGCGTCCAGCGCGAGGGAGCGGGCGGTCAGGACAGGAAGCCCTGTGCTGTCGACGGCCTCTACCGACAGGGTCTCGTCATCCTGTGAGGTGAGGCGGACGCGCAGCTCGGCAGCGTTGCGGGCGTGCAGGGTCAAGCCCTGCCACGCGGCGGGAGTCTCCTCGCCTACGGCGGCGAAGGCGGCAGTCATCAGGCCGGGATGAAGCAAAAACCTGGTGGCGTCGTGGGTGTCGTCCAGGGCGACCTCGGCGAACACTTCGCTGCCACGGCGCCACACCCCGCGCAGTGACGGTACTCGGGCCTCGACCGGGACCGCACCGGCCGGCGGCCACGCCTCGCCGGCCTGCCAGCCGGACACCCTGCCGGTGGTGGTGGCCAGGGTCGCGGTGGCCAGGCGTGTCCAGAGCTCGTCGTCGCTGTAACGGGCGTGGATACTGAGCTGGCGGCGGCCGGCATCGTCGGGTTCGCTCACCCAGGTCTGTACCTGGACGGCGCCATCGTCAGGAAGCAGCAGCAAGGCTTCCACGGTGAGTTCCTCGACCAGGCCGCAGCCGGTCTCGTCCGCCGCTGCCAGCGCCATCTCGGCGAACGCCGTCGCGGGCAAGACCGTCTGGTCCTGCAACCACAGATCACCGCTCCGGGAAACTTGCGAGGTAAACAGCACTCCACTGGCCTCGGCCAGCCCTACCGCCGGCCCGAGCAGCGGATGACCGCCCGCGGCCGCCCGGTCCGCACCCTCAAGCCAATACCGCTGGTGCTGGAAGGCGTATGTCGGAAGGTCCAGCACCCGTGTTGCCGGAGCATCGCCCAGAAGCGCGGTCCAGTCGACGGTGACGCCGTTGACATACAGGTGGGCCAGGGCACTGATCGCGGCCTGTGCCTCGTGGTCGGTGTGCAGCATCGCGACACCGTCGACCAGGCGGGCCAGCGACCGGTCGGCACCCAGCTCGATGAACACCGCGTCCTCGTACGAGGCCACCTGCTCGCCGAACCGGACCGTGTCCCGGACCTGCCGCACCCAGTACTCAGCCGTCGTCACCCGATCACCAGCGGCCATGGCGAGGCGGGGTGTTTGGTAGGTGAGGCGTTCGGCGACCGTCCGGAACTCCTCCAGCATGGGTTCCATGCGGGCGGAGTGGAAGGCATGGCTGGTTGCCAGACGTGTTGACTTGCCCAAGGCTGCTGCGGCCTGCAGTACTGCGGTTTCATCGCCGGAGAGAACCACCGACGACGGGCCGTTGACCGCGGCGATCTCCACACCCTCACCCAGCACGGCCCGGGCCTCATCTTCGGAGACCGGGACGGCGACCATCACCCCACCCGGGGGCAGGGCCTGCATGAGGCGGGCCCGCGCCGACACCAGCGTGCAGGCATCCTCCAGCGACCACAACCCGGAGACGTATCCGGCGGCGAGCTCACCGACAGAGTGACCGACCACCGCGTCCGGCCGTACACCCCACGATTCCAGCAACCCGAACAGGGCCACCTGCAAAGCGAACAGGGCCGGCTGGGCATAGCCGGTCTCGTTCACCTCCAGATCGGGCACGTCCAGCAGGCCCCACACCTGCTGATGGATCCGCGCGAAGACGGGGAACGCGGCGGCCAGTTCCTCACCCATACCAGCACGCTGCGACCCCTGACCCGGGAAGACGAACACCACCCGCGGATCAGACACCGTGGTCCCGGTAACGGTGTCATCTCCAAGGAGCACCGCCCGGTGCTCGAACACCGAACGCGTCACCGCCAGCGTTGACGCCACACCCCGCACGTCCACCCCAGGCGACGCCGCCAAATACGCACGCAGCCGGTCCTCGTACTCGACCAGAGCTGGCAACGTCCTCGCCGAAATCACCAGCGGCACCAACTCCGACGCCACCACCGGCGCCTCCGCAGGCGGCACATCGTCCACAGCCTGCGTGGGGGGTGCGCTTTCCAGGATGACGTGGGCGTTGGTGCCACTGATCCCGAAGGACGACACACCTGCCCGGCGAGGCCGACCCATATCCGGCCACGGCTGGTTCTCCGTCACCAGCGCAACCGCGCCATCCGTCCAGTCCACATGCCGCGACGGCTCATCCACATGCAACGTACGCGGCACCAGACCGTGCTGCAGCGCCATCACCATCTTGATGACACCAGACACACCCGCAGCGGCCTGCGTATGACCCAGATTCGACTTCACCGAACCCAACAGCAACGGCTGCTCACGATCCTGGCCATAGGTCGCCAGCAGCGCCTGGGCCTCGATCGGGTCACCCAGCGTCGTACCCGTGCCGTGCGCCTCGACCACATCCACCTCAGCCGTACTCAGACCCGCATTGCTGAGAGCCGCCCGGATCACCCGCTGCTGCGAAGGACCGTTCGGCGCGGACAGGCCGTTCGACGCACCGTCCTGATTGACCGCCGATCCCCGCACCACCGCAAGCACCTGGTGGCCCTTGGCCTGAGCATCCGACAAACGCTCTACCAACAGGACGCCGGCGCCTTCAGCCCATCCCGTGCCGTCCGCGGCATCGGCGAACGCCTTGCACCGGCCGTCGGAGGCCAGGCCACGCTGCCGCGAGAACTCCACGAAACTTTGCGGCGTGGCCATCACAGTGACACCACCGACCAGGGCCAGCGAACACTCACCCTGCCGCAGGGCATACCCCGCCTGATGCAACGCCACCAACGACGACGAACACGCCGTGTCCACCGTGACAGCCGGCCCCTCGAGACCGAAGAAATACGACACCCGACCCGACAGGACACTCACCGCACCGGCAGTTGCCCCGAAGCCGCCGAGGTCGGCACCAACGCCGTAGCCACCGGGGTACGCACCCATGAAAACACCGGTGTCGCTACCGCGGAGGGAACCGGGTTCGATCCCGGCCCGTTCGAACGCTTCCCAGGACGCCTCCAGGACCAGCCGCTGCTGCGGATCCATCGCCAACGCCTCACGAGGACTGATCCCGAAGAACGAGGCGTCGAAACCGCCTGCGGAGTCCAGGAAGCCGCCCTGCACGCAGTACGACTTGCCTGCCGCCTCCGGATCAGGGTCGTACAGGTTCTCGACGTCCCAGCCACGGTCGGCGGGGAATCCGGAAATCGCGTCCGTACCCGACTCGACAAGGCGCCACAGATCCTCCGGGGACGACACCCCACCCGGCAGACGGCACGCCATACCCACAATCGCCAACGGCTCGTCCATGGCTGCCCGCAACGACGTGTTCGCCTTGCGGAGCCGCGCGTTCTCCTTGACCGACTTGCGCAATGCGTCGAGAAGCTGATCTTCCCTCATCGTTCTTCCTCCAGCACGTGCTTGATGAGAGCGTCAGCGTCCATCTCATCGACGAAGGCCTCGTCATCGGATTCCGAATCGGGCTTTGGAACGGCCAGGCCCTCCATGGCTGCCAGCCTCAGCAGCGTGTCCAGCACACCGGCCTCCCGGAACTTGTCAATCGAGATCCCCGCGAGCGCTCGGCGTAGCTCCTGCTCGTGGAGGCGAGGTTCCGGCTCCGCCGGAGCGAACAACTCGTCCAGCCGGGCGGCCAGGGCCGTCGGGGTGGGGTAGTCGAACACCAACGTGGCGGGCAGCCGCAGCCCCGTCGCCTTCGCCAGACTGTTCCGCAGCTCCACTGCGGTCAGCGAATCCACACCCAGATCCTTGAACGCCGCGGTCACGGGAATGCTGTCGATGTCGGCGTGTCCCAGAACCGTCGCGGCGCTGTCACACACCACCCTCAACAACGCCTTCGCCCGTTCCTCCGGTGCCAAAGCTGCCAACCACTGCACTGACGAGTCACCGGTAGAGGCGGCCCTGCGAGCAATCGGCCGGTGCAACGACCGGAGCAGCGCCGGGACTTCCGCGTCCCGTACCGGCTCCATCGCCGCGGCCACCAGAACCGGTTCACTATGGCGTGACGCGCTGTCGAACAGCCCCATCCCGTACTCGGCGGAGATGGCCCGCAGGCCACCGCGCCGGATCCGGTCACGGTCCGTGTCGGTCAGGTTCGCGGTCAGGCCACTGGCGTCCTCCCACAGACCCCAGGCCACCGCGAGTGCGGGCAGACCCTCGGCACGACGCTGCTCAGCCAGCGCGTCCACGAACGCATTGGCCGCCGCGTAGTTGCCCTGCCCCGCACTACCGAGCACACCGGCGGCGGAGGAATACATGACGAACGCCGCCAGGTCGGCATCCCGGGTGAGCTCGTGCAGGTTCCACGCGCCATCGGCCTTGGGCCGCAACACCGCGTCCAGCCGCTGCGCGGTCAAAGATTCGACCACACCGTCATCGAGTGCGCCCGCGGTGTGAATCACGGCCGTCAGGGGGTGCTCCGGTGACACACCCGCCAGCACCTGGGCCAGCGCGGCACGATCGGACACGTCACAGGCCGCTGTCTCGACCCGGGCTCCCAGTTCGCCGAGTTGGTTGATCAGTGCCTCGTCCGGGGCGCTGCGGGACAGCAGAAGGAGATGACGCACGCCGCGTTCGGCCACCAGGTGCCGGGCGGCGATCCCCGCCAGCACACCCGAACCACCGGTGATCAGGACCGTGCCATCCGGATCCCACACCTTCTCTGACTCGGGTTCAGCGGCATGCGTACGGGTCAGTCGTGGCGCTTCGAAGCGGCCGTCGCTGATCCGCAGCCGCGGCTCATCCAGTCCGACCGCCGCCGCCAGCTGATCCGGAGCGAGGGCGTCGTCATCACTCTCGACCAGGACGAACCGGCCGGGGTGTTCGGACTGGGCCGACCGCATCAACCCCGACACCCCAGCAGCGGCCAAACCAGTACCGGTCCGCACCACCAGCGTGCTGTCGCTGAAGCGCTCCCCGCCAAGCCACTCCTGAACTGCCTGGAGGACCTGACCGGTCAGCTTTCGTGTTTGCTCCAGCGGGTCGTCGTCGTTGTCGGGGAGTGCGGTGAAGACCGCCACCTCGGGCACCGGCACATCACCGTCCGACACCAGCTCCTCGAACCGGCCGACCGTCAGGCCGGTCTGCTGGGGGGTGGGGATTCCTGCCCAGGTCAAGGCGAGCAGGTCATCGGCAGCGGAACCGAGCGCGTCGGCCGTCACCGGGCGCGTCACGAGCGAACCCACGCTAGCCACCGGCCGACCGATGTCATCAGCGACCCGCACACTCCAGCCATCCGCCGCCTGCGTCACCGCGACACGCAACATGGCCGAACCACCAGCATGGACCCGAACACCGTTCCAGGAGAACGGCAGCCCCACACCCACCTCGGCATCGGACGCATTCAAGGTGCAGGCATGCAGAGCCGCATCCAGTAGAGCCGGATGCACGGCATATCGCGCCGCCTCCCGCACCTGCTCCTCAGCCAGAGCAACCTCGGCGAAGACAGTGTCCCCATCACGCCACGCGGCCTGCAAACCCTGGAAGGCAGGTCCGTACTCGTAACCCATCCCGGTCAGCTGGTCGTAGAAGCCCGCCACGTCCACCGGCTTGGCCTGCGCAGGTGGCCACGCGGTGAGGTCCGACGGTGGGACAGTCGTGTCGGAAACCCTGACGGTGGCGGAAACGTGCCGGGTCCAGGTATCGGCGTTGTCCGCCCGGGAGAAGACCGTCACCACCCGGTGTCCGGACTCGTCGGCCTCGCCGACGGACACGGACAATTGCACACCGCCGGTCTGCGGCAGCAGGAGCGGGGTTTCGATCACCAGCTCATCGACAACGTCACAACCGACCTCGCCAGCGGCGTGGACAACCAGCTCCACAAATGCGGTACCGGGCAGCAGGACACTGCCCCAGACCGCGTGATCAGCCAGCCACGCGTGGGTGGCCAGCGATACCCGCCCGGTCAACAGCACACCATCGGATTCAGGCAACTCCACCACCGCACCCAGCAACGGATGACCATCCGCAGCCGCCCGGTCCACGCTCTTGACCCAGTACCGCTGGTGTTGGAAGGCGTAGGTCGGAAGGTCCAGCACCCGGGCCGTGGTGGTGCCGAGGATGGCGGGCCAGTCGACGGTGACGCCGTGGACATAGGCCTGTGCCAGGGCGGTGAGCATCCGGGTGGCGTCCCCGTCGTCACGACGCAGCGTGGCAACCGTGACGACATCGTCGTCCATCGCCTGCAACAACACCGGACTCGCGCTGACCTCCACGAACACGGCGTCGCCCTGAGCCTGCAACTGACTGACGGCGGGGTGGAAACCAACCGGCTCACGCAGGTTCCGGTACCAGTACTCCCCGTCCAGCGGGCTGTCGACCCAGGAGCCGTCCACCGTCGACAGCCACGGCACCACCGGAGGCTGCGAACCGATACCGGCGGTGATGCCGAGTAGTTCGTCGCGGATCAGCTCGACGTGGGGGGTGTGCGAGGCATAGTCGACGGTGATCCGCCGCACCCGCACCCCTCGTGCTTCATGAGCGGTGAGGACATGGTCGACTGCTTCCGGGGTGCCCGCGATCACGGTGGAGGCGGGACCGTTGTGGGCGGCGATCCAGGCCCCGTCGACCAGCTCGATCTCGTGCGCGGGCAGGGCGACGGATGCCATCGCGCCCCGGCCCGCCAGGCCCCGGGCGATCGCCTGGCTGCGCAAGGTCACGATCCGGGCGGCATCGCGTAGTGACACCGCACCGGCCACACAGGCCGCGGCGATCTCACCCTGCGAATGACCGATCACCGCATCCGGCCGCACACCGGCCGCCTGCCACACCGCGGCCAGCGAAACCATCACCGCCCACGAAGCAGGCTGAACCACATCAACCCGGTCCACCACCGCCGGATCATCCAGCACGGCGAACAGATCCCAGTCCACAAACTCACTCAACGCCGCCGCACACTCGGCCATCCGCTCGGCGAACACCACCGAGGAATCCCGCAGTGCACTGCCCATCCCCAGCCACTGCCACCCCTGCCCCGGGAAAACAAACACCACCCGGGGGTCGGTCACCGCGGTGCCGGTGACGGCGTCATCTCCAAGGAGTACGGCGCGGTGCTCGAACACCGACCGCGTCACCGCCAGCGTCGATGCCACAGCCCGCGTATCCGCCCCGGGCGACGCCGCCAGGTAGGCGCGCAGCCGGTCTTCGTGTTCGGTCAGGGCGGGCTGGGTCTTGGCCGATATCACCAGCGGCAGCACATCCGAGGCCACCACCGGCGTCTCAACAGGCTGCTCCTCTTCCGCGGGCTGTGCGGGGGGTGCGCTCTCCAGGACGACGTGGGCGTTGGTGCCGCTGACTCCGAAGGATGACACGCCTGCCCGGCGGGGCCGGTCGGTGCCGGGCCAGGGCTGGTTCTCCCTCACCAGCTCAACCGCACCCGCCGCCCAGTCCACATGCCGCGACGGCTCATCCACATGCAACGTGCGCGGCACGAAACCGTGCCGCAGCGCCATCACCATCTTGATAACACCCGACACACCCGAGGCAGCCTGCGTATGACCGATGTTCGACTTCAACGAGCCCAGCAGCAACGGCTGCTCACGGTCCTGGCCATAGGTCGCCAGCAGCGCCTGGGCCTCGATCGGGTCACCCAGCGTCGTACCCGTGCCGTGCGCCTCGACCACATCCACGTCAGCCGTACTCAGACCCGCATTGCTGAGAGCGGCCCGAATCACCCGCTGCTGCGAAGGACCATTCGGCGCGGTCAGACCGTTCGACGCACCGTCCTGGTTCACCGCCGATCCACGCACCACCGCCAACACCTGGTGACCGTTACGGCGGGCGTCGGACAGCCGCTCGACCAGCAGCAGACCCGCGCCTTCGGAGAAACCGGCACCGTCCGCACTGTCCGCGAACGCCTTGCACCGGCCATCGGAGGCCAGACCACGCTGCCGGGCGAACTCGGTGAAGACCTCCGGCGTGGCCATCACCGTCACACCACCGGCCAACGCCATCGAACACTCACCATTGCGCAACGCCTGCGCCGCCAGATGCAAAGCAACCAGGGACGAGGAGCACGCCGTGTCCATCGTGATCGCCGGGCCCTCAAGGCCGAAGACGTACGACACCCGGCCGGACAACACGCTGGGGCCGGACGTGGCGCCATAACCTTCGCGATCGAACCCGGCGCCGTAGCCAACGGGGAATGCCCCTATGAAAACGCCGGTGTCGCTGCCGCGTACGGAACCGGGCTCGATCCCGGCCCGCTCGAACGCCTCCCAGGACACCTCCAACAGCAGCCGCTGCTGCGGATCCATCGCCAACGCCTCACGCGGACTGATCCCGAAGAATCCGGCGTCGAAGCCAGCCGCCGTGTCCAGGAAGCCACCCTGCACGCAATACGACTTCCCCGCCGCCTCCGGATCAGAGTCGTACAGGTTCTCCACGTCCCAGCCACGGTCAGTGGGAAATCCGGAGACCGCATCCGTACCCGACTCGACCAAACGCCACAGATCCTCCGGCGACGACACCCCACCCGGCAAACGGCACGCCATACCCACAATCGCCAACGGCTCGTCCTGCCCCACCACCGACACCGGCCCGCGTACCGGTGCAGGGTTCTCGCCGGTGAACAACTCGTCCAACCGAGCAGCCAAGACCGTCGGGGTCGGATAGTCGAACACCAACGTGGCCGGCAACCGCAACCCCGTCGCCTTCACCAGACCGTTCCGTAGTTCCACCGCCATCAGCGAATCCACACCCAGATCCTTGAACGCGCCAGCCGCCGGAATGCTGCGTGCGTCGGCGTGCCCCAGAACCATGGCGGCACTGTCACACACCAGCTTCAGCAGCGCCTTCTCCCGCTCGGCCGGTGCCAGGGCGGCCAGCCACTGCACCCCACCGTCGGCGGAAGCGGCCCGCCGGGCAATCGGGCGACGCAACGAACGCAGCAACGCAGGGACTTCGCCGTCTCGGGTCGGGTCCAACACCGCGGGCACCAAGAGCGGTTCGCCATGGTGCGACGCGGTGTCGAACAGCCGCATTCCGTCCTCAGCGGTGATGGTTCGCATGCCGCTGCACCGGATCCGGTCCTGGTCGGTGCCGGTCAGTTGCGCGGTCAGGTCCCCGGTGTACTCCCACGGACCCCACGCCAGCGCGAGTGCGGGCAGGCCCTGGGTACGCCGTTGTTCGGCCAGGGCGTCCAGGAACGCGTTCGCCGCCGCGTAGTTGCCTTGCCCCTCATTACCCAGCACAGCGGCAGCCGACGAGTACACGACGAATGCCGCCAGGTCGGCATCCCGGGTGAGCTCGTGTAGGTGCCAGGCGCCGTCGGCCTTGGGCCGTAGCACCGTGTCGAGCTGTTGTGTGGTGAGGGATTCCACGACGCCGTCGTCGAGTGCGCCGGCGGTGTGGATCACCGCCGTCAGCGGGTGTTCCGGTGATACGCCCGCCAGCACCCGTGCCAGCCCGGCACGGTCCGACACGTCGCAGGCCGCTGTCTCGACCCGGGCGCCCAGCTCGGCAAGCTCCTTGATCAGTGCTTCGTCGGGAGCGGTGCGGGACAGCAGCAGGAGGTGACGTGCACCGTGTTCGGCTGCCAGGTGGCGGGCGAGGATGCCTGCCAGAACGCCGGAACCGCCGGTGATCAGGATGGTGCCGTCGGGGTCCGGCCGGCGGGGGATGGTGAGGACGATCTTGCCGATGTGCCGCGCGCGGCTCATCCAGCTGAACGCATCGCGAGCTTGGCGAATGTCCCAAGTTTGTACGGGCAGCGGCTGTAGGACGCCTTGTCCGAACAGGCTGAGGATTTCGGTAATGATCTCCCGCAGCCGGTCCGGGCCGACGTCCATCAGGTCGCACGCCTGGTACGTGGTGCCGGGCCGGTCGGCGGTGATCCGGTGCGGGTCGCGGATGTCGGTCTTGCCGATTTCCACGAACCGGCCGCCGCGGGGCAGCAGGTCGAGGGAGGCGTCGACGAAGTCACCGCTGAGGGAGTTCAGGACGACATCGACACCCCGGCCGTCGGTAGTGTTCAGGAACGCTTCCCGGAAGCCCGTGGTGCGGGAATCCGCGATCCGAGTGCCGTCCAGACCCGCCTCGTACAGAATGTGCTGCTTGCCCGCGCTGGCGGTCGCGTAGATCTGCGCGCCGAGGTGGCGAGCGATCTGGGTCGCTGCCATGCCCACACCACCCGCGGCGGCGTGGATCAGCACGGACTCACCCGCACTCAGCCCGCCCAGATCCACCAGCCCGTAATACGCGGTGGCGAACACAACCGGCACGGACGCCGCCGTAGTGAACGACCAGCCATCAGGAATCACGGCGAGCATTCGACGGTCGGCGATCGCGACCGCCCCGAATCCGCCGCCCACAAGACCGAACACTCGGTCTCCCGGGGCCAGGTCGTGGGCCTCCGGGCCGACCTCGAGCACCACGCCCGCAGCTTCAGCCCCGATCACAGCCTCACCGGGATAAGTGCCGAGCGCGATAAGAACGTCGCGGAAGTTCAGGCCTGCGGCGCGTACGTCTATGCGTACTTCGCCGGGTCGCAGGGGCCGTTCGGCGGTGTCGGTGGGTACCAGAGCGAGGTCTTGCAGGGTTCCGCTGCGGGGTTGTTCCAGCAGCCAGGCACGATCGTCGGGGATCGTCAGCGGGCTGCTCTCCGGCGTATTCGCCCGCGCCAGCCGCGGTACCTCGAACCGGCCGTCGCAGACCCGCAGCCGCGGCTCGTCCAGCCCGGCGGTCGCCGCCAGCTGGTCCGGGGTGAGGGTGTCGTCGTCGCCTTCCACCAGAACGAACCGGCCCGGGTGCTCCGACTGGACCGAACGCATCAGCCCTGACACCGCGGCGGCGGCCAACCCGGTGCCGGTCCGCACGACCAGCGTGCTGTCGGTGAAACGTTCCCCGGCCAGCCATGCCTGGACTGCCTGGAGAACCTGGGCGGTCAACGTGCGAGTCTGTGCCAGCGGATCAGGGCTGCCGTCGGTGTCGGGACGCGCGGTGTAGACCACCACCTCGGGCACCGGCACATCGGCGTCCACGAGATCCTCGAACCGGCCAGTGGTCAGACCGGTCTGCTGGGGAATGGGGATCTCCGTCCAGACCACCCTGAGCAGGTCATCGGCTGCGGAGCCGAGCGCGTCGGCTGTCACCGGGCGCGTCACGAATGAGCCGATGGTGGCCACCGGCCGACCGTCGTCATCGGCGACGTGCACACTCCAGCCGTCTGTTGTCGGTGTCATCGCAACACGCAGCGTGGCCGAGCCAGTGGCATGGACTTGGACGTGGCTCCAGGAGAACGGCATCCGCAGGCTCTGCTGCTCAGCGTCGGGTGTGTTCAAGACGCTGGCGTGCAGGGCGGCGTCCAACAGCGCCGGATGCACCGCGAACCGTGCCGCCTCCTGCGCCTGCTCCTCGGCCAGAGCAACCTCGGCGTAGGCGGTGTCCCCGTCACGCCACGCGGCCTGCAGCCCCTGGAACGCGGGACCGTACTCGGTACCTGCCGCAGCCAGCCGGTCGTAGAAGTCGGCCACGCTCACCGGCCGGGCCTGGGCTGGTGGCCACGAGGCAAACTCCGGCAGCGAGACCGTCGAGTCAGAGGTGCTGACTGTCGCCGTGACGTGCCGGGTCCAGGTATCGGTGTTGTCCGCCTGGGAGAAGACCATCACCGCGCGGTGCCCGGACTCGTCGGCTCCGCCGACGGACACGGACAGTTGGACGCCTCCGGTCTGCGGCAGCAGGAGCGGGGTTTCGATCACCAACTCGTCAACGACGTCGCACTCGACCTCGTCGGCGGCGCGGACGACCAGTTCCACAAATGCGGTCCCGGGTAGCAGGACACTGCCCCGGACCGCGTGATCGGCCAGCCATGTATGGGTGGCCAGCGACACCCGCCCGGTGAGCACCACACCGTCGGAGCCGGGCAGTGCCACTACGGTGCCCAGCAGTGGATGACCGTCGGCAGCCGCCCGGTCCACGCTCCTGAGCCAGTACCGCTGGTGCTGGAAGGCGTAGGTCGGAAGGTCCAGTACCCGGGTTGTGGCGGTGCCGAGGATGGCGGGCCAGTCGACGGTGACGCCGTGGACATAGGCCTGTGCCAGGGCGGTGAGCATCCGGGTGGCGTCGCCGTCGTCACGACGCAGCGTGGCAACCGTGACGACATCGTCGTCCATCGCCTGCAACAACACCGGGCTGGCGCTGACCTCCACGAACACGGTGTCACCCTCGGCCTGCAACTGGCCGACGGCGGGGTGGAAACCGACCGGCTCACGCAGGTTCCGGTACCAGTACTCCCCGTCCAGCGGGCTGTCGACCCAGGAGCCGTCCACGGTCGACAGCCACGGCACGAGCGGGGCCTGCGAGCTGCTGTCGCTAGTGATGTCGAGCAGTTCGTCGCGGATCAGCTCGACATGAGGGGTGTGCGAGGCATAGTCGACGGTGATCCGCCGCACCCGCACCCCTCGCGCTTCATGAGCGGTGAGGACATGGTCGACCGCTTCCGGGGTGCCCGCGATCACGGTGGAGGCGGGACCGTTGTGGGCGGCGATCCAGGCCCCGTCGACCAGCTCCACATCCTGCGCGGGCAGGGCGACGGATGCCATCGCGCCCCGGCCCGCCAGGCCCCGGGCGATCGCCTGGCTGCGCAAGGTCACGATCCGGGCGGCATCCCGCAACGACACCGCACCCGCCACACACGCCGCGGCGATCTCACCCTGCGAATGGCCGATCACCGCATCCGGCCGCACACCGGCCGCCTGCCACACCGCGGCCAGGGAAACCATCACCGCCCACGAAGCGGGCTGGACCACATCAACCCGGTCCACCACCGCCGGATCATCCAGAACCGTGAACAGATCCCAGTCCACAAACTCACTCAACGCCGCCGCACACTCGGCCATCCGCTCGGCGAACACCACCGACGAATCCCGCAGCGCACTGCCCATCCCCAGCCACTGCCACCCCTGCCCCGGGAAAACAAACACCACCCGGGGATCGGACACAGCGGTGCCGGTGACGGTGTCGTCTCCAAGGAGTACGGCGCGGTGCTCGAACACCGACCGTGTCACCGCCAGCGTCGATGCCACAGCCCGCGTATCCACTCCGGGCGACGCCGCCAGGTAGGCGCGCAGCCGGTCTTCGTGTTCGGTCAGGGCGGGCTGGGTCTTGGCCGATATCACCAGCGGCAGCACATCCGAGGCCACCACCGGCGTCTCAACAGGCTGCGCCTCCTCCGCGGGCTGAGCGGGGGGTGCGCTCTCCAGGATGACGTGGGCGTTGGTGCCGCTGACTCCGAAGGACGACACGCCCGCCCGACGGGGCCGGTCGGTGCCGGGCCAGGGCTGGTTCTCCCTCACCAGCTCAACCGCACCCGCCGCCCAGTCCACGTGCCGCGACGGCTCATCCACGTGCAGGGTGCGGGGAACCGTGTTGTGCTGCAGGGCCATGACCATCTTGATGACACCCGACACGCCCGAGGCGGCCTGAGCATGACCGATGTTCGACTTCAGCGAGCCCAGCAGCAGGGGCCGTTCCCGGTCCTGACCGTAAGTGGCGATCACCGCCTGGGCCTCGATCGGGTCGCCCAGCGTCGTACCCGTGCCGTGGGCCTCGACCACATCCACCTCGTGCGCGGCGAGGCCGGCGTTACTGAGAGCGGCTTGGATCACCCGCTGCTGGGAGGGGCCGTTCGGCGCGGTCAGACCGTTGGACGCGCCGTCCTGGTTGACCGCCGAGCTACGGACCACCGCCAACACCTGATGGCCCTTGGCCTGGGCGTCGGAAAGTCGCTCTACCAGCAGCACACCAACGCCTTCAGCCCATCCCGTGCCATCCGCGCTGTCTGCGAACGCCTTGCACCGGCCATCGGAGGCCAGACCACGCTGCCGCGAGAACTCGGTGAAGAGCTCCGGCGTGGCCATCACGGTGACACCGCCGACCAGGGCCAGCGAGCACTCTCCCTGCCGGAGGGCATACCCCGCCTGGTGCAGGGCGACCAGCGACGACGAACACGCTGTGTCGACTGTGAACGCGGGGCCTTCGAGGCCGAAGAAGTACGACACCCGGCCGGACAGGACACTGGTCGCGCTGGCGGTGGCCGCGAAGCCGCCGAGGTCAGCACCGGCACCGTAACCACCGGGGTACGCGCCCATGAAGACGCCGGTGTCGCTGCCGCGCACGGAACCGGGCTCGATCCCGGCCCGCTCGAACGCCTCCCAGGACACCTCCAGCACCAGCCGCTGCTGCGGATCCATCGCCAACGCCTCACGCGGACTGATGCCGAAGAATCCGGCATCAAAGCCAGCCGCGGCATCCAGGAAGCCACCCTCAGCACGGTGCGATTTTCCAGCCATGTCGTACAGGTTCTCGACGTCCCAGCCACGGTCGGTGGGGAAACCGGAGACCGCATCTGTACCCGACTCCAGGAGACGCCACAGATCCTCAGGCGACGAGACTCCACCAGGTAGGCGGCAGGCCATTCCCACGATCGCCAGCGGCTCGTCCTGCGCCACCGCCGACACCGGCCCGCGTACCGGTACGGGGTTCTCGCCGGTGAACAACTCCCCCAGCCGAACAGCCAAAGCCGTCGGAGTCGGATAGTCGAACACCAACGTGGCGGGCAGCCGCAACCCCGTCGCCTTCGCCAGACTGTTCCGTAGTTCCACCGCAGTCAGCGAATCCACACCCAGATCCCTGAACACGGCGGCTACGGAGACGGTGCTGGTGTCGGCGTGTCCCAGAACCGTCGCGGCACTGTCACACACCAGCTTCAGCAGTGCCTTCTCCCGCTCGGCCGGTGCCAGGGCGGCCAGCCACCGCGCTCCACCGGCGGCAGCGGCCCGCCGAGCAATCGGGCGGTGCAACGACCGCAGCAATGCCGGGACTTCCGCGTCCCGTACCGGCTCCATCGGCGCGGCCACCAGAACCGGTTCACTGTGGCGTGACGCGCTGTCGAACAGCCCCATCCCGTGCTCGGCGGAGATGGCCCGCAGGCCACCGCGCCGGATCCGGTCACGGTCCGTGTCGGTCAGTTGCGCGGTCAGGCCACTGGCGTCCTCCCACAGACCCCAGGCCACCGCGAGTGCGGGCAGACCCTCAGCGTGACGCTGCTCAGCCAGCGCGTCCAGGAACGCATTGGCCGCCGCGTAGTTGCCCTGCCCCGCACTACCGAGCACACCGGCGGCGGAGGAATACATGACGAACGCGGCCAGGTCGGCATCCCGGGTGAGCTCGTGCAGGTTCCACGCACCGTCGGCCTTGGGCCGCAGTACCGTCTCCAGCCGCTGCACGGTCAAAGACTCCACAACACCGTCATCCACCACGCCCGCGGTGTGAATCACGGCCGTCAGGGGATGCTCCGGCGAGACACCCGCCAGCACCTGCGTCAGCGCGGCAGGATCGGACACGTCACAGGCCGCTGTCTCGACCCGGGCCCCCAGTTCACCAAGCTCGCCGATCAGCGCCTCATCCGGGGCGCTGCGGGACAGCAGCAGGAGATGACGCACGCCGCGTTCGGTCACCAGGTGCCGGGCGGCGATCCCCGCCAGCACACCTGAACCGCCCGTGATCAGGACCGTGCCATCCGGATCCCACGTCCTTTCAGGCTCAGGCTCTTCGGCATGTGTGCGGGTCAGCCGTGGTACTTCGTACCGGCCGTCGCTGACCCGCAGCCGCGGCTCATCCAGTCCGACCGCCGCCGCCAGCTGATCCTGGGTGAGGGCGTCGTCGCTTTCGACCAGGACGAACCGGCCGGGGTGTTCGGACTGGGCCGAGCGCATCAACCCCGACACCCCAGCAGCGGCCAACCCGGTGCCGGTCCGCACCACCAGCGTGCTGTCGCTGAAGCGCTCCCCGCCAAGCCACTCCTGGAGTGTGTGGAGGACCTGAGCGGTCAGCTTTCGTGTTTGCTCCAGCGGATCGTCGCTGTCGGGGAGTGCGGTGAAGACCGCCACCTCGGGTACCGGCACATCGCCGTCCGCCGCCAGGTCTTCAAACGCACCCACCGTCAGGCCGGTCTGCTGGGGGGTGGGGATTCCTGCCCAGGTCAGGGTGAGCAGGTCGTCGGTGCTGGTGGCCGGTTCGTATACGGGGACGGTGCGCAGGGTGAGCGAGCGGGCGGTCAGGACGGGGAGGCCTGTGCTGTCGGTGGCCTCTGCCGACAGGGTGCCGTCATCGTGTGAGGTGAGGCGGACGCGCAGCTCGCCGGGATTGCCGGCGTGCAGGGTCAGGCCCTGCCACACGGCGGGAGTCTCCTCGCCTACGGTGGTGAGCGCGGCGGCCATCAGGCCGGGATGAAGCACAAACCTGGTGGCATCATGGGCATCGTCCAGGGCCACCTCGGCGAAGATGTCGCTGCCCAGGCGCCACACCGCCCGCAGTGAGGGTGCCGATGTCCCGACCGGGACCGCACCGGCCGGCGGCCACACCCCACCGGCCTGCCAGCCGACCGCGGCAGCGGCCACACCCGTAGTGGTGGCCAGGGTTGCGGTGGCCAAGCAGGTCCAGGGCTCGCCGTCACCGTAACGGGCGTGGACACTGAGCCGGCGCCGACCGCCCTCATCCGGTTCGCCCACCCAGGTCTGTACCTCGACGGCGCCATCATCGGGAAGCAGCAGCAACGCTTCCACACTCAGATCCTCAACCAGACCGCAGCCGACCTCGTCCGCCGCTGCCAGCGCCATCTCCACGAACACCGTCGCGGGCAGAACCGTCTGGTCCCGCAGCCACAGATCACCGCTCCGGGAAACCCGGGCAGTGAACAACACCCCACTGGCCTCGGCCAGCCGCACCACCGAACCCAGCAACGGATGACCACCCGCAGTCGCCCGGTCCGTGCCCTCAAGCCAGTACCGCTGGTGCTGGAAGGCGTACGTCGGAAGATCCAGCACCCGGGTTACCGGGACATCACCCAGCACCGCGGACCACTCGACACTCACGCCGTTCACGTACAGGTGAGCCAGGGCACCGACAGCGGCCTGCGCCTCATGGTCACCGTGCAGCATCGCGATGCCATCGACCAGGCGGGCCAGTGACCGGTCGGCACCCAGCTCGACGAACACCGCATCCTCGAACGAGGCCACCTGCTCGCCGAACCGGACCGTGTCCCGGACCTGCCGCACCCAGTACTCAGCGGTCATCACCTGATCACCAGCGGCCATGGCGACCTGCGGCGTCCGGTAGGTCAGGCCTTCAGCGACCGCCCGGAACTCCTCCAGCATCGGTTCCATACGGGCGGAATGGAACGCGTGACTGGTCGCCAGCCGCGTCCACTTCCCCAGCCCCTCCGCGGCCTGCAGCACGGCGGCCTCATCACCGGAGAGAACCACCGACGACGGCCCGTTGACCGCGGCGATCTCCACACCCTCACCCAGCACGGCCCGAGCCTCATCCTCCGAGACCGGGACAGCGACCATCACCCCACCCGCAGGCAGAGCCTGCATCAGACGAGCCCGCGCCGACACCAAAGTGCAGGCATCCTCCAACGACCACAACCCGGAGACGTATCCGGCGGCGAGCTCACCGACAGAGTGACCGACCACCGCATCCGGCCGTACACCCCACGATTCCAGCAACCCGAACAGAGCCACCTGCAAAGCGAACAGGGCCGGCTGGGCATACCCGGTCTCATTCACATCGAGATCGGGCACATCCAGCAGATCCCACACCTGCTGATGGATCCGCGCGAAGACGGGGAACGCGGCGGCCAGTTCCTCACCCATACCAGCACGCTGCGACCCCTGACCCGGGAAGACGAACACCACCCGCGGATCGGTCGCCGCGGTACCGGTGACGGTGTCATCTCCAATGAGTACGGCCCGGTACTCGAACACCGACCGTGTCATCGCCAGCGTCGATGCCACAGCCCGCGTATCCGCCCCGGGCGACGCCGCCAGATACGCACGCAACCGGCCCTCGTATTCAGCCAGTGCCGACTGGGTCCTCGCCGAAATCACCAACGGCACCCACTCCGGTGCCGACTCGACCACTGTGTTGCCCGCAGGCTGTGTGGGGAGTGCGCTTTCCAGGATGACGTGGGCGTTGGTGCCACTGATCCCGAAGGACGACACACCTGCCCGGCGAGGCCGGTCGGTGCCGGGCCAGGGCTGGTTCTCCGTCACGAGCTGCACCGCGCCCGCCGACCAGTCCACATGCCGTGACGGCTCATCCACATGCAACGTACGCGGCACGAAACCGCGCTGCAGCGCCATCACCATCTTGATGACACCCGACACACCCGCAGCAGCCTGCGTATGACCCAGATTCGACTTCACCGAACCCAGCAGCAACGGCTGCTCACGATCCTGGCCATAGGTCGCCATCAACGCCTGGGCCTCGATCGGGTCACCCAGCGTCGTACCCGTGCCGTGCGCCTCGACCACATCCACCTCAGCCGTACTCAGACCCGCGTTGCTGAGAGCGGCCCGGATCACCCGCTGCTGCGAAGGACCATTCGGCGCGGTCAGACCGTTCGACGCACCGTCCTGATTGACCGCCGATCCCCGCACCACCGCAAGCACCTGGTGACCGTTACGACGGGCATCGGAAAGCCGCTCCACCAACAGCACACCGACGCCCTCGGAGAAGCCGGCGCCGTCCGCACTGTCCGCGAACGCCTTACTGCGACCGTCACCGGCCAGGCCACCCTGACGAGCGAACTCCACGAAAGTCTGCGGCGTGGCCATCACAGTGACACCACCGACCAGGGCCAGCGAACACTCACCCTGCCGCAGGGCATACCCCGCCTGATGCAACGCCACCAACGACGACGAACACGCCGTGTCGACCGTGAACGCCGGGCCCTCAAATCCGAAGAAATACGACACCCGACCCGACAGGACACTCACCGCACCGGCAGTTGTCCCGAAGCCGCCGAGGTCGGCACCGATGCCGTAGCCACCGGGGTACGCACCCATGAAAACACCGGTATCAGTTCCGCGTACGGAACCGGGCTTGATCCCGGCCCGCTCAAACGCCTCCCAGGACACCTCCAGCACCAACCGCTGCTGCGGATCCATCGCCAACGCCTCACGCGGACTGATCCCGAAGAACGAGGCATCGAAACCAGCCGCGGCATCCAGGAAGCCACCCTGCAAGCGATAGGAGTTGCCGACTGCGGGGCCGAACAGATTCTCCACATCCCAGCCACGATCGGTGGGGAATCCGGAGACCGCGTCCGTACCCGACTCCAGAAGACGCCACAGATCCTCAGGCGACGACACCCCACCCGGCAAACGGCACGCCATACCCACAATCGCCAACGGCTCGTCCTGCGCCACCACCGACACCGACGTACGTACCGGTGCAGGGTTCTCGCCGGTGAACAGCTCCTCCAACCGCGCAGCCAAAGCGGCCGGGGTCGGGTAGTCGAACACCAACGTGGCGGGCAACCGCAACCCTGTCGCCTTCGCCAGACCGTTCCGCAGCTCCACCGCCGTCAGCGAATCCACGCCCAGATCCCTGAACGCACCAGTCGCCGGAATCGTGCTGGCGTCGGCATGTCCCAGAACCGTCGCGGCGCCATCACACACCAGCTTCAGCAGCGCCTTCTCCCGCTCCACCGGCGCCAACCGGGCCAGCCACTGCACCGACGAATCACCGGTAGAAGCAGCCCGCCGGGCAACCGGACGATGCAACAAACGCAGCAGCGCCGGAACCTCGACATCACGCACAGGCTCCATCGACGCAGCGAGCAGCACCGGCTCACCATGACGTGACGCGGCATCGAGCAAGCCCATCCCCCGGCCCGCGGAGATCGCCCGCAGGCCACCACGCCGGATCCGGTCACGGTCCGTATCGGTCATCTTCGCGGTCAGACCACTGGTGTCCTCCCACAGACCCCACGCCACCGCCAGCGCGGGCAGCCCCTCACCACGACGCTGCTCAGCCAGCGCATCCACGAACGCATTGGCCGCCGCATAATTACCCTGCCCCGCACTACCGAGCACACCAGCAGCCGAGGAATACATGACGAACGCCGCCAGGTCGGTGTTCTGGGTGAGTTCGTGTAGGTGCCAGGCGCCGTCGGCCTTGGGCCGTAGCACCGTGTCGAGCTGTTGTGTGGTGAGGGATTCCACGACGCCGTCGTCGAGTGCGCCGGCGGTGTGGATCACGGCGGTCAGGGGGTGTTCGGGTGATACGCCCGCCAGTACGCGCGCCAGCCCGGCACGGTCCGACACGTCGCAGGTGGCTGTGTCGACGTGGGCGCCCAGCTCGGCAAGCTCCTTGATCAGTGCTTGGTCGGGGGTGGTGCGGGACAGCAGCAGGAGGTGACGTGCACCGTGTTCGGCTGCCAGGTGGCGGGCGAGGATGCCTGCCAGGACGCCGGAGCCGCCGGTGATCAGGATGGTGCCGTCGGGGTCCGGCCGGCGGGGGATGGTGAGGACGATCTTGCCGATGTGGCGGGCGCGGCTCATCCAGCTGAACGCATCGCGGGCCTGGCGGATGTCCCAGGCCTGCACCGGCAGGGGCAGTAGGACGCCTTGCGTGAACAGGGTGAGGAGTTCGGTGATGATTTCCCGTAGCCGGTCCGGGCCGGCGTCCATCAGGTCGAAGGCCTGGTAGGTGGTGCCCGGCCGGTCGGCGGTGACCTGGTGCGGGTCACGGATGTCGGTCTTGCCCATCTCGATGAACCGGCCGCCGCGGGGCAGCAGGTCGAGGGAGGCGTCGACGAAGTCACCGCTGAGGGAGTTCAGGACGACATCGACGCCCTGGCCGTGTGTGTTGTTGAGGAAGGTTTCCTGGAAACTCAGTGTGCGGGAGTCGGCGATGTGGGTGTCTTCGAGACCGGCTTCGCGCAGGATGTGTTGTTTCCCGGTGCTGGCGGTCGCGTAGATCCGCGCGCCGAGGTGGCGGGCGATCTGGGTGGCTGCCATGCCGACACCACCCGCGGCGGCGTGGATCAGCACGGACTCACCCGCACTCAGCCCGGCCAGATCCACCAGCCCGTAGTACGCGGTGGCGAACACAACCGGGACGGACGCCGCCGTAGTGAACGACCACCCGTCAGGAATCACACCCAGCATTCGGCGATCAGCGATCGCGACCGCCCCGAACCCACCGCCCACAAGACCGAACACTCGGTCTCCCGGGGCCAGATCCTGGACCTCCGGACCGACCTCGAGCACCACGCCCGCAGCCTCACCGCCTGCCAGGCGTTTGTCGTCAACCATGCCGAGGGCCACGACGACGTCGCGGAAGTTGAGTCCTGCGGCGCGTACGTCTACTCGTACTTCACCGGATTGCAGGGGCCGTTCGGCGGTGTCGGTGGGTACCAGAGCGAGGTCCCGCAAGGTTCCGCTGCGGGGTTGTTCCAACAGCCAGGCACGACTGTCGGGGATCGTCAGCGGGCTGCTTTCCGGCGTATTCGCCCGCGCCAGCCGCGGTACCTCGAACCGGCCGTCGCAGACCCGCAGCCGCGGCTCGTCCAATCCGACAGTCGCCGCCAACTGGTCCGGGGTGAGGGTGTCGTCGTCGCATTCCACCAGAACGAACCGGCCCGGATGCTCCGACTGGACCGAACGCATCAACCCCGACACCCCGGCGGCGGCCAAACCGGTACCGGTCCGCACGACCAGCGTGCTGTTCGTGAAGCCTTCCCCGGCCAGCCATGCCTGAACTGCCTGGAGAACCTGGGCGGTCAACGTGCGAGTCTGTGCCAGCGGGTCCAGCGGGTCCAGCGGAGTCTCGCTGCTGCCGGGAAGTGCGGTGAACACCACCACCTCGGGCACCGGCACATCACCACCCGACACCAGATCCTCGAACCGGCCGACCGTCAGACCGGTCCCCTGAGGAGCCGGGATCTCCATCCACGTCAGGGCGAGCAGCTCATCGGCAGCGGAACCAAGCGCGTCGGCCGTCACCACCCGTGTCACGAGCGAACCGACGCTAGCCACTGGCCGGCCACTGTCGTCAGCGACCAGCACACTCCAGCCGTCCGCTGTTCGTGTTATCGCGACACGCAGCATCACCGGCCCTGTGGCGTGGACCCAAACCTGGTTCCAGGAGAACGGCAGCCGCACACCCTGCTCGGCGGTGTCGAGTGTGCTCAAATTGCTGGCGTGGAGGGCGGCGTCCAACAGCGCCGGATGCACCGCGAACCGTGCCGCCTCCTGCGCCTGCTCCTCAGCCAGAGCAACCTCGGCGAAGACGGTGTTGCCGTCGCGCCACGCAGTCCGCAGCCCCTGGAACGCGGGACCGTACTCGTAACCGGCCCCAGTCAGCTGGTCGTAGAAATCACTAAGGTCAAGCGGCTCTGCCCCTGCGGGGGGCCAAGCAGCGAACTCCGGCTGCGAGACCGTCGAGTCAGAGGTGCTGACTGTCGCCGTGACGTGCCGGGTCCACGTATCGGTGTTGTCCGCCTGGGAGAAGACCATCACCGCGCGGTGCCCGGACTCGTCGGCCTCGGCGACCGATACGGACATTTGCACACCGCCAGTCTGCGGCAGCAGGAGCGGGGTTTCGATCACCAGCTCATCGACAACGTCACACCCCACCTCGCCGGCGGCGCGGACGACCAGCTCAACAAATGCGGTCCCGGGCAGCAGCACACTGCCCCGCACCGCGTGATCGGCCAGCCACGCATGCGTGGCCAGCGACACCCGCCCGGTCAGCACCACACCATCGGAGCCGGGCAGCGCCACTACCGTGCCCAGCAGTGGATGACCATCGGCAGCCGCCCGGTCCACGCCCTTGAGCCAGTACCGCTGGTGCTGGAACGCGTACGTCGGAAGGTCCAGCACCCGGGCTGCGGTGGTACCCAGCACCGCAGGCCAGTCGACAGTCACGCCCTCGACATATGCCTGCGCCAGGGCGGTGAGCATCCGGGTGGCGTCCCCGTCGTCACGACGCAGCGTGGCAACCGTGACGACATCGTCGTCCATCGCCTGCAACAACACCGGGCTGGCGCTGACCTCCACGAACACGGTGTCACCCTGGGCCTGCAACTGGCCGGCGGCGGGCTCGAAACCCACCGGCTCACGCAAGTTCCGGTACCAGTACTCCGCGTCCAAGGGGCCTTCGACCCACGTCCCATCCACCGTCGACAGCCACGGCACCACCGGAGCCCGCGAATCAACACCGGCGATGACACCCAGCAGCTCGTCACGGATCAGCTCGACGTGCGGGGTGTGCGAGGCGTAGTCAACGGCGATCCGCCGCACCCGCACCCCCCGCGCCTCATGAACCGCCAGCACACGGTCCACCGCCTCCGGCGCACCCGCAACCACCGTAGACGCGGGACCATTACGAGCCGCGACCCACGCCCCGTCGACCAGCTCGACATCCTGCGCGGGCAACGCAACCGATGCCATCGCACCCCGGCCCGCCAGCCCCCGCGCGATCACCTGACTGCGCAACGTCACAACCCGCGCCGCATCCCGCAACGACACCGCACCCGCCACACACGCCGCGGCGATCTCACCCTGCGAATGACCGACCACCGCATCCGGCCGCACACCGGCCGCCTGCCACACCGCGGCCAGCGAAACCATCACCGCCCACGAAGCAGGCTGAACCACATCAACCCGGGCCACCACCGCCGGATCATCCAGCACGGCGAACAGATCCCAGTCCACGAACTCACTCAACGCCGCCGCACACTCGGCCATCCGCTCGGCGAACACCATCGACGAAGTGCGCAGCGCACTGCCCATCCCCAGCCACTGCCACCCCTGACCCGGGAAAACAAACACCACCCGAGGATCAGACACAGCGGTGCCGGTGCCGGTGACGCTGTCATCCCCCAGCAGCACGGCACGGTGCTCGAACAGCGACCGCGTCACCGCCAGCGTCGACCCCACAGCCCGCACATCCGCCCCGGGCGACGCCGCCAGATACGCACGCAACCGGCCCTCGACCTCGGCCAGAGCAGGCAACGACTTCGCCGACACCACCAACGGCACCAGCTCCGAATCCACTACGGGTGTTGAGCCGGCCGCGTCGTCCACGGACTGTGCCGGTGCACCCTCCAGGATGACGTGGGCGTTCGTACCGCTGACCCCGAAGGCCGACACACCCGCCCGGCGCGGCCGACCGGTGGCGGGCCAGGACCGGTTCTCCGCCACCAGCTCAACCGCGCCCGCCGACCAGTCCACATGCCGCGACGGCTCATCCACATGCAGTGTGCGCGGCACGAAACCGTGCCGCAGCGCCATCACCATCTTGATGACACCCGACACACCCGCCGCGGCCTGCGCATGACCAATGTTCGACTTCAACGACCCCAGCAACACAGGCTGCTCACGGTCCTGGCCGTAAGTGGCGATCACCGCCTGGGCCTCGATCGGGTCACCCAGCGTCGTACCCGTGCCGTGCGCCTCGACCACATCCACCTCGTGCGGCGCCAGACCGGCGTTGCTGAGAGCGGCCCGGATCACCCGCTGCTGCGAAGGACCGTTCGGCGCGGACAGACCGTTCGACGCACCGTCCTGGTTCACAGCCGAGCCCCGCACCACCGCCAACACCTGGTGGCCCTTGGCCTGAGCATCCGACAAGCGCTCCACCAGAAGCACGCCGACGCCCTCGGCCCACCCCGTGCCATCCGCGGCGTCGGCGAAGGCTTTACACCGGCCATCGGCTGACAGGCCGCGCTGGCGGGAGAACTCCACGAAACTTTGCGGCGTAGCCATCACCGTGACACCGCCGACCAGGGCCAGCGAGCACTCACCCTGCCGCAGGGCATACCCCGCCTGGTGCAACGCCACCAGCGATGACGAGCAGGCCGTGTCCACCGTGATGGCGGGGCCTTCGAGGCCGAAGAAATACGACACCCGGCCGGACAAGACACTCGCCGCACCAGCGGTCGCGCCGAAACCCTCAAGGTCGGCGCCGGCGCCGTAGCCGCCGGGGAAACCGCCCATGAAGACACCGGTGTCGCTGCCTCGCACGGAGCCGGGCTCGATACCGGCCCGCTCGAACGCCTCCCAGGACACCTCCAGCACCAGCCGCTGCTGCGGATCCATCGCCAACGCCTCACGCGGGCTGATCCCGAAGAACGAGGCATCGAAGCCGGCCGCGGTGTCCAGGAAGCCACCCTGCACGCAGTACGACTTCCCGGACGCGTCCGGGTCCGGATCGAACAGGCCGTCGACGTCCCAGCCACGGTCGGTGGGAAAACCGGAAATCGCGTCCGTACCCGACTCGACCAAGCGCCACAGATCCTCCGGCGACGACACACCGCCCGGCAGACGGCACGCCATACCCACGATCGCCAACGGCTCGCCTTGCCCCACCGCCGACACCGCGCGCTCCGGGGCGGGGCTCTCGCCCGTGAACAACTCCCCCAACCGGACGACGAGCACGGCCGGGGTCGGATAGTCGAACACCAACGTGGCTGGCAGCCGCAGACCCGTTGCCTTGGCCAGGCTGTTGCGCAGTTCCACCGAGGTCAGCGAGTCGATGCCCATCTCGCGGAACGTCTTGTCAGGGGCGTACCGATCGGCCGCGGAGAGGCCCAGGATGTCCGTGACGCTGCTGCGGACGAGATCGCGCAACGCCTGTTCTCTGGCAGCCTCCGCGGCTAGGAACTGCCGCGACCATGCCTGCTGTTCGGTGGTGTCGGTGTGCGCACCGACCAAGTTCTGGAGGAGCGGGGGAAGCGTGTCGGCCGCGGCCAGTGCTCGCAGACCGACGGTGTTCAGACGGGTGACGATGTGCGCCGAGTCGGCGGAAGCCATCGCGCGGCCCAGCAGGGGTCCCCTGACCACGACCGCTTCGGCTTCGGGTATGCCCCAGGCGATCGCCGTGATCGGCAGGCCTTCGGCGCGGCGGCGCCGGGCGAGGGCGTCCACGGAGGCGGGCGCGTCTTGGCTGAAGACGACGAAGGCGGCGAGGTCGAGGCCTTTCGTGAGGCGGTGCAGCTGGTGGCTCTCGTGGGCAACGGCGGGACCGCCGGTGTGGATCACTGCGGTGAGAGGGCGTTCCGGTGCTATCCCGGCCAGTGTCCGCACCAGCCCGGCACGATCCGACACGTCACAGACCGCCGTGTCGACCCGGGCGCCCGACTCGATCAGCTCGTTGATCAGTGCTTCGTCCGGGGTGCTGCGGGACAGCAGCAGCAGATGACGCACGCCCTGTTCGGCCACCAGATGCCGGGCGACGGTTCCCGTCAGGGCGCCTGCTCCGTCGGCGATCAGGACCGTACCGTCGGGGTCGAGTCGCCGGGGAATGGTGAAGGTGATCTTGCCGGTGTGGCGGGCGCGGCTCATCCAGCTGAACGCGTCGCGGGCCTTGCGGATATCCCAGGTCAGTACGGGCAGCGGCCGCAGCACGCCCTGTGCGAACAGTTCGAGCAGCTCGGCGATGATTTCCCGCAGCCGGTCCGGGCCGGCGTCCAGGAGGTCGAACGCTTGATAGGTGGTACCAGGCCGGTCCGCGGTGATCCGGTCCGCGTCGCGGATGTCGGTCTTGCCCATTTCCAGGAACCGGCCACCGCGGGGCAGCAGGTCGAGCGAAGCATCGACGAAGTCACCGCTGAGAGAGTTGAGGACGACGTCGACACCCTGGCCGTCGGTGGTGTTCAGGAACGCTTCCCGGAATGCGAGTGTGCGGGAGTCCGCGATCCGGGTGTCCTCCAGGCCCGCCTCACGCAGGATGTGCTGCTTGCCCGCGCTGGCGGTCGCGTGGATCCGCGCGCCGAGGTGGCGGGCGATCTGGGTCGCTGCCATGCCCACGCCACCCGCCGCGGCGTGGATCAGCACGGACTCACCCGCACTCAGCCCGGCCAGGTCCACGAGCCCGTAGTAGGCGGTGGCGAACACGATGGGGATGGACGCCGCCGTCGCGAAGGACCACGTATCGGGTATCGCACCGAGCAGACGGCGATCGGTGATCGCGACCGCCCCGAACGCACTTCCCACGAGCCCGAAGACCCGGTCTCCCGGGGTCAGGTCGTGTACTTCCGGGCCGACCTCGAGCACCACGCCCGCGGCCTCACCTCCCATCAGTCCCTCACCTGGGTACGTGCCCAGAGCGATGAGAACATCCCGGAAGTTCAGACCCGCGGCGCGCACGGCTATCCGCACCTCGCCGGGGCGCAAGGGCCGCTCAGCGGTATCGGCGGGTACCAGGGCGAGGTCTCGCAGGGTTCCGCTGCGGGAGTGCTCCAGCAGCCACGCACGGTCCTCGGGGATCGTGAGCGAGTCGCTGTCCGCGGTGTTCGCGTGGGCCAGTCGCGGGACGAGCGGATTACCGTCGCGCAGCGCGAGCTGTGGTTCTCCGAGCCCGGCGAGGGCCCGCAGGAGGGTGTCGTCGGGGTCGGGGTCGGCATCGTCGAAGTCGACGTCGATGACGACGAAGACGCCGGGGTTCTCCGTCTGTTCCCGGCGGATCGCGTCCCACGCCGCTGCGTGCTCGGGGACCGGGAGGTCGGAGGGACCAGTGTGCACGGCACGGCGGGTGACGAAGACGAGTGTCGAATCGGCACGCCGCTTGTCGGCGAGCCAGGACTGCGCGAGATCGCGGACCGCGCCGGCCAGGTCGGCGGCGTCGGACGGCAGGGAGTCGACGCGTACGACCACATGGCGGCCGTCCGGGGAGGCCTGTTTCGGCGGGTCGAGGGGAATCCACTCCAGCCGGTGCAGGGTTTCGCCGCCGCTCGCTCCGGCGAGCAATTCGGCCGGTTTCTCCGTGAGGGAGGAGCGCTTCACCTTGCCGGACGCGGTCCGCGGGATGGCGTCGACCCGGTAGATCTCCTCTGGCACCTTGAAGTACGACAACCGTTCGCGGCACACGGCGAGCACCATGTCAGTGTCGACACCGCCCGTTTCCGGCACGACGTACAGCACGGGAATCTCGCCGAGTACGGGGTGCTGCTTGCCTGCCGCTGCCGCATCCTTGACCCCGGGCACGTCGAGCGCCACTGCCTCGATCTCGTGCGGGTGGATGTTCTCACCACCGCGGATGATGAGTTCCTTGATCCGGCCGGTGATGGTGACGTGTCCCGTCTCGCTGCGGCGGGCCAGGTCACCGGTGCGGTACCACCCGTCCGAAAGCACCTCTGCCGTGGCTTCGGGCTGCTCGTGGTAGCCGATCATGATGCTCGGTCCGCTGGCCCACAGTTCGCCCTCTTCGCCGTCCGCGACGTCGGCGCCGCTGATGGGATCGACGAAGCGCAGGGACAGCCCCGGGACGGGGAGGCCGCACGAACCGGGGATCCGTTGCCCGCTGAGCCAGTTGACGGTGAGGGATCCGCTGGTCTCGGTGCAGCCGTAGGTGTCGAGCAGCGGTACGCCGAAGACGTCCTCGAAGCCCTCGATGAGGGAAGCCGGCGCGACGGAGCCGGCGACCAGGCCCATTTTCAGCGACGACGTCCGTGGTTCGAACGTGTCGGCGGCTCCCAGGAGATAGCGGAACATCGTCGGCACGCCGACGAGCACGGTGCACCGATGCTCCGTGAGCTCTTCGAGCACCTCGCTCGCCACAAAGCCGTTCATGATCCGCGCAGTGGCGCCGACGGCGGTGGTGGCCAAGAGACACAGGTGGAGGGCGAGGCTGTGGAACAGCGGCGCGGGCCAGAGCAGAACGTCGTTCTCGGTCAGCTCCCAGGCGGGGATATCGCAATACGCCGCGGACCAGAGGCCGCTGCCCTGGGTCGACAGGACGCCCTTCGGGGTGCCCGTGGTGCCGGAGGTGTAGAGCATCCAGGCTGGTTCATCGAGCCCCAGGTCGTCGCGTGGCGGCCGGAGGGGCTCGGTGGTGGCCAGCTCGGCGAATGACCGTACTCCTGGGGGAGTTCGTTCCTCGCCCACCAGAACGATGGTCGCTGCGGGGGCCGTGCGACGCACATCGTCGAGATGAGCGGAGTCGGTGATGACGGCTACGGCGCCGCTGTCCGACAGGAAGTGGGCGACCTCGGCCTCGGTCGCGTCCGGGTTGAGCGGTACGGCAACCGCGCTGGCCCGGGCGATCGCCAGATAGCTTTCGATGTTCTCGACGCGGTTCCCCAGCAGGATCGCGACCCGGTCGCCCCGGTCCACACCCATGTCCACCAGGTGCCCGGCGATCCGTCCGGTCCGCGTGGCCAGTTCGGCATGCGTCAGTGCGAGCCGCGAGTCCACGTACGCTATTTTGTCGCCGAGCCGTTCAGCATTCGCGCGAAGCAGATCATAAATAGGCCGTACCAGTTCCGCGCGTGACATTAATACACCTTCCGGCAAAGTACGGTGTTTCTGATAACTCTAAACCGACTGCAATCAGCCACCAGCGACGCACCACCGACAATCCCATCCGAACGATAGCAGTCTCGCGGAGAAGTTCTCCATACCCCTCCACCCCCTATGTTGATCACCCTTCTGCGCACGATTCAGCAGGCAGGACGTCTAGGGGGTTGCGTGGACTGCGGCCTGAGGTGTCTTCTTGGATCAAGGCATGCTCGGCCCTTCGGGCCATCCATTACACCGCAGTCCAGCCGTGCCACAAGAAGGTGCACATAGGTCACCGGGAGGACCCGGAAACCCTCCATTGGATTTGTTTGGGAAGGCCGTCTCCGACCGCAGATAACGAACGCCTTTCCAGGAGAGGTGAATGGCTTCCGACAGTCCCCGCCCAAGGCCGCTCAAACCGGCTTTCGCTGTTTCGCGGACGCAGCGTCAGCGTCGCAGACTTGACGAGCGCGGCATCAGTCGCGCCGATCGGAACGGGCCACTTCCGGCGTCTTTCTCGCAGCAACGTCTATGGCTCATGCAGCAGCTCGCACCCGACAGCAATTCCTATAATCTGCCGCTCGTGCAGCGGCTGCGGGGCGCCCTGGACACCGTGATCCTCAGGCGCGCTCTCGGCCTCGTCGCAAGCCGCCACGAGGCGCTTCGGACCGTATTCGACGCGGAGGACGGCGAGCCGCTCCAGCGGATCCAGCCCGCGGATGTCGTGCGCCTGCGCGAACTGGACGCCCGGGACGAGGACCACGCCAGAGCGTTGGTCCGGCGGGAGACGGCCGAGCCGTTCGACCTGCACGCCGGTCCTGTGATGAGAGCGTTGTTGGTACGACTCGCCGACGATGACCACGTGCTGGCGCTCACGGTGCATCACATCGCGGGCGACGGCTGGTCGCTGGCCATCCTGCGGATGGAGCTCTCGGCGCAGTACGCGGCGCTGCTTCGCGGTGCGGAGGCCGATCTGCCCGCACTCCCGTCGCAGTACGCGGACTTCGCCCAGTGGGAACGCAAGGCGTTGTCGGGCACCAAGCTGCAAAAGCGGCTGGACTACTGGCAGGAGAACCTGCGGGACGCCCCGATGGTGCTGGGATTGCCGGCCGACCGGCCACGACCGCCGGTCGGCAGTTCGGACGCGGGCACGGTGGCCTGGTGCCCGCCGACGGAATTGGTGACCGCGGCCAAAGAACTGAGCCGGTCGACGGGCACCACGCTGTTCATGTCGCTGCTGGCCGCCTTCCAGGTGGTGCTGTCCCACTACGCGCGCACCGATGACGTCCTGGTCGGCACCCCGATCGCCAACCGCAATCACGCGGAGGTGGAGGGGCTGATCGGCATGTTCGTGAACACGGTGGTGCTGCGCGGCGATCTGTCAGGTGATCCGACCTTCCGCGAGCTCCTCCTGCGGACCCGTACGAACGCCATGGGCGCGTTCGCGAACGCCGAGCTGCCGTTCGACCTCCTCGTCGAGAAGGTCGCACCGCAGCGCGACCTGTCGGTGAACCCGGTCGTGCAGGTGCTCTTCCAGCTCATGCCGCTGGCGTCGAACACGTTTACGCTGCCGGGAATCGCGGTCGAGCCGTTCGATATGAACCAGTTCTTCACCCGCATGGATCTGGAGTTCCATGTCTACGAGGATCCCGCCGGGGACAGGCTGACGGGCGAGGTCTGGTACAGCCGAGCGCTCTTCGACGGGCCTCGTATAGAACGAATGCTGGATCAGTTCACTCTCGTCCTGCGCAGCGTACTCGACAACCCGGACGTTCCGATCTCGCAGATTTCACTCGCGCCGGAGATCGGTACCGACCTGCCGACGGTCGAAGCGAACGAAACAGACCGAGACTTGCCGTTCGATTCGCTGCCGGAATTGCTGGCGGACGCGGCAGCAAGAAACCCCGACGCGATCGCCGTCGTCGACGAACGGGTCACACTCACCTATGCCGAACTCGGTGGGCGGGCCAATAAGATGGCGCATCTGCTGCGACACAAAGGCGTTCGCCCCGGCGAACTAGTCGGTCTTTGCGTCGACCGAGGCGCCGATATGATCGTGGGCATGCTCGGCATTCTCAAAGCCGGCGCGGCCTATGTGCCCATCGACCCCGAGCATCCCATCGAGCGCACCCGTTTCGTGTTGGACGATTCCAGCATATCCACGGTCATCGCTCAGGAGACGTACCGGACTCGGTTCCCCGATGTCCGCGACATCATTCTCCCGGACGACCCCGGCCTCGAGAATCAGCCCGCAAGCCCGCCCGATGTGACGACCGACCGCAACAGCCTGGCCTATGCGATTTACACCTCCGGTTCCACGGGCCGTCCCAAGGCCGTGCTCATGCCCGGCATCTGCGTCGTCAACCTGCTGCTGTGGCAGGAACGCACGATGGGTCGCGAACCGGCCAGTCGCACCGCCCAGTTCATCACCGCGACCTTCGACTACTCGGTTCAGGAAATCTTCTCCGCGCTGCTCGGGGGCACGCTTGTCATTCCCCCCGACGACATACGGCTGGACCCCGCGCGACTCGCACAATGGATCGACGACAGCCGTATCACGCGCATCTACGCACCCACCACGGTGCTGCGCGCGCTGGTCGAGCACGTCGACCCGCAGGGCACGGGCTTGTCGACATTGCGTCACCTCTGCCAGGGCGGCGAGGCGCTCGTGCTGGACGGCAAGTTGCGAGAGGTGTGCCTGCACCGCCCGCATCTGCGGGTGCACAACCACTATGGCCCGGCGGAGAGCCAACTCGTCACGGGCTACACACTGCCCGAGGACGTCTCCGCCTGGCCGGCCACGACCCCTATCGGGAAGCCGATCGACAACACGCGCATCCACCTTCTCGACGACGCGCTTCGTCCCGTACCCGACGGCGTAGCGGCGCAGGTCTGCATATCGGGGATCGGTCTGGCCCGCGGCTACCTGGCCCGGCCCGAACTGACCCGGCAGCGATTCATCACCGAAGGTACCGGCTCGGAGCCGAGGATGTACCTCTCCGGTGACCTGGCCCGGCGGCTGCCGGACGGAAATCTCGAGTTTCTCGGGAGAATCGACGACCAGGTCAAGATCCGGGGCATCCGGATCGAACTCGGCGAGATCGAGACGGCCCTGTCCGAACACGCGGCCATAACTCAGGCCGCGGTGACCGTCCGAGAAGACGACCGCGGCGACAAACGGCTGGTCGCCTACGTGGTGCCCCACTCGGATGCCGGGGACCTCGCCGTCGAATTGCGCGGTCATGTCGAGGCGCGGCTCCCCTCTTACATGGTCCCGTCCGCGTTCATCGTCCTGGACAAGCTGCCGCTGACGACGAGCGGAAAGACCGACCGGCGTGCGCTCCCCGCCCCGGAAAGCTGGTCACCGGCCCCCACCTCGCCAGTCTCCCCGCGCAACGCGACCGAATCCACGGTTTGCGGGATCTACGCTGACGTGCTCGAGGTGCAAACCGTCGGCGTGCACGACGATTTCTTCGCTCTCGGCGGCCACTCGCTGCTCGCCTCCCGCGCCGTCTCGCGTATCCGTGCCGAGCTGGGCTGCGATCTACCGCTTCGTACGCTGTTCGACGTCCGGACTCCCGCCTTGCTCGCCCAGGCCATCGGGTCGATGTCGTCGCGGGACATGCCCGTGCTCGCGCCATCGCCGCGGACCACGCCCGCACCGATCTCGCTGGCCCAGCAGCAGCTGCTCGGGATCAGTGATTCGCTGCTCGACCTGGGCGCATTTCCCGTCTGCCCGTACGGATTCCGGCTGCGCGGGGAGATCGACCGCACCGTACTCGACACCGCTCTGACCCGGATCGTCGCGCGTCACGAGCCACTGCGAACAGGCTTCCGCGACGACGGCGACGGCTTCGTGCAGATCGTCCGCGAGCCCGCGCCGGTGAGGGCCGAGTTCATCGAGGTGACCGGGAAAGACACGACCGACCGTGAAGCGGCGGCGGCAGAGATCGCCAAGAACGAACTTGAACGTCCCTTCGACCTGGTCGACGGTATTCTGCTCCGCGCCGTTCTGCTGCGGCTGGAGCAAGACGACCACATCCTCATCCTGATGTTGCACCACATCGCGGGCGACGGCTGGTCCTTCGACGTTCTGGTACGCGAGCTGTCCGCGCTGTACGCCGAATTGGCCGGCGGTCCCGTCGCGGGACTGACGGAAGTCGGCACGACATATTCGGACTTCGCCCGCTGGGAGCACGAGGCCCTGTCCGGGTCCATCCGCGAGGAACACGACGCCTACTGGCGAGAGCACCTCAAGGGCGCTGTCGCACTGGAACTGCCCACCGACAGGCCGCGAAAGCTTGCGGATCCGATCGGGAAATCCCTCGAGTGGACGGTTTCCCCGGATGCGACAGCCGCAGCGCGGAGGCTCGCGCAGGCAGAGGGCGTGACCCTTTACGAAACCATGCTCGGAGCCTTCACGCTGGCCGCAGCCGGGTTGTCAGGCCTGGACGACATTCTGGTGGCAACCCCTTTCGCCAATCGTGGCCGACCCGAGATCGACCACCTGATCGGCTTCTTCGCCAAGGTTGCCGCCCTCCGTGTCGATCTCTCCGACGATCCGACGTTCCGCGAGGTCCTGCGACGCGTCCAGACCGCGGTCCTGGGTGCTCACGCGCACCAGGACCTCCCCTATGCGGCGATACAGGCCACGGCCACGGCCACGGCCACGGCCACGGCCACGGCCACGGCATCCGAACTCCCCCCGCCGCTCGTGCAGTTCCAGCTGATCAGCTCGCTGACCTCGGATCTCGTCCTGCCTGGCACCACCATCGAGCGCTTCGGCATGGTCGAGGCCGATCTGGGGGTCGGGAACGGCGAACTCGCCATCTGGCTCTTCGACGATGACAGCGCCCTGCACGGAACTGTCGTATTCGACGGATCCCTATTCGACCCCGCGAGAATTCAGAGTCTGCTTTCCTCGGTCGAGTCGACGTTGCACGTTGTCTCTGCCACCCCCTCCGTACGCGTATCCAAGGCATACGCAGCAAACGGCCACGCAAGGAGATAGCGCCATGCCTGAGCAAGACAAAGTGGTCGAATATCTTCGCTGGGCGACTGCGGAGTTGCACACCACCCGCGCCAAACTGGAAGCACTTGCCGCCGCCAACACCGAGCCGTTGGCGATTGTGGGTATGGCGTGCCGTCTGCCGGGTGGGGTGTCGTCGCCGGAGGATCTGTGGCGCTTGGTCGAGTCGGGTACGGACGCGATTTCCGACTTCCCCGCCGACCGTGGCTGGGACGTCGAGAACCTGTACGACCCTGATCCGGACGCGTCCGGGAAGTCGTACTGCGTGCAGGGTGGCTTCCTGGACTCCGCAGGCGGTTTCGACGCCTCGTTCTTCGGGATCAGCCCGCGTGAGGCGTTGGCGATGGATCCACAGCAGCGACTGGTCCTGGAGGTGTCCTGGGAGGCGTTCGAACGGGCCGGGATCGAGCCCGGTTCCCTTCGCGGCAGCGACACCGGCGTCTTCATAGGCGCTTACCCAGGCGGCTACGGCGCCGGTGCCGGTGCTGACCTTGAGGGTTATGGCACCACATCCGGTCCCAGCGTGCTCTCCGGCCGGGTGTCGTACTTCTTCGGCCTCGAAGGCCCCGCCATCACGGTGGACACCGCATGTTCTTCGTCGCTGGTGGCGTTGCATCAGGCGGGGTACGCCCTGCGGCAGGGGGAATGTTCCCTGGCCCTGGTCGGCGGTGTCACCGTGATGGCCACGCCGGACGTCTTCACCGAATTCGCCCGGCAGCGTGGCCTGGCCACCGACGGCCGCAGCAAAGCCTTCGCGGACAGTGCGGACGGTGCCGGATTCTCCGAGGGCATCGGTGTGCTGCTGGTGGAGCGTTTGTCGGACGCTGAGGCCAAGGGTCACCAGGTGCTGGCGGTGGTCCGCAGTTCGGCGGTCAACCAGGACGGCGCGTCCAACGGCCTGACCGCGCCGAACGGCCCCTCCCAGCAGCGAGTGATCCAGACCGCGCTCAGCAACGCCGGTTTGACCACAGCCGAGGTGGACGTGGTCGAGGGCCACGGCACGGGTACGACGCTGGGCGACCCGATCGAAGCCCAAGCCGTGATCGCCACCTACGGCCAGGACCGTGAACAGCCCCTGCTGCTCGGATCGCTGAAATCAAACATCGGTCATACCCAGGCCGCCGCTGGCGTATCGGGTGTCATCAAGATGGTGATGGCCCTGCGGCATGCTTTGGTGCCGCGTACGTTGCATGTGGATGAGCCGTCGCGGCATGTGGACTGGACGGCGGGTGCGGTTGAGCTGGTGACGGAAAACCAGCCGTGGCCGGAGATTGGCCGGCCGCGCCGGGCAGGCGTGTCCTCCTTTGGAGTCAGTGGCACTAATGCCCACGTCATCCTGGAGAGCGCACCCCCCACGCAGGCTGAAGACGCCGCCCAGCCCGTAGAAGCGCCGGTGATGGGCTCGGAGCCGGTGCCTCTGGTGATTTCCGCCAAGACGCTACCGGCCCTGAACGCACACGAGGACCGGCTGCGCGCGTATCTGGCGGCGTCGCCCGGGGTGGATATGCGGGCTGTCGCGTCAACACTGGCGATGACACGGTCGATGTTCGAACACCGTGGGGTGCTGCTGGGTGACGGCACTGTCTCCGGTACCGCGGTGTCTGATCCGCGGGTGGTGTTCGTCTTCCCGGGTCAGGGGTCGCAGCGTGCTGGTATGGGTGAGGAACTGGCCGCCGCGTTTCCCGTCTTCGCGCGGATCCATCAGCAGGTGTGGGATCTGCTGGATGTGCCCGATCTCGATGTGAATGAGACCGGCTATGCCCAGCCGGCCCTGTTCGCTTTGCAGGTGGCTCTGTTCGGGTTGCTGGAATCGTGGGGTGTACGGCCGGACGCGGTGATCGGCCATTCGGTGGGTGAGCTTGCGGCTGCGTATGTGTCCGGGGTGTGGTCGTTGGAGGATGCCTGCACTTTGGTGTCGGCGCGGGCTCGTCTGATGCAGGCTCTGCCTGCGGGTGGGGTGATGGTCGCTGTCCCGGTCTCGGAGGATGAGGCTCGGGCCGTGCTGGGTGAGGGTGTGGAGATCGCCGCGGTCAACGGCCCGTCGTCGGTGGTTCTCTCCGGTGATGAGGCCGCCGTGCTGCAGGCCGCGGAGGGGCTGGGGAAGTGGACGCGGCTGGCGACCAGTCACGCGTTCCATTCCGCCCGTATGGAACCGATGCTGGAGGAGTTCCGGGCGGTCGCTGAAGGCCTGACCTACCGGACGCCGCAGGTCGCCATGGCCGCTGGTGATCAGGTGATGACCGCTGAGTACTGGGTGCGGCAGGTCCGGGACACGGTCCGGTTCGGCGAGCAGGTGGCCTCGTTCGAGGATGCGGTGTTCGTCGAGCTGGGTGCCGACCGGTCACTGGCCCGCCTGGTCGACGGTGTCGCGATGCTGCACGGTGACCATGAGGCGCAGGCCGCTGTCGGTGCCCTGGCTCACCTGTACGTGAACGGCGTGAGTGTCGAGTGGTCCGCGGTGCTGGGTGATGTCCCGGTAACCCGGGTGCTGGATCTTCCGACGTACGCCTTCCAGCACCAGCGGTACTGGCTTGAGGGCACGGACCGGGCGACTGCGGGTGGTCATCCGTTGCTGGGTTCGGTGGTGCGGCTGGCCGAGGCCAGTGGGGTGTTGTTCACTGCCCGGGTTTCCCGGAGCGGTGATCTGTGGCTGCGGGACCAGACGGTTCTGCCCGCGACGGTGTTCGTGGAGATGGCGCTGGCAGCGGCGGACGAGGTCGGCTGCGGTCTGGTTGAGGATCTGAGTGTGGAAGCGTTGCTGCTGCTTCCCGATGATGGCGCCGTCGAGGTACAGACCTGGGTGGGCGAACCGGATGAGGGCGGTCGGCGCCGGCTCAGTGTCCACGCCCGTTACGGTGACGGCGAGCCCTGGACCTGCTTGGCCACCGCAACCCTGGCCACCACTACGGGTGTGGCCGCTGCCGCGGTCGGCTGGCAGGCCGGTGGGGTGTGGCCGCCGGCCGGTGCGGTCCCGGTCGGGACATCGGCACCCTCACTGCGGGCGGTGTGGCGCCTGGGCAGCGACATCTTCGCCGAGGTGGCCCTGGACGATGCCCATGATGCCACCAGGTTTGTGCTTCATCCCGGCCTGATGGCCGCCGCGCTCACCACCGTAGGCGAGGAGACTCCCGCCGTGTGGCAGGGCCTGACCCTGCACGCCGGCAATCCCGGCGAGCTGCGCGTCCGCCTCACCTCACACGATGACGGCACCCTGTCGGCAGAGGCCACCGACAGCACAGGCCTCCCCGTCCTGACCGCCCGCTCGCTCACCCTGCGCACCGTCCCCGTATACGAACCGGCCACCAGCACCGACGACCTGCTCACCCTGACCTGGGCAGGAATCCCCACCCCCCAGCAGACCGGCCTGACGGTGGGTGCGTTTGAAGACCTGGCGGCGGACGGCGATGTGCCGGTACCCGAGGTGGCGGTCTTCACCGCACTCCCCGACAGCGACGATCCGCTGGAGCAAACACGAAAGCTGACCGCTCAGGTCCTCCACACACTCCAGGAGTGGCTTGGCGGGGAGCGCTTCAGCGACAGCACGCTGGTGGTGCGGACCGGCACCGGGTTGGCCGCTGCTGGGGTGTCGGGGTTGATGCGCTCGGCCCAGTCCGAACACCCCGGCCGGTTCGTCCTGGTCGAAAGCGACGACGCCCTCACCCAGGATCAGCTGGCGGCGGCGGTCGGACTGGATGAGCCGCGGCTGCGGGTCAGCGACGGCCGGTACGAAGTACCACGGCTGACCCGCACACATGCCGAAGAGCCTGAGCCTGAAAGGACGTGGGATCCGGATGGCACGGTCCTGATCACGGGCGGTTCAGGTGTGCTGGCGGGGATCGCCGCCCGGCACCTGGTGACCGAACGCGGCGTGCGTCATCTCCTGCTGCTGTCCCGCAGCGCCCCGGATGAGGCGCTGATCGGCGAGCTTGGTGAACTGGGGGCCCGGGTCGAGACAGCGGCCTGTGACGTGTCCGATCCTGCCGCGCTGACGCAGGTGCTGGCGGGTGTCTCGCCGGAGCATCCCCTGACGGCCGTGATTCACACCGCGGGCGTGGTGGATGACGGTGTTGTGGAGTCTTTGACCGTGCAGCGGCTGGAGACGGTACTGCGGCCCAAGGCCGACGGTGCGTGGAACCTGCACGAGCTCACCCGGGATGCCGACCTGGCCGCGTTCGTCATGTATTCCTCCGCCGCCGGTGTGCTCGGTAGTGCGGGGCAGGGCAACTACGCGGCGGCCAATGCGTTCCTGGACGCGCTGGCTGAGCAGCGTCACGCTGAGGGTCTGCCCGCACTCGCGGTGGCCTGGGGTCTGTGGGAGGACGCCAGTGGCCTGACCGCGCAACTGACCGACACGGACCGTGACCGGATCCGGCGCGGTGGCCTGCGGGCCATCTCCGCCGAGCACGGGATGGGGCTGTTCGACAGCGCGTCACGCCACAGTGAACCGGTTCTGGTGGCCGCGCCGATGGAGCCGGTACGGGACGCGGAAGTCCCGGCATTGCTGCGGTCGTTGCACCGCCCGATTGCTCGGCGGGCCGCTGCCGCCGGTGGAGCGCGGTGGCTGGCCGCCCTGGCACCGGCCGAGCGGGAGAAGGCACTGCTGAAGCTGGTGTCTGACGGCGCCGCGACGGTTCTGGGACACGCCGACACCAGCACGATTCCGGCAACCACGGCGTTCAAGGATCTGGGCATCAATTCGCTGACCGCGGTGGAACTGCGCAACAGCCTGGCGAAGGCCACGGAGCTGCGGCTGCCCGCCACGCTGGTGTTCGACTACCCCACCCCGGCCGCCTTGGCTGCCCGGTTGGACGAGTTGTTCACCGGCGAGAACCCCGTACCGGTACGCGGGCCGGTGTCGGCGGTGGCGCAGGACGAGCCGCTGGCGATCGTGGGAATGGCCTGCCGCCTACCCGGTGGAGTCTCGTCGCCTGAGGATCTGTGGCGTCTCCTGGAGTCGGGTACAGATGCGGTCTCCGGTTTCCCCACCGACCGTGGCTGGGACGTCGAGAACCTGTACGACATGGCTGGAAAATCGCACCGTGCTGAGGGTGGCTTCCTGGATGCCGCGGCTGGCTTTGATGCCGGATTCTTCGGGATCAGTCCGCGTGAGGCGTTGGCGATGGATCCGCAGCAGCGGCTGGTGCTGGAGGTGTCCTGGGAGGCGTTCGAGCGGGCCGGGATCGAGCCCGGTTCCGTACGCGGCAGCGATACCGGCGTTTTCATGGGTGCGTACCCCGGTGGCTACGGCATCGGTGCCGACCTCGGCGGCTTCGGGGCCACCGCCAGTTCGGTCAGTGTCCTGTCCGGCCGGGTGTCGTACTTCTTCGGCCTCGAGGGTCCCGCGTTCACAGTCGACACGGCCTGCTCGTCATCGTTGGTGGCGTTGCATCAGGCGGGGTATGCCCTCCGGCAGGGAGAGTGTTCGCTGGCCCTGGTCGGCGGTGTCACTGTGATGGCCACGCCACAGACTTTCGTGGAGTTCTCCCGCCAGGGCGGCCTGGCCTCCGACGGCCGCTGCAAAGCGTTCGCCGACGCCGCGGACGGCACGGGATGGGCTGAAGGTGTCGGTGTCCTGCTCGTAGAGCGACTCTCCGATGCCCGCCGTAACGGTCACCAGGTGTTGGCGGTGGTGCGTGGATCAGCGGTGAACCAGGACGGTGCGTCGAACGGTCTGACCGCGCCGAATGGTCCTTCGCAGCAGCGGGTGATCCGGGCCGCTCTCAGCAACGCGGGTCTGAGCACGGCTGAGGTGGATGTGGTCGAGGCGCACGGCACGGGCACAACGCTGGGTGACCCGATCGAGGCCCAGGCGCTGATCGCTACCTATGGCCAGGACCGTGACCAGCCTGTGCTGCTGGGTTCGGTGAAGTCGAACCTGGGTCATACGCAGGCCGCTGCGGGTGTGTCCGGTGTCATCAAGATGGTGATGGCCCTGCAACACGGTCTGGTGCCGCGCACGTTGCATGTCGATGAGCCGTCACGGCATGTGGACTGGTCGGCGGGCGCGGTGCAGCTCGTGACGGAGAACCAGCCGTGGCCGGATATGGGCCGAGCGCGCCGGGCAGGCGTGTCGTCCTTCGGGATCAGTGGCACCAACGCCCACGTCATCCTGGAAAGCGCACCCCCCACTCAGCCTGCGGACAACGCGGTGATCGAGCGGGCACCGGAGTGGGTGCCGTTGGTGATTTCGGCCAGGACCCAGTCGGCTTTGACTGAGCACGAGGGCCGGTTGCGTGCGTATCTGGCGGCGTCGCCCGGGGTGGATATGCGGGCTGTGGCATCGACGCTGGCGATGACACGGTCGGTGTTCGAGCACCGTGCCGTGCTGCTGGGAGATGACACCGTCACCGGCACCGCTGTGTCTGACCCTCGGGCGGTGTTCGTCTTCCCGGGACAGGGGTCGCAGCGTGCTGGCATGGGTGAGGAACTGGCCGCCGCGTTCCCCGTCTTCGCGCGGATCCATCAGCAGGTGTGGGACCTGCTCGATGTGCCCGATCTGGAGGTGAACGAGACCGGTTACGCCCAGCCGGCCCTGTTCGCAATGCAGGTGGCTCTGTTCGGGCTGCTGGAATCGTGGGGTGTACGACCGGACGCGGTGATCGGCCATTCGGTGGGTGAGCTTGCGGCTGCGTATGTGTCCGGGGTGTGGTCGTTGGAGGATGCCTGCACTTTGGTGTCGGCGCGGGCTCGTCTGATGCAGGCTCTGCCCGCGGGTGGGGTGATGGTCGCTGTCCCGGTCTCGGAGGATGAGGCCCGGGCCGTGCTGGGTGAGGGTGTGGAGATCGCCGCGGTCAACGGCCCGTCGTCGGTGGTTCTCTCCGGTGATGAGGCCGCCGTGCTGCAGGCCGCGGAGGGGCTGGGGAAGTGGACGCGGCTGGCGACCAGCCACGCGTTCCATTCCGCCCGTATGGAACCCATGCTGGAGGAGTTCCGGGCGGTCGCCGAAGGCCTGACCTACCGGACGCCGCAGGTCTCCATGGCCGTTGGTGATCAGGTGACCACCGCTGAGTACTGGGTGCGGCAGGTCCGGGACACGGTCCGGTTCGGCGAGCAGGTGGCCTCGTACGAGGACGCCGTGTTCGTCGAGCTGGGTGCCGACCGGTCACTGGCCCGCCTGGTCGACGGTGTCGCGATGCTGCACGGCGACCACGAAATCCAGGCCGCGATCGGCGCCCTGGCCCACCTGTATGTCAACGGCGTCACGGTCGACTGGCCCGCGCTCCTGGGCGATGCTCCGGCAACACGGGTGCTGGACCTTCCGACATACGCCTTCCAGCACCAGCGCTACTGGCTCGAGGGCACGGACCGGGCGACTGCGGGTGGCCATCCGTTGCTGGGTTCGGCGGTGCGGCTGGCCGAGGCCAGCGGGGTGTTGTTCACTGCCCGGGTTTCCCGGAGCGGCGATCTGTGGCTGCGGGACCAGACGGTTCTGCCCGCGACGGTGTTCGTGGAGATGGCGCTGGCAGCGGCGGACGAGGCCGGCTGCGGTCTGGTTGAGGACCTGAACGTGGAAGCGTTGCTGCTGCTTCCTGACGATGGCGCCGTCCAGGTACAGACCTGGGTGAGCGAACCGGACGAGGCCGGTCGCCACCGGCTCAGTATCCACGCCCGTTACAGCGACAGCGAGCCCTGGACACGCTTGGCCACCGCAACCCTCGCCACCAGGGGAACGGTATCCGGCTGGCAGGCCGGGGAGGCGTGGCCGCCGACCGGTGCGGTCCCGGTCGAGACCGGAGTACCGTCACTGCGCGGGGTGTGGCGCCGAGGCAACGAAGTGTTCGCCGAGGTCGCCCTGGACAGCACCCACGACGCCACCACATATGCCCTGCACCCTGCCCTCCTGACCGCCGCCCTCACCACCGCCGGTGAGGAAACCCCCGCCGCGTGGCAGGCGCTGACCCTGCACGCCCGCAACCCTGCCGAGCTGCGCGTCCGCCTCATCTCACACGATGACGGCACCCTGTCCGTGGACGCCACCGACAGCACAGGCCTCCCCGTCCTGACCGTCCGCTCCCTCACCCTGCGCACCGTCCCCGTCTACGAACCTGCCACCAGCACCGACGACCTGCTCACCCTGACCTGGGCGGAGATCCCGGCCCCTCAGGAAACCGGCCTGACGGTCGGCCGGTTCGAGGACCTGGTGTCGGACGCTGATGTGCCGGTACCCGAGGTGGCGGTCTTCACCGCACTCCCCGACAGCAGCGAGAACCCGCTGGAACAGACCCGCGTACTGACCGCTCAGGTCCTCCAGGCAGTCCAGACCTGGCTTGGCGGGGAACGTTTCACCGACAGCACGCTGGTCGTGCGGACCGGCACCCGGTTGGCCGCCGCTGGGGTGTCGGGGTTGATGCGATCGGCTCAATCGGAACACCCCGGCCGGTTCGTCCTGGTCGAGAGCGACGACGACACGCTCGCCCCGGACCAGTTGGCCGCCACCGTCGGGCTCGACGAGCCGCGGCTGCGGGTCAGCGGCGACCGGTACGAGGCACCGCGACTGGCTCGTGTGAACGCCAGTGGGTCTGAGCCTGAAGCGGTTTGGGATCCGGATGGCACGGTTCTGATCACCGGTGGTTCGGGTGTGCTGGCGGGGATCGCCGCCCGGCACCTGGTGGCCGAACGCGGCGTGCGTCATCTGCTGCTGCTGTCCCGCAGCGCCCCGGACGAGGCACTGATCAACCAACTCGGCGAACTGGGCGCCCGGGTCGAGACAGCGGCCTGTGACGTGTCCGATCGTGCCGCGCTGGCCCAGGTGCTGGCGGGTGTGTCACCGGAGCACCCCCTGACGGCAGTGATTCACACCGCGGGCGTACTCGATGACGGTGTTGTCGAGTCCCTGACCGCGCAGCGGCTCGACACGGTACTGCGGCCCAAGGCCGACGGCGCCTGGCATCTGCACGAACTCACCCGCAACACCGACCTGGCCGCCTTCGTCATGTACTCCTCCGCCGCCGGTGTCATGGGCGGTGGGGGGCAAGGTAACTACGCGGCGGCAAACGCGTTCCTGGACGCGCTCGCCGAAGAACGCCGCGCCGAGGGCCTGCCCGCACTCGCGGTGGCCTGGGGTCTGTGGGAGGACGCCAGTGGCCTGACCACGCAACTGACCGACACGGACCGTGACCGGATCCGGCGCGGTGGCCTGCGGACTATCACCGCCGAGTACGGGATGCGGCTGTTCGACACCGCATCACGCCATGGCAACCCGATTCTGGTCGCCGCACCGATGGACCCGGTTTGGGACGCGGAAGTCCCCGCGCTCCTCCGCTCGTTGCATCGTCCCGTCGCCCGGCGGGCCGCCTCTACCAGCGACTCGTCAGCGCGGTGGCTGGCGGCCCTGGCACCGGCCGAGCGGGAAGACGCACTGCTGAAGCTGGTGCGTGACAGCGCCGCTCTGGTCCTGGGACACGCTGACGCCAGCACCATCCCCGCAGCCGCCGCATTCAAGGATCTGGGTATCGATTCGCTGACCGCGGTGGAACTGCGCAACAGCCTGGCGAAAGCCACAGGGCTGCGGCTGCCCAACACGACGGTGTTCGACTACCCCACCCCGGCCATCCTGGCCACCCGGCTGGGTGAGCTGTTCACCGGCGAGAACCCTGCACCGGTACGCCCGTCGGTGTCGGTGGTGGGGCAGGACGAGCCGCTGGCGGTCGTGGGTATGGCCTGCCGTCTGCCCGGCGGGGTGTCGTCGCCTGAGGATCTGTGGCGCCTTGTGGAGTCGGGTACGGATGCGATTTCCGGTTTCCCCGCCGACCGTGGGTGGGACGCGGAGAGCCTGTTCGATCCGGACCCGGACGCGGTCGGGAAGTCGTACTGCGTAGAGGGCGGCTTCCTCGACAGCGCAGCCAGCTTCGACGCCGGATTCTTCGGCATCAGCCCACGCGAGGCTCTGGCGATGGACCCGCAGCAGCGGCTGATCATGGAGGTGTCCTGGGAGGCCTTCGAGCGGGCCGGGATCGAGCCCGGTTCCGTGCGCGGCAGCGACACCGGCGTCTTCATGGGCGCGTACGCCGGTGGCTACGGTGCCGGTGCTGACCTCGGCGGCTTCGCGGCCACCGCCAGCGCGACCAGTGTCCTGTCCGGCCGGGTGTCGTACTTCTTCGGCCTCGAAGGCCCCGCCATCACAGTCGACACAGCCTGCTCGTCATCACTGGTGGCACTGCACCAGGCCGGGTATGCCCTCCGGCAGGGAGAGTGTTCCCTGGCCCTGGTCGGCGGCGTCACCGTGATGGCCACACCACAAAGCTTCGTGGAATTCTCCCGCCAGCGTGGTCTGGCCTCCGATGGCCGGTGCAAGGCGTTCGCAGACAGCGCGGACGGCACGGGATGGGCTGAAGGCGTTGGTGTGCTGCTGGTAGAGCGGCTTTCCGACGCCCAGGCCAAGGGCCATCAGGTGTTGGCGGTGGTCCGTAGCTCGGCGGTCAACCAGGACGGCGCGTCCAACGGTCTGACCGCGCCGAACGGTCCTTCGCAGCAGCGGGTGATCCAAGCCGCTCTCAGTAACGCCGGCCTCGCCGCGCACGAGGTGGATGTGGTCGAGGCCCACGGCACGGGCACGACGCTGGGCGACCCGATCGAGGCCCAGGCGCTGATCGCCACTTACGGTCAGGACCGGGAACGGCCCCTGCTGCTGGGTTCGCTGAAGTCGAACATCGGTCATGCTCAGGCCGCCTCGGGCGTGTCGGGTGTCATCAAGATGGTCATGGCCCTGCAGCACAACACGGTTCCCCGCACCCTGCACGTGGATGAGCCGTCGCGGCACGTGGACTGGGCGGCGGGTGCGGTTGAGCTGGTGAGGGAGAACCAGCCCTGGCCCGGCACCGACCGGCCCCGTCGGGCGGGCGTGTCGTCCTTCGGAGTCAGCGGCACCAACGCCCACGTCATCCTGGAGAGCGCACCCCCCGCTCAGCCCGCGGAGGAGGCGCAGCCTGTTGAGACGCCGGTGGTGGCCTCGGATGTGCTGCCGCTGGTGATATCGGCCAAGACCCAGCCCGCCCTGACCGAACACGAAGACCGGCTGCGCGCCTACCTGGCGGCGTCGCCCGGGGCGGATATACGGGCTGTGGCATCGACGCTGGCGGTGACACGGTCGGTGTTCGAGCACCGCGCCGTACTCCTTGGAGATGACACCGTCACCGGCACCGCGGTGACCGACCCCAGGATCGTGTTTGTCTTTCCCGGGCAGGGGTGGCAGTGGCTGGGGATGGGCAGTGCACTGCGCGATTCGTCGGTGGTGTTCGCCGAGCGGATGGCCGAGTGTGCGGCGGCGTTGCGCGAGTTCGTGGACTGGGATCTGTTCACGGTTCTGGATGATCCGGCGGTGGTGGACCGGGTTGATGTGGTCCAGCCCGCTTCCTGGGCGATGATGGTTTCCCTGGCCGCGGTGTGGCAGGCGGCCGGTGTGCGGCCGGATGCGGTGATCGGCCATTCGCAGGGTGAGATCGCCGCAGCTTGTGTGGCGGGTGCGGTGTCACTACGCGATGCCGCCCGGATCGTGACCTTGCGCAGCCAGGCGATCGCCCGGGGCCTGGCGGGCCGGGGCGCGATGGCATCCGTCGCCCTGCCCGCGCAGGATGTCGAGCTGGTCGACGGGGCCTGGATCGCCGCCCACAACGGGCCCGCCTCCACCGTGATCGCGGGCACCCCGGAAGCGGTCGACCATGTCCTCACCGCTCATGAGGCACAAGGGGTGCGGGTGCGGCGGATCACCGTCGACTATGCCTCGCACACCCCGCACGTCGAGCTGATCCGCGACGAACTACTCGACATCACTAGCGACAGCAGCTCGCAGACCCCGCTCGTGCCGTGGCTGTCGACCGTGGACGGCACCTGGGTCGACAGCCCGCTGGACGGGGAGTACTGGTACCGGAACCTGCGTGAACCGGTCGGTTTCCACCCCGCCGTCAGCCAGTTGCAGGCCCAGGGCGACACCGTGTTCGTCGAGGTCAGCGCCAGCCCGGTGTTGTTGCAGGCGATGGACGACGATGTCGTCACGGTTGCCACGCTGCGTCGTGACGACGGCGACGCCACCCGGATGCTCACCGCCCTGGCACAGGCCTATGTCCACGGCGTCACCGTCGACTGGCCCGCCATCCTCGGCACCACCACAACCCGGGTACTGGACCTTCCGACCTACGCCTTCCAACACCAGCGGTACTGGCTCAAGAGCGTGGACCGGGCGGCTGCCGACGGTCATCCACTGCTGGGCACCGTAGTGGCACTGCCCGGCTCCGACGGTGTGGTGCTCACCGGGCGGGTGTCGCTGGCCACCCATACATGGCTGGCCGATCACGCGGTCCGGGGCAGTGTCCTGCTCCCCGGGACCGCATTTGTGGAACTGGTCGTCCGCGCCGCCGACGAGGTCGAGTGCGACGTCGTTGACGAGTTGGTGATCGAAACCCCGCTCCTGCTGCCGCAGACCGGAGGCGTCCAACTGTCCGTGTCCGTCGCCGAGGCCGACGAGTCCGGACACCGCACGGTGACGGTCTTCTCCCAGGCGGACAACACGGACGCATGGATCCGGCACGTTTCCGCCACTATCAGCACCTCTGACACACCCCTCTCGCTGCCGGAGTCTGACACCTGGCCGCCAGCCCAGGCCCAGCCGATGAACGTGGCCGACTTCTACGACCGGCTGATGGCAGAAGGCTACGAGTACGGTCCCGCCTTCCAAGGTCTGCAGGCTGCGTGGCGTGACGGGGACACCGTCTACGCCGAGGTTGCTCTCGCCGAGGAGCAGGCGCAGGAGGCGGCACGATACGACGTGCACCCGGCCCTGCTCGATGCGGCCCTGCACGCCTGCACCCTGAACACACCCGACGCCGAGGAGGGTGTGGGGCTGCCGTTCTCCTGGAACCACGTCCAGGTCCATGCCACTGGCCCGGCCACGCTGCGGGTCGCGGTGACACAGGAAGCCGACGGCTGGAGTCTGCGGGTCGCCGACGACACCGGCAGGCCCGTAGCCACCATCGGCTCCCTCATCACCCGGCCGGTAACCGCCGACACACTCGGCTCCACCACGGACGACCTGCTCACCCTGACATGGACGGAAATCCCGGCCCCCCAGGAGACCAGCCTGACCATGGGCAGGTACGAAGACCTGGCGGACGGCAACATGCCGGTACCCGACGTGGTGGTCTTCACCGCACTCCCCAACAGCAGCGAGAACCCACTGGGTCCGCCGGCCCCGCTGGACCCGCCGGACCCACTGGCACAGACCCGCACACTGACCGCCCAGGTCCTCCAAACCGTCCAGACCTGGCTGGCCGGGGAACGCTTCACCGACAGCACGCTGGTCGTGCGGACCGGCACCGGGTTGGCCGCCGCCGCCGTGTCGGGGTTGATGCGGTCGGCCCAGTCCGAACACCCCGGCCGGTTCATCCTGGTCGAAAGCGACGACGACACCCTCACCCTCCGCCAACTGGCCGCCACCGTCGGACTGGACGAGCCACGGCTGCGGATCAACGACGGCCGGTACGAGGCAGCACGACTGGCCCGGACCAACACCACCCCCGAAGACACCCCGCTGACGATCCCCGACAGTCGTGCCTGGCTGCTGGAACAACCCCGCAGCGGAACCCTGCAAGACCTCGCCCTGGTACCCACCGACACCGCCGAACAGCCCCTGCGACCCGGCGAAGTACGCATAGACGTACGCGCCGCAGGCCTGAACTTCCGCGACGTCGTCGTGGCCCTCGGCATGGTCAATGACAACCGGCCGACGGGCGGCGAAGCGGCCGGCGTCGTGCTCGAGGTCGGCCCCGATGTACAGGATCTGGCCCCGGGAGACCGCGTCTTCGGCGTGGTGGCAGGCTCATTCGGGCCGGCCGCGATCGCCGACCGTCGAATGCTCGCCGTGATTCCTGATGGCTGGTCGTTCACTACGGCGGCGTCCGTCCCGGTTGTGTTCGCCACCGCGTACTACGGGCTGGTGGATCTGGCCGGGCTGAGTGAGGGTGAGTCCGTGCTGATCCACGCCGCCGCGGGTGGTGTCGGCATGGCAGCCACCCAGATCGCCCGCCACCTCGGCGCGCGGATCTACGCGACCGCCAGCACCGGGAAACAACACATCCTGCGCGAAGCCGGTCTCGAAGACACCCACATCGCCGACTCCCGCACACTGAGTTTCCAGGAAACCTTCCTCAACAACACACACGGCCAGGGCGTCGATGTCGTCCTGAACTCCCTCAGCGGTGACTTCGTCGACGCCTCCCTCGACCTGCTGCCCCGCGGCGGCCGGTTCGTCGAGATGGGCAAGACCGACATCCGTGACCCGCACCAGGTCACCGCCGACCGGCCGGGCACCACCTACCAGGCCTTCGACCTGATGGACGCCGGCCCGGACCGGCTACGGGAAATCATCACCGAACTCCTCACCCTGTTCACGCAAGGCGTCCTACTGCCCCTGCCGGTGCAGGCCTGGGACATCCGCCAGGCCCGCGATGCGTTCAGCTGGATGAGCCGCGCCCGCCACATCGGCAAGATCGTCCTCACCATCCCCCGCCGGCCGGACCCCGACGGCACCATCCTGATCACCGGCGGCTCCGGCGTCCTGGCAGGCATCCTCGCCCGCCACCTGGCAGCCGAACACGGTGCACGTCACCTCCTGCTGCTGTCCCGCACCACCCCCGACCAAGCACTGATCAAGGAGCTTGCCGAGCTGGGCGCCCACGTCGACACAGCCACCTGCGACGTGTCGGACCGTGCCGGGCTGGCGCGCGTACTGGCGGGCGTATCACCCGAACACCCCCTGACCGCCGTGATCCACACCGCCGGCGCACTCGACGACGGCGTCGTGGAATCCCTCACCACACAACAGCTCGACACGGTGCTACGGCCCAAGGCCGACGGCGCCTGGCACCTACACGAACTCACCCAGAACACCGACCTGGCGGCATTCGTCATGTACTCCTCCGCCGCCGGTGTCATAGGTGGCGCGGGGCAGGGCAACTACGCGGCGGCCAACGCCTTCCTCGATGCCCTGGCCGAACAGCGCCGAGCCGAGGGCCTGCCCGCACTCGCGCTCGCCTGGGGCCTATGGGACGACACCAGCGGCCTCACCTCCGGGCTGACCGACACGGACCACGATCGGATCCGGCGCAGCGGCATGCGCACCATCACCGCCGAGCACGGAATGCGGCTGTTCGACGGCGCGTCACGCCACGGTGAGCCGGTCCTGTTCGCCGCGGCGATGTCTCCGCTACGGGGGGACGTCGAGGTCCCCGCGCTGCTGCGCGGACTTCAAACGGTGAAGCGTCCGCAGTCCAGGACCGCGGCACGCAACGAGGTCGGCTCGCAGCCCCTGAGCGCCCGTCTCACCGGCCGTACGAGCGTCGAGCAGCACCGCATCATGCTCGAACTCGTGCTGGGAGAGGCCGCCTCCGTACTCGGCCACAGCTCGGCGGATGCGATCGCGACGGACACGTCGTTCAAGGATCTGGGCATGGATTCCCTGACGGCGATCGAACTCCGTAACCGCCTCGTGGCGGAGACCGGGCTGCAGCTTCCCGCCACGATGGTGTTCGACTACCCGACGGCGAACGCTCTGGCCGCGCATCTGCTGGGCAAGCTCGATATCCCGCCCGTACAGCAACGCCTCGAAGCTCCGGCGCCGAGCACGGTCACCGGCCCGGCCGATCCGGTCGCGGATGAGCCGTCGGCGAATGAGCCGATCGCCATCGTGGCGATGGCGTGCCGGCTGCCAGGCGGGGTCAGTTCCCCGGAGGGTTTGTGGCACCTTGTGGAGTCCGGCACTGACGCGATCTCCGGTTTCCCCACCGACCGTGGCTGGGACGTCGAGGGCTTGTTCGATCCGGATCCGGACGCCGCCGGTAAGTCGTACTGCGTGCAGGGCGGCTTCCTGGACACCGCGGCCGACTTCGACGCTCCCTTCTTCGGCATAAGCCCGCGTGAGGCGCTGGGCATGGATCCGCAGCAGCGGCTGTTGCTGGAAACCACCTGGGAGGCGATCGAGCGCGCGCAGATCGATCCGAAGTCCCTCCGGGGTCGCGATGTGGGCGTGTACGTGGGTGGCGCGGCACAGGGTTACGGAGTGGGTGTCGACCAGCAGCACGACAACGGGATCACCGGTAGCTCGGTCAGCCTGCTGTCGGGGCGGGTGTCATACGCGCTCGGGTTGGAGGGGCCGGGGGTCACCGTGGACACCGCTTGCTCCTCCTCCCTGGTGGCGCTGCACCTCGCGAGCCAGGCGTTGAGGCAGCGCGAGTGCTCGCTGGCGCTGGTGAGCGGGGTCTCGGTGATGTCCTCGCCCGCGATGTTCGTGGAATTCTCCCGCCAGCGCGGCCTGTCGTCCGATGGCCGGTGCAAGTCGTTCGCCGCGTCGGCGGACGGCACGATCTGGTCCGAGGGCGTGGGTGTCCTGGTGGTGGAACGGCTTTCCGACGCCCGTCGGCTGGGGCACCGGGTCCTCGCCACCGTCCGGGGCAGCGCGGTGAACTCCGACGGCGCGTCGAACGGGCTGACCGCACCGAACGGCACGTCCCAGCAGCGGGTGATCCGGCAGGCGCTGGCCAACGCCGGTCTCACCGCGTCGGACGTGGATGTGGTCGAGGCGCACGGCACCGGCACGAAGCTCGGCGACCCGATCGAGGCAGAGGCCATTCTGGCGACGTACGGGCAAGAGCGGTCGGCGCCCGCCTGGCTCGGCTCGCTGAAGTCGAACATCGGCCACGCCATGGCGGCGTCGGGCGTGCTCAGCGTGATCAAGATGGTGGAGGCGATGGGGCACGGTTCGCTCCCCCGTACGCTCCATGTGGACGCGCCATCGCCTCACGTGGACTGGACATCGGGAAGCGTCGCGCTGCTGACGGAGCACCAGCCGTGGCCGGATGACACCAAGCTGCGCAGGGCCGGCGTGTCGTCGTTCGGGCTCAGCGGTACCAACGCGCACGTGGTGCTGGAGCAGTACCAGGCGCCCGCCCCGCCGGTCACGCCGGTCACGCCCGCCCCGCCGGTCACGCCGGTCACGCCGGTCACGCCGAATGAGCCCGGACCGCTGCCGTGGGTCTTGTCCGCGCAGAGCCCGAAAGCGCTACGGGAGCAAGCCGGGCGGCTGTACGCCTCCCTCGCCGGGGACTCGGAGTGGAACTCGCTGGACATCGGATACTCCCTGGCGACCACACGATCGGACTTCGCCCACCGGGCAGTCGCGGTGGGATCCGGCCGGGAGGACTTCCTGCGCGCGCTGTCCAAGCTGGCGGACGGCGCCCCTTGGCCCGGGCTCACGACCGCGACCGCGACCGCCAAGGCCCGGCGCGTTGCCTTCCTGTTCGACGGGCAAGGCACCCAACGGCTGGGAATGGGCAAGGAGCTGTACGACAGCTACCCCGCCTTCGCACGTGCCTGGGACACGGTGAGCGCCGGGTTCGACAAGCACCTCGACCACTCGCTGACGGACGTCTGCTTCGGTGAGGGCGGTTCGACGACGGCCGGGCTCGTGGATGACACCCTCTACGCGCAAGCGGGCATTTTCGCGATGGAGGCCGCGCTTTTCGGGCTGCTGGAGGACTGGGGCGTGCGCCCCGACTTCGTCGCCGGGCACTCCATCGGTGAGGCAACCGCCGCGTACGCCAGCGGGATGCTCTCGCTCGAAAACGTCACCACTCTGATCGTCGCCCGGGGTCGAGCGCTGCGGACGACACCGCCGGGAGCCATGGTCGCGCTGCGGGCAGGTGAGGAAGAGGTGAGGGAGTTCCTCAGCCGGACCGGTGCGGCGCTGGATCTGGCGGCGGTCAACAGCCCCGAGGCCGTCGTCGTGTCGGGTGAGCCGGAGCCGGTGGCGGACTTCGAGGCCGCGTGGACGGCGTCCGGGCGGGAGGCCAGGAAACTGAAGGTCCGCCATGCCTTCCACTCCCGCCATGTGGAGGCCGTGCTGGATGAGTTCCGTACGGCACTGGAGTCCCTGAAGTTCCGTGCCCCTGCGCTGCCCGTGGTATCGACCGTGACCGGGCGTCTGATCGACCAGGATGAGATGGGCACGCCGGAGTATTGGTTGCGCCAGGTCCGGCGACCCGTCCGCTTCCAGGACGCCGTCCGCGAACTGGCCGAGCAGGGTGTGGGCACATTCGTCGAGGTAGGGCCTTCGGGGGCGCTCGCGTCGGCCGGAGTGGAGTGTCTGGGCGGCGACGCCTCGTTCCACGCCGTGCTACGCCCGCGGTCGCCGGAGGACGTCTGTCTGATGACGGCCATCGCGGAGTTGCACGCGGGCGGGACGGCAATCGACTGGGCGAAGGTCTTGTCCGGCGGCCGGGCGGTGGATCTGCCGGTCTATCCGTTCCAGCACCAGTCCTACTGGCTGGCCCCGGCCGCCCCGGATGCCACAGCTGTGGCGCCCGTGGTCGAGGAGGAGGGCGGCGAGTATGACGAGCCCTCCTATGCGGATGAGCCCCGCACCATGCTGGAACTCGTTCACATGGAGGTGGCGAGCCTCCTGGGCATGGCCGACCCCGGCGTCATACTCGACGACTCGTCCTTCCTGGAGTTGGGATTCGACTCGCTCAGCGCCGTTCGGCTGCGCAACCGGCTGTCGAAGGCCACCGGACTCGATCTACCGTCCACGCTTCTCTTCGAGCACCCCACGTCGGCGGAATTGGCCGCGCACTTGGATGCGTTGCTTGATTCCGACATCGACGCGGCCGGCGTTTATGCGCTGCTGGAAGAGATCAACGAACTGGACGCAGAAGCCGTCGACATGACCGCGGCGGAACATAAGGCCATTTCCGAACTGCTGGAACAGCTCTCGGCAAAATGGAGGACCAGGAACGAATAAGAGGGTGTCACACGTGGTGTGTGTATACCCGTACTTGGCACATCGGCTGGGCAAGAATAATTTAAGGTGATGTTGGAATTGGGTAACCGCCTGAAGTTCAGATTTACCGGACCGCTCCTCGAAGCTGTCAATCCGCGCCTGCAGGGTCACCCCTACGACGTACTGATGCGCCTCCTCGAGGGCGGTCGCATCGAAAACGTGCTGGAATTGTGCGGCGGGACCGGATTCGCGTCGCGAATGCTGGCCGAAAGGCATTCGAAGGTACAGGCCACCTCCATCGATCTGTCACCCGAACTGACCGCGGTAGGCCGCCGCAAGTTGGCCTCGCGGGGGATCGATAACGTCACCCTGGTCGAGGGTGACGTTTCCACCTTGCCTTACCCCGACGACTCGTTCGACACCGTGATGTCGGCCTTCGGTCTGCACGAGGTCCCGACCGCGGGCCGCCTCAGCGCGATCCGCGAGTCCGTGCGGGTGCTCAAGCCCGGCGGCCGCTTCGTCATCGTCGATCTCGACCGCCGGACAAAGTACGGGTGGACGATGGACCTCTTCATGAAGGTCATGGAGCCGAAGTTCGCCCCCGAGGTGTTCGGAACCGGCCTGGTGGACCGGCTGAAAGAGAACGGTTTCACCATCGACCATCACGAGTCGGCCGGGCCGAACGGATGGACACAGTCGATCGTCGCCACCCTGGAGGCGTGAGCCGTCGTCATACGTCCGAGGGGCGGCCTCTTGTGAGGCCGCCCCTCGGACGTATGACGACAAGCCGCACGGACGGCTTCCTCAGTCCTGGGGTTCGATTCCTCAGTCCTGGGGTTCGAGAAGCTCGCCGGTCTCCTTGACCCGGACGTGGATCGCCCCCGACGGGCAGGCCTGCGCCACCGCGATCACGTGCTCGTCCGCGTCGATCTCGCTCGCGCGGGCGCGCGACTGGTGCCCGTGCATCTCGAAGTACGCGCCCGCGCTGGCCACGCAGACGGCCGAGCCGATGCACTCGGTCCGGTCGATCCACAGCTCCCATCGCGCCATGCCACTCACCATGTCAGGGGCAACGCTTCGAGGCTGGGCACCAGCCGCCCGCGCAGGAACTTGATCCGCGGCTCCGGCACCGCGAACCGCAGCGCCGGGATACGGGAGATGAGCGAGCCGAGCGCGGTCTGCATCTCCACCCGGACGAGTTGAGCGCCCATGCAGTGGTGCGCGCCGTGTCCGAGGGACATGTGCGGGTTGCTCGTCCGGTGGAAGTCGATCTCCTCCGGATGGTCGTAGACCTTGGGGTCGGTGTTGGCCGAGTGCGTCTGGATCGCCACCGCCTCACCGGCCTTGACGATCGTGCCGCTGAGCTCGACGTCCTCCACCGCCATCCGGACCCAGCTCGCCTGCTTGGCGATCGGGATGATCCGGAGCAACTCGTCGACCGCCTTCGGGATCAGCGAGAGGTCCTTTCGCAGTTCGGCGAGTTTCTCCGGGTGGGTCAGCAGGGTGTAGACGCTGTTGCCGATCGCGTTGGCGGTGGTCTCGTATCCCGCTATCAGCAGTGTGACGGCGAAGCCGACCAGCTCCGTCTCGCTGAGCCGGTCGTCCTTGTCGCGGGCCCGCACCAGCGACCCGAGCAGATCGTTGGTGTCCTGCTTGCGGCGTTCCGCGATCAGCTCGGAGAGGTAGAGGTAGAGCGACTGGCCGGCCGCCATCACGACTTCCTGTGAGTAGGCGCCGTTCGAGAGCATCTGGTCCGACCAGGTCCGGAACTTGGTCTGGTCCTCGATCGGCACGCCCAGCAGCTCACAGATCATGATGATCGGCAGAGGCAGGGCGAAGTCCTCCATCAGATCGGCGGGGGCGCCCTTGGCCAGCATTTTGTCGATCAGATCGTCGGCGACCTCCTGGGTGCGCGGACGCAGGGCCTCCATCCGGCGGCTGGTCAGCGCCTTGGTCGCCAACCGGCGCAGCCGGGTGTGTTCCGGAGGGTCCATCAGCATGATGACGGGCTGGTCCTGGATCGCCGGGAGGACCCGGGGCACGTCCTTGCCGAGCGTCGCGCTGCGGCTGAACCGCGGGTCCACGAACACCTTGGCGACGTCCTCCCAGCTGGTGGCCAGCCAGGTCTCCCCGCCGTACGGCATCAGGACCCGGCCGAGCTCACCGGCGTCCCGCAGCCGGTTGTACTCGGGGTGGATCTCGAGTCGCTCCATTTCGGCGAAAGGATAAGGGCAGGCCTTTCCGGTCTCACCCTGATCGGTCGTCGACATTCTTTGTCTCCGTTCACACGCGGACGGCGATCTGGTGCCGATAGGTTTCCATCGGCAGGCTGTCCATCGGCGGCACGAGGCCGAGCCGGCTGAGCATTTTGACCGAAGCGGGCGGCTGGTAGTCCGCGAACGTGCCGCCGAACACCGTGATCTGGCTGTGCAGGGCGAGCGTGCGCGCAAGCCGGTTCATCCGTTGTTTGTTCAGGGTGCTGCGGAGGTGACTGTCCGGGGCCATCCGCCGGCGCACCGCGGCACGGACTTGATCGGAGATGTCGTGATCGCTGACCCACTTCAGTTCGGGTATTTCCGTTGTGATCCGACGCATCGCCTCAAGGCGCTGCCGCGTGAACACGTCGATGTGCGAAAGGGCGCCACCCGGGCGCAGCACGCGCGCGGCCTCCCGCAGGAAACGTCCCAGATTGGGGTAGGTGTGCGAGCTCTCGATGTTGACGAGCACATCCACCGAGGAGTCCTCGAAGGGCAGTTCCTCGGCGTCGCCCTGGACGAACCGCAGGGTATCGCCGCGGGACAGCGTGGCGGTGGCGCTGGCGATCGCCTTCGGCGCCAGGTCCAGCCCGGTCATCCGGGCGGTGGGGACGAGGCGGGACAGGAAGTTGAGCCCCTCCCCCATTCCGCAGCCGACCTCCAGGACCGTCCGGCCGTCGCAGCTCTCCAAGCCCTTCGGAAGGTCGCGCAGGGCCAGGTAGTAGAGCTGCTCGCTGAATCCGTCGGTGCCGTACTCGGTGAATCCGGGCAGCCTGGCCTCGATCTCGGCGACGAACTCGGAATCGTGCACACCCCAGTTCCACAGCTGGCCCTTTGCCGACATGCTGGCGGCGAGGTCGTAGATGGAGGAGCTGGCGGACTTGAAGGTGGCGGCCTTCGTCTCCGCCTGCGGGGTGCCGGATTCGTCGAGATTGATGTCGGCGACACCGCTGGTGAAGGCGGTCACGACGTCGGGTTGGATCATGCGGGTCTCCGAATTCGCCGGATCGGTTCGATCATTGCTCTGAAGATGACTCGGTGTGGATGAACGCGCGCGAGATGGTCGGTCACCACTACGTCGGTCATCACTACAGCGAGTACGGATCGAGGACGTCCTCGGGCGTCGACTCGATCGACATCTTGTGGCCGAGGCCGAGTTCGTCGGCGAAGCCGAGCAGTACGTCGAGGGCGATGTGGTCGGCGAACGCGCTGCCGGTCGAGTCGAAGACGCTCAGGCGCTCCGGGTGCGGAGCGGCGATCTCGGGTGCCGCGCACAGGTCGGCCAGCGACGGGCCGAGTTCCCGATCGGGCAGCTGCTGGAACTCGCCCTCGGCGCGGGCCTGCCCGGGGTGGTCGACGCAGATGAACGCGTCGTCGAGCAGCGCCTTGGGCAGCTCGGTCTTGCCCTGCTCGTCCGCGCCGATGCCATTGACGTGCAGATGTGCCTGGCGCGGTTCGGCCGGCACCACCGGCCCGCCGCCGACCGGTACCGATGTGACGGTGCACAGGACGTCCGCGGTCGCCATCGCGGTCGCCGCGTCGGTGACCTCGACGGGCAGCTCGAGAAACGCGACCCGGCCGGCGAACGACTCCGCGTGCTCAGCTTTGATGTCACTGATCAGGATGCGTTCCAGTGGGAGGACGCGGCTGAGGGCGTGTGCCTGGGTGACCGCCTGGGCGCCCGCGCCGATCAGGGCGAGGGTGGTGCTCCCCGGCCGGGCGAGCAGCCGGGTGGCGACGGCCGCGACCGCGCCGGTCCGCATGGCGGTGATGGTGGCCGCGTCGGCGAGCGCGACCATGCTTCCGCTGTCGTCGTCGAGCCGCGACACGGTCCCGACGATGGTGGGCAGGTTGAAGCGCTCGAAGTTCTGCGGACTGTAGCTGACCGTCTTCATCGTCACACCGATGCCCGACGCGCGGTGCGGCATGAACTCGATGACGCCCGGAACGTCGCCGCCGCGGGCAAAGCCGGTACGCGGTGGCGGCTCGTCGGTCTCGCCGCGGCCCAATCGCGCGAAACCGGCGTGCACCTCGCTGATCAGCCGATCCATCATGACGTCGCGGCCGACCACCGAGAGGATCCGCTTGATGTCACGCTGGCACAGAACCTTGGTCTGCATGTCACCTCTCTTTCGTGAGCGTGGCCCGGCGGGGTCTCAGGGATCTCGTCCTCACCGGTGCCGGCCCACGTCGCCGCGACCGGCCTCGGCCGACCGCCCGGTCGCGCCGCTGCCGGTGTGGGCGATACGGTCGCCGCAGCTTCGGCGCACCTCCCCTGCCGACCTCCGCCCGCCGGCACGCAAGGCAGGTCACGAGCGGACATCGGCGACGCTAGCAGTCACCTGACGACCCTCACCCCCCCACGCCCCCCTGGATGATTCCGCAGCTCCGGGCGCCCGTTTGTAGGGGGTTGCGGGATCTGGCGCGCCCGTATTTTCTTCCTGGTACGCGCCAGGGAACGGCGGGGAAGGGTGAGGCAATTGACTCCGCCGGTCACGGCACCGTACTGCCGCTTCGAGAAGCTCGGCGCCTCCGATCTCGACGGCGACGAGACACTTCTCGGCGTCATCGAACATCGCACCGGACACACCGGGGTTTCACTGGCCGAGGGCTGTCCCCGGACGGCCGTACACACGACGACCCGCGAGGACGAGTCGTTCGCCGAGGCGTGGCACGCGGAGGGGCCGAAGGAGTCGGGCAGCCATGATGGCGTCGCCTGGGCTCGGACACCTGACTACCTCTTCGGTGTCGCGCGGGTGCCCGAGGGCGGCCGGTACGCGGCCGGCACCGCGGCCGTCTACACCGGAATCTTCGACCTGATCGGGACGCTGGGGTACCCCAGTCTGGCCCGCACCTGGAACTACGTCAGCGGAATCAACACGCCGAACGCCGATGGCCTCGAGGTCTACCGGGACTTCTGTGTGGGCCGCGCCGAGGCGCTGGACGCCCGTGGGATCGACCCGGCGACCATGCCGGCGGCGACCGGCATCGGCGCCCACGGCGGCGGCATCACGTGCTACTTCATCGCCGCACGCGCCGGTGACCGGGTCAACATGGAGAACCCGGCCGTGCTCACGGCTCACCGCTACCCGCAGCGGTACGGCCCCCGCCCGCCGGTCTTCTCCCGGGCCACCTGGCTCTCGCCGCCGGGGGCGGACGACGGCCGGCTCTTCGTCTCCGCGACCGCCGGCATCGTCGGTCACGAGACGGTGCACCACGGCGACGTCGCCGCGCAATGCGAGGTGTCGCTCGAGAACATCGCCCGGGTGATCGGTGCCGAGAACCTGGGACGGCACGGGCTCCGCCGGGGCTACGCCCTCGCCGACGTCGACCATTTGAAGGTCTATGTACGCCACCGCGAGGATATTTCGACCGTACGTCGGATCTGCGCCGAGCGCCTCTCCCGCGAGGCCACGGTTGCCGTACTGCACACCGACATCGCGCGCACCGATCTGCTGGTCGAGATCGAGGGTGTGGTGGCGTGACCCCGCCGAGCTGACCTGGAAGGACCACCGATGAGCACCGAAGCTCAGCAAGAGAGCACGCCCACCGCACGCTGCCCCTTCTCGATCCAGGACGGGCACCGCACGATCCTGGAGACCGGCACGGTCGGCGCGCACGAACTCTTCGGCGTCAAGCAATGGCTGGTGGCCGCGGCCGAGGACGTCAAGCTGGTCACCAACGACCCCCGGTTCAGCTCGGCGGCGCCGTCCGGGATACTCGGCGACCGGCGGCCGGGCTGGTTCTCCGGGATGGACTCGCCGGAGCACAACCGCTATCGGCAGAAGATCGCCCGGGACTTCACCCTGCGGGCCGCGCGCAAGCAGGAGGAGTTCATCGTCCGGGCGGCGGACTCCTGCCTCGACGACATCGAGGCGTCCGGTCCCGGCACCGATCTGGTTCCCGGGTACGCCAAGCGCCTGGCGTCCCTGGCCATCCACGACCTCTACGGCCTGAATGAGGAGGAGGGGCCCGTACTCGAGGGCCAGATGCGGGCCATGGAGGGCGGCACCGACATGGAGAGCATCAAGAGGCTGACCGACGAATTCTTCGGTCACGTCCTGGCGCTGGTGCGTGCCAAGCGGGAGCAGGCGGGCGACAGGCTTCTGCACCGGCTGGCCGAGTCCGGCGAGGACGAGATCCTGCTCAGCGACGAGGAGGCGACCGGGGTGTTCGCCACTCTGCTGTTCGCCGGGCACGACTCGATGCAGCAGATGGTCGGCTACTGTCTGTACGCGCTGCTCTCCCATCCCGAGCAGCGGGCGGCGCTGCGGGAGAACCCGGACCTGATCGACGGCGCGGTCGAGGAGCTGCTGCGCTTCCTGCCGCTCAACCAGCTCGGCGTGCCGCGGGTCTGTGTCGAGGACGTCGAGCTGCACGGCCAGACCATCAGCGCCGGCGACAACGTGATCCCGCTCTACTCGACGGCCAACCGCGACCCCGGCGTCTTCGCCGACCCCGACACGTTCGACATCACGCGTAAGCCCGAACACAACTTCGCTTTCGGGTACGGCATCCACAAGTGCCCGGGGCAGCACCTCGCCCGCGTGTTGATCAAGGTCGCCACGCTGCGCCTGTTCGAGCGCTTCCCGGATGTGCGACTGGCGGGCGACGTGCCGATGAACGAGGGTCTGGGCCTGTTCAGCCCGGCCGAGCTCCGGGTCACCTGGGGAGCGGAGTGAGCGCGTCCGTGCAGACCATCAAGCTGCCGAACGGCAAGACCGTCGCCCACGTCAACCCGGGCGAGGCGCAGTTCCTCTACCAGGAGATCTTCGCCGAGCGGTGCTACTTGCGGCGCGGCCTTGAGCTGCGAGCGGGTGACGTGGTCTTCGACGTCGGCGCGAACATCGGCATGTTCTCGCTCTTCGCCCACCTGGAGTGCCCCGATGTCACGGTGCACGCCTTCGAGCCGGCGCCGGTGCCGTACGCCGCGCTCAGGGCCAATGCCGAGCGGTACGGCATCGCGGGCCGGTTCGAGCAGTGCGCGGTCTCGGACGTGGCCGGCCGCGGCAAGATGACGTTCTACACGGATACCACGATGATGTCGGGCTTCCACCCGGATCCGGCGACCCGCGCGGAGCTGCTGCGCAGGCTCGCCATCAACGGCGGGTACAGTGCCGAGGCCGCCGACCGGATGCTGGCCGAGCTGCCGGACACCAGCCAGGTGATCGAGACGTCCGTCGTACGCCTCTCCGACGTCATCGCGGAGCGGGGCATCACCTCGATCGGACTGCTCAAGATCGATGTGGAGAAGAACGAGCGGCATGTGATGGCCGGGATCGACGCGGCCGACTGGCCGCGCATCCGCCAGGTCGTCACCGAGGTGCACGACATCGACGGCAGGCTCGACGAGGTCCTCACACTGCTGCGCGGGCAGGGCTTCACGGTCCTCAGCGAGCAGGAGCCGCTCTTCGCCGGCACCGACATCTACCAGGTCGTCGCCCGCCGCGGGGACGCCTGACCACACGCCGCCCGTTCCCCCTCCCAAGCGGCGCGGTCCCGTGGCTTCTGCGGCTATTCCGCCTTGACGAGTTCGGCCGGCAGGTGCTGGCGGCCCTTGACCCCCAGCTTGCGGAAGACGTTCGTGAGGTGCTGCTCCACCGTGCTGGCCGTGACGAAGAGCTGGTCGGCGATCACGCGGTTGGTCTGTCCGCCGGCGGCCAGCGACGCCACCCGCCGCTCCGCGTCGGTCAGCGACTTGATCCGCTGCGGCAGGCCGGATTCCTCCAGCCAGCCGGGGCCTCCGGGCTTGGCCCCGAGTCGGCGCAGCAGCGGTATCGCGCCGCGCTGGGCGGCCAGGTGCCGGGCCTGCCGAAGCAGTCCCCGCGCCCGGCTGTGGTGCCGGAGCGCGCTGAACGTCTCGCTCAGGTCGGCGAGCACCCGTGCCCGCTCGTACTGGTCGTTGCAGGAGAGCAGCAGGTCGGCCGCTTCATCGAGCAGGTCGACCCGCTTCGCCGGCGGGCTGTACGCCGCCTGCACCCGCAGCGTCAAGGCGCGGGAACGGGGTCCCATCGCACGGGTGAGTTGCTCGTCGACGAGCCGTCGGCCCTCGTCCCGGTCGCGGCCGTGCAGCAGCGCCTCGGCGGCGTCGACGCGCCACAGGGACAGACCCGGCACGTCAACGCCCCAGTTCCGCATACGTTCCCCGCAGGTGCGAAACGCCGTGTACGCCGACTCGTGCTGGCCCGTGGCGAGGCTGTACTGGCCGCGCGCCGAGAGCAGGTGCAGGCCGAACAGGCCGTCCTGGATGGCCTGCGGCAGCGGCTGGGCGAGCCACTTCTCCGCCCGCTCGGTCTCGCCCAGCCGGATGGCGGCGGCCACCGCGCTGCTCAGCGGTAGCGCGGCGGTGATGCCGAGCGTCGAGAGCCGCCGGTGGTCCAGAACGGTGCTGCCTGCCTCGACCGCCGCGGCCAGGTCGCCGCGACGCAACGCGGCTTCGGCGCGCGGCCCCGCGTAGCCCGCCTCCTCCTCGTTCGACGCCCCGGTCTCGGAGACCAGCTTGTCGGCCCAGAGCTGAGCGGTGTCGGTGTTCTCCGCGTACAGCAAGGCGGTCAGCGCGGCGAGGGCGGTGGTGCCGGCCGCCGCCGAGTCGGCGTGCTGCAGGACGTTCTCCGCCTCGGCCGCGGCGAGCTCGGGACGACCGCGCAGGGCCGACATGACGGCATTGTCGGCGATCGCGCAGAGCCGGGCCGCCTTCGGCAGGTTCGCGAGCTCATCCGGCGTGAGCGGACGCGGCCGCCGGTCCGGGCCGGACGTGCCGGGGCTGACCAGCGCGAGCGATACCTCGGCGGCCCGCATATGGGCCCTGTCCTGGTCGGTGACCGCACGGGGGCGCTGCGAGGCCAGCAGCCCGGCTGCCTCGCCGGACCGCCCGCCGACGCCCAGCCAGCGGATCATCAGCGCCGTGTGCTCGGGGAAGAGCAGCCCGGCACGGGCGGCGACGGTCAGCTCGTCGAGGTGCCGGCTCGAGGCCAGCGGGTTGCGGCGGCGCTCGATCGCCACGGCCTCGACCCGCAGCCCGGCCCGGGTGACGGCGTCGTCGGAGGCCTGGTGGGCCAGTTGCAGATAGTCGGACGCGGTGTCCAACTCGCCGCGCACATGCAGCTCCTGGCCGGCCTTGGCGAATATCTCGGCGGCCTTCGGGCCGTGCAGGAGACCGGCGCCGACCTGGTGGTGCGCGACCACTTCCACGGGCACGTCGTCCAGCACTTCCAGAGCGGACCGGTGCAGGCGGCGTCGTTCCTGGGCGGACATGTCGTTGAGTACCACCGAACGGGCCGCCGGGTGCGGGAACCGCAGGTCGTGCAGCAGGCCGCCTTCGGTGAGGATCTCGGTTGCCTCGCCCACCGCGTCCGCGTTGAGCCCGCTGATCCAGCGCACCAGGGTGGTGTTGGCGCTCTGGCCCAGCACGGCGGCCACCCGTGCGACCCGCAACGGGACCGGGCCGCAGCGGTAGAGGGAACCGAGGTATGCCAGCCGGTACGCGCGGCCCGCGCTGATGCCCGTCCCTCCCGTCTCCCAGGCCTCCCGCACATCGTTGATCAGTCCGCGGGTGAGGTTCAGGTTGCCGCCGGTCGCCCGGTACAACCCCGTGAGCACGTCCTCGTCGACGTCGGGACCGAGACCGGCGCGGACCAGCTCGGCGGTGTGCTTCGGGCTGAGCGGGCGCAGCGCGATCTCGCGGTGGTGCCCCAGGCTGAGCAGCTCGGCCTGGAACTGTGAGTGGGCCGGGGTGAGCCGGCGCAACTCGGTGAGGACCATGGCGATCCGGGCCGAGCCGACCCTTCGGGCCAGGTGGAGCAGGCAGTTCAAAGAGGCGGTGTCGGCGTGGTGCACGTCGTCGATGCCGATCAGCACCGGCCGTTCGGCGGCGAGCGCCAGCAGGGTACGGGTGAGGTCGCTGCGCAGCCGGTTCTCGGCCTCCGGCGACAGGTGCTCGCCCGGGAGGGTCGGGCAGGCCGGCTCCAGCGCGTGGGAGGCGAGCGCCGGGTTGTCGATGAGCTGCCCGATCAGGGCGTACGGGAGTGCCTGTTCCTCCGCGGAGCAGACCGCTCGTAACGTGATGGCGTCGGCCTTCGCGGCGGCTGCGTCGAGCAGTTCGGTCTTGCCGCAGGCGATCGGTCCGGTGATGGTGACCACCACACCCCGGCCGTTGCCCGCCCGGTCCACAACCTCCTCCAGTTTTCTGAGCTCGTCATCGCGGGCGTCCAGTTCATAGCACTCCACGGCAGGCATCACCTCACGTCGGACAACCCAATTGCTTTCCACCGCAAAGTATGTGACCGCGGACTCTTCTGCGGCTGATCGACGAGTACATTGCGGAGCTCTAGTGGGGTTCAGGCCAAGCGGTCTGTTCGGGCCTTCATCCGCCCGGAACAGCCCGGGGTTGCCCTGTTTCGCAGCCCAGGAAGGTGCACACAACACGAACTTGAACCACACCGCCGTCTGGTGGAATATGACCGCCACAAGACAAAGCCGGAGCAACACAGGCGAAGGGACCGGCGGATGACCAACGGCGCTGGAGCGGAGGCCGACGGATCGCGCGGGGCGTTCTCCGTGGACTCCACCGTCCCGGGCGCGGCACCACAAGGATTCTTCCAGGCCTTCCAGCGCGGGTGGGACGCGGAGCTCGGCGACGGCTTGCCGCTGCGGAGCTTCAACCGGGATGTGACCGGTGACTTCCGGGTCAGGAGCCGCGCCGCCAAGGTCCGCGACCTGGCGTTCACCGATCTCCACAGCATGTCGGCCATCCGGACCGCACACGCGCTGGGCGGTGTGGAGGACCGGGTACGGATGTACGTCGTGAAACGCGGCGCATGGACGTTGGCAGGTTCGCGCGATCGGGACCGGCACACCGTGGCGGCCGGGCAGTTCCTCCTCCGGCACGTCGGGCAGCCGTGGCGCTTCGAGGCGGCGCCGCACACGACGGTGAAGATCCTTCTGCTGCCTCCCGGGCCGCTCACCCCACTGCTGGGAAACCGGGCCGTCACCGGGCCCGCGGATTCGGCCGAGGTACGCCTGCTGGTGGCCCACGCGAATATGGTGTACGAGACCATGACCGGCCTGGGCCCGGCCGGTGTGCAAGCCGCCCACAGCACCCTGCTCGAACTGGCCCAGTCGGTGGCGAGGCGTCGGTTCGACGATGTGGAGCCCCGGCTGGCGCCCGCGCTCGCCGGGGCCGCGAAGGACCTCGCGGACAGCCACCTCACCGACCCCGAGCTCTCCCCCACGATGCTGGCGCGTGAACTCAACGTCTCCTTACGCACCTTGCAGCGGGCGTTCACCGTGGCGGGAGAGTCGTTGATCGCCTACATCCGTCACCGGCGGCTGGAAGAGGCCCGCCGCGCTCTCATCGCCTCGGCCGGCAGGCTGAGCGTCTCGGAACTCGCCGCCCACTGGCAGTTCGCCGACAGCAGCCACTTCATCCGGGTCTTCAAGAAGACCTACGGCCAGACGCCCACCGAGTACGCCCGCTCAACCGGGCTGACCGACAGCTGAACCCGGGCAGGCTCAGCCGACGGGGCCGCCGTCGAGTTGCTCCACGGAGGCGGCGTCCCCGGCCGGTGCGGCCTCGCTCGTGGCCGCGGGCCGCCGGTCGAGCCCGAGCACGAGCGGTACGGCCAGCACGCTGATCGCGGTGAGGAACACCCAGGGCAGCGCCGCACCGCCCTCCAGCAGCGCTGTGAGCAGCGCCGGGGCGACGGCACCGCCGACCGACCAGGACAGCTGGTAGACGCCCAGATAGCGGCCCCGCAGATGCTCGGGCGCCATCACCACGCTCAGTTCGCTGGTCGGCGGCGAGCCGAGGATCTCGCCCACGGTGTAGAGCACCATCGCGATCAGCAGCCCGGCGATCACCGCCCAGCCGGGCAGCACGAGCAGCGTGCCGAAGACGGCGAACGCCGCCGCGTTGAACAGCAGGGCCAGCACCAGCACCGCCGCCGGTCTGCGGGCCTCGATCCACCGGCTGGCGAGCGTCTGGAGCAGCGCGACCATGACCGTGTTCAGCACGACGAGCACGCCGACGATCCAGGAGCCGACAGCGAGGTTGTCCGCCACGTAGACGGCGAGCAGCACCGCGACCACCGTGGAGGCGAAGGCGAAGGCGATGTTCGTCGCGACCAGCCGCAGATACCGGGTGTCCTTCAGTACGGTGCGAAAGCCGCCCGAGGGTTGTCCGGTGGCTTCGCCCGCCGCCCGCTCCGGCTCGGCGGGCTTCGCCTCCGCGGGGCCGGCATCGGCCGCCCCGCTCCCGTCCGCGCCCCGGAAGGTGATCACGAGCCAGCCCGCGACGGCGAAGGTGACCACGTTGATCACCATCACCGCCCGCAGCCAGGTGACGGTTCCGATGCTCAGGGCCACCGCGGACGCGGCGCCGCCGAAACCGACGCCGACATTGCGGAGGGCACGCACGAAGCCGAACCAGCGGGCCCGCTCGACGCCCCGGGCGACCAGCACGATGAGCGGACTGTTGCCCATCCAGAAGGCGGTGGAACCCAGTTGCACCACGAACTGCCACAGCACGATCTGCCAGGCCGCGTGCGAGAACAGGAAACCGATGAATCCGGCCACCGAAATCCAGTTGCCCGCAGCGACCACGATACGCGGACCGTATTTGTCCAACAGGGACCCGATAAAGGGCGGAACGGGCAGGGCGAGCAGCTGTCCGGCGGTCAGCGCGGCGCCGACGGCGACCAGTGACAGCGACGTCGTCTTCACGAAGAAGACGACGGTGAACGCCATCACCAACCCGTTGCCCAGGCTGTCGATCAGATTGGCCGTGACGAAGCGGCCCTTTCCCGCGAGGTCCGGCAGACCCCAGGCCGTCTGAATCCGCCGCCACGCCGAAGGCGCGGGGGAATGCCGCGACATCATGACTTCTCTTTACTTCGGCGCATCGGCGGGCAATTCGCCCACGGCAGGCACTTCGCCCCAGACGGGCAGCTGGCTCTGATGGAAGACGGCCGCGCTGCGCGCCTTGGCGTGCGCCGCGATGGAAATGATGCCGCCCGAACCGGTCGGCACCACCTTGGCGAACGCTCCGGCACAGCCGTGCGGGGTGTAGAACATGCCATAGGCCGCATGCCATTCCTCGGTTTCCCCGGATACCGGGTCCACCACGAGCTCGGGCCGGGGGATCACCCGCTGTTGTACGACACATCCTTCGGCGGCGGAGTCCTCCAGAGCCCGCCGCCAAGTGGCGTCGTCCGTTTCCCAGCCCACCACGGCGCCCACTCCCCCGCCGCGCCCGTTGACCTTCAGGATCAACTGCTCGCGCCGCGCCACGCATTCGTCGACGAGGTCGGTCTTGAGCGCGTCCGTGTTGATCAGCCGGGTCCAGGGCAGCACCCGGTCGATGAGCCGGCACTCGTCCTCGCCGAGGTCGCGCCGCCACGCCGGATCCGAAAGCAGCGCCATACAGGCCTTGTTGGCGAACATGTTGCTGGAAAGCGGGGTCCATGTCAGCGTCTCGCCCGCCCGGTGCGCACGCAGCAGGGGCGCGACCAGGTCCCAGCCGTCGGGCTCCTCGGCGATCTGGTCCGGGACGAAGGAGCGGTAGACCACGTCGATCTTCGTGTCCCCGAGGTAGAGCGCCCCGCCGCGTTCGTGCACGTCGGAGACCTCGGCCACCAGGATGTCCAGGCCCGCCGAGCGCAGTGCGGACTGGAAGTTGAGCCAGAGTTCGCCGTAGTCCTTCAGACCCCCACGCCATTCAAGCAGGGCCACCACCGGTTCGCGCCCGGGTGCCACCCGGGCGGCGAAGTGGCGCAGCGCCTCCACCACGGCGCGAATGGGATGCACGTAACCAAGCCGATTCCGGCGCGCGAAGTCGGCGAAGGCGTCAATCTCCATCGTCGCCCTGGAGATTTCACTCGCGAGGCCCCAGCCGCCGGCCTCGCTCCCCAGATTGAACTCGAGGAGTTTGAACGAGGTGCCGTCGTGGTACATGTCGGCCCGGCCGAACTGGGGTGGCGGTACGTCACCGAACCGCCGTATCGCTTCCCAGCGGCCGTCGCTGATGCCGAGCACCGACCGGAATGCGTCCAGATCGCCGCCGAACATCCGGTCCGGCAAGGAAAAAACCGTGTCGATGAGATGCTGCAGGTCATCGGCGAACTCGCGCATCTCACGCTCGGCGACGAAGAGGGGCCTGGCCAAATACTCGCCATGCCAGGGGGCGAGCGTCGGGAAGTCCTTGACGTGCTGGGCGACCGTGGGCAAGTCACTGCCCGGTATGCGGAACTCCTCGTTGTACTGGGCTGCTACCCGGTCCGCCGACATGAAGTCTCCAACTCCCGCTCGATGGTGACTGAGCCCCTCAGCCCGCGGGAATCAACGTTTCACCCCGATCTCATGCGCGACTCAACTGCGACTCAACTGCCGCTCAATGGCCCCATGTGGACGTGGAGCATCTGTGTTAACACTAGATACTTGAACAGCCGAAAGAAATGGCTGTGCGGCAATGGGGGAACGTTACTCGGCGTCCGATCGCGCAGCGAGCTCGCGGGCACGGTCAGGCAGAGACTATGGGAGGCGCCATGACCGCCACGACGGACACTTTCGCCGACGCCATCGGCGGGCTCGGGGACACCGAGTGGGACCGGCTCGCCGACGGCAGGTTCTACTCGTCGGCGCTGTGGCTGCGGCAGTGCGCCTTCCTCGAGCCCGGGTCGGTCTCCGGCGGACTGCACGTGGAGACCCCGGGCGGCGGCAGGGCCGCGATCCCCGTGGCGGCGGTGACCGACGAAGCCAACCCGCAGCTGCGGTGGCACGACCTGCTGACCGCGCGCGGCCTGCCGGCGCCCGAGCCGGGCGGCCTGCTCATCGGCCAGCGCCGCGGCTACCTGGCGCATCTGCTCACCGGCGAGGGAACCGATCGGACCGAGGCCGCCGCCGCGGTGCTCGACGCGGTCCGCGCGCTGCGCTCCCCCCTGCACGAGGACTCGAAGATCGCCCGCGTGGCGATGTACCTGACCACCGAGGATGTGCGGGCGCTGCGGGCGGCGGGGGTGCGGACCGCCCCGGTCGCGCTGAGTACCGACGCCTGGATCGGGATCCCGCCCGGCGGCTACCACGCCTGGCTGGAATCGCTGTCGGCGCACCGGGCCCGCCGTATCCGCAGCGAGGTACGGAAGTTCGAGAGGGCCGGATACGAGGTGGAGCACCGGACGCTCGCCGACTGCTGGCAGGACGTCGCCCGGCTGCTGGCCCGTTCGCTACTGCGCTACGGCAGGACTGTCGACGTGGCCCCGATCGCCGAGTCCTTCCGCGAGCAGGGTGAACTCGCCGGTTCGCGCGCCGAGGTGGTGCTGTGCTCGCGCGCCGGCGAACCGCCCGTCGGCTTCTGCCTGTACTACCGATGTGGCGACACCGTGTACCTGCGGGCGCTCGGCTTCGACCACGACCAACTCGTCTCGGCCGCCGAGTACTTCAACCTCACCTATTACACGCAGGTACGGCTCCCGGGAGTGCGCTGGCTGCACGCGGGCACCGAGACCGCGGAAGGAAAGGCACTGCGCGGCGCGACGCTCCGGCCGCTGTGGCTGCTGGACCTGTCCGAGGACAGCCCGCTGGCCGGGTACGACGAGGAGATCCGCGAGCACAATCGCGCCATGCTCGACCGCCTGCGCGACTCCTCGCCCGCGATTTCCGACGCCCTGGAGTACGAGCTCTGGAAGCCGTACTGCTGACTCCTTTTTCTGTCTTCGGGTGTTTGTCGTAGTGCGCTTGAGTCGCGGTTGAGCCGCTTCGACCGGTTCCGTGCCAGACTCGGCCCATGCTCCACGGGCGTGCGGATCAATCTCTGATCGAACGGGCAAGGCAAATTCGCAGGGGCCTTATGGGAACCCCGCTGATTCCTCTGGCGGACGAGCAGTGTGACATCGTCGCGAAGCTGGAATTCTGCAATCCCACGGGAAGCAGCAAAGACCGTTCGGCGCTGTGGATTCTGGAACAGGCGATCGGCCGCGGGGAGATAGCGCGGGGCACGACGGTGGTCGAGTCCTCGTCCGGCAATTTCGCGCTGGCCCTGGCCTTCTACTGCCGGATGCTCGGCATCTCGTTCGTCCCGGTCATCGATCCGAACTGCAACGAGGCCACCGAGGCCCAGCTCCGGCTGCTGTGCGAGCGGGTGGAGAAAGTCGCCATCCGTGACGGGTCGGGCAGCTACCTGAAGAACCGGCTGTCCCGGGTCCGGGAACTGCTGGTCGAACTCGACTCGGCCTATTGGCCCAACCAGTACGCCAATCCCGATGCCCGCGACGCGCATTACCACTTCACCGCGGGCGAGCTGATCGCACAGGCCGGCCCGCTGGATTATCTCTTCGTCGGCGTGGGCACCGGCGGCACGATCGCCGGGCTCTCCCGCCGGATCAAGGAAACCTACCCCGACTGCGTCGTCGTCGCCGTCGACGCCGAAGGCTCGGTGATCTTCGGCGGCCCGCCGAAGAAGCGGCGGATCCCCGGCATCGGCTCCAGCATCGTGCCACCGCTGTGCGGCCAGGCGCTGATCGACCACGTCGAGATCGTCTCCGAGGCACGAGCCGTCGAGGCCTGCTCCGCCCTGGCCGCCGAGTACGGCCTGTACGCGGGCGGCTCGACCGGCAGCACCTACGCCGCCGTCCAGGACTACTTCGCCCGGCACCGCCCCGGCACCCACCGTCCCCGGGTCGCCTTCATCGCCGCCGACCGCGGCCACGCCTACGCCCAGACCGTCTACGACCCCCTATGGGTCCAGCAACTGCACGCGGAAACGGCACAAACCCCCGGCGTCGAAACCCTGGCCGTCAACTGAAGGAGAACCACCGCCGTCCGCCGCGCGGCTACGGCAGTGGTGTACGCGTGAAAGAGAGAGAACAGATGCAGCAGAGCAAGATACGGCTGAGCGGACAGCAGGCCGATCCGGAGTTCTTCCGCTTCGAGGAGCGCGGCGAACTGGACTACGAGCTCGTTCTGGACGTCCTGCACGGCCGCAGGCTGGGCGTGATCTTCCGGGATGTCATACCGACGGCGGCGCGCAAGGAACTGACCGAACGATTCTGGGCCAGCCCCGCCCGGCAGCATCGGGAGGGCGAGCCCTCGCACTACGTCGGCGCCTACCACTGGAACAAGGACGCCGACACCTATCTCGACGAGTCCGCCGAGGTCGCCGAGCACGTCCAGCAGGTCATCGACGCCCCGAACTCGCCCTGGCACGAGTTCCGCCAGGGCGTGGACGAGGCCCTGCGGCAGGAGGGCGCGTCCCTGCGGGTGGCGCGGATGAACGGCCGCTCGGCGTGCGCCGCGCTGATCCGCGCGTGGGACAAGGAGGGTGACTTCTCCCTCGACCCGCACGAGGACGAGGCGCAGTGCAAGGACCCGCGACAGGCCGGTTTCGAGATCCAGCGGGTCCTGGACCACCAGATCTGCGCGGTGAACATGTGCACCGAACACAGCGCCGGAGGGCGGCTGGTGATCTGGAACATCCGCCCCGACGACGCGACCCGGCGCTCGCTCGACATCGAGCTGACGGGGCTGCCCTACCAGGCCGAGGCCCTGGCGGACTTCGAGGAACTGCGCCTGGACATCCGGGAGGGCGACGTCTACGCCTTCAACGGTGCGTTCGTGCACGCGGTGGACGCCAACACCGGCAACCGCACGACGGTGTCCTTCATCATGGGGTTCACCGATCCCCGAACGGTCGTGAGCTGGACCTGAGCCCTACCGGGCCGGCGGCCTAGTCGACGGCGTCGACTAGGCACCGACCGGGACGACGCTCGCGCCGTCGGTGCCGCTCATCGCCGCGTTTCCTCCCCGAGGGCCTCCCCGAGGGCCTCGGCGAGGCCCTCGACGGTGGGGTTCCTGAAGACCAGGACCGGCGAGACCCGGCGCCCGAGCCGCTCGCTGAGCCGGCCCGCCACCGTGGTGATGGTCAACGAGGTGCCGCCGACGTCGAAGAAGTCGTCCTGTGGCCCGAAGTCCTCCTCGACGCCCAGGCACTCCCGCCACACGTCGGCGACGAGGAGCTGCTGTTTGGTGACGGCCCGGCGGGTGGCGGGGGCCGGGGCGGGCACCGGGCGCGGGTCGGGCAGTGCGTCCCGGTCGACCTTGCCGTTCGGGGTGAGGGGGATCTCGTCGATCACGGTGTAGCTCTGCGGCAGCGTGTACGGCGGCAGTCGCTCCGCCAGGTAGGCGCGCAGTTCCGCCGGGTCCGGGGTGGGCCGGTCGGGGTGTTCGAGGATCAGGTAGGCCGCCAGCTGGTCCACGGCGGTGCTGGTGCGGCGCACGGCCACCACGCAGTCGGCGCAGGCCGGGTGGGTCTGGAGGGCGGACTCGATCTCGCCGAGCTCGATGCGGAAACCGCGCACCTTGACCTGGTGGTCGTTGCGGCCGAGGAAGACCAGATTTCCGTCCGGCAACAGCCGGACCACGTCACCCGTGGCGTACATGCGGGAGCCGGGCTCCGCGGCGTACGGGTCGGGCAGATACGCCCCTGCCGTACGGGCCGGCCTGCCGAGATAGCCGCGGCCGACCGCGCTGCCGCCGACGTACAGTTCGCCGCGGCAGCCCGGGGCGACCGGGCGCAGCCGCGGGTCCAGCACGTAGAGGTGCGCGTTGTCGGTCGCCCGGCCGAACGGGACGCTCGGGCGATGGCTGTGCCGGTCGAGCAGCTCCTCGGTGATCGGGCAGAACGCCGAGGTGACGGTCGCTTCGGTGGGCCCGTACTCGTTGAAGACCTGGCATCCCGGCGCGGTGGCGGACAGGATGCGGCGGGCCACGTCGTGCGGCACGGCCTCGGCGCCGGTGAACACCAGGCGTACGGAGGCGAGCCGGGGAGCGGGGTCCGTGCCGGACTCCAGCAGGATCCGCATCTGTGAGGGCGTCGCGTTGAGCGTGGTGATGCCGCGCTCGGCGACCTCTCGCAGGAACTCCTCGGGGTCGTAGGCGGCGGTGGGGCTCGCCAGGTGCAGTTCGGCGCCGGACACCAGGCACTGGAAGATCTCCCAGACCGAGTTGTCGAACGCCACCGAGTGGTTGAGCAGGGCCCGGTCCCGCCCGGTGAGCCGGCACAGCCGCTGGTTCCACTCCAGGAACCCGGTGATGTTGGCGTGGGTGATCGCGACGCCCTTGGGATTGCCGGTCGAGCCGGACGTGTAGATCACGTAGGCGAGGTGGTGTGGTTGCGCCTCCTCGGCCGGCCCGGGGTCCGCCCCGGGCTCCTGGTCCACCGGCACGATCCGCGCGCCGTCGCCGAACAGGGCCGAGGTGGGGTGTCCCGGGTCCGCGACGACCAGGCGTACGCCCGAGTCGGCCAGCAGGTACCGCAGCCGCTCCGGCGGGTAGCCGGGGTCGAGCGGGACGTAGGCGCCGCCCGCCTTCAGCACACCCAGCAGGGCGACCACCAGTTCCACCGAGCGTTCCAGGCAGACGCCGACCAGGCTTTCGGGGCGCACGCCCCCGGCCCGCAGCTCCCGGGCCAGGGCCGAGGCCCGCGCGTCGGTCTCGGCGAACGTCAGCGACCGGCCGTCGCCCACGACGCAGAGCGCGTCCGGGGTGGTCCGCACCTGGCGGTCCCAGAGGCGGACCAGGGTGGTCGGCTCGGGCAGCGGCTCGGCCCGGTCGCCGATGGAGAGGGCGCGCAGCTCATCGGCCGAGACGATCTCCAGCTCGGACAGCCGGGCCGTGGCACCGGACACCATCTGCTCGATCACCCGCAGGAAGTGCCGGCCGAGGCCCCGGACGAAGTCCGCGTCGAACAGGTCGGTGGCGTACTCGATGGAGATGCTGAGGTCACCGGCTCCGGCGGCGTGGTCCGTCACGTCGAGGGCGAGGTCGAAGCGGGCGGTGCCGAGCCGTCCCTCCAGCTCCTTGCGGTCGTACAGCTCGGTGAGGTGACCGGCCCTCGGCTCCTCGTGCAGGGCGAGCAGGACCTGGAAGAGCGGGTTGCGGCTCAGGTCGCGCTCCGGGCTCAGCTGCGCCACCAGCTTCTCGAACGGCAGCTCCTGGTGCGCGTACGCCTGCCGCGCGACCTCGCGGACGCGGCCCAGCAGCTCGCGCCAGGTCGGGTCGCCGGACAGGTCGGTGCGCAGCACGACGGTGTTCACGAAGTAGCCGACCACGTCGTCCAGTTCGGGGCGCGGACGGCCGCCTGTCAGGGTGCCGACGGCGACATCGCTCTCGTCGGCGTACCGGCCGAGCAGCACCTGCAACGGGGCCAGCAGGCCCATGAAAAGGGTGACGCCCTCGGCCCGGCACAGTGTGCGCAGCCGGTGCGCCAGGTCCGCGGGGACGCGCAGCAGTTCGCGGCGGCCGCGGTGGCTCGCGACGGCCGGCCGGGGGCGGCTGGTCGGCAGTTCGAGGACGGGCACACCGGACAGCGCCGCGCGCCAGTGGTCGAGCAGCCGCTCCAGCTCGGCGTCGGTGAGTCGGTCGCGCTGCCAGGCCGCGTAGTCGGCGTACGTCACGGGCAGCGGTGCGGGGGCCGGGCGGCGGCCGGCGGCGAGCTCGGTGTAGAGCTCGCCCAGTTCCCGGACCATCAGGTCCATCGACGCGCCGTCGCAGGCTATGTGATGGATCGTCAACAGAGTGATGTCACGGCTCGGGGTGCGCAGCACGTCCGCGCGCAGCAGCGGTGGGCGGTCGAGGGCGAAGGGGGCGCGGATCCGCTCGGTCACCAGCGCGTCCAGATCCTCCTCGGCGACCTCGATGCGGCGCAGCGGCACCGAGGTCGCCTCGCGCGGTTCGGGGCGGACCCGGCCGTCGACGGAGACGAGGGCCGTGCGCAGCGCCGGGTGCCGGTGCACCAGCGCGGACAGGCAGTCCTCCAGCACCGCCAGGTCGACCCGCCCGCCGGGCAGGCCCAGGGCGACCGGCAGGTGGTAGGCGGGCACCGCGTCGTTCAGCTGCTCGAAGAACCAGATCCGCTCCTGGCCGAAGGAGAGCTCGGCGGTCCCGGCCGCGGGAATCGGCTCGTCGTCCGAGGGCGCCACGCCGTCCAGGGCGGCGGCGAGCGTGGCGGGCGTCGGATGCGCGAAGACCGACTGGGCGTCGACCCGCACGCCGAGCTCCGCACGCAGCCGGGCCACGGCCCGTACCGCGGTGAGCGACTGGCCGCCGAGGCCGAAGAAGTCGTCGTACGGGGACACGTCGTCCAGCCCGAGCACCTCGGCCCATACGCGGCGCACCGCCGCGGTGTGCGGCGGCAGCGGGGCGTCGTCGGGCATCGGCCCGCTCGCCCGGACCGGGCTGTGCGGGATCCGCCGCACAGCGCCGCGGTCGGCCTTGCCCGCGGGGGTGCGGGGCAGGGCGTCGAGCACCGCGTAGCCCTGGGCCACCATATGGGCGGGCAGCCGCCGCGCGAGGTGGTCACGGACCTGGCGGGGCAGCTCCTCGGACACGTTCCGCGCGCCGGGCGCGGGCACGAGGTACGCCACCAGCTGGTCGCCGCCGGCCGCCTCGCGGTCGACGGCCACCACCGCGTCCGTGACGAGGGGGTGGCTGCGCACACAGGCCTCGATCTCGCCGAGTTCGATGCGGAAGCCGCGCACCTTGACCTGGTCGTCGTCGCGCCCCAGCACCTCCAGGGTGCCGTCGGCGGACCACCGGGCGAGGTCGCCGGTCCGGTACAGGCGCCCGGAGGCGTCCCCGAACGGATCGGGCACGAACCGGTCGGCGGTCAGCGCGGGCCGGTTGAGGTAGCCGCGCGCCACGCCCGCGCCGCCGATCCACAGCTCGCCGGTGACTCCCGGGCCGGCCTCCCGCCCGGTCTCGTCGACGACGTGCAGCCGGGTGTTGGACAGGGCCGTGCCGACCGTGACCCGGTCGGCCGCGGAGTCGACGCGGGCGGCGGTGGCCCACACCGTCGCCTCGGTCGGCCCGTACAGGTTCCACAGGGTGGAGCCGGTGGCGAGCAGGTCGCGGGCCAGCTGCGGATCGAGCGGCTCACCGCCCGACAGCAGTACCCGGCCGTGCCCGTCCGTCCAGCCGGACGCCAGCAGAATCCGCCAGGTGGTGGGGGTCGCCTGGACGACGCTCACAGCCGCCTCGTCGATGGTGGCGGCCAGCAGCTCGGGGTCGGTGTTGGCGGCGGCCGGGGCCATCACCACCGTCGCTCCCCGGGTCAGCGGCAGGAACAGCTCCAGCGCCGAGATGTCGAACGACAGCGGGGTCAGCGCGAGGACCCGGTCGTCCGCCCGGAGGCCGGGGCGTTCGGCCACACTTCGCAGGAACGAGGCGATCGCCGCGTGGTCGACGGCCACGCCCTTGGGCAGGCCGGTGGAACCGGAGGTGTAGATGACGTAGGCCAGGTGGTGCGGGTGCACCACCGGGGCCACCGGGGCGGCAGGTTCCGCGGGGATGTCCTCGACCAGCAGGACGTCGGCCGCGCCGGACGCCAGGGCCCGCGCGCGGTGGTCCGCGTCGCACAGCCACAGCCCGGCGCCCGAGTCGGTGGTCATGTACCGCAGCCGGTCGGGCGGGTAGCTCGGGTCGAGGGGCAGGTACGCGGCGCCCGACTTCAGGATGCCGAGCAGGGCCACGACCATCTCGACCGAGCGGCCGAGACAGACGCCGACCAGGTCCTCCGGTCCGATGCCGCGCGCCCGCAGCTCGGCGGCGAGTGCCGTGGCCCGGCGGTCCACGTCGGCGTAGCCGGCGCGGTGTGCTCCCGCGACGACGGCGACCGCGTCGGGTGTCGCAGCTGCCTGCCGCTCCCACAGTGCGACCAGGGTGGTCGGCGCCATGAACGGATCCCTTCTCAGCCCCGTACGGGCCCTTCTCAGCCCCGTGCGGGGAAGGTACGCGTGATCGTCTCTGCCAGCTGTCGTTCCGCGCCGCGCACATACAGGTGGGGGGCGCCCGGGAACAGGTGCAGTTCGAAGTCGGCCGAGGTGTGCTCGCGCCAGCCGCTGAGCTCCGTCCGGTCGACGCTTTCGTCGTCCGAGCCGGCCAGAACGGTCAGGCCACAGGGCAGGGGTGCCTCGGCCCGGTGCGTGTACGTCTCGCACAGCGTCAGGTCCGCGCGCAGCAGCGGCAGCAGCAGCTCCTGCAACTCGGGGTCCACGCCGTCGAATTCGGCCGTGGCGAGCAGCTTGTCGTCGGGCAGCGTGTGCCGCGGGTCGCGGTCCGGCAGGCCGGGGGCGCGCATGCTCGACAGAAACAGGCGGTCGGGCAGGCGTGTGCCGAGCGCACGCAGCCGCCGGGCCGTCTCGAAGGCGATCAGGGCGCCCATGCTGTGCCCGAAGAAGGCGTACGGCAGGTCCGTGTGGTCCGCGATGAGCGGCGCGAGCGCGGCCACGGCGTCGTCCAGCGACGTCAGGGCCGGTTCGGCGAGCCGGTTCTCCCGGCCGGGCAACTGGACCGTGCAGACTTCGACGGTTTCCGGCAGGTGCGCCGCCAGCCGGTAGGCGGAGGCGCCCGCCCCGGCGTGCGGGAAGACGAACAGGCGCCACCGCGCGGTGTGTTCACGGCCGCCGAGCCCGCGCAGCCAGGCCGTCGCGAGGGCACCCGCCGTCATCGTGCGGCTCGTACGGAGCGCGGGGTCAGGTCGGTCCACACCTGCTCGATGTGGTCCAGGCACTCCTGGCGGGTGCCCTGCGCGCCGGTGGCGGTCCAGCCGTCGGGCAGCTCACGGTCGGCGAACCAGACCGAGTACTGCTCCTCGTGGTTCACCACGACGACGTACCGGTCCCCGTCGGGGCGCGCGGCGGGTGAGGCGCTCATGCGTCAGACCCCCACCCCGGTGAAGAAGTCCCTCTCGCGGTGGCCCCGGCCCGCGGCGACGACCCGGTCGTGCACCCACTTGCCGACGGCGAGGTCGAGTACGCCGAGTCCGAACGGCGAGAAGATCGCCGGGCGTCCGTGCTGCCGGTGCAGCCGCCCGCGCAGCAGGTCGGCGAGGGTGCCGTCGACGAAGTCCCGGTTGCCGGTGCGCTGTTCGGTCAGGTGCAGCGAGGTGCGCTCGCGTACGGCGTGGTCGACGTCGTCGGTGAAGTTCTGGGCGGCGAGGATCAGCTCGGGGGCGAGGTCGCGCAGGGACAGATGCAGGACCACCGGGTTGTGGGCCAGCAGCCCGGGGTCGTGCAGATGCGGTTCGCCGGCCACCGTGGTCAGCACCACCAGGTCGCAGTCGGTGAACGCGTCCTCCACCGCCTCGGCGACCACGATCTCGGCCTCGGTGTGCTCGGCCACGACGGCGGCGAAGCGGTCCGCCGCCGCCGGGTCGAGGTCGAAGAGCCGGAAGCCGTCGATCTCCCAGTCGAGATCACGCAGGAACCGCCATACGTGCTGGGCGATCAGACCCGTGCCCACGATGCCGACCCGGCGGGCACGGCGCGCGCCGAGCAGCGTCTGCGCGCCCAGTACCGCGGAGGCCGCGGTCCGCGTCGCCGAGACGATGGAGGACTCCATGCAGGCGAACGGATAGCCGGTGACGCAGTCGTTGAGGATCAGCGTGGCCGAGGCGCGGGGGATCCCGTGCTGGGTGTTGTCCGGGAAGCTGGCGATCCACTTGTTGCCGGCGACCTCGAACTCGCCGCCCAGATAGGCGGGCAGGGAGATGATGCGCGACCGGCTCTGGTGGGGGAAGCGCAGGAACGAGCTGTGCGGGTTCGAGCTCTGTCCGGCATCGTGCGCGAGGTAGGCGGCACGGACGACCTCGATGAGCTCTGGACGGTGACGATCCGTCTCGGCGGCGATGTCGCCCGCGCCGATCACGGTCATGGGCGGCGGGACCATGGTGGACACGGGGTGGTTCTCCTTCAGTTGACGGCCAGGGTTTCGACGCCGGGGGTTTGTGCCGTTTCCGCGTGCAGTTGCTGGACCCATAGGGGGTCGTAGATGGTCTGGGCGTAGGCGTGGCCGCGGTCGGCGGCGATGAAGGCGACCCGGGGACGGTGGGTGCCGGGGCGGTGCCGGGCGAAGTAGTCCTGGACGGCGGCGTAGGTGCTGCCGGTCGAGCCGCCCGCGTACAGGCCGTACTCGGCGGCCAGGGCGGAGCAGGCCTCGACGGCTCGTGCCTCGGAGACGATCTCGACGTGGTCGATCAGCGCCTGGCCGCACAGCGGTGGCACGATGCTGGAGCCGATGCCGGGGATCCGCCGCTTCTTCGGCGGGCCGCCGAAGATCACCGAGCCTTCGGCGTCGACGGCGACGACGACGCAGTCGGGGTAGGTTTCCTTGATCCGGCGGGAGAGCCCGGCGATCGTGCCGCCGGTGCCCACGCCGACGAAGAGATAGTCCAGCGGGCCGGCCTGTGCGATCAGCTCGCCCGCGGTGAAGTGGTAATGCGCGTCGCGGGCATCGGGATTGGCGTACTGGTTGGGCCAATAGGCCGAGTCGAGTTCGACCAGCAGTTCCCGGACCCGGGACAGCCGGTTCTTCAGGTAGCTGCCCGACCCGTCACGGATGGCGACTTTCTCCACCCGCTCGCACAGCAGCCGGAGCTGGGCCTCGGTGGCCTCGTTGCAGTTCGGATCGATGACCGGGACGAACGAGATGCCGAGCATCCGGCAGTAGAAGGCCAGGGCCAGCGCGAAATTGCCGGACGAGGACTCGACCACCGTCGTGCCCCGCGCTATCTCCCCGCGGCCGATCGCCTGTTCCAGAATCCACAGCGCCGAACGGTCTTTGCTGCTTCCCGTGGGATTGCAGAATTCCAGCTTCGCGACGATGTCACACTGCTCGTCCGCCAGAGGAATCAGCGGGGTTCCCATAAGGCCCCTGCGAATTTGCCTTGCCCGTTCGATCAGAGATTGATCCGCACGCCCGTGGAGCATGGGCCGAGTCTGGCACGGAACCGGTCGAAGCGGCTCAACCGCGACTCAAGCGCACTACGACAAACACCCGAAGACAGAAAAGGGAGAGAGGCTGTTCAGCCCGTCCACAACGGACGACTGAACAGCCCCTCGGGTCACTCGGTGGCGTGTGCTCAACCCTGCTCTTCGTACTCGACGTGCAGCGTCCGCTCGAGGTGGGCGCGGTACTCCTCGGCCTCGGCATCCGACTCATGACGGGAGATCACCATGACCGGGTATCCGGAGTGGTCCGGGTAGGGGGCCAGCAGTGTGCCGGGGCTCACGGCCTCCACCACGTAGTCCACCCGCGGGTCGTCGCGCACCGCGTCCAAGCCGCGTATCCGCTTCATCCGTCCACCGCTGCCGACCGCCACCTGGTAGGCCGCCACGTGGCCGACCGGTTCCGGCTCCTCACTCCAGCAGAGCGGTTCCTGGCCGAGGTGGATGCGCATCGCCTCGGCGGCCAGGTCGATCCCGCTGCTGAGGTGGACGAGGTGGTGCATGAAGCCGCCGCCGCCGATCCGCGCGCCCATCTCCAGCAGCACCGGCCGCACCCCGCCGACCAGCCGCACTTCGGTGTGCGTGGTGCCCTCCGTGACGCCGAAGGCGTGGTGGGCACCGATCACCTCCGCCTCGATCGCGGCGAGTATCTCGGCGGGCAGCTGGGCGGGGGCCCGCAGCGTGGTCTCCTCGAAGTAGGGACCCGCCAGTTCCCCCTTCCAGCTGATGCCACAGACCCGTACCCGCCCGTCGCGCACGAGGGATTCGGCGGAGACCTCCGGCCCATCCAGGTACTCCTCGACCAGCACACCGGATTCCGGGGCCGATCCGTCGGCGGCCCCCAGGTGGTGGGTTTCGATGAGCTTCCAGGTGCGGGCCACGGCCTGCTCAAGGCTGTCCTTGTCATCCACACGGATCACACCGAGGCTGGAGTGGCCGTTCGCCGGCTTGACCACGACGGGGAACCGCAAGGTCAGCGCCTCGGTCCAGCCGTCCGGATCCTCGACGGCCACGAAGCCGGGCGCGCCCAGACCCGCCTCCCGCAGGTGCTGGCGCATGCTGCGCTTGTCGCGCACCACGGCCGCCGCCTCCTCGGTCAGGCCGGTGAGGCCCAGCTCTCGGGCGGCGCGCGCCACGAACGGCACGACCCTCTCGTTGCCCGCCATGATTCCGCCGAAGGGCTCCCGCCGGTAGCGCTCGGCGAGCGCGATCAGCGCACCTTCCGGGTTTTCCTCGATGTCCAGTGGCAGCACTTCGACCACCGCCTTGGCCCGCCCGGCGGACTCCGCCGAGTCGTCCCCCCTGGGGATGAGGATCAGGTCGATACCGGCACGCTCGGCTGCTTCGAACACCCAGGGATACACGGACAACTGGCCGACGAGGACGAGTTTCGGGCGCTGTGGCATGACGGTTCTCCAAGGGTTCGGTTGCTTGGGCGGTTCGGGCGAGGCGGGCCGGCCGGTGCGGTCCCGCATGAGATCATCCCGGCGAGCACGGAGCCGCGCCACGCGCTGGAGACGCGCGGCGCGACGGGGGAAGTCGTCCTGGAGCCGTGAGCCTCAGGCCGAGCACATGACCGGCGCGTTGCTCCGCCGCGCCGCGAACGGGCGTACCCCAGGCTCCCACTCGTAGGAGAACCGGCCGTTCACGCACAGGTGCCGCGCGCGCAGCAGGTAGCTCTCCGACAGTTCCTCCAGCAGATCCTCGGCCCGCTGGTCGCTGATCCCCAGGGCCACGGCGGCAAGCGCCGGCGTGAGCCGGTCGGGGACGCCGGGGGACAACAGCGCGTACGCCAGGGACCGCGACTCGGCGGGCAGCGTCGCGAGCGTCCGGTCGAATCCGGCCCGCACGCCCAGCGGATCGCTGTCGCCGCCCCCGGACGCGAGGACCCAGGCAGTGGCCTGCCGGGCCGTCCAGTGCGGGCGGCGGCGCAGCTGCGAAGCCACCGCGAAGAGCGCGCCCGGCAGCCCCCGGCACAGCCCGGCCAGCCGCCGCAGCCCCTCCGGGTCCATGGTGGTCCGGTGGTTCGGCACGGAGGATGCCAGCAGGTGCAGACAGTCGTCGAAGGACAGTCCGGCCAGTTCGACGTGGACCGCCGACGAGGACACGAACAGCCGCCGCCGGCTGCCGATCACCACGCCGCAGCCACCGCCGGACGGCAGCAGCGGCGTCAGGTCCCGTACGTCGCACACGTCGTCGAGCACCACCAGGACGCGCAGGTCGGCGGTCCAGCTGCGGAACAGCAGGCTCAGGTCGGTGGTGCCCAGCCGCAACTGCTCCTCCGTCGCGCCGAGTCCACGCAGGAACGAGCGGAGGATCTCGGCGGGCCGCACCCGCCGCCCGGCGCCGTCACGGAGACGTGCGTAGAGCCGTCCGTCCGGGTAGTGGCCGCTCACCTGATGCGCGGCGTGCAGGCACAGCTCGCTCTTCCCCGTGCCGGGAGCGCCCCCCACGATCACGAGCGGCCGGTCCTCCCGCGCCCGGCCCGCCAGCGCCGCGGTGATGCGCGCCAGTTGGCCGGCGCGTCCGGTCAGGCGTTCGCGCGGGGCGGGCAGATGGCAGGGCGCCCGGGTGGCGGCGGTCACGGCCGTCAGCCGCCCGGCGGGACGCAGCAGCTCCTCGTCCGACGTGAGCACGGCCGTGTGCAGGGCCTGGAGTTCGGGGGAAGGGTCGAGGCCCAGCTCGGTGGCGATCCGCTCGCGTGCCCGCTGGTAGACCTGGAGCGCCTCCACCCGCCGGTCCATGCGGTAGAGAGCCGTCATCAGATTGCGCTGGGCCCACTCGTTCGTGGGTTCCCGCCCGGCCATCGAGCTGAGTTCGCCGAGCACCTCGTGGTGCCGGCCGAGGTGCAGGTCGGCTTCGATCCGCAGGTGGTGTGCGCTGGTACGCAGCTCCTTCAGGCGGACCGCCTCGGCCTGCAGCGCGGGCCCCTTGCGTACGTCCACCAGGGCATCGTCCCGCCACAGCTGCAGCGCCGCGGCGGCCGTGTCACGGGCCCGGGCGAAGTCCTCGTCACGGAACTCCGCACGGGCGCGGGCGAGCAGCGGCTCGCAGCGGAAGACATCCACGTGGTCGGCGGGCAGCGAAAGCTGGTAGCCGCCGTCGACCGTGCCCAGCAGCGGGCCGGCCGCCCGTACCGCGCCGCCGCTCCTCGGGTTGCCGAGGGAGAACCGCTTCCTGAGCTGGTACACATACGTCTGCAGGGCGGTGTGCGCGCTGGCCGGTGGGTCGTCGTCCCACAGTTCGTCCATGAGTTGCTCGAAGCGCACCACCCGGCCCGCGTTCAGCACGAGCAGTGCCAGTGTCTGACGTACTTTCTGGGCGGCCGGCGCCAGGTCGACGCGGTGATCGTCCCCGTAGGCCTGGAGCGGCCCGAGAAGGTTGATTCTCATGAAATTCGCCCTGCCTCATGTTCGTTCGGTCCCCGTCAGAGGAGTTCGGTGCCGGATCGCAGCCGCCCTGCCCGGCGTCACCCCGGCCGGCGACGCGGTCCGCCCGGACGTTCGTCCCCGGCGAGTGCCGGCCCGCGTCGCTCGTGGAACGCTGCCTGTCCGTGCCGTCCGTGGCCGCGTGGATGGCGCGTGCCTCGGGTCCGACCAGGGTCGGGGCGCTTCGTGGGCGCCTCCTCCGGGCGAGTGGCCCGGCGAACGAACAATCTCTTCGGCGTGACCTCGCCGGCGGCGATCTGCTCCAGAACGAGGTCACGGGGGCTTCCGTGCTCGGCGATGAGCCGGCCGGCCTCGGCCCGCACCGCGCTCATCGCCTCCGCCGGCACGAGCCGCGCCCTATCGTCGAACTTCAGCACTCCGACGCGGCTGAATCGGCCGGCCGGCCCGGCGGCCTGCTCGGGTGTGCGGCTCCAGGTCAGGCACTCGTGGACTTGGCCGCCGCGGCCAGGTTCGGGTGGTGCCGGGCCACGATGTCGGGGAAGGAGCGGACCAGCCCCTTCATGACGTTGTCGCCGTACAGCGCGAACAGCGGGTTGTCGGCGACGTCGATGACTCCGCCGGCGCCCTCGACATATGGGCTGGGCAGCGGCTGCATCGTGGCGTCCAGCCGAGGGTTGTAGAAGAAGGGAATGGAGTAGCGGTTGACGCCCGGGGCGGGCCGGACCACCCGGTGCAGGGTGGCACGCACATAGCCCCTCGTCGCCACCTCCAGCAGCTCCCCCAGGTTGACCACGAACGCCCCCGGGATCACCGGCACATCGATGAACTGGTCTTCCTCGACCGCGACCTGGAGGCCACCGTTGTCGTCCTGGACGAGCAGGGTGAGCAGCCCGAGGTCGTTGTGGATGCCGGTCCCCTGGCCGGAGCCGTCGTCCTCGCTCGTCCGCGTGGGACCGGGATAGTGCAGAAGCTTCAGGTGGATCTGCGGATCCGGATCGACCACGTCGTCCAGGAACCCGGCGGGGGCGTCGAGCGACTCGAGCATCAGCCGTAGCAGTCGATGTGACAGATCGGTCAGCCGGGTGATCCAAGACTCGATGGCCGGGCGCAGCTCGGGCATCGCCTTGGGCCACTCGTTCGGGCCGATCAGGCACCGGTAGGCGGGATCGCCGGGCGCGGACGTCCTCGTGGGCTGCTCCGGCCCGATGTCCAGCTGCTGGCGCTGGTCGGGGATTCCCTTGGTGTGTTCGCGGCCGAGTTCGGAGTAGCCGCGGAACAGCGGCGAGTCGAGGATGTTCAGCGCGAGCCGATCGGCCTCGGGCAGGGCGAAGAACTGGCGGGCCAGCTCGAGCATGTCGTCGGAGTCCTCGACACCGTGACCGACGAGCTGGAAGAAGCCGACCTCGTGGATGGCCTTGCGCAACCGGTTCAGGAACTCTGCCCGGGTTTCTTCCGAACCGGCGGCGTCACGGAGGTCGAGCACCGGAAAGGGGTCGGTCATGGCAGCACCTTCGCATTGCTGGTCTGGTAGGTCGTCGGGTCGGTCACGCCGGCGTCTTGGAACGCTTCCTGGCGGTCCCAGCAGGAAGCGCACCGTCCGCAGTGCAGCGGGCCGCTACGCATGCAGGTCCAGGTATCGGTCCAGGGGACGCCGAGCTCCTCGCCGAGCGACACCACGCCGCTCTTGCGCAGTTCGGCCAGCGGCGCCGTCAAGGTCAGCTCGGGGTGCGCGTATCCGTGGGTCGCGATCTTCTCCATGGCGAGGAAGGAGTCGAGAAACGCGCTATTGGCGTCGGGCGCGGCCTGTGGGTCGTCGATCACCCCGATGGCCACCGCTTCCGCCTTCTCGGCGACGGCGACCGCGAAGGCGACGGACAGCAGCAGGGCGTTGCGGTTGGGCACGACGTTCGGGCTCTCGCCGGGCGAGTCCCTCTTCTGATCCGGCACGTCGACGTCCGGGTCGGTGAGCGAGGAGCCGTGCATGAGCTTGCCGACCGGGCTGAGGTCGACGACGTCGTGCGGCACCCCGAGGGTTCGAGCCGCCTTCGCGGCGAACTCGTGCTCGATGAGGTGGCGCTGCCCGTAGTTCACGGACAGCAGTCGGAGCGTGTGTCCTTGTGCCTGGAGGTGATAGGCCATGGTGACCGAGTCCAGGCCGCCGGACACGATTGCGACAGTTTTGGGCATGCGTCGCCTTCCGGCGGATGGAAATGGTTGTGGATCAGTGCCTGGGGATCAGAGCGGCGGTGTGCCGTGCGCGGACACGGCGGCGGACGCGTGGCTCGGCGCCGCCGTGCACAGCGGTTGCCGCACGGTGCCGGTCATGCCGCCGGCGTGGCCGGGACGACCAGCCGGGTCGCCCGCCGGCCCCTGCGGTAGGTCAGCTCGACCTCGGGCCGCGGAGCGTCCAGCCGCATGGTCACGGTTCGCTCCTCGCTCCACCCGACCAGGCGGTACTCGTCTCCGCCGAGGGCAACCAGCGGGAACAGGTGGTCCCGGGGGGATCGGATGGCGAGCTCCGTGCCGGTGTCGACGACGTGGAAGGTGGCCTGCGGTTGCGGGCAGGTGAGCGACCCGAACTCCTCCACCTCCAGCAGGTGCTCCGGCGCGTCGAACGAACACGGGGCCGCTTCCCGCTCGCCGTCGGTCAAGGCCACCGCCGGCCGGTTGTAGAGCACGTCCGGGCCGTTGAAGTAGTCGGCCCAGTCAGCCGGGAACAGCTGCGCGAGCTCCGGTGTGACAAGTACGTCCACGACCAGGTGCACCCGATGCTCGGGACCGAGGTTCTCGATCTGGTGCATGCGGCTGAAGTCACCGAACCAGAACTCGCCGGGCTGCCAGCGATAGGTCACCCCGTCAAGCTCCAGCGTGGCCTTCTCGTGGGTCATGACCGGGATGTGCAGCCGGGCCATTCCCCAGTCCGGGGCGAACTTGAAGTCGCAATGGCGGTAGCCGACGGTGTCGGGGCCGAGATCCATGAACCGGGCCGCGAAGAGGGGTCCGGGGATCGAACGCAGGATCTCCCGGACGTACGGCATATGGGCCAGCCACTCGGTGTCGGCGAACTCCGCACCACCGGGGCCGCCCGGGTCGGTACGTGTCTTGTCACCACCGGGGCTGCGCACCGCGAGGCAGCGCCAGTCCTCCTCGGCCTGCCTGACCACAGCCCCGTCTCGGTACACGCGCTGTTGGTCCCACAGGTGGTCGCGCGCCGTCATCAGGTCGGCCACCAGCCGGTCGGCGTCCAGCGCGGGGAGCAGGCGAACCGCTTCCGCGGGCGTCAAAGAGTCATTGTCGTTCATCGTTGTCCTTTCATGACGAGAAAACCCACCGCTCCGGCGATGCGCTGGTGAAGTCGGTCAGCGCCGATTCGAATCGGATGGCTCGTCACGCCCGGAGCAGGTCGAACAGCTCGCCCCGGAGTCCGGCGTCCGTGCTGAACTCCCCGCGATACGCGGTGGATGTCATCTGCGCGGCGGCCTTGATGCCGCGCATCGACATGCAGAGGTGCTCGCCCTTCGCTATGACCGCGACGTCCGGGGTGCCGCTCAGGGTGCTGATCTCGAGCGCGATCTGGTCCACGAGGCGCTCCTGGACCTGCAGCTTGTGCGCGTACTGATGGGCGACCCTGGCGAACTTCGACAGGCCGAGCAGTTGCCCCGCCGGGCGGTACGCGATCGTCACCGAGCAGTTGAACGGCAGGAGGTGGTGCTCGCACAGGGACCAGACCTGAATGTCCGAGACGACTACGAGCTGGCTCGTGCCGATGGACTCGAAGAGAGTGCCCAGCGAACCCGGGTCGTAGTTGATGAACTCTCGCCACCAGCGGGCGAATCGCGCGGGCGTGTCGCGCAGTCCGTCGCGATTCGGGTCCTCGCCGATCTCCTCCAGCAGTTGGCGGGCGATCCCGACCAGAGGGTCCTCGGTCGTCCTCGACGCCGATGAGTCACCATCGAGGTCCAATTCTGTCACCGACATGCGGTCACCTTTCGTCCGGGCTTCGGAGTCACTGACCTCACGGCCGGTACTCGGCCCAAGTCTTGGGAGTTTCCGAGACACGCACGCAGGTCAACTCGGGAAACTCCATCGACCATGTCTTGTAGACCCAGGCTGCCATATTCTCAGCCGTCGGATTTTCGTCCATCACATCGTTCAGATGCCGATGATCAAGATGGTTGTCCAGCCAGACCTTGAACGCGGACAAGTCTCCGTAGTCTCGAACGAAGCCCACGGGCAACAGATCCGCGTCATCGGCCGCGAGCTCCAACTCGATCACATAGTTGTGCCCGTGCATTCGGGCACACTGGTGCTCAGGAGCAAGGCCGGTAAGCCGATGACTGGCCGAGAATTCAAATTTCTTCGTGATTCGAAATGTCATCGATCCGAGTTCCCTTCTCCTTTGCGTGTGCCGGTGCTCACACGCCGCGTTTTTCGTCCCACAACAAGGTGTGAAGTCTGGTCGTCAGGTTCCAGCCGCGCTCCACCACGGCGTCGGCCAGCTCGCTCATGTGTTTTGTGACATCGTCGGCGGTACGCCCGATCGGCATGATCCATACCGAGGACAGGTCGAAGGTGGCGACCAGCTGGGCCACTTCGTCGAGATCGCGGGTGTTCTGGCAGACGAACTTGAACGTGCTTCCCGGCAGTGCCGAGAGGCTGGTGAGTGCCTCAGGGACGATCCTGCGCTGCAGGGTGTCGCCCGAGTGCGACAGCTTCGGCGAGACGTTGAACCTGACGCCGGCGGCGATGAGTTCGGGGTGCGCGGCGTGCGTCCCGTTGGTCTCGATCTCGATCTCTTTACCGTGTCCGGTCAGTGCCGCCACCAGAGGAATCAGCCGCTCCTGCTGGCCCAGGGGCTCACCGCCGGAGATCACGATCAGCTCGGTGTCGAATGCGAGCAATTCCGTGAGGACATCTCCGACCGGGCGGCGGTGCAGTTCCTTGCGCGGATCGTGGGCGACCCCGCTCTCACTGGCTCCGGTCCAGTCCCACGTGTACGGCGTATCGCACCACGAGCACGACAGGTTGCACCCGCCGAGTCGCAGGAACGCGCATCTGCGTCCCAGGGACCGGCCCTCGCCCTGGACGGTCGGACCGAAGATTTCGTTGACTACGAGATCCTGCTCCATGGCGCACCGTTTCCTATGAGTGGGACGACTCGACAGCCGTCGGCTTCTGCGCCTGCACGATGAACCAATGCCGGCTCAGCCGGACGCCCTGATCGGTGGTCGCCGCGGTGACATATCGATCGAATGCCTCCTCGTCCGCCGCCGAATCGTAGTTGTCGATGATTGGCACCTGGTGCAGAAAAGTGTCCAGATCGCCCGGCGAGTGGTAGAACTCCTCGAACCGGAACGCCTGGTTTCTTGTCACGACGAAGCCCGCGTCGGACAGTTCTTGAGCGATCTCCTCCGACAATGGCCTGCCGTTCCAGCTGTCGAAGTCCTGGCCTCGGCCGAACGTTTCTTTCAGCTCGCGCGCGTCCTGCTCCCCGATTCCCATGTACACCACGGCACCGCCGGGGCGGAGCACCCGCTTGAACTCTTGGGCGATCAGCGGACCGCGGCGGGAAGTGACCACATCGACGTCCCCATCGGGTAGTCCGGTGTGGGCGGCATCGCACAGCTCGAACGTGACGTGCGCCAGGCCCGCCTCCGCTCGGTACCGCGCGGCGCATTCCAGCATCGAGGGCGACAGATCCATCCCGGTCGCGGCGCCGTACGCGGAAGAGACGCGCAGCAGACTACGCCCGTCGGCACAGCCGACATCCAGCAGTCGGGCCTGCGGGGCGCCCAGCGCGGTCACCAGCTCATCGAAGACGGCATCCGGGCGGCCATCGGGGAATACGTCGGTGCTCCGCGCATCGCTGAAGTAGCCGCCGAACCGCTCGGCCACCCGGGAGTAGAACTCCGCGTCCATCGTCATCGGCCGTGCACCTTCCCCTGAGTCACGGTGGTCACTACGGTCCTTCGGACCACCCCTTGAGAGCCGTCCCCCGAAGGGGCTGAAGGGGCTCCGAGGTCGGCAGGACCCAATCTCCGGTGTCGCCCTATCGGCCCGGCATCACGGCGCATCCACGGCGGGACGGGGCCGGGATAGGACGGTGATAGCGCGAGCATGCGGCCGCGATGGGCACCTGGTTCACGCTGGTTCCAGCAACGTCCGAACGGATCGCGAGGCGAGGAGAACTGAAGATGGCCATCGAGAAGTCACCGGCTGCCGCGGTAGCCGTGACACCGGCCGACGAAAAGCCCCTCGCCAACACGCCGTGGACATGATGGACCAGCGTGCCCCCTGGTATCAGCCGACCGACGTCATCGGCCTGCCCAGGATGGCAACGATGTCAGCGCGTACGGCGGCGGCCCCGCCGTGGTCCAGGATCCGCTCGCGGACCCTGGCCGACTGCGAGTAGTACTGGACGGCCTGTTCCACGCGGCGCAGGTGGGCGTTGACCCGGCCGAGGTCGTGCAGCACGTACCCCTCTCCGACCAGGTCGCCGCTGGCTCTGACCATCGCGAGGACCTCGAGCAGGGTCCGTTCCGCCGCCTCGTACCGGTGCTGGTGCATCAGCATTTGGCCCAGGCGCCGCAGTGTGAGGGCCTGGCCCCGGTCGAAGCCGGCTGACCGGCAGATCCCGAGAGCCTCGTCGAGATACGAACGGGTCCGCGCGAAGTCTGCTCGCCGCATCGTGATGTGTGCCATCTCGCCGAGCACATACGCCCGGCCGATGACGTCCTGCGCCCGTGAGAAGTTGCGCTCGGCGCTCTCGTAGAGGGCCAGCGCCCGGTCGTCGTCACCATGGTGCCGCTCGATGCGCGCCAGGTCACGCAGACACAGCGCTTGGCCACTCAGCTCCCCGATCCGCTCGAAGATCTCCAAAGCGGCGCTGAGGTAAGGGCCTGCCGCCTCATGCTCGCCCCGGTGCAGGTGCAGGGTCCCCAACGAGCCGAGAACCGCCGCCTGGCCCCGCTCGTTACCGGCCTCCTGTACCGCGGTCAGCGCTATCCGATGGGTGCGTGCCCAGAGTTCGGGATAGCCACGGGCCTCGAAGAGCGTCACCAGGGTCGTGGCCAGCTCCCAGCACAACTCGTCCAGCCCGGACCGGGCCGCCAACTCGACCGCGTTCAACAGGTTGGTCTGCTCGCTCTCCAGCCATCCGAGCGGGTCGCGCAGGCACCGCCGGACATGCTCCTCCGGCGGATGCCACCGTTCGCCCCGGCCCATCACGATGGTGTACGCACCGCCGTAGATCTCTTTGTGCGCCCTCTCCGCGAGCGCCATCCAGCCACCGACCATCCGCCGCACCGCTCCGGCGCGTTCCGCCTCGGGGATCTCCAGGGGCAGCCGTTCGTGCGCGAACGTCCGCACCATCTGCGACAGTCCGCATCGGAACTCCCCGCCCTGGTCCATGGCGGTGATGTCGAGGAGCCGCCTGTCGATGAGCGGTTCCAGCAGGTCGGCAGGGTGCGGCGTGCGGTCGTCGATGAGGGCGGCACCCAGCCAGCCCGGAATCTCCGTCCCCTCGGCCAGGCTGATCAGACATAACAGGCGACGGTCGGCCGCCGCCAGCCCGTCGTAGCTGAGGGAAAGACTCGCCCGGATCGACAGCTCGCCGTATGCCAGCTCGTCCAACCGGCGGTGCTCGTTCTCAAGCCGGTGCCACATGGAGGTCAGTGACCAGTGCGGGCGCGCGGCCAGCCGCGCGCCGATGATGCGCAGCGCGAGGGGCAGCCCGCCCACCAGGCGTATGAGGGCCCGTGCCGCCTCCCGCTCGCCCTCCACACGATGCTCTCCGATGATCCGCCCCAGGAGCTGGACGGCCTGCTCCTGGCCCAGCGGCTCCAAGTCGAACCGGCGGGTGCCCGGCAGCGCCGTGAGCTGGCCGCGGCTGGTGACCAGCACACCGCTGCTGCCGGTTCCGGGCAGCAGCGGCATCACCTGCGACTCGCTCACCGCGTCGTCCAGCAACACCAGGATCCGGCGATCGGCCAGCAGACTGCGGTACATCTTCGCGCGCTCATCCAGCGCGTCGGGTATGGCCTGGCCCGGTACGCCCAGCGCCCGGAGGAACCGCCCCAGCGCCTCGGCGGAGCCCACCGGTTGTCCGCCCGGCCCTCGCAGGTCGCAGTAGAGCTGTCCGTCCGGGAAGTACCCGGCCGCGAGCCGGTGCGCCACATGCCTGGCCAACGTGCTCTTGCCGACACCAGGTCCGCCGAGCACCAGGACCACGTTCAGTTGCCCCTTCTCCTGTCCCCCGGTGACGGCGTCGCAGACCGCCGCAACGATCACGTCATCGGCTACCAGGTCGCCGATGTCGGCGGGAAGTTGCCTCGGGGTCACGACCGGATTGGGATCGGCACCACGCTCTTGCACCGCCTCGGGGAGCGGCGTCGCCACGAGAGAACGTGGCTCGGCCGGTTCGGCCAGTGCCAGGTCGGCGTCGTCGGTCAGGATCGCTTGCGCCAGGTCGCGCAGTTCCCTTCCCGGGTCCAGGCCCAGTTCTTCGGTGAGCAACGCGCGGCCCTGGTGATAGGCGTCCAGCGCCTCCGCCTGTCGGCCCGAGCGGAATAACGCGACCATGAGGTGCCCCCGCAGCCGCTCGCGCAGCGGATGCCCGGCGACAAGCTGCTGCAGTTCGCCGACCAGGTGCTCGTGACGGCCCAGCTCCAGTTCCAGCCGCATGCAGGTCTCCACCGCCTCCAGGCGGCTCTCGTCCAACTGCGCCGCCGTACCGGCCAGGACCTCGCTGAGTACACCGGCCAGGCACCGGCCCCGCCACAGGCCTGTCGCCGCGCGGAGCGCGTCCACCGCGGCCACCTTCAGGCCCTCACGGGCCAGGGCATGCGCCTCAGTCAGCAGGCGGTGGAAGTTGCCGACGTCGGTCGCGTCCTCCGGTGCCCTCAGGATGTACCCGTGGGCGCGGGTCTCGATGGTGGCGTCGACTCCCCCGTCCGCCAGCGCCTTGCGGAGCCGGGAGACGCAGATCTGCACCTGGGTGCGTGCGGTCTTCGGCGGATCGTGCGCCCAGATGACATCCACCAGATAGGTGGTCTCCACCACCCGGTTCAGTTCGAGCACCAGAGCCCCGAGGACGATCTCCTGCCGCCCCGGTGCCACGTACACGGCCCCCAGCTCACCGCTCACCTCAAGCGGCCCGAGCACCCGGAAGGGAGCCGCCGTCACGCCACTGCCGTCGTAGTCTGCCGAAGCTGCCATGCACAACCCTGTTTCCTGTGGTACCCGCCAGACCTGGTCCGGCTCGCGCAATTGGGCGGCGGAACTCATGCCGACCTGGCTACTCATTCGCAACCGTTGGCCAACGTTAGTGCTGCCACAGTCAGATACATGTGTATCTGACACGAAAGGTTCCATAATTGGCCACGGATATCACTAGACTTCTCGGCGGGCGACGCGCCGCGCTTTCCGGCCCACTTCCATGGCACATCCGGCCAGGCCGTTGATCAGTACGGTGGACGGGCCCCGGTTGGCGATGCGCTTCGACGGCCGCCGGTGCGAACGTGTGCGCGACAGCGGCCCCACGAGGCCGGAACCGGCGCCCGTGATGACGGCCACGCGGCCGGAATTTCCTGGTTCACGGGTCTCTCGTCTTTCACGTACGCGGGGCTTACATCCGCTCGGGTCTGCGCTGCTTCCGAAGCCTAGGAAGATCGGCACGGCGCGGACTTGAACCACAGCGACGTTCCGATAGAACATCAGCGCCACAAACGGGTGTCACAGCAGCGGAGCACTTCGAGCGACCGCCGGCCGCAGACGCGCCTCCAGCGGGTTCAGCCCGATCGCCCTGACGGGGAATGCGCCCAGTCGGAGAGCAGGGTGCGGATCGCGGCGACAAGCGCGAGGGGCTGGTCGAGCATGATGTGATGTCTCGCGCCGGGGACCTCGATGACCGAGGCGACCCGGCCGAGCTGGTCATACATGGCTTCGCGGCGTTCCGCCGAGACGATGCCACGCTCCGCGTGCACCAGCGCCACCCGGCAGTCCAGTGGGATCAACGGGTTTTCGACACGCTCCCGCGCGAAAATGGCGGGGTCCCATTTCCAGGTCCAACCACCGGCCACCTCGCGGATGGACGTGGCGGCGACATGGTCGGCGACGTAACCGAGCACCGGTTGGCTGGGCATGGGACTGAACTGCCCGATGATCGCCGCACGCGAGGAATAGAGGCGTGTCGCCGCCCCGAAGGTGCGCTGTTCCCGCGTCGCGCGTTTCGCCGCCACCGGGCCGATCATGGGGGAATCGATCAGGACGGCCCCCTCGATGCGGTGCCCGGACAGCGCGGCCAGCCGGAGCGTCACCGCGCCTCCCAGGCTGTGCCCGATCACCACCGGCGGCACGTCGAGCCCCGCGTCCGCGATGACGGCGAGCACTTCACGCATCCAGATCTCGAGGCCGTACGCGTCGCGCCTGCCGCTGTCACCGTGTCCGGACAGGTCCAGCGCGATGACCCGCCGGCCGCTGACCAACTGCGGGCCGACATGGTCCCACCAGCGAGAATGTGCGGCGGCCCCATGTACGAGTACGATGCCGCGCCCGGTCGGCTCGCCCCAGGCCCGGTAGACGATCGGGGTGCCCGCCACCGTGATCTCATGTTCGGTGACCGGCGTAGCCAGCGCGGCGGTGTACCACGCGGGCGGCGCGGTGGAATCCGGATCAGCCGATGTGGTCATGCGGGAAAGTCAACCAGAGGGCGGCGGCCGCTCGAGCGGGATCCTCACCTCAAGTCCATTTCGTCGCCTATGATTTCGAAGATCCCTGCCCATCCCACCATCGGGCCACTGAGCCAGTTGGCACCACCGCTAGGGTCCTTCTGACGGATCTCCGTGGAGGACCGGAGCGGCGTCAGGGGGCACCTCCCAGCGGTAGCTGGGGGAGCGTGCTCTCGGCGTGCCGCGCGGAGACCCTCGTAGCGGAGCTACTTGGGTTTTCGTGCGGTGCGGCGAGAGGACGTGCCGGACGCCGCCACGCCGCGGAGATCCGTCAGAAGGACCCTAAGGCCAGGGACGCCAGGAGAGAGGCGGAGCACCACATGTCCGATGAGTTCGGGATCGCCGGGAAGACGCTGCTCGTCACCGGATCCGGCCGTAATCTCGGCAAGGCGATCGTCCTCGAGTTCGCTGCCCGCGGCGCGAACGTCGTCATCAATTCAAGGTCGAACGCGGACGAGGCCAACGAGGTCAAGGACGAGGCGGAGGCCCTCGGCGCGAAGGCCATCGTCGTGCTCGGCGACGCGGCCGAGAAGTCGACGGTGCTGGAGTTGAAGGCCCGGGCGGAGCAGGCGTTCGGGCGTGTCGACATCTATGTGAGCAACGCCGCCCGGCGGCTGCACAAGGACTTCTGGGACACGACGGACGAGGACTGGCACCATCACCTCAACCAGCAGCTGACCGCGTCGTGGTACCTCGCCAAAGCGTTCGCGCCGGGGATGCGCGAGCACGGCTGGGGCCGGATCGTGCACATGAACGGGCCGGACGGCTGGATCGGCGGCCCGACCCGGATACCCCACTCCACCGCCAAGGGCGGATTGCGGACCCTTACCCGCTCCCTGTCCCGCAGCCTCGGGCCGTTCGGGATCACGGTGAACGACATCAACCCGGGATTCGCCGACACCGTCCGCGACCTGGAGACCCATCCGGGGATGACTCCCGGGCGGTCGGAGCGGTTCGCCCGGGAAACCATCGCGATCAAGCGGCAGCCGCAGCCCGCGGAGATCGCCTGGGCGTGCGCGTTCCTCGCGGCCGAGCGGTCCGCGGCCATCACTGGCGCCGCCATTCACGTCGACGGCGGCCAGTTCATGATCGGCTGATTACCCGCTCATCGGAAGCGTTTGCGGAAGTCGGACAGCGCCACGTCCGGGTCCTGTGCCACTGCCGAAACTATTGATGCGTACGTGTCCGCCAAATCGGCCACGAATTCCGGCTCGTAGACGCCCTCGGCCCAGCGCAGCGCGCCGCCCGGGCCGTCAGGGCCGGGCGTGATGAACAGTTCCAGGTCGAAGTGGCTGCTCACACCGGCGGGGAAGGGCAGCGCCACCGTCTGCAGACCGTGGAAGTCCGCCCCGTGGAGCCCGTCCGCTCCCGGCGGCGTGGCCAGCATGTTGAACGCCACCTCGCCGGCCCGGGACACGGTCCGCGGCGTCGTGCCGGGGTGGGTCACGACATTGAGGAGCGGGTACTCCTGATGGGCCAGCGCGTCCAGTGACGTGGTCCGGGTCGCCCTCAGCACGTCCCGGAACGCGGGCTCGGGGGGCAGGTCCACCCGCAGATAGGTCAGATTGGCGAACTGTCCCACGGTGTTCCAGGTCTCCGGGCGGATCCGGTTGGCGTGGATCGAGCAGACCACCAGAGCGCGCTCCCCGGTCGCGGCGTGCAGCACGCCGAACAGCAGGGCCAGCAACACCGCGTACATCGTGGTGCGCTCGGCGGCGGCAAGCTCCCGCAGCGCGGCCGCGTCGGCGGGGGAGAACGGGAGATCCACCGTCCGGAACGGTGGCCGCCGAGCGCCGAACTTCTCGGGGTGGCGGCGCAGCCCGGCCCATTTCAGCAGGGGCGCCTGCCGGTCCCAGTACTCGGCGTGGCGGCGACCCGGCTCGCCGGCCATCCGGGTGTCCCGCCAGGCGTAGTAGTCGCCGGGCAGCCATTCGATGTCGGGGAGCGGCTCGGTCTCCACACCGGTTTCGGCGTTGTAGAACCGGGCCAGGTCACGGCGGATCAGGGCGTTCGACCACGCGTCGGTGACCCGGTGGTTCACGTTGATCAGCAGCAGATGCTCGGTGTCGGCCAGCCGGTACAGGTCGGCCGTGAGCGGCAGGCCGTCCGGGTCGAACATCTCGGCCATGCGCGCGACGATCAGCCGCTCGGCCTCGTCCGGGTCGGATACGACGGTCTCGCCCAGCGGCAGGTGAACGCCGGGTGGCAGGACGTGCTCGCGCAGCCTCCGCAGACCGGCCCGCTCGTAACGGATCCGCAGCGATACGTGCCGGTCCACCACCCGGTCGAGCGCACGGCTGAGCGCGGCCCGGTCCAGTGGTCCGCGGAACCGGTAGAGAATGGGCACGCTCATCAGGCCACCGGCGAGGACTTTGTCGTCCGGCACCATCAACCGGTGCTTGTCCGACTCGGTCATCGGCCGGCTCCTTCCGCGGTGCCGGAGGTGCGTTCGCTGATCGCCGCGGCCATCGCCTCGATCGTCGTGATGTCGGTGAAGAGCTCAGCCGGGGTGATGGCCACGCCGAGGCTGTCCTCGACCAGGCTCAGCAGCGCCATCCCGGCCATCGAGTCCCCGCCCAGGGCCATGAAGTCGTTGTCCACGCCGATGTCCTCCCGCTTGAGCACGAGCGACCACAGCCCCTTGACCATGGCCTCGACCGGCGTCCGTGGTGCGGTCCGCCCGTCCGATTCCGCCATCGGCCCGGCCGCGTCCAACTCGTCGGCCAGCACCTTGGCCAGCGAGCCGCGCTGGATCTTGCCGGATTCGGCGACCGGGATGTCCGCGCGGCGCAGGAAGAACCGGGGAACCTTGACCGGAGCGAGCCGCTGCCCGAGGTACGTCCGGAACTCCTCGTCACCCAGCGTCGCTCCCGGCCTGAGCACGAGCACGGTACCGAGTTGTTCGTCGCGGACCGGGTCGGGGATGCCGAACGCGACCGCCTCGGCCACCGCGGGATGGCTCAGCATCGCGGCCTCCACCTCGAACGGCGACACCTTCTCGCCACCCACGTTGATCATCTCCTTGGCCCGCCCGGTGATCAGGAACGAGCCGTCCGGCAGCAACCGGCCCAGGTCACCGGTGCGCAGCCAGCCGGCCCCTTCCGTGTCACCGGCGGAACCGCCGCGCACGAACGGGGACTCCAGGCCGGGCGGCCACACATACCCGTGCATGACGTTGGCGCCGCGGATGACGATCTCGCCGGACGCGTCCGGCGCGGTGCTGACCCGGCCGTGCTGGTCGAGGACCGCGACCTCGGAGCCGGTGGGGACGAGCCCGGCGGCGTCCGGATCGCCCGGCAGCGGGGTCGAGGCGATCTGATGCGCCTCGGACATCCCGTACGACTCGACCACCGGCAGGCCGTAACCGGCCTCGAGTTCGGCCCGCAGGCCCGCCGTCAGGGCTCCGGAGCCGCAGCGGACGAAGCGCAGCGGGCCGGGCCACTCGCGGTCCCGGGGGACGTACCGCACCATCAGCCGGTGCATGGTCGGGGTGGCCGAGAGCCAGGTCGCCTCGCTGTCCAGCGCGTGCCGCAGTGCGGTGGCCGGGTCCGGGGCCGGCGCGCAGACGATGCTGCCGCCCGGGAGCAGCGAGGCGATCAGCGAACCGACCAGGCCCTGGACGTGGAAGAACGGCATGATGTTGAACCGGCGGTCGGAGTCGGTCAGGTGGTAGGCGTCCACCGTGGCCTGGGCGGCCGCGACCACGCCGGCGGCGCTGAGGGACACGACCTTGCCGATGGACGTCGTACCCGAGGTCCGCAGCAGCACCGCCTCGTCCGGATACGGCCCGGTCGCCGCCGTCTCGGCCGGGCGGCCGCCGCCCCGCGGCTCCACCACCACGTCCTCGCCGCTGAACCGGAGCGTCACCGCGGCTGCCTTGGCCGCCGCCACCTGCTGCGCGGCGGCGGTTCCGGCTCCGTCGGCGAGCACGATCAGCGCGACGTCGAGCGTGTCCAGGTAGTCCTGGGTCTCGGCGGCCGACCAGAGCGGATTGACCGGGCAGCAGGCCGCGGCGGCGACCACCCCGAGCAGCAGCGCGGCGCTGTCGGCGTCCTCTCCGGGGACCACCGCGACCCGGTGCCCGGGGCGCACCCCGAGCCCGGTCAGCGCCGTGCGGACGGCGTGCATGCGGCCGGACAGATGCCGGTAGCTCAGCCCGGCCGGTTCGCCCGGCACGATGATCGCGGGCGCGTCACCCCGGGTCTGCGCATGACGCTCAATGACCGCGAGCACCGGGCTGACGGCATCGAGGTTCGACATGGAACAACCTTTCCTTGGACTTGGATCGTGGGTGAGGGCCTGTGTCATATCGCCGCACGCCCGGCCGGGGATATGACACAGGCTCTGAGTGCCTCGGTCATGCCGTCGCCTTCGGGTGGCACCGCAGGCCGGTTATCCGCGCGACCGGGGCGCCGTCGGCCGACACCAGGTCCAGGTCGCTCAGGTCCCCGCGACCGCGCACCCGGCACCAGACCTCCCCCGGCACGTCGTCGAAGAGTTCGAGCCGCTCGGCAGAGGCCACGCTCCCCCCGGCGGCGGCCAGCCGGAGGCACCCGTCGAGCACCTCGGCGGCGGAGTCGCCCGTGACCTGGGTCAGGCCGCCGTCGGCGCGGTCCGGGAGGTCATCGGCCGGTTCCGGCTCGGCGATCTCCGCACCCAGGTACGCCGTCCACCCGGCACCGGACGCGCCGGACGCACGGACGTACCCGTCGATCCGCATCGGCGCCGCGCCGGTACGCACCGCGGTCTGCACGGCGGCCGGTCCCACCGACTCGGTGTCCGGCTCCGGGAAGACCAGGTCGCGCAGGGCGGCCGGCGCACCGACAGCGCGAGCGGCGGCCACCGCCCAGTCGGCGCGCGCACCGGCGGACAGCACCGGTGTGATGTCCGTCCGGCCGAACCACCGCTGGGCGGGGTCGGCCAGTTCAACGGCCGTCCCGAGCAACGGGTGCGCACCGGCCGCGGCCGGTGCGGACGGCCAGAAGCGACGGCGCTGGAACGGGTAGGTGGGCAGTCCGGCCCGGCTCCGGCCGGAGCCGGCCAGCAGCGCGGTCCAGTCCACCGACGCGCCGCCCACGTAGGCCTCGGCCAGGAAGCTCAGCACGCGCGAGGCGTCGCCCTGGTCGCGCAGCAGCACGCTGGTCGCCCAGCCCCGGTCGTCGACATCGGCCAGGGCGCCGCTGACCGCCGGGCTGAGCACACCGTCCGGGCCGACCTCGAGGAAGCCGGTGACGCCCCGGTCGCGCAGCAGCCGTACGCCGTCCTCCAGTCCGTCCGGCGCCTCGGCCGGGCGGCTCCAGTAGCCGGGGCTCGCGATCTCCGAGGGATCGAGAAGCTTGCCGGTCACCGCGGAAACCATCGGGACGGAAGGTGCGGAGAAGGTGATCTGGTCCACCGTTTCCCGCAGCCCGGTCCCGTCGGCCCGCGCGACCACCAGCCGGCCGGCGTCGGCCAGGGAGAACACACCGGCCAGGTACGCCGCTGCCACCTCGCCCACCGAGTCGCCCAGCAGGAAGTCGGGGCGCGGTCCGTAGGACCGCAGCAGCGCCGCCAGTGCCACCTCGACCGCGAAGACCCCGGCGTGCTCCGCCCGTCGCCGCGTGTCCCCCTCGGAACCGATCAGCGGCTCCAGGGCGGCCTGTGCCTCCGTCAGCGCGTCCGCGAAGACCGCTGACTGCTCGGCGAGCCGGAGAGCCATGCCGGGCCAGGAGGACTCGGCGCCGGGGAAGAGGAACGCGACGCGCCCGGGCCGGGTCACCGCCGTACGGGCGTACTCGACCGGCAGCCGCTCGGCGACGCCGCGCAGCCCGGCGACGAGGTCTTCCCGGTCGGCCGCCCACACCACCGCGCGGCAGCGGAAGCCGGCCCGGTTCGCGGCCAGCGATGCGGCCACGTCCGCCATCGGCACGTCCTGGTTCCGCCCGGCCCAGTCGGCGACGTCGGCCGCCAGGGCCCGCAGCGCACCGTCGGTACGCGCGGACACCGCCCATGGCACCAGGTCGCCCAGGGCCGAGCGGGCCGGGGTGTCGCCGCGGGGCGGCACCGGCACGGCGGGGGCCTGTTCCAGGATCACGTGCGCGTTGGTGCCGCTGATCCCGAACGTCGATACGCCCGCGCGCCGCGGACGTCCGTCGGACTCCCACGGCCGGGCCCCGGTCAGCAGCCGTACGTCACCGGCCGACCAGTCGACCTGCCGTGACGGCTCGTCCACGTGCAGCGTCGCCGGCAGCGTCCCGTGCCGCATCGCCTCGACCATCTTGATCACCCCGGCCACGCCCGACGCCGCCTGCGTGTGGCCGATGTTGGACTTCACCGACCCCAGCCACAGCGGCCGGTCCTCGGGGCGGTCCTGGCCATAGGTGGCGAGCATCGCCTGGGCCTCGATCGTGTCGCCCAGATGGGTCCCCGTACCGTGCCCCTCCGCCGCGTCGACATCGGAGCCCGACAGGCGGGCGTCGGCCAGGGCCCGGCGGATCACCCGCTCCTGCGCGGGGCCGTTCGGCGCCGAAAGACCGTTGCTCGCCCCGTCCTGGTTGACCGCGCTGCCGCGCAGCACCGCCAGCACCGGATGCCCGAGCCGTTGCGCCTCCGACAGCCGCTCCAGCAGCACCACGCCCACGCCCTCGGACATTCCCATGCCGTCAGCGGCCTCGGAGAAGGACTTGGACCGTCCTACCGCCGAGATGGCGCGTTGCATCGCGAGTTCCGCGAGCGGTCCCGGCGTGGACATCACCGTCACTCCCCCGGCCACGGCCAGCGAGCACTCCCCGCTGCGCAGCGCCTGGGCCGCGAGGTGCATCGCCACCAACGACGACGAACAGGCGGTGTCGATCGTCACCGCGGGACCTTCGAAGCCGAACGTGTACGCCACCCGACCGGACGCGACGCTCGACGCGTTGCCCGTCATCAGATAGCCCTCGGCCCCCGGCTGCGCGGCGAGCGCGGCCGCGTAGTCCTGGCCGGCCAGGCCCGCGTAGACGGCGGTGTCGGTGCCCTTCATCGCGGTCGGGTCCAGACCGGCCCGTTCCAGCGCCTCCCAGACGACCTCGAGCAGCAGCCGCTGCTGCGGATCCATTGCCAGCGCCTCACGCGGGGACACCCCGAACAGCACCGGGTCGAAGTCCGCCACCCCGTCCAGGAAGCCGCCCTCCCGCGTGTATACGCGGCCCGGTGTGCCCGGCGTCGGATCGTAGATGGCCGGCAGGTCCCAGCCGCGGTCCTCCGGGAAGGCTCCGACCGCGTCCTCGCCGTCCATGACGAGCCGCCACAGATCCTCGGGCGAGGCTACTCCGCCGGGGTAGCGGCAGGCCATCGACACGATCGCGATCGGTTCGCCCACCGCCGCCGGGGCCGGGGCGGCCTTCTCGGCGGCCGCGGCCGCGCCGGTCACCTGGGCCACCAGATACTCGGCCAGGTCCTGCGGCGTCGGGTAGTCGAAGACCAGCGTGGCCGGCAGCGTCAGCCCGGACACCGCGGCCAGCCGGTTGCGGAACTCCACCGCCGTCAGCGAGTCGAAGCCGAGGTTGCGGAACGCCTGATCGGCTTCGATGCCGCTGTCATCACTGTGGCCGAGGACCACCGCGGCGTGCTCGCGCACCAGGTCCAGCACCACCCGCCAATGCTCGCCGGGCGGCAACTGAGCCAGCCGGCGGGCCAGCGCACCGCCGCCGGCACCGGCGACAGCCGCCCGCCGGGGCGCACGGCCCAGTCCCTGCAACGCCGTCGGCACCGGCGTCCCCGCCGCGATCGCCTGACGGATCGCACCGACGTCGAGACCCGCCGCCAGCACCGGCCGGCCCAGGCCCAGCGCCCGGTCCAGCAGGGCCAGCGCCTGCTCCGTACTCAGCACCACACCACCGCTGCGGGCCTGGCGGGCCCGATCCGCCTCGGTGAGCGCGGCGGTCATGCCGCTCGTCTGCTCCCACATGCCCCAGGCGATGGAGACGGCGGGCAGCCCTTCGGCCATCCGGTGCGCGGCGAGGGCGTCCAGGTAGGCGTTGGCCGCCGCGTAGTTGCCCTGCCCGGGGTTGCCCAGCAGCCCCGACAGCGAGGAGAACAACACGAACGTCCGCAGATCCCGGTCCCGCGTCGCCTCGTGCAGGTACCGAGCGGCATCCGCCTTGGCGGCCAGCACCCGGCCCAGCGACTCACCGGTCAACGAGGTCACCGGGGTGTCCTCCAGCACACCGGTCGCGTGCACCACTCCAGCCAGTTCCGGGATGTCCGCCACCAGCGCGTCCACCGCGACCCGGTCGGACACATCCGCCGCGACGATCCGCACCCGAGCCCCGAGCGCCGCCAACTCTGTGGTCAACTCGGCGGCGCCGGGCGCATCCGGTCCGGAGCGGCTGGCCAGGACCAGGTCCCGGACGCCGTGCCGGACCACCAGATGCCGAGCGACCAGGCCACCCAACGTTCCGGTCCCGCCCGTGATCAGCACCGTGCCGTCGCCCACCCCGGGCATCCGCAGCACGATCTTGCCCACGTGCCGGGCCTGGCTCATGTACCGCAGCGCCGCACCGGCCCGAGCGGCCGGGAACACCGTGACCGGCAGCGGAACGGCCTGCTCCAGGACCCGCCGCCAGATCACCGCGAGCCGGTCCGGGTCGAGGTCCGCCAGATCGAACGGCACCTGCCGCGGATCACGGATATCGATCTTGCCGAGCTCCACGAACCGGCCGCCCTCGGCCAACATCCCCAGCGACGCGTCCAGCAACTCGCCGGTCAGCGAGTTCAACACCACGTCGACCTGGCCGAACTCAGCCGCGAAGTCCGCCGTACGCGAAGAAGCGATGTGCGTCACGCCCAGCTCGGCCACCGCCGCCTGCTTGGGCGGGCTCGCCGTCGCGAACACCCGCGCCCCGGCCGCCAACGCCAGCCGGACCGCCGCCATGCCCACGCCGCCGGAGGCCGCGTGGATCAGCACCCGATCGCCCGAACGCACCCGGCCCAGATCGAACAGCGCGTGGTAGGCGGTCAGGTACGCGGTCGCCACCCCCGCCGCCTCGACATCGCTCCACCCGTCCGGGACCGGCGCGACCAGCCGCGCGTCGATCACCGCCAGCGGGCCGAACGCCGCGAACATCCCCATCACCCGCGTGCCGACCGGCAGGCCCCGCACTTGGAGCCCCGTCTCGACCACCACACCGGTGCCCTCGCCGCCCGGAGGACGGGGGTCGCCGGGAAGCATGCCCAGCGATGAGACCACGTCGCGGAAGTTCACTCCGGCCACGCGGACCGCGATGCGGATCTCATGCGGCTCCAGTGGCCGTTCGGCGTCCGGGGCCGGCACCGCACGCACCTCGTCCAGGTCGCCGTCCGGACCCCATTGGAGCCGCCATGCCCCCTCGCCCATCGGCAGCTCCGGCCCGTTCGGGACCGGACGCAGCCGGGGTACCAGCACCGCCCCGTCGCGCAGGGCCATTTCTCGTTCGCCGGTGGCCAGGGACGCGGCGACGGCCGCGTCGGACCCGGGGCGGCCATCGTCGTCGAGCAGCACCAGGCCCGCGTCGGGGTGCTCGGACTGTGCCGACCGGACCAGGCCCCAGACGCCGGCCTCGGTCAGACCGGCCACGGTGTCGCCCGGCACCGCCGCCACCGCGTCACGGGTACGGACCGCCAGCCGCGACCCCGCCGGATAGTCCGCCCCCAGCCACGCCTGTACCAGAGCCAGCGCCGCGGGCACGTCGGCCGGGTCGGCCCACGCGAGCAACGGCTCGCCCACCGCGTCGGGCAGTTCCGGTCCCACCCGGACCCAGGCCTGCTCCGGTGCGGGCCCGGGAGAGATCGGCGCCCATTCCAGTGACAGCAGCCCGGCGGGGGCGGCGCCCAGACGGCTGGTGTCGGCGGGGCGGGAGATGATCGCGCCCGCCGATATCACCGGCTGCCCCTCGCCGTCGGCGGCCAGCAGGGAGAACGCGTCCGGCCCGGCCGGGCTCAGCCGCACCCGCAACGCCGACGCACCGGTCGCGTGCAACCGCACGTCCCGCCACCCGAACGGCAGCAGAACCTGGTCGCTGTCCCCGCCCGCGTCGCGGATCGCGGCGACGAGGAGGGCGTGCAGCGCGGCGTCCAGCAGCGCCGGATGGATCCCGAACCCGTCCAGCCCCTCCGCCGCGGCGGCCGGGAGCTCCACCTCGGCGTACACGTCCTCGCCGAGCCGCCAGGCCGCCTGCAGCCCACGGAACGCGGGGCCGTATTCATACCCGCGAGCCGCTATGTCCGCGTAAGCGTCGCTGACGGGCAACGGCTCCGCGCCGGCCGGCGGCCACTGCCCGTCCAGGCCCGTGACAGTTCCGGCCGGGTCGGCCAGGGTCGCGGTCGCGTGCCGGATCCACTGCTCCCCCGTACGGGAGAACACGCCCGCCTGGCTGCCCTCCACCGACACCTGCACATCGACCGGCTTGCCGCCCAGGGCCAGCGGCTGCTCGAACGTGATCTCGGCGATCGCCGGCAGCCCGGCCCGGTCCCCGGCGTGCAGGACCAGCTCCGCCAGCGCCGCACCCGGCACCAGCACCGTCCCCGACACCGCGTGATCGGCCAGCCACGGGCTCGTGGCGGTCGACACCCGCCCCGACAGCACCCAGCCGGCGTCCTCGGCCAGCCGCACCGCGCTGTTGAGCAACTGGTGCCCGGCGTCACCGCGGGCGATTCCGCCCCCGGAGGCCCAGTAGCGGCGGTGCTGGAAGGGATACGTCGGCAACGTGACCGGCCTGCCCCCGGCTATCAGACGCGCCCAGTTCACCGTCGCGCCGTGGGTCCACGCGTCGGCCAGAGAGGCGAGCAGGCGTCGCTGCCCGCCGTCGTCGCGGCGCAGCGAACCGACCGCCCACCGTCCTTCGATTCCCTGCATCAGGACCGGATGCGGGCTCACCTCGACGAACCCCGCGACGGGCATACCCGCGACCGTCTGGGCGAACTTCACCTGCTCCCGCAGGTTCCGCCACCAGTAGCCGGCGTCCAGGGTCGCCGTATCGATCGCCGTGCCCGTCACCGCGGAATAGAACGGCACCCGGGCCGTCCGCGGTGTCACCTCCACCGCCAGCAGGTCTTCCCGGACCGATTCCACCAGCGGGTGGTGGCTCGCGTAGTCGACATCGACCCGCCGGGCCCGGATGCCCGCCGCCTCACACCGCGAGACCAGCGACTCCAGCGGCGCCGGGGCACCGGAAACCACCACCTGCGAGGCGGCGTTGACCGCCGCGATCCGCAGACCGTCCCGCAGCAGACCTTCGACCACGTCCGGGGCCGCGGAGACCGACACCATCCCGCCCGTACCCGCCAGCGCCCGCAACGCCCGGCCTCGCGCGGTGACCAGGCCGAGGGCGTCTTCCAGGGACAGGGCGCCCGCGAAGCAGGCCGCGGCCAGCTCTCCCTGCGAATGCCCCACCACCGCCGATGGGACCACCCCGGCGGCCTCCCACACCCGGGCCAGACCCACCATCATCACGAACAAGGCAGGCTGGATCACCTCACCCCGGTCCAGCCCCGCCCCCGAAACCAGGGCGTCCCGCAACGGCCAGTCCACCAGCTCCTCACACTCGGCCACGAACTCCGCGAACACCGGCGAACACGCCAACAGCTCACGACCCATCCCCAGCCACTGCGAACCCTGACCCGGGAACACAAACGCCACGCCGCCACCGTCCGCCGCCCGACCCGGCTCCACCCGCGCCAAAGCCCCGACCAGCTCCCCACGGTCAGCACCCAGCACCACCGCCCGATACTCCAGACCCGCCCTCGAACCCGCCAGCGACACCGCCACATCGGCCGCCCCGGCGTCCGGAACATCGGATGCCAGCCGTGCGGCCAGCGCCCGCAAGGCAGCCTCCGACCGCGCCGACAACACCCACGGCACCAGACCACCCGTCACCACCGGGTCGTCCGAGCGGGACGGCGCCGGCGCGGCGGGCGCCTCTTCCACGATCACGTGCGCGTTGGTGCCGCTGATCCCGAACGACGACACACCCGCCCGCCGAGGCCGCCCCGCGGGTTCCCACGGGCGCGCCTCGGTCAGCAGCCGCACATCGCCGGCCGACCAGTCCACGTGCGGCGACGGCTCATCGGCGTGCAGCGTCGCCGGGAGCGTCCGATGCCGGAGCGCCTCGACCATCTTGATCACGCCGCCCACACCGGCACCCGCCACGGTGTGGCCGATGTTCGACTTCAGCGAACCCAGCCACAACGGCCGCTCCTCCGGCCGGTCCTGACCGTAGGTCGCCAGCAATGCCTGGGCCTCGATCGGATCGCCCAGCGCCGTCCCGGTCCCGTGCGCCTCGACGGCGTCCACGTCGCCCGGGGTCAATCGGGCGTCGGCGAGGGCCCGGCGAATCACCCGTTCCTGCGACGGGCCGTTCGGCGCGGTCAGGCCGTTGCTCGCCCCGTCCTGGTTCACCGCGCTGCCCCGCAACACCGCCAGCACGGGGTGCCCCAGCCGTCGGGCCTCCGACAACCGCTCCAGCACCAGCACCCCGATGCCCTCGGACATCCCCATGCCGTCGGCCGCCGCCGAGAAGGCCTTGCTCCGGCCGTCCGACGCGAGCGCGCCCTGCTGTTCGAACTCCGCGAACGCCGCCTGCGTGGCCAGCACCGTCGCGCCCCCGGCGAGGGCCAGTGAGCACTCCCCGTTGCGGAGCGCCTGCACCGCCAGGTGCGTCGCCACCAGCGAGGACGAACACGCCGTATCGACCGTGACCGCCGGGCCTTCCAGACCGAACGTGTACGCCAACCGGCCGGACGCGACGCTGGACGCGTTGCCCGTCATCCCGAAGCCGGCGCCGCCATCGGACAGCCGCAGGCTGTAGTCCTGCATGGCCATCCCGGCGAAGACCCCGGTGTCCGTGCCCTTCATCCCGGACGGGTCCAGACCGGCCCGTTCCAGCGCCTCCCAGCAGACCTCGAGCAGCAGCCGCTGCTGCGGGTCCATGGCGAGGGCCTCACGCGGCGAGATCCCGAAGAACTCCGCGTCGAAGTCGCCCGCGCCGCTCAGGAAGCCGCCGACCTGCGCGTATCCCGCGGAATCGGTCTCCCAGCCGCGGTCCGCGGGGAAGGCACCCATCGCGTCCACACCGTCCGCGACCACCCGCCACAGATCCTCCGGCGACGCCACCCCGCCCGGATAGCGGCACGCCATCCCCACGATCGCCACCGGCTCCCCCGCCGACCGCGTCAGCACCACCTCCGTGGCGCTCTCTTCGGCACCCGACACCCGCCGCATCACGTATTCGGCCAGGGCCTGCGCGGTCGGGTAATCGAAGACCAGCGTGGCCGGGAGGGTCAGCCCGGTCGCCGTGGCCAGCCGGTTGCGCAGCTCCACCGCGGTGACCGAGTCGAAACCGATGTCCCGGAACGCCCGGTCGGCGCGTACGTCCGCGGCCTGGTCGTGGCCGAGCACCGCGGCGGCGTTCTCGCGGACCAGGTCCAGCAGGACGCGTGCCCGCTCCACCTCGCCCAAGGCCGCCATCTGACGGGCGAATTGACTCGCGCCCGGCCCGCTCGCGGCGGCCCGGCGAGGCACCCGGACCAGACCGCCCAGCACCGCGGGCAGCGGGGACCCGGCAGCGACCGCGGTGCGGACCGAACTCAGGTCAAGACCGGCCGCCAGCACCGGCCCGTCCGCGTTCAGCGCCCGATCGAACAGGCTCAGCGCATGCTCGGACGGCATGGGCGGGCCGCTGGCGCCAGTCGTATCGCTCTGTTCCTCCCAACGCCCCCAGGCGATGGAGACGGCGGGCAGCCCTTCGGCCATCCGGTGCGCGGCGAGGGCGTCCAGGCAGGCGTTGGCCGCCGCGTAGCCGCCCTGCCCGGCGTTGCCGAGCAGCCCTGACAGCGAGGAGAACAACACGAACGTCCGCAGATCCCGGTCCCGCGTCGCCTCGTGCAGGTACCGAGCGGCATCCGCCTTGGCCGCCAGCACCCGGCCCAGTGACTCCTCGTCCAGCGAGGTGATCGGGGCGTCCTCGAGCACCCCGGCGGCGTGTACCACCCCGGACAGCTCCGGGATGTCCGCCACCAGCGCGTCCACCGCGGCACGGTCGGACACATCCGCCGCGACGATCCGCACCCGCGCCCCGAGCGTCTCCAGCGCGGTGGTCAACTCGGCGGCGCCGGGCGCCTCCTGACCCGACCGGCTGACCAGCACCAGGCTCCGGACGCCGTACCGGGTGGCCAGATGCCGGGCGACCAGCCCGCCCACCGTCGACGTCCCGCCAGTGATCAGCACCGTGCCCTCGGGGTCGAGCACCGGTACCGCGTCGTCACCGGGGTCAACCCGGCGCAGCCGCGGCACCAGCACGACTCCATCGCGAAGCGCCAGTTCCTTTTCGCCCGTCGCCAAAGCCGCGACAACGAACGCATCGGATTCCGGGCGGCCATCGTCGTCGAGCAGCACCAGACCCGCGTCGGGATGCTCGGCCATCGCCGACCGCACCAGACCCCAGACACCGGCCTGTGCCCGACCGGCCACGGTGTCGCCCGGCGCCGCCGCCACCGCGTCACGGGTACGGACCGCCAGCCGCGACCCCACCGGGTACCCGGCCACCAGCCACGCCCGCACCAGGGCCAACGCACCGGCCACATGAGCGGGCTCGGCCCAGGCATACACCGGCTCGTCCCCGGCCTCGGGCAATTCCAGCTCCGGGCCGACCAGCACCCAGGACTCCTCCGGACCCGGCTCCGGCAGGCTGACCGGCTCCCAATCCAACGCCAGCAGGCCTTCGCCCGCGCCCGGGGCGGCCAGCCGGCCCATGTCCACCGGCCGGGAGATCATCGCACCGGCCGACACCACCGGCTGACCCTCGCCGTCGGCGGCCAGCAGGGAGAACGCGTCCGGCCCGGCCGGGCTCAGCCGCACCCGGAGCGCCGACGCCCCGGTCGCGTGGAGCCGCACATCCCGCCACGCGAACGGCATCCGCACCGCACCGTCGCCGTTGTCGCCACTGTCGTCGGCCCCGGCGATCAGGACGTGCAGCGCGGCGTCCAGCAGCGTCGGATGGATCCCGAACTTCTCCTGGGAGTCCCCGACCGGCAATTCCACTTCGGCGTACAGGTCCTCGCCGAGCCGCCAGGCGGCCTGCAGACCACGGAACGCCGGTCCGTACTCGTACCCACCAGCCGCCATGACGTCGTAGACATCGCCGACGGGCAACGGCTGCGCGCCGGCCGGCGGCCACTGGCCGTCCAGCCCCGTGACGGTTCCGGCCGGATCGGCCAGGGCCGCCGACGCGTGCCGGATCCACTGCTCCCCCGCACGGGAGTACACGCCGGCCTGCTGCCCATCGACCCGCACCTGCACATCAACGGGGCGGCCGCCCAGCACCAGCGGCTGCTCGAACGTGATCTCCCCGATAGCGGGCAGCCCGGCCCGGTCACCGGCGTACAACACCAGTTCCGTCAGCGCCGCCCCGGGCACCAGCACCGTCCCCGAGACCGCGTGATCGGCCAGCCACGGGCTCGTCGCGGTCGACACCCGCCCCGACAGCACCCAGCCGGCGTCCTCGGCCAGCCGCACCGCATTGTCCAGCAGCGAATGATCCGCGTTACCGCGGCTGGTTCCGCCACCTGAGGCCCAGTAGCGGCGGTGCTGGAACGGATACGTCGGCAGCGTCACCCGGCGGCCTTCGGGAATCATCCGGGTCCAGTCCACATGCGCGCCATGGATCCACGCGTCGGCCAGGGAAGCCAGCAGGCGTCGCTGCCCGCCGTCGTCGCGGCGCAGCGAACCGACCGCCCACCGTCCTTCGATTCCCTGCATCAGGACCGGATGCGGGCTCACCTCGACAAACCCCGCGACGGGCACCGCCGCGACGGTCTGGGCGAACTTCACCTGCTCCCGCAGATTCCGCCACCAATAGCCGGCGTCCAGGGTCGCCCCGTCGACCGCCGTGCCCGTCACCGCGGAATAGAACGGCACCCGGGCCGTCCGCGGTGTCAGCTCCACCGCCAGCATGGCTTCGCGGATCGGCTCCACCACCGGGTGGTGACTCGCGTAATTGGTTTCGACGCGCCGGGCCCGGATCCCCGCCGCCTCACACCGCGCCGTGAACGCCTCCAACGGCCCCGGCGCACCCACCACCACCACCGAACTGGCAGAGTTGATCGCCGCGAGTTCCAAACCGTCTCGCAGCAGGGGCTCGACCACGTCCGGGCCCGCGGAGACCGACACCAGCCCGGCCGTACCCACCAACGACTGCAGCGCCGTACCCCGGGCGGTGACCAGACGGAGGGCGTCTTCCAGGGACAGGGCGCCCGCGAAGCAGGCCGCGGCCAGCTCTCCCTGCGAATGCCCCACCACCGCCGACGGGACCACCCCGGCGGCCTCCCACACCCGGGCCAGACCCACCATCATCACGAACAAGGCAGGCTGGATCACCTCACCCCGGTCCAGCCCCGCCCCCGAAACCAGAGCGTCCCGCAACGGCCAGTCCACCAGCTCCTCACACTCGGCCACGAACTCCGCGAACACCGGCGAACACGCCAACAGCTCACGACCCATCCCCAGCCACTGCGAACCCTGACCCGGGAACACAAACGCCACGCCGCCACCGTCCGCCGCCCGACCCGGCTCCACCCGCGCCAAAGCCCCGACCAGCTCCCCACGGTCAGCACCCAGCACCACCGCCCGATACTCCAGACCCGCCCTCGAACCCGCCAGCGACACCGCCACATCGGCCGCCCCGGCGTCCGGGTTCCGCCCGGCCCAGCCGGCGACCTCCGACGCCAGGGCGTGCAGCCCGTCCTCCGACCGCGCCGACAGCACCCACGGCACGACCACATCCGCGACCAGCGGCCGGACGGGCAGGGGAGCCGCTACGGGCACGGGCACGGGGACCGGGTCCGGGGCCTGCTCCAGGATCAGGTGGGCGTTCGTGCCGCTGACGCCGAACGACGACACCCCGGCCCGCCTCGGACGCCCGTCGGACTCCCACGGACGCGCCTCGGTCAGCAGCCGCACATCGCCGGCCGACCAGTCGATGTGCGGCGACGGCTCATCGGCGTACAGGGTCGCCGGGAGCACCCCGTGCTGGAGCGCCTCGACCATCTTGATCACACCGGCCGCCCCGGCCGCGGCCTGGGTGTGGCCGATGTTCGACTTCACCGAACCCAGCCACAACGGCCGCTCCTCCGGCCGGTCCTGACCGTAGGCGGCCAGCAGCGCCCGCGCCTCGATCGGATCGCCGAGCGTGGTCCCGGTCCCGTGCCCCTCGACCACGTCCACGTCGGAGGCCGACAGCTTCGCGCCGGCCAACGCCGCCCGGATCACCCGTTCCTGCGAGGGACCGTTCGGGGCGGTCAGGCCGTTGCTGGACCCGTCCTGGTTCACCGCGCTGCCGCGCAGCACCGCCAGCACCGGATGCCCGAGCCGCTGGGCCTCCGACAAACGCTCCAGCAGCACCACCCCGACGCCCTCGGCCCAGTTGGTGCCGTCAGCAGCGGCCGAGTACGCCTTGACCCGCCCGTCGGCAGCCAGGCCGCCCTGCACCGCGAACTCCGTGAACGTTCCCGGGGTGGGCATCACCGTCACACCACCGGCCAGGGCCAGCGAGCACTCGCCGTTGCGCAGCGCCTGCGCCGCCAGGTGCATCGCCACCAGCGACGACGAACACGCCGTATCCACCGTCACCGCCGGGCCCTCCAGGCCCAGCACGTACGACACCCGGCCCGACGCCACGCTCGACGTGTTTCCGGTCATCCGGAAACCACTGCCGTCACCCTCGGCCAGCAGCGAGTCGTAGCCCTGAGAGGCCAGCCCGGCGAAGACCCCGGTGTCCGTACCCTTCATCCCGGCCGGGTCCAGACCCGCGCGTTCCAGCGCTTCCCAGGACACCTCGAGCAGCTGCCGCTGCTGCGGATCCATCGCCACCGCCTCACGCGGCGAGATCCCGAAGAAGTCGGCATCGAAGTCGGCGGCACCGGACAGGAAACCGCCCACCCGCGCATACCCGGCAGACTCCGTCTCCCAGCCGCGGTCGGCGGGGAAGTCACCCATCGCATCCTCGTTGTCCGCGACCAGCCGCCACAGATCCTCCGGCGAGGCCACCCCGCCCGGGAACCGGCACGCCATCGACACGATCGCGACCGGCTCGCCCACCGCCACCGGGGCCGGAGCGGCCTTCACCGCGGCCGGGGCCGCGCCGGTCACCTGGGCCACCAGATACTCGGCCAGCACCCGCGGCGTCGGATAGTCGAAGACCAACGTGGCCGGGAGCGTCAGCCCGGACGCCGCCGCCAGCCGGTTACGCAACTCCACCGCCGTCAGCGAATCAAAACCCAGATCCCGGAACGCCCGATCAGCCGGAACACCCGCGCCCTCGCCATCACCATGACCGAGAACCACAGCAGCGTGCTCACGCACCAACTCCAACAGAACAAGGGACCGCTCAGCCTCACCCAGACCACCGAGCCGACGGGCCAACGCACTGGTCGACCCGGTACGGGCCGCGACAGCACGCCGCGGCGCACGGCCCAGGCCGAGCAGCACCGCCGGCACCTCTGCCCCGGACGCGATCGCACTGCGGATCGCGCCCACGTCCAGGCCCGCCGCCACCACCGGCTCACGACCGGCCACCGCGGCGTCCAGCATCCGCAGCGCCTGCTCGGTCGGCAACGCCACACCGCCGCCCCGCGCCAGCCGCGCCCGGTCCACTTCGCTCAGCGCACCGGTCATGCCACTCGCCTGCTCCCACAGGCCCCAGGCGATCGACACGGCGGGCAAGCCAAGCGCGGTCCGGTGCGCGGCGAGGGCGTCCAGATAGGTGTTGGCCGCCGCATAGTTACCCTGCCCCGGGTTCCCGAGCAGCCCGGCCAGGGACGAGAACAACACGAACATCCGCAGATCCCGGCCGACGGTCGCCTCATGCAAATGCCAGGCGGCCTCCGCCTTGGCCGACACCACCCGGTCCAGCGACTCCCCGGTCAACGACGTCACGGGGCCGTCCTGCAGCACCCCGGCCGCGTGCACCACCCCGGCCAGACCCGGAATACCGGCAACCAGCGCGTCCACCGCGGCCCGATCAGACAGATCCGCCGCCACGACCCGCACCCGCGCCCCGAGCGCCTCCAACCCGGCCGCGAGCTCATCGGCCCCGGGGGCCTCCGGCCCCGACCGACTGGCCAGCACCAACTCCCGCACACCATGCCGGTCCACCAGATGCCGGGCCACCAAACCGCCCAACGTCCCGGTGCCACCGGTGATCAACACCGCACCATCACCCACACCGGGCAGGCGCAGCACGATCTTGCCCACATGCCGGGCCTGACTCATGAACCGCAACGCCGCACCCGCCTGAGCGGCCGGGAACACCGTCACCGGCAGCGGCACGGCCGTCTCCAGAACCCGCTGCCACATCGCGGCAACCCTGTCCGGATCCAAGTCCCCCAGATCGAACGGCACCTGACGCGGATCACGGATATCGATCTTGCCCAGCTCCACGAACCGGCCACCCTCGGCCAACATCCCCAGCGAGGCGTCCAGGAACTCCCCGGTCAACGAGTTCAACACCACATCAACCTGACCGAACTCATCGGCGAAGTCCGTCGTACGCGAAGAAGCGATACGGGTCACGCCCAGCTCAGCCAGCGCGGCCTGCTTGGCCTCACTCGCCGTCGCGAACACCTCCGCCCCAGCCGCCAAAGCCAGATGCACCGCCGCCATCCCCACACCACCGGCCGCAGCATGAATCAGCACCCGATCCCCCGACCGCACCCCACCCAGATCGAACAACGCGTGATACGCGGTCAGATACGCGACCGGCACCCCGGCAGCCTCGGTGTCGCTCCACCCGTCCGGGATCGGCACGACCAGCCGTGCATCGACCACCGCCAGCGGGCCGAATCCCTGGAACATCCCCATCACCCGCGTGCCGGGCACCAGGCCGTCCACCCCAGGGCCCGTCTCGGTCACGACCCCGGCGCCTTCACCACCCGACAGACGATGGTCGTTGGGGAGCATGCCGAGTGCCTGCAGAACGTCACGGAAGTTCACTCCGGCCGTGCGGAGCGCGATACGGACCTCACCGGGCGCCAAGGGTTGCTCGGCGTCGAGCGCCGGCACCACCCGCACATCGTCCAAGTCTCCGTCCGGACCCCATTCGAGCCGCCATGCCTCCGGACCGGTCGGCAGTTCGGGAACGGCCGAGACCGGGCGCAGGCGGGGCACCAGGACGGCGCCGGTCCGCAGGGCCAGTTCCTTTTCGCCCGTGGCCAGGGCGGCGCCGACGGTCTCGGCGGATTCGGGACGGCCGTCGTCGTCGAGCAACGCCAGGCCCGCGTCGGGGTGCTCGGCCATCGCCGACCGCACCAGACCCCAGACACCGGACCCCGTCAAACCGGCCACGGTGTCACCCGCCGCGGCCGCGACCGCGTCACGGGTACGGACCGCCAGCCGCGACCCCGCCGGGTACCCGGCCCCCAACCACGCCTGCACCAAGGCCAGCGCCCCGGGCAGATCCACCGGCTCAGCGGATGCAAACAACGGCTCGTCCATGGCCTCAGGCAGATCCAGCTCCGGGCCCACCCGCACCCAGGCCTGCTCCGGTGCTGATCCGAGACTCATCGGCGCCCATTCGAGCGACAGCAGCCCCGCCCCCGTGCCGGGCCCAGCAAGCTGGCTGGCGTCGGCCGGACGGGAAACCATCGCCGCCGCCGACACCACCGGCTGACCCTCACCATCAACAGCCAGCAGAGAAAACGCGTCCGGCCCGGCCGGGCTCAACCGCACCCGCAACGCCGACGCACCAGTCGCATGCAACCGCACATCACGCCACGCGAACGGCAACCGCACCCCGTGACCGTCCTCCGCGGCCACGATCATCACGTGCAGAGCGGCATCCAGCAACGCCGGATGGATCCCGAACCCGTCCGCCTCTTCGCCAGCGGCGGCGGGCAGTTCGACCTCGGCGTACAGATCCTCGCCGAGCCGCCAAGCCGCCTGCAGACCCCGGAACGCCGGCCCATAGGCGTATCCATGGGCGGACAAGTTCTCATAGGCATCAGCGACCGGCAACGACTGCGCGCCCGCCGGAGGCCACGCCCCCTCGAATCCGGTGACAGTCCCGGCCGGGTCGGCCAGGGTCGCGGTCGCGTGCCGGGTCCACTGCTCCCCAGTACGGGAGAACACGGCCGCCTGACCGCCCTCGACCGACACCTGCACATCAACCGGGCCGCTGCCTTCGAGCACCAACGGCTGCTCAAAGGTGATCTCCCCCACCGCCGGCAGCCCGGCCCGGTCCCCGGCGTGCAACACCAACTCCGCCAGCGCCGCACCAGGAACCAGCACCGTCCCCGACACCGCATGGTCGGCCAGCCACGGACTCGTCCCCGCCGACACCCGCCCCGACAACACCCAGCCCGCATCCTCAGCCAGCCGCACCGCACTGTCCAACAACGGATGCCCCGCACCACCCCGACCCGCCCCAACACCCGACGCCCAAAAACGACGATGCTGGAACGGATACGTCGGCAACACCACCCGACGACCGACCGGAACCAAACGCGTCCAGTCCACGGCGGCCCCGTGGGTCCACGCCTCGGCCAGACCCGCCAGCAGACGACGCGCCCCCGCGTCATCACGCTCGGCCAGACCGGCCGCCCACACCCCACCCTCGTCACCGTCGTACACCGCAGCCGACAACACCGTGTCCGGACCCAGCTCAACGAACCCGCCGACACCACGCCCGTGCAGGAACCGGACCACATCATGGAACCGGACCGTGCCGATCGCCTGCTCCACCCAATGCCCCGGGTCCCCCAGCACATCCACACCGGCGACAGCACCGGTGACCGCCGAGACCAGCGGGACCCGCGGCTCAGCGAACCGGATTCCCGCCACTACGCGCGCGAGCTCATCGGCAATCGGCCGCATCAACGGCGAATGGAACGCATGGCTGACCTCCAGCCAATGCACCTTCCGACCCGGCAGCCGCCCTATCGCATCCTCGACGGCCTCCCGGTCACCGGAGAGCACCACCGCCGACGAACTGTTCACCGCCGCCACCGCGACCCGGTCCTCCAAACCGGAGAGATCCACTTCCCGCACGCCAGCCTGCACCGCCGCCATCGCCCCACCCGACGGCAACGCCTGCATCAACCCACCCCGCACCACCAACAACCGCACCGCATCCTCAAGCGACACCGCACCCGCCACATACGCCGCCGTCACCTCACCAACCGAATGACCAGCCACAAAATCAGGCTTCAAACCCACCGCCCGCGCCACCGCCGCCAAACCAGCCTCAAACGCAAACACCGCAACCTGCGTGAACGCCGTCTGATGCACCTCGACGCCCGAGAACATCACCTCCCGCAACGAACGACCCAACAACGGATCCGCCACCACACACACCTCATCCAGCACACCCGCGAACACCGGCGAACACTCCGCCAACTCACGCCCCATACCACTCCACTGCGACCCCTGACCCGGGAACACCCACGCCACCCGGCCCCGCGTCCGCGCCTCGGACGGCTCCACCGCCGCCAGACCCCGCTCAAGCTCCTCACGGTCAGCGCCCAGGACCACCGCCCGGAACTCCAGCCCCGCCCGGCCCCGCGCCAGCGACCCCGCCACATCCGCGATGTCGGCCCCGACCGGGACATCCGAGGAGATCCGGCCCGCCAGCGCCCGCAGCCCCGCATCCGATCGCGCCGACAACACCCACGGCACCGCACCACCGGTCACCACCGGCTCCGCCGACGGAGCCACAACCGGCTCAGCGGGAGCTTCTTCGAGGATGACGTGGGCGTTGGTGCCGCTGATCCCGAACGACGACACACCTGCCCGGCGAGGCCGGCCCGTGACCTCCCACGGCCGTGCTTCGGTCAGCAGGCGCACGTCTCCGGCCGTCCAGTCCACGTGCGGCGACGGCTCATCGGCGTGCAGTGTCGCCGGGAGCGTCCCGTGCTGGAGCGCCTCAACCATCTTGATCACACCGGCGACACCGGCCGCCGCCGAGGTGTGCCCGATGTTGGTTTTCACCGAGCCCAGCCACAACGGGCGATCGTCGGGCCGGTCCTGCCCGTAGGCGGCCAGCAGCGCCTGCGCCTCGATCGGGTCCCCGAGCGTGGTGCCGGTCCCGTGCCCCTCGACCACATCCACGTCGCCCGGGGTCAGCCGGGCATCGGCCAGGGCCCGGCGAATCGCCCGTTCCTGCGACGGACCGTTCGGCGCCGACAGACCGTTGGACGCACCGTCCTGGTTGACCGCGCTGCCGCGCAGCACCGCCAGCACCGGATGCCCGAGCCGCCGCGCCTCCGACAAACGCTCCAGCACCACGACACCAACGCCCTCGGACAACGCCGTGCCGTCCGCCGTACCCGAGAACGCCTTGACCCGCCCGTCGGCCGCAAGGCCGCCCTGCAGTGCGAACTCCGCGAACGCCGCCGGGGTGGCCATCACCGTCACGCCCCCGGCCAGCGCCAGCGAGCACTCCCCGTTCCGCAGCGCCTGCGCGGCCAGGTGCATCGCCACCAGCGACGACGAACACGCCGTGTCCACCGTCACCGCCGGGCCCTCCAGGCCGAACGTGTAGGCCACCCGGCCGGAGACGACGCTCGACGCGTTGCCGGTCATCCGGAATCCGCCCGCATCACCCGCGGGCAGACGCCAGGAGTAGTCCTGCATGGCCAGACCGGCGAACACACCGGTGTCGGAGCCGCGCAGCCCGGAGGGGTCCAGGCCCGCGCGTTCCAGGGCTTCCCAGGACACTTCGAGCAGGAGTCGTTGCTGCGGGTCCATCGCCACCGCCTCGCGCGGCGAGATCCCGAAGAACTCGGCGTCGAAGTCGGCCGCACCGGACAGGAAACCACCCACGCGCGAATACCCGGCAGGCTCGGTCTCCCAGCCGCGGTCGGCCGGGAAGTCGGTCATCGCGTCGGCCCGGTCCTCGATGAGTTGCCAGAGGTCTTCGGGCGAGGCGACCCCACCGGGGAAGCGGCAGGCCATCGACACGATCGCGATCGGCTCGCCGACCAGCCGCGGGGCCGCCGGGATGATCTCGACGGCCGCCGGGGACGCGCCGGTCACCTGGGCCACCAGGTAGTCCGCGAGGGCCTGCGGTGTGGGGTGGTCGAAGACCAGCGTGGCGGGCAGCGTCAACCCGGCCGCCGCGGCCAGCCGGTTGCGCAGTTCCACCGCGGTGACCGAGTCGAAGCCGAGGTCGCGGAAGGCGCGGTCGGCCGGCATGTTCGCGGCCTGGTCGTAGCCGAGTACCGCGGCGGCTTGCTCGCGCACGAGGTCCAGCAGGACAAGCTCGCGCTCGGTCTCGCTCAGGGCGGCCAGGCGACGGGCCATCGCCCCGCCTACGGCCCCCGACGCGGCTACCCGCCGCGGCGTGCGGACGAGATCGCTCAGCGCTGCCGGAATCGACGTCCCGGCCGCGATGACGCCGCGGACCGCGCTCGTGTCCAGGCCGGCCGCGACCACCGGCCGACTGACGGTCAGCGCCCGGTCCAGCAGGCTCAGCGCCTGCTGGGTCGGCAGAGCGACGCCGCCGACGCGGGCCAGCCGCGCCTGGTCGGCCGCGGTCAGCGCACCGGTCAGGGCGCTGCGCTGCTCCCAGAGGCCCCAGGCGATGGACACGGCCGCCAGGCCGAGGGCCCGCCGCCGGGCGGCGAGGGCGTCCAGGTACGTGTTGGCCGCCGCGTAGTTGCCCTGCCCGGCGTTGCCGAGCAGCCCCGACAGCGACGAGAACAGCACGAACATCAGCAGGTCAAGGTGGACAGTGGCCTCGTGCAGGTGCCGGGCCGCGTCCGCCTTGGCGGCCAGCACCCGTTCCAGCGACTCACTGGTCAACGAGGTGATCGGGGTGTCCTCGAGCACTCCAGCGGCGTGCACCACTCCGGCGAGCTCGGGGATGTCCGCCACCAGCGCGTCCACCGCGGCACGGTCGGACAGGTCCGCGGCGACGATCCGCACCCGGGCCCCGGCCCCTTCCAGCTCGGCGGCGAGTTCACCGGCGCCGGGCGCATCCGGACCGGACCGGCTCGCCAACACCACGCTCCGGACCCCGTACACGTCCACCAGATGCCGGGCGACCAGACCACCCAGCGTCCCGGTCCCACCAGTGATCAGCACCGCGCCCTCGGGGCCGAACACCGGGACCGCGCCATCACCGGAAACCGCACGGCGCAACCGGGGCACCAACACCGCCCCACCCCGCAGCGCCAACTCCCTCTCCCCGCTCGCCAAAGCAGCGGAAACCATCACCTCGGACTCAGGACGGCCATCGCCGTCCAGCAACACCAAACCCGCGTCAGGGTGCTCGGCCATCGCCGAACGGACCAAGCCCCAAACCCCCGCACTCGCCAGCCCCGCGACCGTGTCACCATCAGCCGCCGCAACCGCATCACGCGTACGGACCACCAGCCGCGACCCCGCCGGGTATCCGGTCTCCAGCCACCTCTGCACCAGAGCCAGCGCAACAGTCGGGTCGGCCGGCTCGGCCGAGACGTACACCGGCCCGTCCGCAGCCTCGGGCAATTCCAGCTCCGGGCCGACCGGCACCCAGGCCTGGTCGGGGCCTGGCTCCGGGCTGGGGCTGAGCTGTGCCCATTCCAGGGCGAGCAGGCCGACGCCGGCACCGGGGGCGGGGGTGAGGCGGCTGGTGTCCGCGGGGCGGGAGACGATTGCCGCCGCCGACACAACCGGTTGGCCCTCGCCATCGGCGGCCAGCAGGGAGAACGCGTCCGACCCGGCCGGGCTCAGCCGCACCCGAAGTGCCGACGCACCGGTCGCGTGCAACCGCACGTCCCGCCACGCGAACGGCAGCAGGACCCGCTGCCCGGTGTCGTCGGTCGCGGCGGCGAGAAGTGTGTGCAGCGCGGCGTCCAGCAGCGCCGGATGGATCCCGAACCCGTCCTGGGCATCCCCGGCGGGCAGTTCCACTTCGGCGTACAGATCCTCGCCGAGCCGCCAGGCCGCCTGAAGCCCCCGGAACATCGGCCCGTACTCGTATCCCCGTGCCGCTATGACATCGTAGACATCGCCGACGGGAAGAGCCTGCGCACCGGCCGGGGGCCACTGGCCGTCCAGACCTTCCACCGTCCCGCTCGGGTCGGCCAGGGTCGCGGTGGCGTGCCGGGTCCACTGCTCCCCGGAACGGGAGAACACGGCCGCCTGGCCACCCTCGACCGACACCTGAACATCAACCGGGCCGCCGTTGAGCACCAGCGGCTGCTCGAAGGTGATCTCCCCGATCGCCGGCAGCCCGGCCCGGTCACCGGCGTGCAACACCAACTCCGCCAACGCCGCGCCCGGCACCAGCACCGTCCCCGACACGGCGTGATCGGCCAGCCACGGACTCGTCGCGGACGACACCCGGCCCGACAGCACCCAGCCCGCGTCCTCGGCCAGCCGCACCGCGCTGTCCAGCATCGGATGCCCGGCGTTGCCCCGTCCGGTCGCGCCGCCCGACGCCCAGTACCGGCGGTGCTGGAACGGATACGTCGGCAGCGTCACCGGCGTCCCGCCGGTGATCAGGCGGGTCCAGTCCACGGCCGCGCCGTGGGTCCACGCCTCAGCCACAGAAGTCAGCAGGCGCCGCGGTCCGCCATCGTCGCGGCGTAGCGATCCGACCGCCCAACGGTCCTCAATACCCAGCAGCAGCACCGGGTGCGGGGACACTTCAACGAACCCGGCCACGGGCATCGCCGCCACGGTCTGCGCGAACTTCACCTGCTCCCGCAGGTTCCGCCACCAGTAGCCGGCGTCCAACTCCGTGGTATCCACCGCCGTGCCGGTCACCGCTGAGTAGAACGGCACCCGGCCCGAACGCGGCGACACCCGCACCGCCAACAACTGCTCCCGCACCCGCTCCACCAGCGGGTGGTGGCTCGCGTAATCCACATCGACGCGACGGGCGCGGATCCCGGCCGCCTCACACCGCGCCGCCAACGCGTCCAACGCTTCCGGCGCCCCGGAAACCACCACCTGCTCGGCCGCGTTGACCGCCGCGATCCCCAGGCCGTCGGTCAGCATGCCCTCGACCGCCTCGGGAGCCGCCGCGACCGACAGCATCCCGCCCGTACCCGCCAGCGCCACCAGCGCCCGACCCCGCTCGACAACCAGACCGAGAGCGTCCCGCAACGACAAGGCCCCCGCGAAGCAGGCTGCGGCGAGCTCACCCTGCGAATGGCCCACCACGGCCGAGGGGGTGACTCCCGCGGCCTCCCACACCCGGGCCAGGCCGACCATCATCACGAACAGCGCGGGCTGAACAACCTCCACCCGCTCCAACCCGACCCCGGACACCAGCACGTCCCGGAGGGGGAAGTCCACCAATCGCTCGCACTCGGCCACGAACTCGGCGAACACCGGTGAACAGGCGAGCAGTTCGCGGCCCATTCCCAGCCACTGCGATCCCTGGCCCGGGAAGACGAAAGCCACACCGTCGCCGTCCGCCGCCCGGCCGGACAGCAGCGGCCCGCTCGGCTCCAGCAGTACGCCGCGGTAGTTCAGGCCCGCCCGGCCCCGTACCAGGGAGACGGCCACGTCCGCAGGCGCCACGTCCGACCGTTCGGCCCACTCGGACACGTCCGACGCCAGCGCCGCCAGCCCAGCCTCCGACCGGGCCGAGAACACCCACGGCACCACCGCACCCGTGACCGCCGGCTGGGCGGGCGCGGGCAGCGCGGGTAGCGCGGGAACCGTGTCCGGCGCCTGTTCCAGGATCACGTGGGCGTTGGTGCCGCTGATACCGAACGACGACACACCTGCCCGCCGGGGACGGTCCGTGACCTCCCACGGCCGTGCTTCGGTCAGCAGCCGTACATCCCCCGCCGACCAGTCCACATGCGGGGACGCCTCACCCGCGTGCAATGTCGGCGGCAGCATTCCGTGCCGCAGCGCCTCGACCATCTTGATCACACCGGCGACACCGGCCGCCGCCTGGGTGTGGCCGATGTTGGACTTCACCGACCCGAGCCACAACGGATGGTCCTCGGGCCGCTCCTGCCCGTAGGCGGCCAGCAGCGCCTGCGCCTCGATCGGGTCCCCGAGCGTGGTCCCCGTCCCGTGCCCCTCGACCGCGTCCACATCGGCCGGGGCCAACCGCGCATCGGCCAGCGCCCGGCGAATCACCCGTTCCTGCGACGGACCGTTCGGCGCCGACAGACCGTTGGACGCGCCGTCCTGGTTCACCGCACTGCCCCGCAACACCGCCAGCACCGGATGCCCGAGCCGCCGCGCCTCCGACAGCCGCTCCAGCACCAGCACCCCGACGCCTTCGCCCCAGCCGGTGCCGTCCGCCTCGGCCGAGAACGCCTTGCACCGGCCATCGGACGCCATGCCGCCCTGCCGCGTGAACTCGGCGAACACTCCTTGCGTCGCCAGTACGGTCACGCCACCGGCCAGCGCCAGCGAGCACTCGCCGTTGCGCAGCGCCTGCGCCGCCAGGTGCATCGCCACCAGCGACGACGAACACGCCGTATCCACCGTCACCGCCGGACCCTCCAGGCCCAGCGCATACGACACCCGGCCCGACGCCACGCTCAGCGCGTTCCCGGTCAGCTCGAAGCCGTTCCCGTCACCCACGGACAGGCGCGAGCTGTAGTCCTGGCCGACCAGACCGGCGAAGACCCCGGTGTCGGAGCCGCGCAGGCCCGAGGGGTCCAGGCCCGCGCGTTCCAGCGCCTCCCAGGACACCTCCAGCAGCAGCCGCTGCTGCGGATCCATCGCCACCGCCTCACGCGGCGAGATCCCGAAGAACTCCGCGTCGAAGTCCGCCGCACCGGACAGGAAACCGCCCACCCGCGCGTATCCGGTCGGCTCCGTCTCCCAGCCGCGGTCGGCCGGGAAGTCGCCCATCGCGTCCACACCATCGGCGACCAGCCGCCACAAGTCCTCCGGAGAGGCCACCTCACCCGGAAAACGGCACGCCATCGACACGATCGCGACCGGCTCACCGGTCGCCACCGCAGCCGGGGCGATCTCCGCGGCGGCCGGGGCCGCTCCGGTCACCCGCGCCACCAGATACTCAGCCAGAACCCGAGGCGTCGGATAGTCGAAAACCAACGTGGCAGGCAACGTCAACCCGGACGCCGCCGTCAACCGGTTACGCAACTCCACCGCCGTCAGCGAATCAAAGCCCAGATCCCGGAACGCCCGGTCAGCCGGAACACCGTCACCGTGGCCGAGCACCACCGCCGCATGCTCACGCACCACATCCAGCACCACCCGCACATGCTCCGCCAACGGCAACGCCGCCAGACGACGAGCCAGCACCCCACCACCAGCCCCGGCAACCGCCGCCCGCCGCGGCGCACGCCCCAGACCGAGCAACACCGACGGCACCTGCGAACCCGCCGCGATCGCGCTCCGGACCGCACTCACGTCCAGGCCCGCCGCCACTACGGGCTCACGGCCGGCCACCGCCGCGTCCAGCAGCCGCAGCGCCTGCTCGGTGGGCAGCGCCACACCACCACCTCGGGCCAGCCGGGCCCGGTCGGTCTCGGTCAGCGCGCCGGTCAAGGCGCTGGTCTGCTCCCACAGCCCCCAGGCGATCGACACCGCGGGCAGCCCAAGGGCCGTCCGGTGGGCGGCAAGAGCGTCCAGGTAGGTGTTGGCCGCCGCGTAGTTGCCCTGGCCCGGGTTGCCGAGCAGCCCGGACAGCGACGAGAACAGCACGAACATCCGCAGATCCCGGCCGGCGGTCGCTTCATGCAGGTGCCAGGCCGTGTCCGCCTTGGCGGCCAGTACCCGGCCCAGCGACTCGCCGGTCAGCGAGGTCACCGGAGTGTCCTCAAGCGCGGCAGCGGTGTGCACCACCCCGACCAGCTCCGGGATGTCCGCCACCAGCGCGTCCACCGCGGCACGGCCGGACAGGTCGGCCGCGACGATCCGCACCCGGGCTCCGGCCGCCTCCAGCTCGGCGGCCAGTTCGGCCGCGCCCGGCGCCTCCGGACCCGACCGGCTGGCCAGCACCAGCTCCCGTACCCCATGCCGGTCCACCAGATGCCGGGCGACCAGACCACCCAGCGTCCCCGTCCCGCCGGTGATCAGCACCGCACCGTCCGGCTGCGACGCGGCCGGGAGACGCAGCACGATCTTGCCCACGTGCCGGGCCTGGCTCATGAACCGGTGCGCCGCACCCGCCTGCGCCGCCGGCCACGCCATCGTCGGCAGCGGTACGGCCGTCTCCAGGACCCGCGGCCACATCGCGGCGACCCGGTCGGGATCCGCGTACGCGACTTCCGCCAGGTCGAAGGCGTCCTGGCGGGAATCGCGGATGTCGGTCTTGCCCATTTCCACGAACCGGCCGCCCTCGGCCAGCATCCCCAGCGAGGCGTCCAGCAGTTCGCCGGTCAGCGAGTTCAGCACCACGTCGACCTGGCCGAACTCGTCGGCGAAGTCCGCCGTACGCGATGAGGCGATGCGCGTCACGCCCAGCGCCGCCACCGCGGCCTGCTTGGCCTCACTCGCCGTCGCGAACACCTCCGCCCCAGCCGCCAGCGCCAAGTACACCGCCGCCATGCCCACACCGCCGGACGCCGCGTGGATCAGCACGCGCTCGCCCGAGCGCAGCTGGGCCCGTTCGAACAGGGCGTGGTAAGCGGTCAGATACGCGATCGTCGTCCCGGCCGCCTCGGCGTCGCTCCACCCGTCCGGGACCGGCGTCACCAGCCGGGCGTCGGTCACGGCCAGCGGGCCGAACCCGGTCATCAGCCCCATCACCCGCGTGCCGACCGGAAGGCCGGTCACCTCCGGGCCGGACTCGATCACCACTCCGGCGCCCTCGCCGCCCGGCGGTCGGTGGTCGCCGGGCAGCATACCCAGCGCCGACAGGACGTCGTGGAAGTTCACTCCGGCCGCGTGGACCGCGATGCGGACCTCACCGGGTTCCAGCGGCCGCTCCGCGTCCGGCGCGGGGACGGCCCGCACCGTGTCCAGGTCACCGCCGTCAGCCCACTCCAGCCGCCACGCCTCCGGACCGGTCGGCAGTTCCAGGACGGCGGGCACAGGGCGCAGCCGGGGTACCAGCGCGGCGCCGGTCCGCAGGGCCAGTTCCTTTTCGCCCGTGGCCAGGGCGGCGCCGACGGTCTCGGCGGATTCGGGACGGCCGTCGTCGTCGAGCAACGCCAGGCCCGCGTCGGGGTGCTCGGCCATCGCCGACCGCACCAGACCCCAGACACCGGACCCCGTCAAACCGGCCACGGTGTCACCCGCCGCAGCCGCGACCGCGTCACGGGTACGGACCGCCAGCCGCGACCCCGCCGGGTACCCGGCCCCCAACCACGCCTGCACCAAGGCCAGCGCCCCGGGCAGATCCACCGGCTCAGCGGATGCAAACAACGGCTCGTCCATGGCCTCAGGCAGATCCAGCTCCGGGCCCACCCGCACCCAGACCTGCTCCGAAGCCGATTCCAGGCTCAACGGCGCCCATTCGAGCGACAGCAGCCCCGGGCCCGTGGCGGAGCGGGTGAGCTGGCCGGTGTCGGCCGGGCGGGAAATCATCGCCGCCGCCGACACCACCGGCTGACCCTCACCATCAACGGCCAGCAGAGAAAACGCGTCCGGCCCGGCCGGGCTCAGCCTCACCCGCAACGCCGACGCACCAGTCGCGTGCAACCGCACATCGCGCCACGCGAACGGCAACCGCACCTCGTGGCTGTCCTCCGCGGCCACGATCATCGCGTGCAGGGCGGAGTCCAGCAGAGCGGGATGGATCCCGAAGCCATCCTGAACATCGCCCGCGGCGGCGGGCAGTTCTACTTCGGCGTACAGGTTCTCGCCGAGCCGCCAGGCCGCCTGAAGGCCCCGGAACGCCGGCCCGTACTCATACCCGCGACCCGCCATGACCTCGTAGACATCGCCGACCGGGAGGGCCTGTGCCCCGGCCGGGGGCCACTGGCCGTCCAGACCTTCCACCGTCCCGGCGGGATCGGCCAGGGTCGCGGTCGCGTGCCGGGTCCACTGCTCCCCGGTACGCGAGAACACGGCAACCTGACCGCCCTCGACCGACACCTGCACATCGACCGGGCCGTTGCCTTCGAGCACCAACGGCTGCTCGAAGGTGATCTCCCCCACCGCCGGCAGACCGACCCGATCCCCGGCGTGCAGCGCCAACTCCGCCAGCGCCGCCCCGGGTACCAGCACCGTGCCCGAGACCGCGTGGTCGGCCAGCCACGGACTGGTACCGGCCGATACCCGTCCCGCCATCACCCAGCCGGCGTCCTCGGCCAGCTCAACCGCCAACTGCAACAGCGGGTGACCCGCGCCGCCCCGGCCCGTCCCGCCACCGGACGCCCAATAACGGCGGTGCTGGAACGGATACGTCGGCAGCGTCACCGGACGGCCGACCGGGATCAGACGGGTCCAGTCCACGGCCGCGCCGTGGGTCCACGCCTCGGCCAGAGACATCAGCAGACGCCGCTGACCGCCGTCGTCGCGACGCAGCGAACCGACCGCCCAGCCGTCCTCAATCCCCGGCACCAGTACCGGATGCGGGGACACCTCAACGAACCCGGCCACCGGCATCGACGCCACCGTCTGCGCGAACCGCACCTGCTCCCGCAGATTCCGCCACCAATACCCGGCATCCAAGCCGGCGGTATCCACCACCGAGCCGGTCACCGCCGAATAGAACGGCACCCGACCCGAACGCGGCGACACCCGCACCGCGAGCAACTGCTCCCGCACCCGCTCCACCAGCGGGTGATGGCTCGCGTAATCCACATCGACGCGACGAGCGCGGATCCCGGCCGCCTCACACCGCGCCGCCAACGCGTCCAACGCTTCCGGCGCCCCGGAAACCACCACCTGCTCGGCCGCGTTGACCGCCGCGATCCCCAACCCGTCGGCCAACAGGCCCTCGACGACCTCCGGGGCCGCCGCGACGGACAGCATGCCGCCCGTGCCCGCCAACGCCACCAGCGCCCGCCCGCGGGCGGTCACCAGGCCGAGGGCGTCCTCCAGCGAGAGAGCCCCCGCGAAGCACGCCGCGGCGAGCTCACCCTGCGAATGGCCCACCACCGCCGACGGGACGACCCCCGCCGCTTCCCATACGCGGGCGAGGCCGACCATCATCACGAACAACGCGGGCTGGACCACCTCAACCCGCTCCAGCCCCGTTCCCGAGACCAGCGCGTCGCGCAGCGGGAAGTCCACCAACTGCTCGCACTCGGTCACGAACTCGGCGAACACCGACGAACAGGCCAGCAGCTCACGGCCCATCCCCAGCCACTGCGACCCCTGGCCCGGGAACACGAAAGCCACGTCACCGCTGTCGGGCTCGACTCCAGCCAGATCCTTGCCCGGTTCGACCCGGGTCAGCGCCTCGTCCAGCTCCGCGCGGTCAGCACCCAGGACCACCGTCCGGTACTCCAGGCCCGCTCGCGACCGGGCCAACGCACCCGCCACATCCGCGATGCCGGCCCCGGCCGGGACGTCCGACGCCAGCCGGCCCGCCAGCGCCTGGAGCGCCGGGGCCGACTTGGCCGACAACACCCACGGCACCGCCTCGCCCGCCACCACCGGCCGGGCCGGACCGGGGACCGGTTCCTGGGCCGGCTCGGCAGGGGCCTCTTCCAGGATCACGTGAGCGTTGGTGCCACTGATGCCGAACGACGACACACCTGCCCGCCGCGGGCGCCCGTCGGATTCCCACGGACGTGTTTCGGTAAGCAGCCGCACCAGGCCCGCCGACCAGTCCACATGCGGCGACGGCTCATCGGCGTGCAGCGTCGCCGGGAGCGTCCCGTGCCGCATCGCCTCGATCATCTTGATCACACCGGCCATGCCCGAAGCCGCCGCGGTGTGCCCGATGTTGGCCTTCACCGCTCCCAGCCACAGGGGCCGGTCTGCCGGCCGGTCCTGCCCGTAGGTGGCCAGCAGCGCCTGGGCCTCGATCGGGTCGCCGAGCGCGGTCCCGGTCCCGTGTCCCTCGACCGCGTCCACGTCCGCCGTCGACAACCCCGCGCCGGCCAGCGCCGCCCGGATCACCCGCTCCTGGGACGGGCCGTTCGGCGCCGACAGGCCGTTGGACGCCCCGTCCTGGTTCACCGCGCTGCCGCGCAGCACCGCCAGCACCGGGTGCCCGAGCCGCCGCGCCTCCGACAGCCGCTCCAGCAGCACCACCCCGATGCCCTCGCCCCAGCCCGTACCGTCGGCTGCGGCCGAGAACGGCTTGCACCGGCCGTCGAAGGCCAGCCCGCCCTGCGCCGCGAATTCCCCGAACACTCCCGGCGTCGCCAGTACCGTCACCCCGCCGACCAGCGCGAGGGAGCATTCGCCGTTACGCAGTGCCTGCGCGGCCAGGTGCATCGCCACCAACGACGACGAACACGCCGTATCGACCGAAACCGCCGGCCCCTCCAGGCCCAGCACGTACGACACCCGGCCCGACGCCACACTCGGTGCGTTGCCCGTCAGTCCGAATCCGCCGGCGCCTTCGTCGGGCAGCCGGGAGGCGTAGTCCTGGAAGGACAGACCGGCGAACATCCCGGTGTCGGAGCCGCGCAACTCCGAGGGGTCCAGGCCCGCGCGTTCCAGCGCTTCCCAGGACACCTCCAGCAGCAGCCGCTGCTGCGGATCCATCGCCACCGCCTCACGCGGCGAGATCCCGAAGAACTCCGCGTCGAAGTCCGCCGCACCGGACAGGAAGCCACCCACCCGCGCATACCCGGCGGGCTCGGTCTCCCAGCCGCGGTCCGTCGGGAAGCCGGTCATCGCGTCCACGCCGTCCGCGGCCACCCGCCACAGGTCTTCCGGCGAGGCGACTCCGCCGGGATAGCGGCACGCCATCGACACGATCGCGAGCGGCTCCCCGGCCGCGCTGCTCAGCTGCTCGTTCTCCCACTTGAGGCGCTGGTTCTGCTTGAGCGCAGCTCGCAGTGCTTCGAGGAGCTTCTCATTGCCGGCGCTGTCAGTCATTCGTTCTCCTCCAGTGCCATGCGAATCAGGTCGTCGGAGCTCAGCTCGTCGATCTGGGACGCCGATGGCGCACCACCGTGGCCGTTTCCGCTGCCATTGCCATTGGTATTGCCGTTGTCGTTGCCGTCGCCGTTGCCGTTGGTCGGCGTGTCGGCCAGTTCGAGGAGGACGTCCAGCAGCCCGACGTCGCGTAGACGCGACACGGGGATCGCACGGATGACTTCTTCGATGCGCGCTTCTTCGGGGTCCTTCGGTGCGCCGATCGCCACACGCAGCAGGTGCTCGGCGAGCACCCGGGACGTCGGGTAGTCGAAGACCAGCGTGGCCGGGAGCGTCAGCCCGGTCACGCCGGCCAGCCGGTTGCGCAACTCGACCGCGGTGACCGAGTCGAAGCCGAAGTCCCGGAACGCCTGATCGGCGCGAACACTCGCGGCCTGGTCGTAGCCGAGAACCACCGCGGCGTGTTCGCGCACCAGATTGAGCAGGAAGCGCGACCGCTCGGTCTCGCCCAGGCCGGCCAGGCGACGGGCGAAGGTGTCGGCTCCCCGCGTCCCCGCGGCGGCCCGCCGGGGCGCCCGGACGAGGTCACCGAGCACCGAGGGCAGCGCGAACCCCGCGGTGGCGGTAGCCCGGGCCGTATCCATGTCCAGACCGGCCGCCACCACCGGCGAGGCGCCGGCCAGCGCTGCGTCGAACAGCCGTAGCGCCTGCTCGGTACTCAGCGCGACACCGCCGCCGCGCGCCAGCCGCGCCTGATCGGCCTGAGTCAGCGTTCCGGTCAGCGCGCTGCGCTGTTCCCACAGGCCCCAGGCGATGGAGACGCCGGGGAGGCCCTGGGACTGCCGAAGGGCGGCCAGGGCGTCCAGGTAGGTGTTGGCCGCCGCGTAGTTGGCCTGTCCCGGACCGCCGAGCAGCCCGGCGAGCGACGAGAAGAGCACGAACAGGCCCAGGTCCCGGCCGGCGGTGGCCTCGTGCAGGTGCCGGGCCGCGTCCGCCTTGGCCGCCAGCACCCGTTCCAACGGCGGCCCGGTCAGTGAGGTCACGGACATGTCCTCGGTAATGCCGGCGGCGTGCACCACTCCGGCGAGCTCGGGGATGTCCGCCACCAGCGCGTCCACCGCGGCACGGTCGGACAGGTCCGCGGCGACGACCCGCACCCGGGCCCCGGCCCCTTCCAGCTCGGCGGCGAGTTCACCGGCGCCGGGCGCATCCGGACCGGACCGGCTCGCCAACACCACACTCCGGACCCCGTACACGTCCACCAGATGCCGGGCAACCAGACCACCCAACGTCCCGGTCCCACCAGTGATCAGCACCGCGCCCTCGGGGCCGAACACCCGGACCGCATCATCACCGGAAACCGCACGGCGCAACCGGGGCACCAACACCGCCCCACCCCGCAGCGCCAACTCCCTCTCCCCGCTCGCCAAAGCAGCGGAAACCATCACCTCGGACTCAGGACGGCCATCATCGTCCAGCAACACCAAACCCGCATCAGGGTGCTCGGCCATCGCCGAACGGACCAAGCCCCAAACCCCCGCACTCGCCAGCCCCGCGACCGTGTCACCATCAGCCGCCGCAACCGCATCACGCGTACGGACCACCAGCCGCGACCCCGCCGGACGCTCATCGGCCAGCCAAGCCCGCACCAAGTCCAACGCGGTGGACGCCTCGGCGAGTTCAGCCAAGGCGAAGAGTGGCCCGTCCGTTCCCGTGGGCAGGTCCAGGTCCGGGCCGACGGGGACCCAGGCCTGTTCCGGCGCCGAGCCGAGGCTGAACGGGGCCCATTCCAACGTCAGCAGGCCCGGACCCGTGCCGGTCGTGAGCCGGGCGGTGTCAGTCGGGCGGGCCATCATCGACGCCGCCGACACAACCGGTTGGCCCTCGCCGTCGGCGGCGAGCAGGGAGACGGCATCCGGACCGGCCGGGCTCAACCGCACCCGCAACGCCGACGCCCCGGTCGCATGCAACCGCACATCCCGCCACGCGAACGGCAACCCGATTTCGTCACCGTCCTCGGCGGCGGCGATCAGGACGTGCAGCGCGGCGTCCAGCAGGGCCGGATGGATCGCGAACCCGTCCTGAGTGTCGCCTGCGGGCAGTTCCACTTCGGCGTACAGGTCCTCGCCGAGCCGCCAGGCCGCCTGAAGGCCTTGGAACGTCGGGCCGTACTCGTAGCCGCGCGCCGCCATGACCTCGTAAGCGTCGCCGACGGGCAGCGGCTGCGCGCCGACCGGGGGCCACTGCCCGTCGAGGCCTTCCACCGTCCCGGCCGGATCGGCCAGGGTCGCGGTGGCGTGCCGGATCCACTGCTCCCCGGTACGGGAGAACACGCTCGCCTGGTCCCCGTCGACCCGCACCTGGACATCGGCCGCACCGTCCAGCACCAGCGGCTGCTCGAAGGTGATCTCCCCGATCGCCGGCAATCCGGCCCGGTCACCGGCGTGCAACACCAACTCCGCCAACGCCGCACCCGGCACCAGCACCGTCCCCGACACCGCGTGATCGGCCAGCCACGGACTCGTCCCAGCCGACACCCGCCCCGACAACACCCAGCCCGCGTCCTCAGCCAGCCGCACCGCACTGTCCAACAACGGATGCCCCGCACCACCCCGACCCGCCCCAACACCCGACGCCCAATAACGGCGGTGCTGGAAGGGATACGTCGGCAAAGTGATCGGACTGCCCTGGGGAACCAGGCGGGTCCAGTCCACGGCCGCGCCGTGGGTCCACGCCTCGGCCAGAGACATCAGCAGACGCCGCTGACCGCCGTCGTCGCGACGCAGCGAACCGACCGCCCAACGCCCCTCAATCCCCGGCACCAGCACCGGATGCGGGGACACCTCCACGAACCCGGCCACCGGCATCGACGCCACCGTCTGCGCGAACCGCACCTGCTCCCGCAGATTCCGCCACCAATACCCGGCATCCAAGCCGGCGGTATCCACCACCGAGCCGGTCACCGCCGAATAGAACGGCACCCGACCGGGACGCGGCGACACCTCCACCGCCAACAACCGCTCCCGGATCGACTCGACCAACGGGTTATGACTCGCGTAATCCACATCGACCCGACGGGCCCGGATTCCGGCCGCCTCACACCGCGCCGCCAACGCGTCCAACGGCTCCGGCGCACCCGAGACCACGACCTGCCCAGGCGCGTTGACCGCCGCGATCCCCAGCCCGTCGGCCAGCATGCCCTCGACGACCTCCGGGGCCGCCGCGACCGACAGCATCCCGCCCGTGCCCGCCAGCGCCACCAGCGCCCGGCCCCGGGCGATGACGAGGCCAAGGGCGTCCTCCAGCGAGAGAGCCCCCGCGAAGCACGCCGCGGCCACCTCGCCCTGCGAATGGCCCACCACGGCCGAGGGGACGACCCCCGCCGCCTCCCATACGCGGGCCAAGCCGACCATCATCACGAACAGCGTCGGCTGGACCACTTCCACTCGATCCAGCCCCGTTCCCGAGACCAGCGCGTCCCGCAGCGGGAAGTCCACCAGTTGCTCGCACTCGGCCACGAACTCGGCGAACACCGGCGAGCCCGCCAGCAACTCGCGGCCCATCCCCAGCCACTGCGACCCCTGCCCCGGGAACACGAAAGCCACACCGCCACCAGCCACCGACGGTCCACCCGGCTCGACCCGCACCAGAGCCTCGTCCAACTCCGCACGGTCAACGCCCAGAACCACCGCCCGGTACTCCAGCCCGGCCCGGCCACCCGCCAGCGCACCCGCCACATCCGCGATGCCGGCCCCGGCCGGGACATCCGAGGACAGCCGCCCGGCCAACGCCACCAGCCCCGCACCCGAGCGGGCCGACAAGGCCCACGGCACCACTCCGCCGGTCACCACCGGCCGGCCGGACGTGGGTCGCGCGGGAACCGGTTCCGGGGCCGCTTCGAGAATCACATGAGCGTTGGTGCCACTGATGCCGAACGACGAGACGCCGGCTCGCCTCGGACGCCCGTCGGACTCCGACTCCCAGGCTCGTGGTTCGGTCAGCAGGCGCACATCCCCGGCCGTCCAGTCCACGTGCGGCGACGGCTCGTCGGCGTACAGCGTCGGTGGCAGCGTTCCGTGCCGGAGCGCCTCGACCATCTTGATCACACCGGCCACCCCGGCCGCGGCCTGAGCGTGGCCGATGTTCGACTTCACTGACCCGAGCCACAACGGCCGCTCCTCCGGCCGGTCCTGACCGTAGGTCGCCAGCAGCGCCTGCGCCTCGATCGGATCCCCGAGCGTGGTCCCGGTCCCGTGCCCCTCGACCGCGTCCACATCGCCCGGGGTCAGCCGGGCATCGGCCAGCGCCCGGCGGATGACCCGTTCCTGGGACGGACCGTTCGGCGCCGACAGACCGTTGGACGCCCCGTCCTGGTTCACCGCACTGCCCCGCAACACCGCCAACACCGGGTGTCCCAGCCGCCGCGCCTCCGACAACCGCTCCAGCACCACCACGCCAACGCCCTCGGACAACGCCGTGCCGTCCGCCGTACCCGAGAACGCCTTGACCCGCCCGTCGGCCGCCAGACCACCCTGGAGCGCGAACTCCGAGATCGTCGTCGGGGTGGCCATGACGGTGACCCCGCCGGCCAGCGCCAGCGAACATTCGCCGTTGCGCAGCGCCTGCGCGGCCAGGTGCATCGCCACCAGCGACGACGAACACGCCGTGTCCACCGTCACCGCCGGACCTTCCAGGCCGAACGCGAACGCCACCCGGCCGGACACGACGCTCGACGCGTTGCCGGTGAGCCGGAAACTGCCCCCGTCGGCCTCGGAGAGCCGCCATGCGTAGTCCTGCAAGGAAAGCCCGGCGAAGACGCCGGTGTTGGAGCCGCGCATTCGCGAAGGGTCCAGGCCCGCGCGTTCCAGGGCTTCCCAGGACACTTCGAGCAGCAGCCGCTGCTGCGGGTCCATCGCCACCGCCTCACGCGGCGAGATCCCGAAGAACTCCGCGTCGAAGTCGGCCGCACCGGACAGGAAACCACCCACCCGCGAATACCCGGCGGGCTCCGTCTCCCAGCCGCGGTCGGCCGGGAAGTCGCCCATCGCGTCCGTGCCGCCGACGACGAGTTGCCACAGTTCCTCCGGCGAGGCGACCCCGCCCGGGAACCGGCAGGCCATCGACACCACCGCGACCGGCTCACCGGCCGAGCGGGCCAGCACCACTTCCCCGGCGGTCTCTTCCACGCCGAGTGCCTGCCGCAGCAGGTAGTCGGCCAGGTCCTGCGGCGTCGGGTAGTCGAAGACCAGCGTGGCCGGCAGCGTCAGCCCGGCCGCCGCGGCCAGCCGGTTGCGCAGCTCCACCGCGGTCAGCGAGTCGAAACCGAGATTACGGAACGCCTGGCCGGCCTCGATGCCGCTCGCGTCGCCGTGGCCGAGGACCACCGCGGCGTGCTCGCACACCAGGTCGAGCAGGACGCGGGACCGCTCGCCCTCGCCCAGCCCGGCCAGGCGACGGGCCAGCTCGCCGCCGCCGGTGCCGGCCGCGGCCGTCCGCCGCGGCGCGCGGCCGAAGCCCAGGAGCACCGCCGGCATGGTCTGTCCGGCGGCGATCGCGCCGCGGACCGCGGCCACGTCCAAGCCGGTGGCGACCACGGGCGGGCCGCCCCTCAGCGCCTGGTCGAACAAGTTCAGCGCCTGCTCGATCGGCAGCAGCGTGCCTCCGACGCGGGCCAGCCGGGCCAGGTCGACGTCGGTGACGCCGGCGCCGATCGTGCTGCGCTGCTCCCAGAAGCCCCAGGCGATCGAGACGGTGGGCAGCCCTTCGGCCGTCCGGTGCGCGGCCAGGGCGTCCAGGTAGGTGTTGGCCGCCGTGTAGTTGCCCTGCCCGGCACCGCCGAGCAGGCCCGACAGCGACGAGAAGAGCACGAACATCCGCAGTTCCCGGTCGGCCGTCGCCTCGTGCAGGTGCCGGGCCGAGACCGCCTTGGACGCCAGTACCCGGCCCAGCGACGGCTCGGTCAGTGAGGTCACCGGGGCGTCCTCGACCACTCCGGCCGCGTGGACGACGGCGGTCAGGTCGGGGAGGTCCGCGACGAGCGCGTCAACCTCGGCGCGGTCGGCCAGGTCGGCCGCGACGATCCGTACGCGGGCCCCGGCCGTCTCGAGGTCGGCGACCAGTTCGTCGGCGCCGGGCGCGTCCTGCCCCGACCGGCTGACGAGCACCAGGTCCCGGACCTCGTGCCGGACGGCCAGGTGCCGGGCGATCAGACCGCCCAGCGTCCCGGTCCCGCCGGTCACCAGCACCGTGCCGTCCGGGCCGAGTACGGGGGCCGGTTCATCGCTGGGGGCCGCCCGGCGCAGCCGGGGCACCAGCACCTTCCCGTCGCGTAGCGCCAGCTCCCTCTCCCCGGTGGCCAGGGCGGCGGAAACCATCGCCTCGGACTCGGGGCGGCCGTCGTCGTCCAGCAGCACCAAACCCGCGTCGGGGTGCTCGGCCATCGCCGAACGGACCAGGCCCCAAACGCCCGACACGGCCAACCCCGCGACCGAATCACCCTCAACCGCGGCAACCGCGTCACGCGTACGGACCGCCAGCCGCGACCCCGCCGGACGCTCATCGGCCAGCCACGCCTGCACCAAGGCCAGGGCCGCCGGAACGTCGACGGGCTCCGCCAGGGCGAACAGCGGCCCGTCCGTTCCCGCGGGTAGGTCCGGGTCCGCGCGTACCCACTCCCGCACCGCCGAGCTTCCGGCCGACAGGCGGACCGGCGCCCATTCGAGGGCGAGCAGGCCCGCGCCCGCGCTCAGAGCAGGTGCCAGGCGGCCCGTCTCGGCCGGCCGGGAGATCATCGCGCCGACCGATACCACCGGCTGGCCTTCGCCGTCCGCGGCGAGCAGGCTGACCGCGCCCGACCCGGCCGGGCTCAACCGCACCCGCAGCGCCGACGCCCCGGTCGCGTGCAGCTGCACATCGCGCCACGCGAACGGCAAACCGATCTCGTCACCGTCCCCGGCCGCCGCGAGCAGAACGTGCAGGGCGGCGTCCAGCAGCGCCGGGTGGATCCCGAACCCGTCCTGGCCTTCGCCGGCGGCGGGCAGTTCCACTTCGGCGTACAGATCCTCGCCGAGCCGCCAGGCCGCTCGCAGACCGCGGAACGCCGGGCCGTACTCGTACCCGTAATCCGCCATGACGTCGTAAGCGTCACCGATGGCAAGAGCCTGCGCGCCGACCGGAGGCCACTGCCCGTCGAGGCCTTCCACCATTCCGGCGGGATCGGCCAGGGTCGCGGTGGCGTGCCGGATCCACTGCTCCCCGGTGCGGGAGAACACGCTCGCCTGGTCCCCGTCTACCCGCACCTGGACGTCCACCACGCCGTCCAGCACCAACGGCTGTTCGAACGTGATCTCCCCGATCGCCGGCAGACCGGCCCGATCCCCGGCGTGCAACACCAGCTCGGCCAACGCCGCGCCGGGTGCCAGCACCGTGCCCGCCACCACGTGATCGCCGAGCCACGGGCTGGTCCCGGCCGACAGCCGCCCCGACCACACCCAGCCGGCGTCCTCGGCCAGCCGCACCGCGGACTCCAGCAGCGGATGGCCCACCCCGCTCCGGCCGGTCCCGCCACCGGACGCCCAGTAGCGGCGGTGCTGGAACGGATACGTCGGCAAGGTGACCGGCTTGCCCCCGGTGATGAGGCGCATCCAGTCCACGGCCGCGCCGTGGGTCCACGCCTCGGCCAGAGACATCAGCAGACGCCGCTGACCACCGTCGTCGCGACGCAGCGAACCAACCGCCCAACGACCCTCAATACCCGGCACCAGCACCGGATGCGGGGACACCTCCACGAACCCGGCCACCGGCATCGACGCCACCGTCTGCGCGAACTTCACCTGCTCCCGCAGATTCCGCCACCAATACCCGGCATCCAACTCCACGGTATCCACCACCGAGCCGGTCACCGCCGAATAGAACGGCACCCGACCCGAACGCGGCGACACCTCCACCGCCAACAACCGCTCCCGCACCGAGTCCACCAACGGGTTATGACTCGCATAGTCCACATCGACGCGACGGGCGCGGATCCCGGCCGCCTCACACCGCGCAGCCAACGCGTCCAGCGGCTCCGGCGCACCGGAAACCACCACCTGCCCGGGCGCGTTCACCGCCGCGATCCCCAACCCATCTCGCAGCATGCCCTCGACCACCTCGGGAGCCGCCGAAACCGACAACATCCCACCCGTGCCCGCCAACGCCACCAGCGCCCGGCCCCGGGCGATGACGAGGCCAAGGGCGTCCTCCAGCGAGAGAGCCCCCGCGAAGCACGCCGCGGCGAGTTCACCCTGGGAGTGGCCCACCACGGCCGAGGGGACGACCCCCGCCGCCTCCCATACGCGGGCCAAGCCGACCATCATCACGAACAACGCGGGCTGGACCACGTCCACCCGCTCCAACCCGACCCCGGAGACCAGCGCGTCCCGCAGCGGGAAGTCCACCAACTGCTCGCACTCGGCCACGAACTCGGCGAACACCGGCGAGCCCGCCAGCAACTCGCGGCCCATCCCCAGCCACTGCGACCCCTGACCCGGGAACACGAAAGCCACATCGGTGCCCGACACTGAGGGCAGGCCCGGCTCGACCCGCACCAGAGCCTCGTCCAGCTCCGCACGGTCAACGCCCAGAACCACCGCCCGGTACTCCAGCCCGGCCCGGCCACCCGCCAGCGCACCCGCCACATCCGCGATGTCAGCTCCGGCCGGGACGTCCGACGCCAGCCGGGCCGCCAGCGCCCGCAGGCCCGCACCCGAGCGGGCCGACAGCACCCACGGCACCACACCGCCCGTCACCACGGGGGCCGCGTCTGAGACTTGCTCCGGGAGCGGATCCGGGGCCTGCTCGAGAATCACGTGCGCGTTGGTCCCGCTGAGCCCGAACGCGGACACCCCAGCCCGTCGCGGACGCCCGTCGGACTCCCACGGACGCGCCTCGGTCAGCAGCCGTACGTCGCCGGCTGTCCAGTCCACATGGTGCGACGGCTGACCAGCGTGCAGCGTTACCGGGAGCACCCCGTGCCGCATCGCCTCGACCATCTTGATCACACCGGCGACACCCGCCGCCGCCTGGGTGTGGCCGATGTTGGACTTCACCGACCCCAGCCACAACGGCCGGTCCTCGGGCCGCTCCTGCCCATAGGTCGCCAGCAACGCCTGCGCCTCGATCGGATCCCCGAGGGTGGTCCCGGTCCCGTGCGCTTCCGCCGCGTCCACTTCCGCGGCGGACAGCCCCGCGCCGGCCAGCGCGGCCCGGATCACTCTCTGCTGCGAGGGACCGTTGGGGGCCGACAGGCCGTTGGACGCCCCGTCCTGGTTCACCGCACTGCCCCGCAACACCGCCAACACCGGATGCCCGAGCCGCCGCGCCTCCGACAGCCGCTCCAGCACCAGCACCCCGACGCCTTCGCCCCAGCCGGTGCCGTCCGCCTCGTCCGAGAACGGCTTGCACCGGCCATCGGCCGCCAGCCCGCCCTGCACCGCGAACTCCGCGAACGCCGCCGGGGTGGCCATCACCGCCGCGCCGCCCGCCAGGGCAAGTGAGCATTCGCCGTTGCGCAGCGCCTGCGCGGCCAGGTGCATCGCCACCAGCGACGACGAACACGCCGTATCGATCGTGACCGCCGGACCCTCCAGGCCCAGCGCGTAGGACACCCGGCCCGACGCCACGCTCGTCGAGTAGCCCGTCAGCCGGAAACCGCTGCCGTCGCCATCGGGCAGTTGCGAGCCGTAGCCCTGGTAGTACAGACCGGCGAAGACCCCGGTGTCGGAGCCGCGCAGCCCGGTCGGGTCCAGGCCCGCCCGTTCCAGCGCCTCCCAGGACACCTCCAGCAGCAACCGCTGCTGCGGATCCATCGCCACCGCCTCACGCGGCGACACCCCGAAGAACTCCGCGTCGAAATCAGCCGCACCGGACAGGAAACCGCCCACCCGCGCGTATCCGGTCGGCTCCGTCTCCCAGCCGCGGTCGGCCGGGAAGTCGCCCATCGCGTCCACACCATCGGCGACCAGCCGCCACAAGTCCTCCGGCGAAGACACCCCACCCGGAAAACGGCACGCCATCGACACGATCGCGACCGGCTCACCGGCCGCCACCGCAGCCGGGGCGACCTCCGCGACGGCCGGAGCCGCACCGGTCACCCGCGCCACCAGATACTCAGCCAGAACCCGAGGCGTCGGATAGTCGAAAACCAACGTGGCAGGCAACGTCAACCCGGACGCCGCCGCCAACCGGTTACGCAACTCCACCGCCGTCAGCGAATCAAAACCCAGATCCCGGAACGCCCGGTCAGCCGGAACACCATCACCATGACCGAGCACCACCGCCGCATGCTCACGCACCACATCCAGCACCACCCGCACATGCTCCGCCAACGGCAACGCCGCCAGACGACGAGCCAGCACCCCACCACCAGCCCCGGCAACCGCCGCCCGCCGCGGCGCACGCCCCAGACCGAGCAACACCGACGGCACCTGCGAACCCGCCGCGATCGCGTCGCGGACCCCGCCCACGTCCAGGCCCGCCGCCACCACCGGCCGGCCGGTGTCCAGCGCACGGTCCAGCAGGCCCAGCGCCTGCTCGGTACCCAGCACCACACCACCGCCACGCGCCAGCCGAGCCCGGCCGGTGCTCGTGACCCCGGCGGTCATGACACTTGTCGGCTCCCACAGACCCCAGGCGATCGAGACCGCGGGCAGCCCGAGGGCCTTCCTGTGCTCGGCGAGGGCGTCCAGGTAGGTGTTGGCGGCCGCGTAGTTGCCCTGCCCCGGGTTGCCGAGCAGTCCCGCCAGGGACGAGAACAGCACGAACATCCGCAGGTCCACATGCTCGGTCGCCTGGTGCAGATGCCAGGCGGCGTCCGCCTTGGGCGCCAGCACCCGGCCCAGCGACTCGCCGGTCAGCGACGTCACCGACATGTCCTCGAGCACCCCGGCCGCATGCACCACCCCGGCCAGCTCCGGGATGTCCGCCACCAGCGCGTCCGCCGCGGCACGCTGCGACAGGTCGGCCGCCACGATCCGCACCCGGGCTCCGGCCGCCTCCAGCTCGGCGGCGAGTTCGTCGGCACCGGGGGCGTCCGGCCCCGACCGGCTGGCCAGCACCAGATCCCGTACCCCATGCCGCTCCACCAGATGCCGGGCGACCAGACCACCCAGCGTCCCCGTCCCACCGGTGATCAGCACCGCACCGTCGTCCACACCGGACAGGCGCAGCACGATCTTGCCCACATGCCGGGCCTGGCTCATGAACCGCAGCGCCGCGCCCGCCCGCGCCACCGGCCACACCGTGACCGGCAGCGGCACGATCCGCTCCAGGACCTGCTGCCACTTCTCCGCGAGCCACTCGGGAGCGAAGTCCCCCAAGTCGAACGGGACCTGCCGCGGGTCGCGGATGTCGGTCTTGCCCAGTTCCACGAACCGGCCGCCGTCAGCCAACATCCCCAAGGACGCGTCCAGCAGCTCCCCGGTCAGCGAGTTCAGCACCACGTCGACCTGGCCGAACTCGTCGGCGAAGTCCGCCGTACGCGATGAGGCGATGCGCGTCACGCCCAGCGCCGCCACCGCGGCCTGCTTGGCCGGACTCGCCGTCGCGAACACCTCCGCCCCAGCCGCCAGCGCCAAGTGCACCGCCGCCATACCCACACCGCCGGACGCCGCGTGGATCAGCACCCGGTCCCCCGGCCGCACCCGGCCCAGATCGAACAGTGCGTGATGAGCGGTCAGATACGCGGTCGGCGCCGCCGCCGCCTCGGCGTCGCTCCACCCGTCCGGGATCGGCACCAGCGGCCGAGCGTCAACCACCGCCAGCGGGCCGAACGCCTGGAACATCCCCATCACCCGGGTGCCGACCGGAAGGTTGGTCACCTCCGGGCCGGTCTCGATCACGACACCGGCGCCGTCGGTGCCGGGCGGCCGGGCGTCGTTCGGCAGCGAGCCCAGCGCCAACAACAGGTCGCGGAAGTTCACCCCCGCCGCGCGGACCGCGATCCGGACCTCATGCGCTCCCAGCGGCCGCTCCGCGTCCGGCGCCGGGACGGCCCGTACCCCGTCCAGGTCACCGCCCGCGGCCCACTCCAGCCGCCACGCCTCCGGGCCGGACGGCGGTTCCAGACCGGCGGGCACGGGGCGCAGCCGGGGTACCAGCACCGCTCCGGCCCGCAGAGCCAGCTCTTTCTCACCGGTGGCCAGTGCCGGGGCGACGACCGCGTCGGACTCGGAGCGGCCGTCGTCGTCGAGCAGCACCAGGCCCACATCCGGGTGCTCGGACCGCGCCGAGCGGACCAGCCCCCAGATCCCCGACGACTCCAGCCCGGCGACCGTGTCGCCCTCAGCCGCCGCGACCGCCGCACGGGTACGGACCACCAGCCGCGATCCCGCCGGGTGACCGGCCTCAAGCCACGCCTGCACGAGGGCCAGCGCCGCTGGCAGGTCCGCGGGCTCGGCCATGGCGAATACCAGCTCGCCCGTCGCGTCGGGCAGGTCGAGCTCGGGGCCGACCTGGGCCCAGGCCCGCTCCGGCGCCGGTCCGAGGCTGAGCGGCGCCCATTCCAGCGCCAGCAGGCCGGTGCCCGCGCCGGGAGTGGCGAGCCGGCCGGTGGCCGTGGGGCGGGACGTCATCGCACCGGCCGACACCACCGGCTTGCCGTCACCGTCTGCGGCGAGCAGGGAAAACGCATCGGGACCGGCCGGACTCAGCCGCACCCGCAGCGCCGATGCCCCGGTCGCGTGCAGCCGCACATCCCGCCACGCGAACGGCAGCAGGACTTCCTGGCCGCTTTCCTCGACCGCGGCGACAAGGAGGGCGTGCAGCGCGGCGTCCAGCAGCGCCGGATGGATCCCGAACCCGTCCTGGTCTTCCCCGGCGGCGGGAAGCTCCACCTCGGCGTACAACTCCTCGCCGAGCCGCCAGGCCGCCCGCAGACCACGGAACGTCGGACCGTACTCATATCCACGACCGGCCATGACGTCGTAAGCGTCGCTGACGGCAAGGGCCTGCGAACCGGCCGGGGGCCACTGCCCTTCGAGGCCTTCGACCATTCCGGCGGGGTCGGCCAGGGTCGCGGTCGCGTGCCGGGTCCACTGCTCCCCGGTACGCGAGAACACGGCCGCCTGGTCACCCTCCACCGAAACCTGCAGATCAACCGGGCTGCCGTTCAGGACCAGCGGCTGCTCAAAGGTGATCTCCCCGATCGCCGGCAGCCCGGCCCGGTCACCGGCGTGCAGCACCAACTCCGTCAGCGCCGCACCCGGCACGAGCACCGTCCCCGACACGGCGTGATCGGCCAGCCACGGGCTCGTCCCCACCGACACCCGGCCCGACAGCACCCAGCCCGCGTCCTCGGCCAGCCGCACCGCGCTGTCCAGCAGCGGATGACCCGCGCCGCCCCGGCCCGTCCCGCCACCGGACGCCCAATAGCGGCGGTGCTGGAACGGATACGTCGGCAACACCACCGGCTTCCCACCGGCTATCAGACGGGTCCAGTCCACCGCCGCGCCATGTGACCACGCCTCACCCAACGAGGCCAGCAGACGCCGCTGACCGCCGTCGTCGCGACGCAGCGAACCGACCGCCCAACGCCCCTCGATCCCGGGCACCAGCACCGGATGCGGGGACACCTCCACGAACCCGGCCACCGGCATCGACGCCACCGTCTGCGCGAACCGCACCTGCTCCCGCAGATTCCGCCACCAGTACGCGGCGTCCAGGCCCGCGGTGTCCACCACGGTGCCGGTCACCGCCGAATAGAACGGCACCCGACCCGGCCGCGGTGTCACCCGCACCGCCAGCAACTGCTCCCGAACCCGCTCCACCAGCGGGTGATGGCTCGCGTAATCCACATCCACACGTCGGGCCCGGATCCCGGCCGCCTCACACCGCGCCGCCAACGCGTCCAACGCTTCCGGCGCCCCGGAAACCACCACCTGCTCGGCCGCGTTGACCGCCGCGATCCCCAACCCGTCGGCCAACAGGCCCTCGGCCACCTCGGGAGCGGCCGAAACCGACAACATCCCGCCGGTGCCCGCCAACGCCACCAACGCCCGGCCCCGCGCGGTCACCAGGCTCAGTGCGTCCTCCAACGACAACGCCCCCGCGAAACAGGCCGCGGCGATCTCGCCCTGCGAGTGGCCCACCACGGCCGACGGGACCACTCCCGCCGCTTCCCAGGCTCGGGCCAGACCGACCATCATCACGAACAGAGCGGGCTGGACCACCTCCACCCGGTCCGCCCCCGCCCCGGACACCAGCGCGTCCCGCAGGGGGAAGTCCACCAGCTGCTCGCACTCGGCCACGAACTCGGCGAACACCGGCGAACAGGCCAGCAGTTCACGGCCCATACCGATCCACTGCGACCCCTGCCCCGGGAACACGAAAGCCACATCGGCGCCCGATACCGCCGGCCCGGCCGGCTCGACCCGCATCAGAGCCTCGTCCAGCTCCGCACGGTCAACGCCCAGAACCACCGCCCGGTGCTCCAGCCCCGCGCGGCCCCGCGCCAGCGCCCCCGCCACATCCGCGACGGGCGTCCCCGCCGGGACATCCGAGGCCAGCCGCCCAGCCAGCGCCTCCAGCGCGGGGGCCGACCGGGCCGACAACACCCACGGCACCACAGCGCCAGTCACCACCGGCCCCGCATCGGAGGGCGGCACCGGCACCGGGTCCGGGGCCTGCTCCAGGATCAGGTGCGCGTTGGTGCCGCTGATACCGAACGACGACACACCTGCCCGCCGCGGGCGTCCCTCCGACTCCCAAGGACACGCCTCGGTCAGCAGCCGCACCTCACCGGCCGTCCAGTCCACATGCGGCGACGGTTCATCGGCGTGCAGCGTCGGCGGCAGCGTCTCGTGCCGCATCGCCTCGACCATCTTGATCACGCCGGCCACACCGGCCGCGGCCTGGGTGTGGCCGATGTTCGACTTCACCGACCCCAGCCACAGCGGCCGGTCCTCCGGCCGGTCCTGCCCGTACGTCGCCAGCAACGCCTGGGCCTCGATCGGGTCACCCAGCGCCGTCCCGGTCCCGTGCGCTTCAGTCACGTCCACGTCGGAGGGAGAAAGCCGCGCGTCGGCCAGCGCCCGCCGGATCACCCGCTCCTGGGACGGGCCGTTCGGCGCCGACAGTCCGTTGGACGCCCCGTCCTGGTTCACCGCACTGCCGCGCAGCACCCCCAGCACCGGATGCCCGAGCCGCTGCGCCTCCGACAGCCGCTCCAGCAGCACCACGCCGACACCTTCGCCCCAGCCCGTACCGTCGGCTGCGGCCGAGAACGGCTTGCACCGGCCGTCGGACGCCATGCCGCCCTGCCGCGTGAACTCGGCGAAAATCCCTTGCGTCGCCAGTACGGTCACGCCACCGGCCAGCGCCAGCGAGCACTCCCCGTTGCGTAGCGCCTGAGCGGCCAGGTGCATCGCCACCAGCGACGACGAACAGGCGGTGTCGACCGTCACCGCCGGACCCTCGAGACCGAACGTGTACGCCACCCGGCCGGACGCCACGCTCGACGCGTTCCCCGTCATCCCGAACCCGCCCGCGCTCCCATCCGGCAGCCGCGAGCTGTAGTCCTGCATGGCCAATCCGGCGAAGACCCCGGTGTCCGTGCCCTTCATCGCGGCCGGATCCAGGCCGGCCCGCTCCAGGGCCTCCCAGGACACCTCCAGCAGCAGCCGCTGCTGCGGATCCATCGCCACCGCCTCGCGCGGCGAGATCCCGAAGAACTCGGCGTCGAAGTCCGCCATGCCGGACAGGAAGCCGCCTATCCGCGCGTACTCCGCCGAATCCGTCTCCCAGCCACGGTCCGCCGGGAACGCGCCCATCGCGTCCACGCCGTCCGCGACCAGCCGCCACAGATCCTCCGGCGACGCCACCCCGCCGGGGTAGCGGCACGCCATCGACACGATCGCGATCGGCTCACCGGCCGACCGTGCCGGAACCACCTCCGCCGAGGAGTCCGCCACCCCTGATACCCGCCGCAGCAGGTACTCGGCGAGGGCCTGCGCGGTCGGGTAGTCGAAGACCACCGTGGCCGGCAACGCCATCCCGGCCGCCGCCGCCAGCCGGTTGCGCAACTCCACCGCCGTGAGCGAGCCGAAGCCGAGGTCCCGGAACGCGCGGTCGGCCGGAATGCCGCCGGCGTCGCGGTGGCCGAGCACCAGGGCGGCCTGCTCGCGGACCAGATCCAGCAGGAAGCGGCGCTGCTCGGGGGCGGACCGGCTGCCGAGCTGACGGCCCAGTGCGCCGTTGCCCGCGGCGCGGCGCGGGGCGCGAACCAGGCCGCGCAGCAGCACCAACTCGGGCAGGCCCGCGTCCACGTCGGCGCGAACGGCGGCAAGGTCCAGGCCCGCCGCCGACAGCGCGTCTCCCGCGGTCAGCGCGGCATCGAACAGCCGCAGGGCGGTCTCGGTGGGCAGCGGCGCACCGCCGCGGGCGAGGCGGACCCGGTCGGTCTCGCTGAGCCCGGTGGTGATGGTGCTGCGCTGCTCCCACAGGTACCACGCGATGGACACCGCCGGGCGGCCGGCGGCCCGCCGGTGCGCGGCGAGCGCGTCCAGGTAGGAGTTGGCGGCGGCGTAGTTGGCCTGTCCGGGGCTGCCGAGCAGGCCCGCGAGGGAGGAGAAGAGTACGAACGTGGTCAGGTCGCGATCCAGCGTCGCCTCGTGCAGGTGCTGCGCGGAGACGGCCTTGGCCGCGACGACCCGGGCCAGGGACTCGGGCGTCAGCGTCGCGAACAGGGTGTCCGCGATGAGGCCGGCCGTGTGCACGATGCCGGTCAGGTCGGGGATGTCGGCGACGAGCGCGTCGACGGCGGTGCGGTCGGCCAGGTCTGCGGCGACGACCCGTACGCGTGCTCCGGCGGCCTCCAGGTCGGCGGCCAGCGCATCGGCGCCGGGGGCGTCCGGACCCGAGCGGCTGGCCAGAACAAGGCTGCGCACCCCGTGCCGGGCGACGAGGTGCCGGGCGACGAGGCCGCCGAGCGTGCCGGTGCCGCCGGTGATCAGCATGGTGCCTTCGGTACCGACGCCACCGGCCCGCGTGGCCTGCTCGTCGGGGGGCGCCGGGCGCAGGCGCGGCACTCGGATCTCGCCGCGCCGTACCGCGAGCTCCAGTTCGCCGGAGGCGATGGCGGCGTGCCGGACGACGCTGGAAGCGTCGTGGCCGTCTTCGTCGAGCAGGATGAGCCCGGCATCGGGGTACTCCGCCCGAGCCGACCGCACCAGGCCCCAGACCGGTGCCTGGGCCAGGCCGGGCACCGTGTCGTCCGTCCCGGCCGCCACGGCCTCCCGGGTCGTCACCACCAGCCGCGAGCCGGCCGGCCGGTCCGCCGCCACCCAGTCCTGCACGACGCCGAGCACCCAGGCCACCGGGTCCTCGCCCTCGCACAGCGCGACCACCGTGCCCGGTTCCCCGTCCGGCGCGGCGACGGTCTCGCCCGGCCGGATCGTGCTCCACGCCGGAGACTCGTCCGCCGACCCCGGTACGGGCTCCCAGCGCAGGCTGAGCAGCCGGCCGTGGCCGCGTACGAACTCATCGGCCGTTGTCCGGCGGGTGCTCATCACCCGGATCCGCAGGACCGGATCGCCGTGGCTGTCCACGGCCAGCAGCCCGGATCCGATCGAGCGGGCCCGAATCTGCCGGGCACCGACGGCGAACAGCCGTACGCCCTCCCAACGCTGGGGCACCTCGTCCGGGCCCAGGTTCAGCGCGGCCTGAAGCAATCCGGGGTGGATGCCGAACCCGTCCTGCTCCTCGTCGGTTTCCACCTGTACGAGGACGTCCCGACCGTCGGACCCGGACTGCGGACCTTCGGCGAGATCGTCGGCGAGATCGTCGGTCAAGGTTGCGGTGGCGTGCCGGATCCACAACTCCTCACCGACCGGCCGTGAGCTGACCGTGGCGCGATCGCCGCGCACGCTGATCTGCAGATCGACCGACTCGCGCTCCTGCAGCGCCAGGGGGCGCTCGAACGTGATCTGCTCGATCGCCGGCCGGCCGGCCCGCTCACCGGCGAACAGCACCAGTTCGGCCAGCGCCGCCGCCGGCAACACCGTGACGCCCAGCAGTTCGTGGTCGGCCAGCCACGACGCACTCGCGCCGGAAAGCCGACCGGTGAACAACCACTCGTCCGAGTCGGCCAGGGTGACCACCGCGGCCAGCAGCGGATGCGCCGCCGCCGTCAGGCCGGCGGCCCCCAGACCGGTCACCGCACCAGATCCGGCCGGCCAGTAGCGGCGGTGCTGGAACGGGTACGTCGGCAACGCCACCCGGCGACCGGCCGGAACCAGACGCGTCCAGTCCACGGCGGCCCCGTGGGTCCACGCCTCGGCCAGACCCGCCAGCAGACGACGCGCCCCCGCGTCATCACGCTCGGCCAGACCGGCCGCCCACACCCCACCCTCGTCACCGTCGTACACCGCAGCCGACAACACCGTGTCCGGACCCAGCTCAACGAACCCGCCGACACCACGCCCGTGCAGGAACCGGACCACATCGTGGAACCGGACCGTGCCAATCGCCTGCTCCACCCAATGCCCCGGGTCCCCCAGCACATCCACACCGGCGACAGCACCGGTGACCGCCGACACCAACGGGACCCGCGGCTCAGCGAACCGGATCCCCGCCACTACGCGCGCGAGCTCATCGGCAATCGGCCGCATCAACGGCGAATGGAACGCATGGCTGACCTCCAGCCAATGCACCTTCCGACCCGGCAGCCGCCCTATCGCATCCTCGACGGCCTCCCGGTCACCGGAGAGCACCACCGCCGACGAACTGTTCACCGCCGCCACCGCGACCCGGTCCTCCAAACCGGAGAGATCCACTTCCCGCACGCCAGCCTGCACCGCCGCCATCGCCCCACCCGACGGCAACGCCTGCATCAACCCACCCCGCGCCACCAACAACCGCACCGCATCCTCAAGCGACACCGCACCCGCCACATACGCCGCCGTCACCTCACCAACCGAATGACCAGCCACAAAATCAGGCTTCAAACCCACCGCCCGCGCCACCGCCGCCAAACCGGCCTCAAACGCGAACACCGCCACCTGCGTGAACGCCGTCTGATGCACCTCGACGCCGGAGAACATCACCTCCCGCAACGAACGGCCCAGCAAGGGATCCGCCACCGCACACACCTCATCCAGCACACCCGCGAACACCGGCGAACATCCCGCCAGCTCCTGGCCCATGCCGACCCACTGCGACCCCTGACCCGGGAACACCCACGCCACCGGACCCGGCGCCACTGCCCCGGACGGGTCCACCGCCGCCAGACCCTGCTCAAGCTCCTCACGGTCAGCGCCCAGTGCCACCGCCCGGAACTCCAGACCGGCCCGGCCCCGCGCCAGCGACCCCGCCACATCCGCGATGTCGGCCCCGGCCGGGACATCCGAGGACAGCCGACCTGCCATCGCCCGCAATCCCTCGTCCGACCGCGCCGACAACACCCACGGCACCACACCACCGGTCACCACTGACGGCGCCGACTGGTCCGGGGCTGACTGGTCCGGGGCCGACTCAGCGGGGGCTTCTTCGAGGATGACGTGCGCGTTGGTGCCGCTGATCCCGAACGACGACACCCCTGCCCGCCGGGGACGGTCCGTCGACTCCCACCGCCGCGCCTCGGTGAGCAGCCGTACATCGCCTGCCGACCAGTCCACATGCGGCGACGCCTCGCCCGCGTGCAGCGTCGCCGGCAGCGTCCCGTGCCGCATCGCCTCGACCATCTTGATCACACCGGCCACACCGGCCGCCGCCTGGGTGTGCCCGAAGTTGGACTTCACCGACCCCAGCCACAACGGCTGGTCCTCGGGCCGCTCCTGCCCGTACGTCGCCAGCAACGCCTGCGCCTCGATCGGGTCCCCGAGCGTGGTTCCGGTCCCGTGCCCCTCGACCACGTCCACATCGGAGGTCGACAGCCTCGCACTGGCCAACGCCGCCCGGATCACCCGCTCCTGGGACGGCCCGTTGGGAGCCGACAGGCCGTTACTCGCGCCGTCCTGGTTCACCGCACTGCCGCGCAGCACCGCCAAGACCGGATGCCCGAGCCGCTGCGCCTCCGACAGCCGCTCCAGCACCAGCATCCCGACGCCCTCGCCCCAGCCGGTGCCGTCCGCTCCGGCCGAGAACGGCTTGCACCGGCCATCGGACGCCAGCCCGCCCTGCCGCGCGAACTCCGTGAACGCCGCCGGGGTGGACATCACCGTCACGCCCCCGGCCAGCGCCAGCGAGCACTCGCCGTTCCGCAACGCCTGCGCGGCCAGGTGCATCGCCACCAGCGACGACGAACACGCCGTGTCGATCGTGATCGCCGGGCCCTCCAGGCCGAACGTGTAGGCCACCCGGCCGGACGCCACGCTCGACGTGTTGCCGGTCAGCCCGTACCCGCCCGCGTGAACGTCGGACAGCCGCGATTCGTAGTCCTGGTAGTACATGCCGACGAAGACCCCGGTGTCGGAACCGCGCAGGTTCGAGGGGTCCACGCCCACGCGTTCCAACGCTTCCCAGGACACCTCGAGCAGCTGCCGCTGCTGCGGGTCCATCGCCAGCGCCTCACGCGGCGAGATCCCGAAGAACTCGGCGTCGAAGTCCGGCGCGCCGGACAGGAAGCCGCCTTCGCGCGCGTACCCGGCGTACTCGGACTGCTCGGTCTCCCAGCCCCGGTCGGCCGGAAACGGTGACACGGCGTCGGTGCCGTCGGCCACCAGCCGCCACAGACCCTCCGGAGAGGCGACGCCGCCCGGATAACGGCAGGCCATGGCCACGAGCGCGATCGGCTCATGGGCCCGCTCCTCGACCGAACGCAACCGTTGCCGGGTGCGATGCAGGTCGGCGGCGACCAGCCGCAGATATTCCGCGAGTTCCTGTTCGGTCGCCATCTATTCCACCTCGCTGGAGCCGGCCTCGTCGCCGAATTCCTCGGCGACGAGCTGGATCACCTGATCGATGCTCGCGGACATGATGTGGTCCGCCATGCTTGTCTCGTCCGGCTTGTCGTGATCGTCAAGCCGCCACAGCAGCGCCTTCAGCCGGTTGCGCACCTCGTCACGCAGCGCCGCGTCGTCCGCCCCCAGCCCGGCGAGCGCCGCCTCGACCTCGTCAAGACCACCGAGTACGGGCACCGGGGCCGGAGCGGCCTTCACCGCGGCCGGGGCCGCGCCGGTCACCTGGGCCACCAGATACTCGGCCAGCACCCGCGGCGTCGGATAGTCGAAGACCAACGTGGCCGGGAGCGTCAGCCCGGACGCCGCCGCCAGCCGGTTACGCAACTCCACCGCCGTCAGCGAATCAAAACCCAGATCCCGGAACGCCCGATCAGCCGGAACCCCCGCGCCCTCGCCATCACCATGACCGAGAACCACAGCAGCGTGCTCACGCACCAACTCCAGCAGAACAAGGGACCGCTCAGCCTCACCCAGACCACCGAGCCGACGGGCCAACGCACTGGTAGAGCCTGCGGCGGCCGCGATGGCGCGACGTGGCGCACGGCCCAGGCCGAGCAGCACCGTCGATACCGGCGTCCCGGCGGCGATCACACCCCGGACCGCAGTCACGTCCAAGCCCGCCGCCACCACCGGCCGACCGATACTCAACGCCCGGTCCAGCAGGCCCAGCGCCTGCTCGGTACCCAGCAGCACACCGCCGCCACGCGCCAACCGCGCCCGGTCCGTCTCGGTCAGCGTGCCGGTCATGCCACTCGACTGGTCCCACAGGCCCCAGGCGATCGACACGGCGGGCAAGCCAAGCTCGGTCCGGTGCGCGGCGAGGGCGTCCAGATAGGTGTTGGCCGCCGCATAGTTACCCTGCCCCGGGTTCCCGAGCAGCCCGGCCAGGGACGAGAACAACACGAACATCCGCAGATCCCGGCCGACGGTCGCCTCATGCAAATGCCAGGCGGCCTCCGCCTTGGCCGACACCACCCGGTCCAGCGACTCCCCGGTCAACGACGTCACGGGGCCGTCCTGCAGCACCCCGGCCGCGTGCACCACCCCGGCCAGACCCGGAATACCGGCAACCAGCGCGTCCACCGCGGCCCGATCAGACAGATCCGCCGCCACGACCCGCACCCGCGCCCCGAGCGCCTCCAACCCGGCCGCGAGCTCATCGGCCCCGGGGGCCTCCGGCCCCGACCGACTGGCCAGCACCAACTCCCGCACACCATGCCGGTCCACCAGATGCCGGGCCACCAAACCGCCCAACGTCCCGGTGCCACCGGTGATCAACACCGCACCATCACCCACACCGGGCAGGCGCAGCACGATCTTGCCCACATGCCGGGCCTGACTCATGAACCGCAACGCCGCACCCGCCTGAACCGCCGGGAACACCGTCACCGGCAACGGCACGGCCGTCTCCAGAACCCGCTGCCACATCGCGGCAATCCGCTCCGGATCCAAGTCCCCCAGATCGAACGGCACCTGGCGCGGATCACGGATATCGATCTTGCCCAGCTCCACGAACCGGCCACCCTCGGCCAACATCCCCAGCGAGGCGTCCAGGAACTCCCCGGTCAACGAGTTCAACACCACATCAACCTGACCGAACTCATCGGCGAAGTCCGTCGTACGCGAAGAAGCGATACGGGTCACGCCCAGCTCGGCCACCGCCGCCTGCTTGGCCTCACTCGCCGTCGCGAACACCTCCGCCCCAGCCGCCAAAGCCAGATGCACCGCCGCCATACCCACACCACCGGCCGCAGCATGAATCAGCACCCGATCCCCCGACCGCACCCCACCCAGATCGAACAACGCGTGATACGCGGTCAGATACGCGATCGGCGCTGCCGCCGCCTCGGCATCGCTCCACGCGTCCGGGACCGGCACCATCAGCCGTGCATCGACCACCGCCAGCGGGCCGAACCACGGGAACAACCCCATCACCCGCGTGCCGGGCACCAGACCGTCCACCCCAGGGCCGACCTCGACCACGACCCCGGCACCCTCGCCACCCGGTTGCCGGGCATCGGCGGGGAGCATGTCCAGGCCCTTCAGCACATCGCGGAAGTTCACCCCGGTGGCGCGGACCGCGACCCGCACCTCGTACGCCCCCAGCGGCCGCTCGGCGTCCGGCACCGGCACCGCCCGCACCCCGTCCAGGTCACCGCCAGCAGCCCACTCCAACCGCCACGCCCCCGGACCGGTCGGCAACTCCAACCCACCCGAGATCGCACGCAGGCGGGGCACCAGCACCACCCCCGCCCGCAACGCGATCTCTTTCTCCCCGGTGGCCAGGGCGGCGCCGAGGAATTCGGCGGACTCGGGGCCGCCGTCATCGTCGAGCAGCACCAGACCCGCATCCGGATGCTCGGACTGCGCCGAACGCACCAGCCCCCACACACCCGACGACTCCAGCCCAGCGACCATGTCACCCTCGGCCGCAGCAACCGCCTCACGGGTACGGACCGCCAGCCGCGACCCCGCCGGGTAACCCGCGCCCAACCACGCCTGCACCAGCGCCAGCGCCCCGGGCAGATCCACCGGCTCCGCCCACACAAGCACCGGCTCGTCCGCCGCCTCAGGCAGATCCAGCTCCGGGCCCACCCGCACCCAGGCCTGCTCCGAAGCCGATCCCAGGCTCAACGGCGCCCATTCCAGCGACAGCAGCCCCGCGCCCGTGCCGGGCCCGGCAAGCTGGCTGGCGTCGGCCGGGCGGGAAATCATCGCCGCCGCCGACACCACCGGTTGACCCTCACCATCAACGGCCAACAGAGAGACAGCGTCCGGACCGGCCGGGCTCAACCGCACCCGCAGCGCCGACGCCCCGGTCGCATGCAACCGCACATCCCGCCACGCGAACGGCAACCGCACCCCGTGATCGTACTCCGCGGCCACGATCACCACGTGCAGAGCGGCATCCAGGAGAGCCGGGTGGATCGCGAACCCGTCCTGGGTATCTTCGGCGGGCAGCTCGACCTCGGCGTACAGATCCTCGCCGAGCCGCCAAGCCGCCTGCAGACCCCGGAACGCCGGCCCGTACTCATACCCGCGACCGACCATGACCTCGTAGACATCGCCGACCGGGAGGGCCTGTGCCCCGGCCGGGGGCCACTGCCCGTCCAGACCTTGCACCGTCCCGGCCGGGTCGGCCAGGGTCGCGGTCGCATGCCGGGTCCACTGCTCCCCAGTACGGGAGAACACGGCCGCCTGACCGCCCTCGACCGACACCTGCACATCAACCGGGCCGCTGCCTTCGAGCACCAACGGCTGCTCAAAGGTGATCTCCCCCACCGCCGACAGCCCAGCCCGATCCCCGGCGTGCAACACCAACTCCGCCAGCGCCGCACCAGGAACCAGCACCGCCCCCGACACCGCATGGTCAGCCAGCCACGGACTCGTCCCCGCCGACACCCGCCCCGACAACACCCAGCCCGCATCCTCAGCCAGCCGCACCGCACTGTCCAACAACGGATGCCCGACACCACCCCGACCCGCCCCAACACCCGACGCCCAAAAACGACGATGCTGGAACGGATACGTCGGCAACACCACCCGACGACCGACCGGAACCAAACGCGTCCAGTCCACCCCCGCGCCATGAGTCCACGCCTCAGCCAGACCCGCCAACAGACGACGCGCCCCCGCATCATCACGCTCGGCCAGACCGGCCGCCCACACCTGTCCCCCACCGTCATGGACCACAGACGACAGGACCCGATCCGGGCCAACCTCCAAGAACCCGGCCGCGCCACGCTCATGCAGATAACGGACCACGTCATGGAACCGGACCGTGCCTACCGCCTGCTCCACCCAATGCCCCGGGTCCCCCAGCACATCCACACCGGCGACGGCACCGGTGACCGCCGAGACCAGCGGGACCCGCGGCTCAGCGAACCGGATCCCCGCCACTACGCGCGCGAGCTCATCGGCAATCGGCCGCATCAACGGCGAATGGAACGCATGGCTGACCTCCAGCCAATGCACCTTCCGACCCGGCAGCCGCCCTATCGCATCCTCAACCGCTCCCCGGTCACCGGAGAGCACCACCGCCGACGAACTGTTCACCGCCGCCACCGCGACCCGGTCCCCCAGACCGGAGAGATCCACCTCATGCTCGCCAGCCTGGATCGCAGCCATCGCCCCACCCGACGGCAACGCCTGCATCAACCCACCCCGCACCACCAACAACCGCACCGCATCCTCAAGCGACACCGCACCCGCCACATACGCCGCCGTCACCTCACCAACCGAATGACCAGCCACAAAATCAGGCTCCAGACCCACAGCCCGCGCCACCGCCGCCAAACCAGCCTCAAACGCAAACACCGCAACCTGCGTGAACGCCGTCTGATGCACCTCGACCCCCGAGAACATCACCTCCCGCAGCGAACGACCCAACAACGGATCCGCCACCACACACACCTCATCCAACACACCCGCGAACACCGGCGAACACTCCGCCAACTCACGCCCCATACCAGCCCACTGCGACCCCTGACCCGGGAACACCCACGCCACCGGACCGCCGGTCGCCGGTCCAGCCGCCTCCACGACCGCCAGACCCCGCTCAAGCTCCTCACGGTCAGCGCCCAGCGCCACCGCCCGGAACTCCAGACCAGCCCGGCCCCGCGCCAGCGACCCCGCCACATCCGCGATGTCGGCCCCGGCCGGGACATCCGAGGACAGCCGCCCGGCCAACGCCGCCAGCCCCGGAGCCGAGCGGGCCGACAGCACCCACGGCACCACACCACCGGTCACCACCGGCTCCGCCGACGGAGCCACAACCGGCTCAGCGGGAGCTTCTTCAAGGATCACATGTGCGTTCGTGCCGCTGATCCCGAACGCGGATACGCCCGCGCGCCGGGGGTGGTCCGCCGGCTCCCATTCCTGCGCCTCGGTCAGCAGCCGTACATCGCCGATCGACCAGTCCACATGCGGCGACGCCTCACTCGCGTGCAGCGTCGCCGGGAGCACCCCGCGCCGCATTGCCTCGACCATCTTGATCACACCGGCGACACCGGCCGCCGCCTGAGTGTGGCCGATGTTGGACTTCACCGACCCGAGCCACAACGGCCGCTTCTCGGATCGCTCCTCCCCGTAGGCGGCCAGCAGTACCTGCGCCTCGATCGGGTCCCCGAGCGTCGTCCCTGTCCCGTGCGCCTCGACCGCGTCCACATCAGCCGGGGTCAGCCGGGCATCGGCCAGCGCCCGGCGAATCACCCGTTCCTGCGACGGACCGTTCGGCGCCGACAGACCGTTGGACGCACCGTCCTGGTTCACCGCACTGCCCCGCAGCACCGCCAAGACCGGATGCCCGAGCCGCCGCGCCTCCGACAAACGCTCCAGCACCACCACACCGACACCCTCACCCCAGCCGGTGCCGTCCGCCTCGGCCGAAAACGGCTTGCACCGGCCATCGGCCGCCAGCCCGCCCTGCAACGCGAACTCCGCGAACATCACCGGCGTCGCCATCACCGTCACGCCCCCGGCCAGCGCCAGCGAGCACTCCCCGTTCCGCAGCGCCTGCGCCGCCAGGTGCATCGCCACCAGCGACGACGAACACGCCGTATCCACCGTCACCGCCGGACCTTCCAGGCCCAGCGCATACGACACCCGGCCCGACGCCACGCTCGGCGTGTTCCCCGTCAGCCAGTAACCCTCAGCCGCTCGTTGGGTAGCGAGCGCGGAACCGTAGTCCTGGGCGGATAGTCCGGCGAAGACCCCGGTGTCGGAGCCGCGCAACTCCGAGGGGTCCAGGCCCGCGCGTTCCAGCGCTTCCCAGGACACCTCCAGCAGCAGCCGCTGCTGCGGATCCATCGCCACCGCCTCACGCGGCGAAATCCCGAAGAACCCGGCATCGAAGTCGGCGGCACCGGACAGGAAACCGCCCACCCGCGCGTATCCGGCCGACTCGGTCTCCCAGCCGCGGTCGGCCGGGAAGTCACCGACCGCGTCAACGCCGTCGGAGACCAGCCGCCACAGATCCTCCGGCGAGGCCACCCCACCGGGGTAGCGGCACGCCATCGAAACCACTGCGATCGGCTCTCCCGTCGGCACCCTCTCCGTGACGACTGTCGTCGGCGTGGCCGCGGCCGCGCCGGTCACCTGGGCCAGCAGATACTCGGCCAGCACCTGCGGTGTGGGGTAGTCGAAGACCAGCGTGGCCGGCAACGCGAACCCGGCCGCCACAGCCAGCCGGTTACGCAGCTCCACCGCCGTAAGCGAGTCGAAGCCCAGATCCCGGAACGCCCGCCCCGACTCCACGCCGCCCACATCACCGTGGCCGAGAACGGCGGCGGCGTGTTCGCGTACCAGATCCAGCAGGACATGCGACCGCTCGGCCTCGCCCAGACCGGCCAGTCGGCGGGCGAGGGTGCCCCCGCGCTGTGCGGCCGCGGCGGCCGGGCGGGGCACACGGACCAGATCGCCCAGCACCGACGGCAGCGCGTAGCCGACGGTGACCGCATCGCGGACCGCGCCCACGTCAAGCCCGGCCGCCACCACCGGCTCGCCACCGGCCACGGCCGCGTCCAGCAGCCGCAGCGCCTGCTCGGTCGGCAGCGCCACACCGCCGCCACGGGCCAGCCGCGCCCGGTCCGCCTCGGTCAGCGTGCCGGTCATGCCACTCGACTGCTCCCACAGGCCCCAGGCGATCGACACCGCCGGCAGTCCGAGGGCCGTCCGGTGCGCGGCGAGGGCGTCCAGGCAGGTGTTGGCCGCCGCGTAGTTGCCCTGTCCCGCACCGCCCAGCAGTCCGGACAGGGACGAGAACAGCACGAACATCCGCAGGTCCAGACCCCGCGTCGCCTCGTGCAGATGCCAGGCGGCCTCCGCCTTAGCGGCCACCACCCGATCCAACGACTCGCCGGTCAACGACGTCACCGGAGCGTCCTGCAACACCCCGGCCGCGTGCACCACCCCGGCCAGACCCGGGATATCCGCCACCAACGCGTCCACCACGGAACGCTGCGACAGGTCCACCGCCACGATCCGCACCCGCGCCCCGAGCGCCTCCAACCCGGCCGCGAGCTCATCGGCCCCGGGGGCCTCCGGCCCCGACCGACTGGCCAGCACCAACTCCCGCACACCGTACCGGTCCACCAGATGCTCGGCGACCAGACCACCCAACGTGCCGGTGCCACCGGTGATCAACACCGCACCATCACCCACACCGGGCAGGCGCAGCACGATCTTGCCCACATGCCGGGCCTGACTCATGAACCGCAACGCCGCACCCGCCTGAGCGGCCGGAAACACCGTCACCGGCAACGGCACGGCCGTCTCCAGAACCCGCTGCCACATCGCGGCAATCCGGTCCGGATCCAAGTCCCCCAGATCGAACGGCACCTGGCGCGGATCACGGATATCGATCTTGCCCAGCTCCACGAACCGGCCACCCTCGGCCAACATCCCCAGCGAGGCGTCCAGGAACTCCCCGGTCAACGAGTTGAGCACGACGTCGACCTGGCCGAACTCACTCGCGAAATCCGCCGTACGCGAAGAAGCGAGGTGCGTCACGCCCAGCTCAGCCACCGCCGCCTGCTTCGGCGGGCTCGCCGTCGCGAACACCTCCGCCCCAGCCGCCAAAGCCAGCCGGACCGCCGCCATGCCGACCCCGCCCGACGCCGCGTGGATCAGCACCCGATCCCCTGAGCGCACCCGGCCCAGATCGAACAGCGCGTGATAAGCGGTCAGGTACGCGATCGGCGCTGCCGCCGCCTCGGCATCGCTCCACCCGTCCGGGACCGGCACCATCAGCCGCGCGTCGGCCACCGCGAGCGATCCGAACCACGGGAACAGTCCCATCACCCGCGTGCCGGGCACCAGACCGTCCACCCCAGGGCCGACCTCGACCACGACCCCGGCACCCTCGCCACCCGGTTGCCGGGCATCGGCGGGGAGCATGTCCAGGCCCTTCAGCACATCGCGGAAGTTCACTCCGTTCGCACGGACCGCGACCCGCACCTCGTACGCCCCCAGCGGCCGCTCGGCGTCCGGGGCCGAAACCACCCGCACCTCGTCCAGATCACCGCCAGCAGCCCACTCCAAGCGCCACGCCCCCGGACCCTGCGGGAGTTCCAACCCGCCCGGAACCGGGCGCAGTCGAGGCACGAACACGGCACCCGCCCGCAATGCCAGTTCCCTTTCCCCCGTCGCCAGGGCGGCGGCAACGGTCCCCGGCTCAGCGGGTTCGGGGCGGCCATCGTCGTCCAGCAACACCAGACCCGCGTCGGGGTGCTCGGCCATCGCCGACCGCACCAGACCCCAGACACCGGACCCCGTCAAACCAGCCACGGTGTCACCCACAGCAGCCGCGACCGCGTCACGGGTACGGACCACCAGCCGCGACCCCGCCGGATACGCAGCCCCCAACCACGCTTGCACCAGCGCCAGCGCCGCGGGCAGATCCACCGGCTCCGCCCACACAAGCACCGGCTCGTCCGCCACCTCAGGCAGATCCAACTCCGGGCCCACCCGCACCCAGACCTGCTCCGAAGCCGATCCGAGACTCAACGGCGCCCATTCCAGGGACAGCAGCCCCGCCCCCGTGCCGGAGCGGGTGAGCTGGCCGGTGTCGGCCGGACGGGAAACCATGGCCGCCGCCGACACCACCGGCTGACCCTCACCGTCAACAGCCAGCAGAGAAAACGCATCCGACCCGGCCGGGCTCAACCGCACCCGCAGCGCCGACGCCCCGGTCGCGTGCAACCGCACATCCCGCCACGCGAACGGCAACCCGATTTGGTCACCGTCCTCGGCGGCGGCGATCAGGACGTGCAGCGCGGCGTCCAGGAGAGCCGGGTGGATCGCGAACCCGTCCTGGGTATCGCCGGCGGGCAGTTCGACCTCGGCGTACAGATCCTCGCCGAGCCGCCAAGCCGCCTGCAGACCACGGAACATCGGCCCGTACTCGTATCCGCGAGCCGCCATGACCTCGTAAGCGTCATCAAGGGGCAGCGGCTGCACGCCTTCCGGGGGCCACGGCCCGTCCAGGGTCGCGACCGTCCCGCTCGGGTCGGCCAGGGTCGCGCTGGCGTGCCGGGTCCACTGCTCCCCGGAACGGGAGAACACGGCCGCCTGGCCACCCTCGACCGACACCTGCAGATCGACCGGGCTGCCGTTGAGCACCAGCGGCTGCTCGAAGGTGATCTCCCCGATGGCGGGCAATCCGGCCCGGTCACCGGCGTGCAACACCAACTCCGCCAACGCCGCGCCCGGCACCAGCACCGTCCCCGACACCGCATGGTCGGCCAGCCACGGACTCGTCGCGGACGACACCCGGCCCGACAACACCCAGCCCGCATCCTCGGCCAGCCGCACCGCACTGTCCAACAACGGATGCCCGGCACTGCCCCGACCCGTCGCGCCGCCCGATGCCCAGTACCGGCGGTGCTGGAACGGATACGTCGGCAGGGTGACCAGGCTGCCCTGGGGGACCAGACGCGTCCAGTCCACCGCCGCGCCATGAGTCCACGCCTCGGCCAGACCCGCCAGCAGTCGACGCGCCCCCGCGTCATCACGCTCGGCCAGGCTCGCCGCCCACACCTGCGCCCCACCGTCATGGACCACAGACGACAGGACCCGATCCGGGCCAACCTCCAGGAACCCGGCCGCGCCACGCTCATGCAGATAACGGACCGCGTCGTGGAACCGGACCGTGCCGATCGCCTGCTCCATCCAATAGCCCGGGTCACCCAGCACCTCAGCGCCCACCACGACCCCGGTCACCGCCGACACCAACGGCACCCGCGGCTCGGAGAACCGAATCCCCGACACCACCTCCACGAGCTCATCGGCGATCGGGCGCATCAACGGAGAGTGGAACGCGTGACTGACCTCCAGCCAATGCACCTTCCGACCCGCCAGGCGGCCCACCGCCTCCTCGACACCTTCCCGTTCACCGGAAAGCACCACCGCCGACGAACTGTTCACCGCCGCCACCGCGACCCGGTCCTCCAGACCGGAGAGATCCACCTCATGCTCGCCAGCCTGGATCGCAGCCATCGCCCCACCCGACGGCAACGCCTGCATCAACCCACCCCGCACCACCAACAACCGCACCGCATCCTCAAGCGACACCGCACCCGCCACATACGCCGCCGTCACCTCACCAACCGAATGACCAGCCACAAAATCAGGCTCCAGACCCACAGCCCGCGCCACCGCCGCCAAACCAGCCTCAAACGCAAACACCGCAACCTGCGTGAACGCCGTCTGATGCACCTCAGCCCCCGAGAACATCACCTCCCGCAGCGAACGACCCAACAACGGATCCGCCACCACACACACCTCATCCAGCACACCCGCGAACACCGGCGAACACTCCGCCAACTCACGCCCCATACCACTCCACTGCGACCCCTGACCCGGGAACACCCACGCCACCCGGCCCCGCGTCCGCGCCTCGGACGGCTCCACCGCCGCCAGACCCCGCTCAAGCTCCTCACGGTCAGCGCCCAGCGCCACCGCACGGAACTCCAGGCCAGCTCTCGACGCCGCCAGCGCCCCTGCCACATCCGCGATCCCCGCCCCGGCCGGGACAACCGACGCCAGCCGGTCGGCCAGCGCCCGCAGCGCCGCATCCGACCGCGCCGACAACACCCACGGCACCACACCGCCAGTTACCACCGGCTCCGCCGTCGGAGCCGCAACCGGCTCAGCGGGAGCCTGCTCCAGGATCACGTGTGCGTTGGTGCCGCTGATCCCGAACGACGACACCCCCGCCCGCCGCGGCCGCCCATCGGACGCCCATGGCTGAACCTCGGTCAGCAGCCGTACGTCCCCCGCCGACCAGTCCACATGCGGCGACGCCTCACTCGCGTGCAGCGTCGGCGGCAGCGTCTCGTGCCGCATCGCCTCGACCATCTTGATCACACCGGCCACGCCGGCCGCCGCCGAAGTGTGGCCGATGTTCGACTTCACCGACCCCAGCCACAACGGGCGCTCCTGCGACCGGTCCTGCCCGTAGGTCGCCAGCAACGCCTGCGCCTCGATCGGGTCCCCGAGTGCCGTCCCGGTTCCGTGCCCCTCGACCACGTCCACATCGCCCGGGGTCAGCCGGGCATCGGCCAGGGCCCGGCGAATGACGTGCTCCTGGGACGGACCGTTGGGAGCCGACAGCCCATTGCTGGCCCCGTCCTGGTTCATCGCACTGCCCCGCAGCACCGCCAGCACCGGATGCCCGAGCCGCCGCGCCTCGGACAGCCGCTCCAGCACCAGCATCCCGACGCCCTCACCCCAGCCGGTGCCGTCCGCCTCGGCCGAAAACGGCTTGCACCGGCCATCGGCCGCCAGCCCGCCCTGCAACGCGAACTCCGCGAACACCTCCGGCGTCGCCATCACCGTCACGCCCCCGGCCAGCGCCAGCGAGCACTCCCCGTTCCGCAGCGCCTGAGCCGCCAGGTGCATCGCCACCAGCGACGACGAACACGCCGTATCCACCGTCACCGCCGGACCCTCCAGGCCGAACGCGTACGCCACGCGCCCCGACGCCACGGACGACATCTTGCCCGTCAGCCGGTACCCCTCACCGCCCGGCGCGGAACCGTAGTCCTGGCCGATCAGGCCCGCGAAGACACTGGTGTCCGTGCCCCTCATCGCGGCCGGGTCCAGGCCCGCACGCTCCAGGGCTTCCCAGGACACTTCGAGCAGGAGTCGCTGCTGCGGGTCCATCGCCGTCGCCTCACGTGGCGAGATCCCGAAGAACTCCGCGTCGAAGTCGGCCGCACCGGACAGGAAACCGCCCACCCGCGCGTATCGGGCCGATTCCGTCTCCCAGCCCCGGTCGTCAGGGAAGTCGCCGACCGCGTCCACTCCGTGGGCGACCAGTTGCCACAGGTCTTCGGGCGAGGCCACCCCACCGGGGTAGCGGCAGGCCATCGACACGATCGCGATCGGCTCGTCGACCGACCGCGACATCGGAACGACCTCGGCGACGGCCGGGGCCGCACCGGTCACCTGGGCCAGCAGATACTCGGCCAGCGCCTGCGGCGTCGGGTAGTCGAAGACCAGCGTGGCGGGCAGCGCGAACCCGGCCGCGACGGCCAACCGGTTACGCAGCTCCACCCCTGTCAGCGAGTCGAAGCCCAGATCCCGGAACGCCCGCCCCGACTCCACGCCGCTCGCGTCACCGTGACCCAGCACCACCGCCGCGTGCTCGCGCACCAGATCCAGCAGGACGAGCAACCGTTCGGCTTCGCCCAGGCCCAGCAGGCGGCGGGCGAAGGTGCTCGCACCTTGTCCGCCCGCGGCCGACCGGCGGGGCGCACGGACCACGTCACGCAGCACCGGCGGCGGTGGTGTCCCGGCCGCGGTCGCGTCGCGGGCCGCGCCCACATCCAGTCCCGCCGCGACCACCGGCCGGCCCGCGCTCAGCGCCCGGTCCAGCAAGCCCAGTGCCTGCTCGGTCGGCAGAGCCACACCGCCGACGCGGGCCAGCCGGGCCCGGTCGGTGGCGGTCAGCGCGCCGGTCATGGCGCTGGCCTGCTCCCACAGGCCCCAGGCGATCGAGACGGCGGGCAGTCCCTGGGCCGTCCGGTGGGCGGCGAGAGCGTCCAGATAGGTGTTGGCCGCCGCGTAGTTGGCCTGCCCCGCGCCGCCCAGCAGTCCCGACAGGGACGAGAACAGCACGAACATCCGCAGGTCCCGTCCGGCGGTGGCCTCGTGCAGGTGCCTGGCCGCGTCCGCCTTGGCCGCCAGCACCCGGTCCAGCGACGCGGGGTCCAGCGAGGTCACCGCCATGTCCTCGACGACTCCCGCCGCGTGCACCACACCGGCCAGATCCGAGGTGTCCGCCATCAGCGCGTCCACCGCGGCACGGTCGGACAGGTCCGCGGCCACGATCCGCACTCGTGCGCCGGTCGCCTCCAGTTCGGCAGCGAGTTCGGTGGCGCCGGGCGCGTCCGGTCCGGAACGGCTGACCAATACCAGGTCCCGCACGCTGTGCCGGTCCACCAGGTGCCGGGCGACCAGGCCGCCGAGCGTTCCGGTCCCACCAGTGATCAGGACCGTGCCGTCGAGGGCGGGCCCGGTGGCCGGTCGGCTGGCCGCTATCGGTCGCAACCGCGGCGCCAGAGCGGCCCCGCCGCGCACGGCGATTTCCCTTTCCCCGGTGGCCGTGGCCGCGTCGGCGATCGCCTCGGACTCGGGACGGCCGTCGACATCGAGCAGCACCAGGCCCGCGTCCGGGTGCTCGGCCATCGCCGACCGGACCAGGCCCCAGATCCCCGCCGACTCCAGCCCGGCCACGGTGTCCCCGTCCGCCGCCGACACCGCGTCACGGGTGCGGACCGCCAGGCGTGACCCGGCCGGGTAGCCGGCCGCCAGCCAGCCCTGCACCAGGGCCAGAGCCTCGGGTACGTCCGCCGGTTCAGCCCAGGCGATCAGCGGCTCGGCCGCCACCTCGGGCAGGTCCAGTTCGGATCCCACCCGCACCGGCATCCGCTCCGCCTCGGGTACGGGATCGACCGGTGCCCATTCCAGGGCCAGCAAGCCGGGGCCCGCGGCCTGGCCGGGGGCGGCCAGCCGACTGACATCGGCGGACCGGGAAATCATCGCGGCGGCCGATACCACCGGCTGGCCTTCGCCGTCGACGGCCAGCAGAGAGACGGCGTCCGGCCCGGCCGGGCTCAGCCGCACCCGCAGCGCCGACGCCCCGGTGGCGTGCAACCGCACATCCCGCCACGCGAACGGCAACAGCACCCCGTTGCCGTACCCGGCGGCGATGAGGGCGTGCAGGACCGCGTCCAGTAGCGCCGGGTGGATCGCGAACCCGTCCTGCCCCTCCCCCACGGCGGCGGGGAGTTCCACCTCGGCGTACAGGTCCGCGCCGAGCCGCCAGGCGGCCCGCAGGCCACGGAACGCGGGCCCGTAGTCGAACCCCCGTGCCGAGATGACCTCGTAGGTGTCCACGTCCGGCAGCGGCTCCGCCCCGGTCGGAGGCCACTGCCCGTCCAGACCGGCCACCGTCCCGACCGGGTCGGCCAGGGTGGCAGTGGCGTGCCGGATCCACTGCTCTCCCGTACGGGAGAAGACGCTCGCCCTGTCCCCGTCGACCCGCACCTGGAAATCGACCGGGCCGTGGCCGTTGAGCACTATCGGCTGCTCGAACGTGATCTCCCCGATCGCCGGCAGCCCAGCCCGATCCCCAGCGTGCAGCACCAACTCGGCCAGCGCCGCCCCGGGCACCAGAACTGTCCCCGACACCGCGTGATCGGCCAGCCACGGGCTCGTCCCCGCCGACACCCGGCCCGACAGCACCCAGCCGGCGTCCTCGGCCAGCCGCACCGCGCTGTCCAACAGCGGGTGCCCCGCGGTGCTCCGGCCCGTGCCGCCACCGGACGCCCAGTAGCGGCGGTGCTGGAACGGATACGTCGGCAGCACCACCTGACGGCCGACGGGGATCAGGCGGGTCCAGTCCACCGCCGCGCCATGGGTCCACACCTCAGCGAGACCGGCCAGCAAACGACGAACCCCAGCGTTCTCACGTTCAGCCAGACCGGCCGCCCACACCCCGCTGCCACCGCCGTCGTAGACCACGGCCGACAACACCCGGTCCGGGCCGACCTCAAGGAACCCGGCCGTGCCACGCCCGTGCAAGTAGCGGATGGCGTCGTGGAACCGGACCGTACCCATCGCCTGCTCGACCCAATGCCCCGGGTCGCCCAGCACGTCCGCCCCGACCACACCGCCGGTGACCGCCGACACCAGCGGCACCCGCGGCTCGGAGAACCGAATCCCCGACACCACCTGCGCGAGCTCATCGGCGATCGGGCGCATCAACGGAGAGTGGAACGCGTGACTGACCTCCAGCCAATGCACCTTCCGACCGGGCAGACGGCCCACCGCCTCCTCGACGGCGTCCCGGTCACCGGAGAGCACCACGGCCGACGAGCTGTTCACCGCCGCCACCGCGACCCGGTCCTCCAGACCGGAGAGATCCACTTCCCGCACGCCAGCCTGCACCGCGGCCATCGCCCCACCCGACGGCAACGCCTGCATCAACCCACCCCGCGCCACCAACAACCGCACCGCGTCTTCCAGCGACACCGCACCCGCCACATACGCCGCCGTCACCTCACCAACCGAATGACCAGCCACAAAATCAGGCTCCAGACCCGCCGCCCGCGCCACCGCCGCCAGGCCAGCCTCGAACGCGAACACCGCAACCTGCGTGAACGCGGTCTGATGCACCTCGGCCCCCGAGAACATCACCTCCCGCAGCGAACGGCCCAGCAACGGATCCGCCACCACACACACTTCGTCAAGCACACCCGCGAACACCGGCGAACACTCCGCCAACTCACGCCCCATACCACTCCACTGCGACCCCTGACCCGGGAACACCCACGCCACCGGGCCCCGGGCCGCCGCCCCGACCGGCTCCACCCGCGTCAGGCCCTCGTCCAGTTCCGCACGGTCGGCGCCCAGCGCCACCGCCCGGAACTCCAGACCGGCCCGGCCCCGCGCCAGCGACCCCGCCACATCCGCGATGTCGGCCCCAGCGGGGACATCCGAGGACAGCCGACCTGCCAGCGCCCGCAATCCCGCGTCCGACCGCGCCGACAACACCCACGGCACCACACCACCGGTCACCACCGGCTCCGCCGACGGAGCCACAACCGGCTCAACGGGAGCTTCTTCGAGGATCACATGGGCGTTCGTGCCGCTGATCCCGAACGACGACACCCCGGCCCGGCGCGGCCGTCCATCGGCCTTCCAGGACCGCGGTTCGTTCAGCAGCAGCACATCCCCGGCCGACCAGTCCACATGCGACGACGCCTCATCGGCGTGCAGCGTCGGCGGCAGCGTCTCGTGCCGCATCGCCTCGACCATCTTGATCACACCGGCCACGCCGGCGGCGGCCTGAGTGTGGCCGATATTCGACTTCACCGACCCCAGCCACAGCGGCCGCTCCTGCGACCGGTCCTGCCCGTAGGTCGCCAGCAACGCCTGCGCCTCGATCGGGTCCCCGAGTTGCGTCCCGGTCCCGTGCCCCTCGACCGCATCGATACCGCCCGGGGTCAGCCGGGCATCGGCCAGGGCCCGGCGAATGACACGCTCCTGGGACGGACCATTGGGAGCCGACAGCCCATTGCTGGCCCCGTCCTGGTTCACCGCGCTGCCGCGCAGCACCGCCAGCACCGGATGCCCGAGCCGCCGCGCCTCCGACAAACGCTCCAGCACCACCACCCCGACGCCCTCACCCCAGCCGGTGCCGTCCGCCTCGTCCGAGAACGCCTTGCACCGGCCGTCCGACGCCAGCCCGCCCTGCACCGCGAACTCCGCGAACGTCCCCGGGGTGGCCATCACCGTCACGCCCCCGGCCAGCGCCAGCGAGCACTCCCCGTTCCGCAGCGCCTGAGCCGCCAGGTGCATCGCCACCAGCGACGACGAACACGCCGTATCGATCGTGACCGCCGGACCCTCCAGGCCGAACGCGTACGCCACCCGGCCGGACGCCACACTCGTCGTGTTTCCGGTCAGCCGGAAACCGCTGCCGTCACCGTCGGACAGCTGCGATTCGTAGCCCTGGAAGGCCAGACCGGCGAAGACCCCGGTGTCGGAGCCGCGCAGCCCGGTCGGGTCGAAGCCGCCCCGTTCCAGGGCCTCCCAGGACACCTCCAGCAGCAGCCGCTGCTGCGGATCCATCGCCACCGCCTCACGCGGCGAGATCCCGAAGAACTCCGCGTCGAAGTCCGCCGCACCGGACAGGAAACCACCCACCCGCGCATACCCGGCAGACTCCGTCTCCCAGCCGCGATCGGCCGGGAAGTCACCCACCGCGTCCACACCCTCGGACACCAGCCGCCACAAGTCCTCCGGGGAGGCCACCCCACCCGGATAACGGCACGCCATCGACACGATAGCGACCGGCTCGTCCACCGACCGTGACGCGGGTGCGACCGCCACGGCGGCCGGGGCCGCACCGGTCACCCGCCCCAGCAGGTAATCGGCCAGCGCTTGTGGTGTGGGGTAGTCGAAGACCACCGTGGCCGGCAGCGTCAGCCCGGCCGCGGTGGCAAGCCGGTTCCGCAACTCCACCGCCGTCAGCGAGTCGAAGCCGAGATCCCGGAACGCCCGCCCGGACTCCACGCCGCTCGCATCACCGTGGCCCAGCACCACCGCCGCGTGCTCACGCACCAGATCCAGCAGGACGCGCAACCGCTCGGCTTCGCCCAGGCCCAGCAGGCGACGGCCCAGCACACTGGTCGATCCCGCGGCGGCCGCGATGGCGCGACGCGGCGGACGGCCCAGGCCGAGCAGCACCGTCGGTACCGGCGTCCCGGCCGCGATGGCGCCCCGGACCGCACCCACGTCCAAGCCCGCCGCCACCACCGGCCGACCGATGCTCAGCGCCCGGTCCAGCAGGCCCAATGCCTGTCCGGTACCCAGCACCACACCACCGCCACGCGCCAGCCGGGCCCGGTCAACCTCGGCCAGCGCACCGGTCATGGCACTGCGCTGCTCCCACAGACCCCAGGCGATGGACACCGTCGGCAACCCAAGGGCCGTCCGGTGCGCGGCGAGGGCATCCAGATAGGAATTGGCCGCGGCGTAGTTGCCCTGTCCGGGATTGCCGAGCAGCCCCGCCAGCGACGAGAACAGCACGAACATCCGCAGGTCCCGGCCGGCCGTGGCCTCGTGCATGTGCCAGGCCGTCTCGGCCTTGGCGGCCAGCACCCGGGCCAGCGACTCGCTGGTCACCGAGGTCACCGGCATGTCCTCGAGCACGCCGGCCGCGTGCACCACCCCGGACAGATCCGCGATGTTCGCCACCAGCGCGTCGACCGCGGCGCGGTTGGACAAGTCCGCCGCGACGACCCGCACCCGCGCCCCGGCCAGCTCCAGCTCAGCGGCCAGTTCAGCCGCACCGGGCGCAGCCGGCCCCGACCGGCTGACCAGCACCAGATCCCGCACCCCGTGCCGGTCCACCAGATGCCGGGCGACCAGGCCGCCCAGCGTTCCGGTGCCGCCGGTGATCAGCACCGAGCCGTCGCCCATGCCGGGCAGACGCAGCACGATCTTGCCCACGTGCCGGGCCTGGCTCATGAACCGCAGCGCCGCGCCCGCCTGGGCGGCCGGCCACACCGTGACCGGCAGCGGCTCGACCTGCTCCAGGACCCGCTGCCACATCTCCGCGAGCCGGTCCGGGGCCAGATCCGCCACGTCGAACGGGACCTGCCGCGGATCACGGATGTCGGTCTTGCCCAGCTCGACGAACCGGCCGCCGTCAGCCAGCATCCCCAGCGACGCGTCCAGCAACTCGCCGGTCAACGAGTTCAGCACGACATCGACCTGGCCGAACTCGCCCGCGAAATCCGCCGTACGCGAGGAAGCGATGCGTGTCACGCCCAGTTCGGCCACCGTGGCCTGCTTGGCCGGGCTCGCCGTCGCGAACACCTCGGCCCCGGCCGCCAGCGCCAGCCGGACCGCCGCCATGCCGACCCCGCCGGACGCCGCGTGGATCAGCACCCGGTCGCCGGCCCGCACCCGGCCCAGGTCGAACAGCGCGTGGTAGGCCGTCAGATAGACGATCGGTATCGCTGCCGCCTCGACGTCGCTCCACCCGTCCGGCACCGGCGCCATCAGCCGCGCGTCGGCCACCGCCAGCGGGCCGAACCCCTGGAACATCCCCATCACACGCATGCCGGACACCAGGCCGCGCACCTCGGGACCGACCTCGACCACGACCCCGGCGCCCTCGCTGCCCGGCGGCCGGGTGTCGCCCGGCAGCATGCCCAGTGCCGACAACAGGTCGCGGAAGTTCACCCCCGCCGCGCGGACGGCGATACGAACCTCATGGGGACCCAGCGGCCGCTCGGCGTCCGGGGCCGCAACCACCCGCATCTCGTCCAGGTCGCCCCCGGCGGCCCACTCCAGCCGCCACGCCCCCGGACCGGTCGGCAGCTCGGGTACGGCCGATACCGGGCGCAGGCGGGGCACCAGCGCCGCCCCCGCCCGCAACGCGAGCTCTTTCTCCCCAGTGGCCAGCGCGGCGGCGGTGATCTCGGCCGATTCGGGGCGCCCGTCGTCGTCGAGCAGCACCAGACCCGCGTCCGGATGCTCGGACCGCGCCGACCGCACGAGCCCCCACGCCCCCGACGACTCCAGCCCAGCGGCCATGTCGCCTTCGGCCGCGGCGACCGCGTCACGAGTACGGACCACCAACCGCGACCCCGCCGGATACCCAGCCCCCAGCCACGCCTGCACCAGCGCCAAAGCCGCGGACACATCAGCCGGCTCGGCCGACGCGAGCACCGGCTCGTCCGCGGTCTCAGGCAGATCCAACCCCGGGCCCACCCGTACCCAGGCCTGCTCCGAAGCCGATCCCAGGTTCAGCGGCGCCCATTCCAGCGACAACAGCCCCGCACCCGTGGCGGAGCGGGTGAGCCGGCCGGTGTCGGCCGGACGGGAAATCATCGCCGCCGCCGACACCACCGGCCGGCCCTCACCGTCGGCGGCCAGCAGAGCGAACGCGTCCGGGCCGGCCGGGCGCAACCTCACCCGCAGCGCTGACGCCCCCGTGGCGTGCAACCGCACATCCCGCCATGCGAACGGCAGCAGCACCCCGTGGCTGTCCTCCGCGGCCACGACCATCATGTGCAAGGCGGAGTCCAGCAGCGCCGGATGGATCGCGAACCCGTCCTGAGCATCCCCGGCGGGGAGCTCCACCTCGGCGTACAGGTCCTCGCCGAGCCGCCAGGCCGCCTGCAGGCCGCGGAACACCGGCCCGTACTCGTACCCGCGACCCGCCATGGCCTCGTAAGCGTCGCCGACCGGCAGCGGCCGCGCGCCGGCCGGGGGCCACTGCCCGTCCAGACCTTCCACCGTCCCGGCCGGATCGGCCAGGGTCGCGGTGGCGTGCCGGGTCCACTGCTCCCCGGTACGGGAGAACACGGCGGCCCGATCGCCCTCCACCGACACCTGAAGGTCAACCGGGCCGCCGTTCAAGACCAGGGGTTGCTCGAACGTGATCTCCCCGATCGCGGGCAACCCGACGCGGTCCCCGGCATTCAGCACCAGCTCGGCCAGCGCCGCCCCGGGCACGAGCACCGTTCCCGAGACCGCGTGATCGGCCAGCCAGGGACTCGTGCCCGCCGACACCCGCCCCGACAGCACCCAGCCGGCGTCCTCGGCCAACCGCACCGCCGACTGCAGCAGCGGGTGACCCGCGTCGCCCCGGCCCGTCCCGCCACCCGACGCCCAATACCGGCGGTGCTGGAACGGATACGTCGGCAACACCACCGGACGGCCGACCGGAACCAGGCGGGCCCAGTCCACCGCCGCACCATGAGTCCACGCCTCACCCAGCGAAGCCAGCAGGCGCCGCTGCCCGCCATCATCGCGACGCAGCGACCCGACCGCCCAGCCGCCTTCGATCCCCGGCACCAGCACCGGGTGCGGGCTCACTTCCACGAACCCGGCCACCGGCACCGCCGCCACGGTTTGCGCGAACTTGACCTGCTCCCGCAGATTCCGCCACCAATACGCGGTGTCCAGCTCCGCGGTGTCCATCACCGTGCCGGTCACCGCCGAGTAGAACGGCACCCGGCCCGCCCGCGGCGATACCCGCACGGCCAGCAAGTCGTCCCGCACCGACTCCACCAACGGGTGGTGGCTCGCGTAGTCCACATCGACCCGACGGGCCCGGATCCCGGCCGCCTCACACCGCGCCGCCAACGCGTCCAGCGCTTCCGGCGCCCCGGAAACCACCACCTGCTCGGCCGCGTTGACCGCCGCGATCCCCAACCCGGCCCGCAGCAAGCCCTCGACCACCTCGGGAGCCGCCGCGACCGACAACATCCCGCCCGTACCCGCCAGCGCCGCCAACGCCCGGCCCCGCGCGATAACCAGACCGAGGGCGTCCTCCAACGACAGAGCCCCCGCGAAACACGCGGCAGCGACCTCACCCTGCGAATGGCCCACCACCGCCGACGGGACCACTCCCGCCGCTTCCCACACCTTGGCCAGGCCCACCATCATCACGAACAACACCGGCTGGACCACCTCCACCCGGTCCAGCCCCACCCCCGACACCAGCGCGTCCCGCAGCGGAAAGTCCACCAGCCGCTCGCACTCGGCCACGAACTCGGCGAACACCGGCGAACAGGCCAGCAGCTCTCGCCCCATCCCCGGCCACTGCGACCCCTGACCCGGGAACACGAAAGCCACACCGCCACCAGCCACCGACGGTCCACCCGGCTCGACCCGCGTCAGCGCCTCGTCCAGCTCGTCACGGTCAACACCCAGGACTACGGCCCGGTACTCCAGCCCGGCCCGGCCCCCCGCCAGCGCACCCGCCACATCCCCGATGCCGGCCCCGGCCGGGACATCCGACACCAGCCGCCCCGCCAGCGCCGTCAACCCCGCACCCGAGCGCGCCGACAACACCCACGGCACCACAGCGCCGGTCACCACGGGCTCCGCCGACGGGACCACGACCGAAGCGGCGGGGGCCTCTTCGAGAATCACATGGGCGTTGGTGCCGCTGATCCCGAACGACGACACCCCTGCCCGCCGCGGACGGTCCGCCGACTCCCACGTCCGCGCCTCGGCCAGCAGCCGCACCTCACCGGCCGACCAGTCCACATGCGGCGACGGCTCATCGGCGTGCAGCATCGCCGGGAGCGTCCCGTGCCGCATCGCCTCGACCATCTTGATCACACCGGCCACACCGGCCGCCCCCTGGGTGTGGCCGATGTTCGACTTCACCGACCCCAGCCACAGCGGCCGGTCCTCCGGCCGGTCCTGCCCGTACGTCGCCAGCAGCGCCTGGGCCTCGATCGGGTCCCCGAGCGTGGTGCCCGTCCCGTGTCCCTCGACAACGTCCACTTCGCCCGGAGTCAGCCGGGCATCGGCCAGGGCCCGGCGGATGACGCGTTCCTGCGACGGGCCGTTGGGGGCCGACAGGCCGTTGGACGCCCCGTCCTGGTTCACGGCGCTGCCCCGCAACACCCCCAGCACCGGATGCCCGAGCCGCCGCGCCTCCGACAGCCGCTCCAGCAGCACCACGCCGACGCCCTCGCCCCAGCCCGTACCGTCGGCTGCGGCCGAGAACGGCTTGCACCGGCCGTCGGACGCCAAGCCGCCCTGCGCCGCGAACTCCGCGAACACCCCCTCCGTCGCCAGTACGGTCACGCCACCGGCCAGCGCCAGCGAGCACTCCCCGTTCCGCAGCGCCTGAGCCGCCAGGTGCATCGCCACCAGCGACGACGAACACGCCGTATCGACCGTCACCGCCGGACCCTCGAGACCGAACGTGTACGCCACCCGGCCGGAAACGACACTCGACGCGTTCCCCGTAAGCCGGAAGCCGCCCGCGTCGCTGTCGGACAGCCGCGAGCTGTAGTCCTGGCCGGACAGTCCGGCGAAGACCCCGGTGTCGGAGCCGCGCAGCCCGGTCGGGTCCAGGCCCGCCCGCTCCAGGGCCTCCCAGGACACCTCCAGCAGCAGCCGCTGCTGCGGGTCCATCGCCACCGCCTCACGCGGCGAGATCCCGAAGAACTCCGCGTCGAAGTCGGCAGCACCGGACAGGAAACCACCCACCCGCGCGTAACCAGCCGACTCCGTCTCCCAGCCACGATCGGCCGGGAAGCCACCCACCGCGTCCACACCCTCGGACACCAGCCGCCACAAGTCCTCCGGCGAAGACACCCCACCCGGATAGCGACACGCCATCGACACGATCGCGACCGGCTCATCCACCGACCGACCCGGCGCCACCTCGTTTTTCCGCGCGGCCACACCGGTGGCCCGGGCGACCAGGTGCTCGGCCAGCACCTGCGGTGTCGGGTAGTCGAAGACCGCGGTCGGCGACAGCGCCACTCCGGTCGCCGCCGTGAGGCGGTTGCCGAATTCGACACCGGTGAACGAGGTGAAGCCCTGATCGTGGAAGGGCAGCGCAGGTGTGATCGAACCGGGATCGTCGCGGCCGAGTACCGCGGCGGCGTGCCTGCGGACCAGATCGAGTACGAGCCCGGAGTGTTCGGCCTCGGGCGCCTCGGCCAGGCGGCCGGCCAGCGCACCCATCGGGCCGGTGCCCGCCGTGACCGTGCGCCGCCGGGGGCGGCCGAGGGCGTGCAGGACGGGCGACAGCGGCAGCCCGGCGGCGAGCGCGGCCCGCACCACGGCGATGTCCAGCCCGGCCGCCACCACCGGCTCCGAACTCACCACCGCGGCGTCCAGCAAGCTCAGCGCGTGCCCGGTCTCCAGTGGCACGCCGCCGCCACGGGTCAGCCGGTCCGCGTACACCACGGGCAGGTCTTCGGTCAGCGCGCTGGTCTGCTCCCACATGCTCCAGGCGATCGACACCGCCGGCAGCCCTTCCGCCCGCCGACGCGCGGCCAGCGCGTCCAGGTAGACGTTGGCCCCGGCATACGCCCCGAAGCCGGCCGTGCTCAGCAGCCCGGACAGAGAGGAGAACAGCACGAACAGCCGCAGGTCCAGACCGCGGGTCGCCTCGTGCAACCGCCACGCGGAAACGGCCTTCGCCCGCAGCGTACGGCCGAGCCCTTCCGGTGTCAGCGCCCGCACCGTCTCCGGGGCCAGCACCCCGGCCGCGTGCACCACCCCGACCAGGTCCGGGATGCCCGCGACCAGCGCGTCGGCCGCGCCGGGATCGGCCAGATCAGAGGCCATGACCCGCACCCGGGCCCCGGCCGCCTCCAGGTCGGCCACCAGCCCGTCGACACCGGGCGCGTCCGCGCCGGACCGGCTGGCCAGGACCAGGTCCCGGACGCCGTGCCGCTCCACCAGGTGCCGGGCGACCAGACCGCCCAGCGTGCCGGTGCCGCCGGTGACCAGAACCGTGCCGCCCAGAGTGGGCCATTCGGGCAGGGCGGTGGCGGGCAGCGGGCGCAGCCGGGGCACGCGTACCTCGCCGCCGCGAACGGCCACTTCCGTGTCACCGCCGGCGACCGAGGCGGCCAGCGGGGCCAGGTCGTCGGTATCGGTGTCGGCCAGCACCAGGACGTGGCCGGGGTGCTCACCGCGGGCCGCCCGCACCAGACCCCACACCGGTGCCTGAACCAGGCCGGACACCATGTCATCCGGACCAGCCGCCACTGCCTGCCGAGTCACCACTACCAGCCGGGACCCGGCCGGCCGGTCCTCGCCCGCCCACTCCTGCACAACGCTGAGCACCCAGCCCAGCGGATCCTCGCCCGCGCACACCGCGGCCACGGTCATCGGTTCGCCGTCCGTCGGCGGGACGCTCCCGCCCGGCCGGATCACCGTCCACTCCGCCGTCCCGAGGCCAGCCGCCGACGTCGGCTCCCAGCGCAGGCCGAGCAGATCACCGTGGACCGGCCCGCCCCGAGGGGCCGGACGCGAGGTCATCCGCGCGATCTCCAGGACCGGCTGTCCGTCACCATCCACCGCGAGCAGACCCGACGCGCCTACGCGGACCCGCAGTTCCCGGGCCCCGGCCGCGTGCAGCCGGACGCCCTCCCACCGCGACGGCACCTCATCCGGGCCCAGGTTCAGCGCGGCTTCCAGCAACTCCGGATGAATCGCATAGCCGGCCGCATCGGGCACCTCCACGGCCACCTCATCGCCGGCATGGTCCGGCACCGGCCGGACCCGCTCCGAGACGACCGCGCTGGCGTACCGCACCCACTCGCCCGCATCGGACGGACGCGCGAACACCTCCAGCCGCTGTCCCGCGATGCTCACCTGCACCTGTACCGGACCCTCCGGCGCCAGCACCTGCTCGAACTCAAGCTCCTCGAGCACCGGCCAACCGGCCTGCCCCGCCGCGTACACCGCCAGTTCGGCCACCGCCATCGACCCGTCGATCAGCGGATCCGCCGCCAGTCGCCCCGCGAAGACCGTCCCGGCACCGCTCGCCAGCGGCACGCCCTCCCCCACCACCGGGTGGCCCGACGCCGAGGCCGCCCGGCCGGCCGGCCAATAGCGGCGGTGCTGGAACGGATACGTCGGCAACTCCACCGGACGGCCGACCGGGACCAGTCGGGTCCAGTCCACCGCCGCGCCATGAGCCCATGCCTCGGCCAGACCGGCCAGCAGACGACGAGCCCCGGCGTCCCCCCGTTCGGCCAGACCGGCCGCCCACACCCCGCGGTCGCCGCCGTGAACCACAGCCGACAACACCCGGTCCGGGCCGACTTCCAAGAACCCGGCCGTGCCACGCCCGTGCAGATAGCGGACGGCGTCGTGGAAACGGACGGTACCCACCGCCTGCTCCACCCAGTACTCCGGATCGCGGAGCACGTCCGCATCCGCCACGGCCCCGGTGACCGCCGACACCAGTGGCACCCGCGGCTCCGTGAACCGGATTCCGGCCACCACCCGCGCCAGATCAGCAGTGATCGGACGCATCAACGGCGAATGGAACGCATGGCTGACCTCGAGCCGGCGCACCTTACGGCCCGCCAGCCGCCCGACGGCAACCTCGACCGCATCCTCATCCCCGGACAGCACCACCGCCGACGAACCGTTCACCGCCGCCACGGCAACCCGGTCTTCCAGGCCGGACAGGTCCACCTCATGCTCGCCGGCCTGCACCGCCGCCATGACCCCGCCCGGCGGCAGTGCCTGCATCAACGCGCCCCGCGCGACCAGCAGCCGCACCGCGTCTTCGAGAGTGACCGCGCCCGCCACATAGGCAGCCGTCACCTCACCCACCGAGTGACCGGCCACGAAGTCCGGCTCCAGGCCGGCCGCCCGCACCGCCGCCGCCAACCCGGCCTCGAACGCGAATATCGCCACCTGGGCAAAGCCGGTCTGATGCACCTCGACGCCGGAGAACATCACCTCCCGCAACGAGCGGCCCAGCAACGGATCCGCCACCGCACACACTTCGTCCAGCACGTCCGCGAACACCGGCGAGGAATCGGCCAGTTCCTGGCCCATGCCGGTCCACTGCGACCCCTGACCCGGGAACACCCACGCCACCGGGCCCCGGGCCGCCGCCCCGACCGGCTCCACCCGCGTCAGGCCCTCGTCCAGTTCCGCACGGTCGGCGCCGAGCACCACCGCCCGGAACTCCAGCCCAGCCCTCGAACCCGCCAGCGCCCCCGCCACATCCGCGATGTCGGCCCCGGCCGGGACACCCGACGCCAGCCGGCCCCCCAGCGTCCGCAACCCCGCATCCGACCGCGCCGACAACACCCACGGCACCACATCGCCCGTCACCACCGGACGGGCGGGCGCGGATCGCGCGGGAACCGCGTCCGGCGCCTGCTCCAGGATCACATGAGCGTTGGTGCCGCTGATCCCGAACGCGGAGACTCCGGCCCGCCGCAGACGGCCCTCCGACTCCCACCGCCGCCCCTCCGTCAGCAGGCGCACCTCACCGGCCGTCCAGTCCACCCGCGGCGACGGTTCACCAGCGTGCAGGGTCGCCGGGAGCGTCGCGTGGAGCATCGCCTCGACCATCTTGATCACACCGGCCACCCCGGCCGCCGCCTGAGTGTGGCCGATGTTCGACTTCAGCGATCCCAGCCACAACGGCCGGTCCTCCGGCCGCCCCTGCCCGTACGTCGCCAGCAGCGCCTGCGCCTCGATCGGGTCCCCGAGCGTGGTCCCCGTCCCGTGCCCCTCGATCACATCCACGTCCGAAGCGGAAAGCCGGGCATCGGCCAGCGCCCGCCGGATCACCCGCTCCTGGGACGGACCGTTCGGGGCGGTCAGGCCATTGCTCGCGCCGTCCTGGTTGACCGCACTGCCCCGCAACACCGCCAGCACCGGATGCCCGAGCCGCCGCGCCTCCGACAAACGCTCCAGCACCACCACCCCGACACCCTCGGCCCAGTTGGTGCCGTCCGCCTCGGCTGAGAACGCCTTGACCCGCCCGTCGGCCGCCAGCCCGCCCTGCGCCGCGAACTCCGTGAACATCCCCGGGGTGGCCATCACCGTCACACCACCGGCCAGCGCCAGCGAGCACTCCCCGTTGCGCAGCGCCTGCGCCGCCAGGTGCATCGCCACCAGCGACGACGAACACGCCGTGTCCACGGTGACCGCCGGCCCCTCAAGACCGAAGGTGTACGCCACCCGGCCGGACGCCACGCTCGACGTGTTCCCCGTCAGCCGGAAGCCGTCATCGCCCTCCGGCAGCCGCGAGGCGTAATCCTGCGAGTACAGCCCCGCGAAGACCCCGGTGTCCGTACCCTTCATCCCGGCCGGGTCCAGGCCTGCCCGCTCCAGGGCCTCCCAGGACACCTCCAGCAGCAGCCGCTGCTGCGGATCCATCGCCACCGCCTCACGCGGCGAGATCCCGAAGAACTCCGCGTCGAAGTCGGCGGCACCGGACAGGAAACCACCCACCCGCGCATACCCGGCAGACTCCGTCTCCCAGCCGCGATCGGCCGGGAAGCCACCCACCGCGTCCACACCTTCGGACACCAGCCGCCACAAGTCCTCCGGCGAAGACACTCCGCCCGGGAACCGGCACGCCATCGACACGATCGCGACCGGCTCATCCACCGACCGCGGCCGAACCACCTCACCGGCGGTCATTTTCGTACCCGACCCCAGCCGCACCAGATGCTCAGCCAGCGCCTGAGGCGTCGGGAAATCGAAGACCGCGGTCGGCGACAGCGCCACTCCGGCCGCCCGGGCCAGACGGGTACCCAGATCGACGCCGGTGAACGAGGTGAAACCCAGGTCGTGGAAGGTGAGCGTCGGGGCGACCGCACCCGGATCGTCGTGGCCGAGCACGGCGGCGGCGTGCTCGCGCACCAGGTCGAGCATGACCAGCGTGCGTTCGGCCGGTGCCAGCCCGGCCATCCGCCGGTCGAGGGCGGAGCCCGTCGCGTCCGGTTCCGGCGCGGCCGCCGAGCCGAGCCAGTAGCGGGAGCGCTGGAACGCGTACGTCGGAAGGGGCACATGGGCGGCCGGGGGCGCGCCGAACACGGCGTTCCAGTCGATCCGTACGCCTCGTACGTGCATTTCGGCCAGAGCGGCGATCACGGACCGCGTCTCCGGCTTCCGGGCCTGAAGCACGCTGACGAACACGGCGTCACGGCCGGGCAGACAGGACCGGCCCATCGCGGACAGCACCGCGTCCGGGCCGAGTTCGACGAAGGTGGTGACGCCGGCCTCGTCGAGGGCCCGGATGCCGTCGAGGAACCGTACGGTCTGCCGGACGTGCCGGACCCAGTAGTCGGCCGAGCTCATCTCGTCACCGGTGACGACGCGCCCGGTGACGTTGGACACGACCGGAATGCGCGGCCGGGCGTAGGTGAGACGCTCCGCGACCTCACGGAACTCGTCGAGAATCCGGTCGGTGTGCGAAGAGTGGAAGGCCCGGTTCACCTCCAGCCACTGACATCTGCCACCGTGGGCGCGCCAGCGCTCGGCCAGGTCGGTGAGCTGGTCGCGGTCTCCGGCGAGGGTGGTGCTGAACGGGCCGTTGAGAGCGGCGATCGAGACGTCCGTCGCCGCCGTTTCGAAGAACGTGCGTACTTCGTGCTCCTCGCCGCGCAGCGACAGCATGGCGCCGTCCGGGAGGTTCCGCATGAGCCGGCCGCGCTCGGCAACCAGTGTGCAAGCGTCGTCCAGGCTCAGAACGCCCGCCACGTGCGCGGCCGCGAGCTCACCGATGGAGTGCCCGGCCAGCAGGTCCGGGGCGATGCCCCAGCTCTCGTAGAGGCGGAACAGGGCGACCTCGACGGCGAACAGGGCGGGCTGGCTGTAGGCGGTCTCATTGATCAGGTCGGGGTCACGCAGGATCTCGGCCAGGGAGTGGTCGAGGTGCGGATCCATGACCCTCTCGACCTCGGCGAAGGCGCGGGCGTACGCCTCATGCGCGGCGGCGAGTTCGAGGCCCATCCGAACGTGCTGGCTGCCCTGCCCGGAGAAGAGGAACGCGGTGCCGGCGGCGTCGGCCGTGCCACGGACGACGCCGCGGCGGGCGCGGTTGTCCGCGATGGCGGCCAGACCGGTGACTAATCCGTCGCGGTCGTGGGCGATCACGACGGCGCGGTGCGCGAACGCGGTGCGCGTGGTGGCCAGCGCGTGCGCCAACTCCGGCAGGTCCGCCGCGGGCTGCTCCGGCCGATCGAGGTGCGTGGCGAGGCGCGCGGCCTGGGCGGACAGGGCCGCGTCGGTCGCTCCCGAGACGACCAGCGGAAGGACACCGGGTTCGGGGCGGTCCGGCGTGCCCGTCGCCGGCGCGGTCCACTCACTTAGGACCACGTGGCAGTTGGTGCCGCCGATGCCGAACGAGCTTACCCCCGCGATCAGTTCGTCCTCCGGACGGGGCCAGGGCGAGGTTTCCTGCTGGACCCCCAGGCCGAGCTCGTCGAACGCGATCGCCGGGTTCGGCCGCTCGAAGTTGAGGCTGGGCACCAGTTCCCGGTGGGCGATGCAGAGCACCGTCTTGATCAGTCCGGCGATGCCGGCCGCGCCCTCGAGGTGGCCGATGTTCGTCTTCACCGAGCCTATCCGCAGCGGGGCGTCCGCCGGCCGGTGCCGGGCCAGTGCGGCACCGAGCGCGGCCGCCTCGACCGGATCGCCGACCCGGGTGCCGGTGCCGTGCGCCTCCACGTACTGGACGTCGCCGGCCGTCACCCCGGCACGCTGGTAGGCGCTGGTCAGCAGCGCCTCTTGGGCCGCCGGGCTCGGGTCGGTCAGGCGCTCGCCGTCGCCGTCGTTGTTGATGGCGCTGCCCCGGACGACGCACAGCACCCGGTCGCCGTCGGCGATCGCCGCGCTCAGCCGTTTGAGGACGACCAGGCCCGCACCCTCGCCTCGGACGAATCCGGCTGCCCGCTCGTCGAAGGCGTAACAGCGTCCGTCGGGTGACATCGCGCCCATCCGGGCCGTGAGTCGGCCGCTGTCCGGGTCGGCGATGAGGCTGACGCCGCCGACCAGCGCCGTGTCGCACTCACCGCGCCGCAGGCTCTCGACGGCCAAGTGGACGGCGACCAGCGACGAGGACTGTCCGGCGTCGACGGTCAGGCTGGGGCCGTGCACACCGAGGAAGTGCGAGACCCGGTTGGCGATGATGCTGCGGTAGACGCCGGTGGCGCTGTACGCGCTCGGGCCGTCCGGGTCGCCGAAGGTCAGCCGGGCGTAGTCGTCGCCCATCACACCGAGGTAGACGCCGGTCGTGGTGCCGTGCAGAGAGGCCGGGACGATGCCCGCCTCTTCGAGCGCCTCCCAGGCCAACTCCAGGACGAGGCGCTGCTGAGGATCCATGGCGTGGGCCTCGGCCGGCGGGACCCCGAAGAAACCGGCGTCGAACTCGTCGATCCGGTCGAGGAAGCCGCCCTGCGCCGGCGCCGTCGGATCGGCGGGAAGACGATCGCCGGAGGCCGCTCCGACCGCCTCGACACCGTGCCGCAGAAGGTCCCAGAACGCCGTCGGGCCGTCCGCGCCGGGCAGCCGGCAGGCGACGCCCACCACCGCTACAACGTTGTCATGACGACCATGGTGCTCGGAAGACATAGCGCGACCTTGTCCTGTGTGTCAGAGCGTTGGCGGGACTGCCGGGACGATCGCCGTACCTACGGCCGGCATCGAATCAATTCACCCAGGACGTCGCTACGAGCCGGGGATCTGAGCATGCCTCGGTGGAATCGGCGCTCGGAATCAGGGGCGGAGAAGGTGGTTGCCGATCTGATGCGGGCGTCGGCGTGGACGACTCCATCCGGGGTCGAGCAATCTCGACCGCACTCCGACACCGGGCTGCTCCAGCATGGATCCCTCGTACCGCGACGCGGTTGGACCGTGCTGGGCCAGGGTGGTTGCCACGATGACGCCGGTGCCACCGAGGTCGGCGGCAGCGGCACGGGGCCGGTTCACCGAAGTGGACGGCGCGACTCGGCAACCATCCAAATCCTCACTTAACTGGACCATGAACGCACCGTATCGACCGGTTGATCGACAAGCAATGTGGTCCATATAACACTGGTGATCTACCGGCTCAGGATGGTCCACGATCACTGGATCAGGACGTACCGGGAGGCCTGTTGGAGCACTTCACGATGGCGACGGGGCATCGCGGTGCCCTCGGCGGCGTCACCCGCCACCTCAACGGCGGCCGACGCTCACACGGCGTCGCCGCCTGCCTCCTGAGCGGAGGAGTGCACCCGGTCGTGCACCGCCTTGGCCACCTCGTCGATGGTGGAAAAACGGCTGAAGAAGTCCGGCTCGATCTCGAACTGGAAGGTCTCCTCGATGCTCAGACCGAGCGCGACCATCGTCAGCGAGTCCACTCCGGAATGCATGAGGTTCTCGGTGGTGTCCATCTCCTCGGGCGAGCGCTCCAGCTTCGCGGCGAGGTAATCCGTCAACCAGTTGCGGATTTCGGTGAGGGTAGCGGTACGCGCTTCCATTCCGTCCCCTTAGGTGTTACGCAGACGCTTGTCGATCAGTACGTCATGGATCAGTACGTCGTGGATGCGTGACACTCCCGAGCTCCGTAACGCGGCTTCGCGTCGAGCCGCGCGGAGCACATCCCCGGCTGGGCGGCGCAAGCGTAACACATGCTTAAATTACTCACTGTATGCGCAGTTGTTGGTATCTCCACCACGGCGAGCGGCCGGCGCGAGACGAGCCCACCGGGCAGAGCGGAGCGACAGAGAGTGGAAGCCATGACCGGCCGGACAGTGACCACGGCCTCCGCCCCCTCGGAGACCGAAACCGGTTACACCGAGCACCTGGTGTCCGAGGTCAGCAAGATCTCATCGCGGAAGCTGACGGAGCGGGTGATCGAGCGAACGCGGCACGCCGTGCTCGACTGGCTCGGGGTCAGCATCGCCGGGGCGCAGGAGCCGTCAGCCCGCGCGATCCAACAGCTCCTGACGGCCGAAGGCGGCAGCCCCACGGCCCAAGTGATCGGCACTCCACACCGGCTGACGGCGCGACAGGCGGCGCTGGCGGGCGGCGTCGCCGCTCACGCGCTGGACTACGACGACATGAGCATCGGCGGCCACCCGTCGGCCGTCGTCCTTCCCGCGGTGTTCGCCCTGGCCGAGGAGCTGGACAAGGACGGGCCGACGACCATCCAGGGGATGCTCGCCGGCTACGAGGCCAGAAAGATGGTCGCCGCCGCGTGCGGCAACGCCTCGTACGACCGCGGCTACCACGGCAGCAGCACCTTCGGCGCATTCGGCGCGGCGATGGGCGCGGGCCGCCTTCTCGAGCTGGATCCGCCGCGGCTGCGGCACGCGTTGGGGATCGCCGGAACCCAGGCGTCGGGCTTACGGGCGAGCTTCGGGACGATGTCGAAACACCTGAACGTCGGGAACGCGGCAGCGGTCGGAATCCTGTCGGCCCGGCTGGCGGAAGCGGGCTACACCGGGGACACCACCATTCTTGAGGCGCCGCAGGGGTTCGCCGCCACGCACAACAACGGGCCCGCGGACTTCAACCCGACGGGCCCGGGAACGTCGCTGCGCCAACGGCTGGCCGTCGAGTGGCTCGTGTTCAAGCCGCACGCGCTGTGCGGCGCCACGCACTCCGCGATCGACGGCTTCCAGTTCCTTCGGGAGCAGCACGCGTTCTCCGCCGACGATGTCGACGAAGCCGAGGTGTTCGTCTCCGCGCAGCACCTGGAGGTGTGCGACATCGCGGAACCCCGGACCAGCGTCGAAGGGATGTTCAGCATCCGCTACGGCGCGGCGCTGGCCCTCGCGGGAACCGCGACGGGACCCTCCGCGTTGACCGACGAGAGGATCCAGGACCCCGCCATGGTCGCCCTCCGCGGTCGCGTCCGGGTCACGCCGGTCACGCATGTCCGCAACATAACCATGCCGACCGAGGTCCGGGTACGACTCACCAACGGCGAGGAACTGCAGGCGCGCGTCAACGCGCTGGCCGTCAAGCCCGACAACGAGCTGCCCCGCCAGTGGGAGACTCTGACAGCCAAGTTCGCCGGCCTCGTCGGCCCCATCCTCGGCGCCGACCGCGCCGACGAAATCATCGGCCTGGTGCAGCGCATCGAGACGCTCGGATCAATCCGAGAACTCACCGACCGAACCTCGGCCGAGCGTTGACATCCGCTCCGCCCTGGACCGACGGGCCGGGCCCCGTGGCACAGGTCGTCGGTGGTGCCGTCAGTCCCAGGCGACGGGCAGCGAGTGAACGCCGTAGACGACCATTTGCTCGCGCAGGGGGATCTCGCTCGCCGGGGTCGTGAGCCGGAGCCCGGGCAGCCGGGTGATCAACTCTGCGAGGCCCGTGCGCAGTTCGACCCGGGCGAGTTGCTGGCCCAGACACAGGTGGGCGCCGTGGCCGAAGGCGAGGTGGGACGTTCGGGGGCGGGTGAGGTCGAGACGGTCGGGCTCGGACCAGCGCTGCTCGTCGCGGTTGGCGACCGGTACGGCCATGACGACGGTGTCGCCGGCCGGGATGGTGACGTCGCCGACGGTCAGGTCCTCGGTGGCGAACCGTGTCGGGCCATTGTGGAAGACCGACAGGTAGCGCAGCAGTTCTTCGACGCCGTTGTCCAGCACCGCCGGGTCGTCGCGTACGCAGGCGAGTTGGTCGGGGTTCTCCAGCAGGGCGAAGGCGCTCAGGCCGAGCATGTTGGCGGTGGTCTCGTGGCCGGCGCTGAGCAGGGTGGTGGCCATGTCGACCAACTGCCGGTCGGTCAGCGGTGGGTCGTAGTGGTCGTGGATCAGCCCCGAGATGATGTCGTCGCCCGGGTGACTGCGTTTGGCGACCACCAGCTTGGCCATGAACTGACGCAACTCGCCACTGGCCTGCCGGCGTTCTTCGCTGGGGCGTGACAGGTCCAGGGCGACCGCGGTGCTGTGGTGGAACTCGGTGCGGTCTGCGTAGTCGACGCCCAGCAGTTCGCAGATCACCAGCGACGGGAGTGGCAGCGCGAAGGCCTTGACCAGGTCGGCCTGCGTGCCGTCGGCGCGCATCACGTCGATGAGCTGCACCGCGACGTCGCGGACGTGGTCTTCCAGGTGTTTCATGCGCTTGACGGTGAACTGGCCGGACAACAGCCGCCGCAGCCGCGGGTGCTGGGGCGCGTCCATGAAGATGAACATGCCGTCCTTGCGCTCCTGCGGGGCGGCAGGACACTGCCCGCCCGGCTGGGCCTGGCGGTCGGCCACTTCCTCGGGCGACATGCTCAATGTGCTCGGGTAGCGCAGGCGGTCGGAGCTGAAGCGGGCGTCGCCGAGTACGGCGCGCACTTCCTCGTAGCCGGAGACGATCCAGGCGTGGGCACCGTTGAGCAGGTCGATCCGGGTCACCGGGCCCCGGTCGTGTAAGGCCTTCATGGCGGCGGGCGGGTCGAAGGGGCAGCCGTTGCGCTCGAAGATCTCCGGTGGGATCGGCCGCTGCAGGTTGGTGCTCCGCGGGGTGGCTTTCACGGGGGATGAGCCTCCTTGCTACCTGGCCGATGATGATCACATCTGTCGCGACTGCACTGTATACGCTGCCTGCGGCGCCCGGTCGTTCTCCGACATAGGCGCCTTTCTCACTGCGCTCTAGGATCATCCTCGACGGGGGTGGCCGACACTCGAAAGGCAGAACAGTGACGGTAAGTCTGCGGGGAATCCGCTTCGCCTATTCCGACGAGGGCTCAGGCCCGGTCGTCCTCTCCGCCCATGGACTGTGCGGCAGCCGGGCCTCCGAACGGCGGGCGAACCTGACCGACTATTCCGTGGTGACCTCCGCGGGCCGCCGCCTCATCTCCTACGACGCCCGTGGCCACGGCGAGTCCGAAGGGACCGGCGACCCGGCCGACTACTCGTGGAAGTCGCTCGGCGCGGACATGGTCGAGCTCGCCCGGCACTTCTCCCCGGCGGAGCCCGTCTCGGCGATCGGCTGCTCGATGGGCACCGGAGGGCTGCTGCACGCCGTGACGACCGATCCGGAGCTCTTCGACCGGCTCGTCCTCACCGCGCCTCCGACGGCTTGGGAGACACGAGCCGCGCAGGGCGATGTGTACCGGCAACTGGCGGACTACGCACAGCAGAAGGGGGTGGAGGCCCTGGCCAAGGTCCTGGCGAAGGCCCCGGTGCCGACCATCTTCGCGGAGGTGGAGGGCTTTCCGCCCACCCCGGACGTCACGGCCGAATGGCTTCCGGCCGTCCTGCTCGGGGCGGGCATCAGCGACCTGCCGCCGCGGGACACCATCGCGCGGATCACCCAGCCGACGCTGATCCTCGCCTGGGCCGGCGACCCGGGCCACCCGGTGTCCCAGTCGGAGCAGCTCGCCGCCGCGATCCCCGGCTCGACCCTGCACGTGTCCGAGACCCGCGCCGACCTCCGCACATGGGGCGAGCGGGCGGCCGAATTCCTCAAGTGAGCCCCGCCGGCGGGGCCTTCCCCGCCCGTTCCGGCTGGACGGTACCGACGGGCAGAACGAGATCGTCGCCGTTGACCGGTGCGCATGCGGCCCTTAGCGTGTGCGCATGTCCACTTCGAGCGGCATGTTCCACCAGCACCGCGAGATGGCCGAGTCCTACGGCGCCGACGCCGAGCGCTATGACCGCGCCCGCACGAGCTTTCCCCCGGCCCTGATCGAGGCCATCACCAGCTCCGCTCCGGCCACCGCGGTCGACGTCGGCTGCGGTACCGGCGTCGTCGCCCGCCTCTTGCAGGAGACCGGCTGCCAAGTCCTCGGCGTCGAACCCGACGAGCGCTCGGCCACATACGCCCGCTCGCGCGGGCTCGACGTCGAGGTGTCCACCTTTGAGGCCTGGGACCCCGCCGGCCGCTTGTTCGACGCCGTCGTGGCGGGCCGGACCTGGCACTGGATTGACCCGCTGGCCGGCGCGGCGAAGGCAGCGACCGCCCTGCGCCCCGGCGGCCGACTCACGATCTTCTGGAACGCCAGTGAAACCCCTAGAGAACTCGCCCAGGCGTTCCTCGAGATCAACCGACGCATGTTCCCCGAAAACACGACGCTCCTCAAGAATTCCACCTCGACATTCGAGTCCTGCACCAGGAGCGTGACCAAAGCCGGCGACAACATCCGGGAAGCGGGTGGCTTCGCCGAACCGGAGTTCCTGCGCTTCGACTGGGAGCGCACCTACACCCGCGACGAATGGCTCGACGTCCTTCCCACACTGAGCGCCTACACCCGGCTCCCGTCCGGCAGACGCGACGAACTCCTGGCCGACATGGGCGACGCGATCGACACCCACGGCGGCAGTTTCCGCATGCGGTACGCGACCCTGGCCGTCGCTGCCACCCGCACCCGCGGATGATTCCCGGCGCGCCCGGTGACGGCGCACGCGGACGATGCCGAGATGTTCGAGGGCATGCGGCTGCGCGAACCGCGGCCGTCAAGTGCCGGCTCCGGGCGCCTCACCATGCGGACCGCGCCTGACCCTCGTCCCCTGGCCCTGCGGCCGTATCCACTTCGCGGCCGGCGTCCTGGCCGGGGATCCGGGGCCCAGCCCGGACGGCGGCGGGAGCGAGCACGGCCAGGAAGTCGTCGAATGCCTGATCGGCTCGTGACACATCACCCGTGGCCTCGATATCCATGATGAGACCACGGACGACCGCGAGCACGAGGGTGCCGAGTTCGGGCCGGCCGATGCTTCGCATGCCGTCCTCGAGCGGTCGCAGCCAGTCCGTGGTGGCCTCGCCACGAAAGCCCGGCCACAGCTGTTGCTCAGCATCCTCGCGGAGCTTGCCGAACATGCTGAGGTACGGGCGGCCGTCGGGACCGGTCATGACTCGCCAGGCCCGTCGCAGAGTACTCAGATAGGGCTCGTCCGGTCGCGGGGAGACCAGTTCGCCGAAAAAGTCGCGCTGGCGCCGCCGCGCCCTTCTCAGAGTTTCCCGCAGCAGCGCGTCCCGGGTCCCGAAGTGGTAGATCAGCATCCGGGTCGAGGTGCGTGACGCCACCGCGAACGGCTCGAGGCGGTCGGGCAGCCCGTGCGCGAGCGCGTGGTCGACGCAGGCGTCGAGAATCCGGTCGCGGATCTCGGGCTGTTTATGCCGTCCCATCGCCTCACTTTTTCACGTAACTGACGGTACGTCTACCATCGAGTCAAGCGATCGGGAGTCCGAATCGAGGAGGAAGAGATGCGTGTTGTCTTTGTGCACGGGGCGTGCGTTCGCGACGGATCGTGGTGGTGGCACCTGGCCGCCGCGGCCCTGCACAAGCGTGGCATCAGCAGCGTCGCCCCAGCGCTGCCGAGCTGCGGCGAGGGCGAGCGGCCGGCCGGACCGCGGGGTCCCGGGCTGCCCGAGGACGTCGCCGCGGTGCGCGCTGTCCTGACCGAGGGAGACGAGCCGACCGTGGTCGTGGCGCACAGCTACGGCGGCATCGTCGCCGCCGAGGCGGCGGTGGGCGTCGAGACAGTGCGTCACCTGGCGTTGGTGTCGAGCTACCTGCCCCAGCCCGGCGAGTCGCTGTTGACGTTCGGCGCCGATACGCCGCCACCGTTCCTGGACTTCGACCCCGACGGCGGCACGTTCGGCGCCCGACCCGAGCTGTTCGCCGAGACCTTCGCCCAGGACTGCCCGCCGGACATCGCCCGCCACGCAACGACCCTTCTGGTCCGGCAGACGCTGGCCGTGACCCAGCAGCCCGTACGGGCAGCGGCGTGGCATGACCTGCCCACGACGTACGTGGTGTGCACTGATGACCGGGGCACCTCGGCGGCGGCACAACGCGAATTCTCCCGCCGCGCGGACAAGGTCATCGAGGTGGAGGCGGGCCACCACCCGTTCCTGTCACGGCCGGAGACCGTCGCCGACATCATCGCGAGCCTGTCGTAGCGGTGCGGCAGCGCGGCGACTCCAACGTCTTGGTTGTGGCGGCACGAAGTGCTTCGGCTACCACCGCTGCCCAGCCCTGATCCACCCCTGCCCCCTTGCCGCGATGAAGAATACGCCTGGCGTCACCGCCAGGATGCGCGAACCTGACGACGCGCTCCCGGATGCCGCGGCGATTCGCTGTCCGGGACATGTCCCGGACGTATCGCCGCCGACGCACCGCTGTTCAGCCGGTGACCACCGGGCGCTCGCCTTCGTCCCGCTCGGGCAGGGCGGCCGCGGCGGCGTGCAGGAGGTTGATGGCCTGGGGGAGGAAGGGGTTGGGGTCGGTGGTACGCCGGGTGGCATAGACCCGACGGGTGTGGGTGGAGCCGGTGAGCCGGACGAGGCGGGTGCCGGACGCGTCGGGTGAGGTGGGGGTGTCCACGACGGCGAGTTCCGGTGCGATCGCCACGCCCAGGCCCTGCCGGACCAGTTCGTATGGCAGGTTGTAGTCGTTCGTACGGAAGAGCACCTCGGGCAGGAAGCCGCCGGCCGCGCAGATGTGGCGCAGGCAGTGAGCGGCGTCGGTGTCCTCGTGGTAGCTGATCCAGCGCTCGTCCCGCAGGTCGGCGAGGCGGATGCGCGGCCGTCCGGCGAGGGGGTGGTCCGAGGGGAGGAGGAGGTAGAGCGGCTCTTCCCGTACCAGCGTGTGTTCCAGGCCCTCGGGCCAGCTGTGCGGTACCACGCCGTACTCGAAGGTCACGGCGAGGTCCAGCCGCCCCTCCAGCACCGCGTCCACGGTGACCTGCGGGTCGCCTTCCTCGTAGCGGACGTCGACCTCGGGCCGGTCGCGGAGGAACCCCGTCAGCACCGTCGGCACCAGCCGGAACCCCGCGGACCAGAAGCTGCCCAGCCGCAGTCGCCCTCGCTGGGCCGCGGCGTAGGCGCGCATCTCGTTCTCCGTCGCCGACAGGTCGGCCAGCAGCCGTCCCGCGCGCAGGGCGAGCTGGAGCCCGGCCGCGGTGGGACGCACGCTGCGCGGTGAGCGCTCGAAGAGCGGGACGCCCAGGGCGCGCTCGACGGTGGAGATCTGCTGGGAGACGGCGGAGGGGGTGTAGCCGAGGCGCCGGGCGGCCGTACGGAACGAGCCTGCGGCGACCACCTCGCATATCGCCTGAAGCTGCGGCGGAGTCAGCATCAAATGAACTTAACACTCCGCATGGAAACGTTCACTCTCCCTGTTCTTGCCCAGGCCGCCGCCATCCCGCAGATTGGGCGTTCACCAGCCCCGCGCCGGTCCTCTGACCAGCGGCCCAGAAGGGAGGCACCGTGACCGGAAGGCATGCGCGAGCCCGCGCCACCGCACTTCCCCTCGCGCTCGCGACGCTGCTCACGTTGACCGTGACGGCCTGTGGCGGCACCGCGACCGTCAATCAGTCCAAGGTGCCCGAGCAGCGCGTCGACCCCGCGCTCCGTGCCCTGCTCCCTCGGGACATTCGCGACAAAGGGTCCATCACTTCGGCCGTCGGCAACGACTACCCGCCGCTGTCCCTCCTGGACATCGACAACAAGACCGTCATCGGCGCCGAACCCGACCTCATTCACGCGGTCGGCCAAATCCTCGGCGTCCGCGTGCACCTGGTGCAGGCGAACTTCGACAGCATCATCGGCGGTGTCCGGTCCAGGCGCTACGACGTGGCGATCCAGGCCATGCTCGACAAGAAGGAGCGCCAGTCGCAGGTCACGTTCGTCGACTACATGAAGACCAGCAGCTCGATCCTCGCCTCCAGGAAGGCCGCCGGGAACATCCGCTCCCTCACCAGCCTGTGCGGCAGCCAGGTGGCCGTCGAGCAGGGCACCTCGCAGGTGGACGATGTGGCGGCGCAGGCCGAGAAGTGTGCGGCGAACGGCAAGCCGGAGCTGGAGAAACTGGTCTTCCCCGACTCCGTCGGCTGCTTCCAGGCGCTGTCCACGGGCCGCGCCGACGCGTTCGTCGGCGGCACCCCCACCGTCGTCTACCAGGCGGAGATGTCGCACGGCAGGTTCCGCACGGCCGGTGAGCCGTACCGCTTCCTGCCCTACGGAATCCTGATCAACAAGGAGGAGCCGACCTTGGTACGGGCTGTCCGCGGTGCCCTGCAGAAACTTATCGACAACGGCACCTACGCGAAGATCCTCAAGCAGTGGAACATCAGGTCCGGAGCCCTGAAGAGCGCCACGGTGAACGGGGGCGCGGCATGACCGAGACCCTCGTCCGGGCGGACTCCGGCGACGCCGCCGAGTCCCTGCGCCCCGTCCCGCCGCGCCGTCCGGGCCAGCGCGTCGCCGCGGTCGTCGTGGCCTTCCTGCTGGTCTTCCTCCTGGAGGGCTGGATCACCAATCCCCGTATGCAGTGGGGGACCGTCGGTGAGTTCCTCTTCTCGCCGGTGATCATGGAGGGGCTGCGGACCACGCTGCTGCTGACGTTCCTCGCCATGGCACTCGGCATCGCCGGCGGTATCGTCCTCGCCGTCCTGCGGATGTCAGCCAACCCGATACTCTCCCGGCTCAGCTGGTGCTACATCTGGCTCTTCCGCGGCACCCCGCTGCTGGTCCAGCTCCTCTTCTGGTACTTCCTCTCCGCGGTCGTCCCCACCATCGGGCTCGGCATCCCCTGGGGGCCGACGTTCGTGCGGGCCGACACGAACGACCTCATCACCCAGCTCACCGCCGCCGTCCTCGGCCTCGGGCTGCACGAGGCGGCGTACATGGCCGAGATCGTCCGCGCGGGCATCACCTCCGTCGACGACGGCCAGAACGAGGCCGCCCAGGCGCTGGGCATGTCCCGCGGGCAGGCCCTGCGCCGCATCGTGCTACCGCAGGCACTGCGCATCATCATCCCGCCCACCGGCAATCAGGTGATCTCCATGCTGAAGACCACCTCGCTGGTCTTCGCCATCGCCGTGCCGGAGCTGCTGACCTCCATCCAGGGCATCTACTCACGCAACTTCCAGCAGGTTCCGCTGCTGGTCGTCGCCTGCTTCTGGTACCTCGTGGCGACCTCCGTGCTGGGCGTCGGCCAGTACTACCTGGAACGGCGCTTCGGCCGCGGCACCAGCCGCCATCTGCCGCCCACCCCGCTCCAGCGGTTGCGCGCCGCGGCCCGGAACCACCGTAAGGAGAGCGCACGTTGACACCAGCAGCCGTGATCAGAGCCGAGAGCGTGCACAAGAGCTTCGGCCGCACCGACGTGCTCAAGGGCATCGACCTGACCGTCGCCCCCGGGGAGGTGATGTGTCTGGTGGGCCCCTCCGGATCCGGCAAGTCCACCTTCCTGCGCTGCGTCAACCATCTGGAGACCATCGACCGGGGACGCCTGTACGTCCGTGACGAGCTCGTCGGCTACGAAGAGCGGGACGGCAAGCTCCACGAGCTGAGCGAGAAGGCCGTCTCACGACGCCGCCAGGGCATCGGCATGGTCTTCCAGCGCTTCAACCTCTTTCCACACATGACCGCGCTGGAAAACGTCATCGAGGCCCCCGTCCAGGTCAGGAAGGAGCCGAAGAAACAGGCCTGCGAACGCGGCGCGGAACTGCTCGACCGCGTCGGCCTCGCCGACAAGGCGGGCAGCTACCCCGCCCAGCTCTCCGGCGGCCAGCAGCAGCGGGTGGCCATCGCCCGCGCGCTGGCCATGAAGCCCGAACTGATGCTCTTCGACGAGCCCACCTCCGCGCTCGACCCCGAACTCGTCGGAGAGGTGCTGGAGGTGATGCGAGCACTCGCCGACGACGGCATGACCATGGTCGTCGTCACCCACGAGATGGGCTTCGCCCGCGAGGTCGGCGACTCGCTGGTGTTCATGGACGACGGAACCGTCGTCGAGACCGGCCCGCCGGCGGACGTGCTGAGCGACCCGCGCCACGAACGCACCCGCGCCTTCCTCAGCAAGGTTCTCTGACCACCTCGCCGGGATCTCCGACCACCTCGCCGGGATCGCTGACCACCCCGGCAAGGATTTCCGGGCGTCGGGCGCGCTCTCCGACCGCCCCACACCTGACCGCCACCGAAGGAGTCTCCATGACCCGTGCCCTCGTCATCGGCGCCGGAGTGATAGGCGCCGCCACCGCCCACCGCCTGGCCGAGGCAGGTGTCAGCGTCACCGTGCTCGACGCCGGCGGCCGCACGCCGGGCACCTCCAGCGCCACCTTCTCCATCGACGTCACCCATCTGAAGACCCCCCACTCCTACTTCCTGCTCAACCAGCGCAGCGCCGCGCTCCACCGGGAGCTGGAGCACGAGATCCACGCGGGCACAGGAGCCAACGGCTGGCGCCATCCCGCGCCGCTCGTCCAGTGGGGCCACACCGACGAGGAACAGCGCGTCCTCCGCGCACGTGCCGAGCGCCTCGCGGGCTGGGGGCACCCCTGCCGCACCGCCGACCCCGGCGAGCTGCGCACTCTCGCACCTGCCGTCGACCCCGCCTCCTGCCGCGCCACCGAACTCGTCGTGCACGACGACGCCGCCTGGTACGACGCCCCCCTCCTCGCACGCACCCTCCTCGACCGGGCCGCGACCCTGGGCGCCGACATCCGCTACGACAGTCCCGTCACCGCCCTGCTGCTGGACGGTGAGCGGGTACGCGGCGCCGAGGCACGGGGCCGGCGCTTCGAGGCCGACCACATCGTCAACTGTGCGGGCCCCGACGCCGGGCGCATCGCCGAACTGGCCCGGGTACGGCTGCCGTTGCGCCAGATCCCCGGTCTGGTGGGCGAGTCCGTCCCGCTCGCCGAGCCGCTGCGCGCCATCGTCGCGACCCCCGGTGTCGATCTGCGCCCCGCCCCGGGCAACCGGGTCTGCGCCATCTCCTGGCCGGTCGACGCCCTCCTCGCCCCGACCGCGTCAACCGATGTGCCGCCCGAAGCGGACCTCCTCAGCCGGTGCGCCGCGATCCTGCCCGCCTTCCGCTCCCTGGGGGGTACCCGGATCGGTGTCCGCCCCGTTCCCGAAGACGGCCTTCCCCTGGTCGGCCCGCATCTCCAGGCTCCCGGCCTCTACACCATCACCACCCACAGCGGCGTCACACTCGCCCCGCTCCTCGCGGCCCTCGCCGCCGAGGAACTCACCACTTCCATCCCCGACCCCGCCCTGGCCCCCTACCGGCCCGACCGCGACACCTCACACCCCATCCGCGACGAAAGCCTGGCAGTGATGAGCGGGCACCGCGCTGAAGCCGGTTGAGTCCTCGCGTCTGCAGGGCAACGCCGATTCCCGTCACAGCAGCCTGCCACCGGCTCTCCGACCCGGCCCGGCCCGGCCGACGTCAGATCGACGTGGCCGGAGCCTTGTCGACGGGGAGTGGCAACGCCACGATCCGACGCGCCTCGGTGTCGTCCATGCCGAACATCCGCAGCACACTGAGGACATGCGCGGACGCGTACGGACCAGCCGGCCGGTCAGCCGCATCGATGAGGCGAAGACCACGGCCGGGTCCTCGACGTCTTCAAGTTCCCTCTCCAGCCACCCGGCGCTGACGAACCCGCCGCCCGGCCTACACCCGCGCCTTCGTCGGATGCACCGGGAGGCGGTCCTGTTCGCGCTGCAGGGACGTGAAGTCGTCGAAGACGGTGTAGTTGTGCGGGAGTTCGCCACCCTCGTCGTGCTGAACGGTGAGGGGGACGTACAGGCTGTTCAGCATCCAGGGCTTCTTGTCCTTGTCGATGCCCGTCACCATCGCCTTCTGCTGCACCACACCGTACGTGGCCACGGCCAGCCGGCCCGTCTCCCGGTACTTCCGCACCTCATCCCGCATGAAGTGCTTTCCGCTCTCGAACCACGGGCTCATCCGCAGGAAGTCGTTCCACTGCTGCTGCGTGAAGCGCTGCTCCGCGGCGAGCTTGAGAAGCTGCCACACCTTCGTCTCCCGGGTGATGTCCAGATCCTTCTCGTAGGCATCGACGAAGTCCGCGGGAATGTTCCGGGTCATCTGCTTCTCATAGTGGTTCACCAGCGAGAACTCGGTGACGAGGAACTTCTTGTCGTCGTCGAGCCAGCGTAGTACGTAGTCGAGGTACTTCTGGGCGGCCTGAGCCGACGTCACGTGCGGATGGATGTCCAGACCCTCGAGCTGTGGGGTGTCGTTGACGAACTCGATCCAGTCCCTGGTCGCGTCCGAGATCATTTCTGGATCGTCGAGGTGGTTGAGGGCTCCCATGTAGAGATGCGTCCGGCAGCCGTCAGGGAATCGTTTCTTCCGATAGGCGATGACATGTTTGGCCACCTCCTGGTAGAAGGGGTTCAGCTTCGTCAGCCTCTCCTCCGCGTGGGTTTCGAGGAAGGGCTCGTTGCCGACAGTGAGGATGTCCACCTTGTCCAGTACGGTCCGCAACACCTCGTCAACCGCGGCCAGTTCGGCCTTCATCTCCTCCCCCGTCGGGGAAGGGACCGTCTGATCTTCCTTGCTGAACTGGAATTTCAGCGCCAGGATCGTGCCGAACCCCTGTTCGCGCAGCTCAAGGAGGTTCTGGATCGCCCGCTGCCGCGATGGGTCCGTGCCGTCCTTGATGGTGTCCATCGGTACGAAGCCACGCACCCAGGTGGCGTCGAGGGCGTTCAGCGCGTCCCTGTCCACTCGGGTCGGATCCTCATTGAAGTTCGCCCCCAGTACCCCGCTCGGGCCGACGACGGCAGCGCGGTTCTGCGGGGCATCCTCAGCCTCGGTCTTCTTCGCCGAGTCCGCCTGGCTGCCTTGGCTTTCGTTCTTGCAGCCAACAGCCAGGAAGGCCCCGGCAGAGGCCCCCAGCAGCCATCGTCGCGAGACCGGGGTCCTTCCCCGGGCGGGCCGGGCCCCGGTGTTTGGGTTGATCTCCATGGCACAACTCCCTGTCGTGACGAGCGGATCCGATGGTCATCGGATCGGAAGCAGCCGTCAGCGGCGCGCGGAACCCGGTCCCGCGTCGACCTGGGTCCTGAGCTCGCGGAAGGAGGGGCCCCGGCCTCGCCGTGTGCGACCGGCCGATGCACCCCGTGCGGAAGACACCCTGAAGAACACTCCGTGCTGCCCGAGGACTTGAGGATCCCGTCCGCGTCGTCCGCGTCGGCGTGGTCCGCGTCGGCATCGCCGCTCGTGTGCGGCGCGACCGGCGCCTGACGCCCAGCTACGCGGACCGCGGGTCGGAGGCCGGACGCTGACCGCGCCGCGGTTCCGCTTCCCGTGTCCGTGCGGCGTCGCGTCTGCCGGCCGGCCCCTGCCACGGCCGGAGCACGCACTGCGTTCTGACGACTCGCATACGGACAGCATGCCAAGGCCGATAATTTTTGACAACACTCGGACATAATTCCAGCATTCCTCCGGCCGTCGGCTCATGCATGGATCTCGTAGCCGTGCTCCTGGACGAATTCGCCGAAGGTACGGGGCGGACGGCCGGTCAGGTCCAGCACCGCGGTACTGACCTGGTCTTCCCGACCGGCCCTGATGCCGTCTTCCACAGCGGCGATGGCGGCGGCGAACTCGGCGGACGCGCCCGCGGCCCGGTAGTTGGCCGCCTGCTCATCGGACCCGATGGTCACCACTCGGACCGACCGCCCGGTGCGGGCGGTGATGATCGCCGCCGCGTCCTGGTAGCTCATGGCCTTCGGCCCGGTGAGCAGGTAGTCACGCTGGTCGCTCGGCTCGGCACCGGGGCCGGTCAGCAGGACGGACGCGGCCGCCGCGATGTCCCGCGCGTCGATCCAGCCCACTCGGCCGTCACCGGCTGCGGTGCGGATCTCGCCGTGCCGCCGGATCCGCTCGCCCACCGGGTGCGGGCTCAGGAAGTTCTGCATGAACCCGGACGCGCGCAGCACCACCCACCCCGGCCGGGCCCGCACCTGCGCGGCCAGCTCCAGCGCACTGGGAGCGTTCGGCAATACGATGGCGGATCCGAGAAGTACTGTCCGGCGCACCCCGAGGCGTCGCGCCTCGGCCAGGAACGGGCCTACCAGCGGCATCGGGTTCACAGTGTTCACCGGAGGCACCAGGAAGACCCGGTCCACCCCGCGCAACGCGGCCGGGTGGGTGGCCGGGTCCTCCCAGTCGAACCGGACCGCGTCCAGATCACCGGCAGCCGGGTGGCGGCTGGCCACCCGGACCGGCACACCGTTGCCGCGCAGCAGTTCCACCAGTGCGCTCCCGGTCTTCCCGGTGCCGCCGGTCACCAGCACGCCGGTCATCGAGCGGTCTCCGAACGCAGCGAATCGAGCAGTTCGGGCAGGGCCCCGGCCGCTGTGGCATTGGCCAGCGGGTTCCAGTAGTCCCGGAAGCGGGTGATCAGACCGTCCTGGACGGTGATCACCACGATGTAGTTCATCCGATAGGGCTCTCCGGTGCGCACCGAGTGCCCCATCGCGTGGTACTCCACCACAACGGTGTCCGGCCGTTCCGTATGGTGCACGGTGATCGCGGCGATCTCCCGCACGTCATACACCTCCGGGAAGCCGGCCAGGTAGCCACGGACCGCTTCCCGCCCGACCAGCCGCCGCGGCGAGGCCCCGGCGGCGAACGGGAACTCGGCGGTGCCGTCTTCCGCCCACAAATCGGCGACGGCGTCCATGTCCTTGGCCAGCATCAGATCCAGCAGTCGGCGCATCGTCTCCTCGGGAGTGCGCGGCATGGTGTCCTCCAATGTTCAACGGGGTGTGAAGTCCAGACTGGACACGGACCCGCCGCCGGGGAACTGACAGCTGAGCCCCGGACCGCCAGTCCGTGGCTATGCCGGGCACCTCCTGCCACCATGAATGGGGTGAGCAGAAGCGAACTGGCCGACTTCCTGCGCCGACGGCGGGAGGCACTGCCCCCGGACCGGCTGCCGGCCACGGCCATCCACCCGCCGGGCCACCGGGCCCGGCGCACGCCCGGGCTGCGCCGCGAAGAGGTGGCCGCACTGGCCGGGGTGTCGGTCAACTACTACGAGCGGCTGGAGCAGGCCCGCGCACCGCGCCCGTCGCCGCAGGTGCTGGCCGCGCTGGGGACGGCACTACGGCTCACCGCCGCCGAACGCGAACACCTGGCGCGGCTGGCCGGCCAGATCCCGCCCGGCACGAACGCCGACCGGAGTCCGGTGCCCGCCGACGCCCACCGACTACTGAACCGGCTCGGTCCGATACCCGCCTACCTCGTCGACGAGCGGCAGGACATCGTGGCCTGGAACGGAGCGGCAGCCGAGTTGATCACCGACTTCGGGCTGCTGCCCCCCGAAGAGCGCAACACCGTGCGGCTGTCCCTCCGGCTGGGCGGCTCCCTCTGTTCGGCACCGGCCGGCGCGGAAGGCGAGTTCGCCCGGCAGTCCGCCGCCCAACTGCGCACGGCCGGCGCCCGCTACCCGGCCGACCGCGTCCTCGGCGAACTGGTCAACGAGTTCGCCGCGCACAGCCCGGACTTCGCCGTCGGCTGGCGCGACCACGACGTACGCCCCATACCGACGCTGCGCAAGCACCTGCACCACCCGGACCTGGGCGAACTGGAGTTGGATCGCCACACCCTGCTGCTGCCCGGCAGCGACCTGCAGCTGGTGATGTACACGGCGGAACCCGGCAGCCCGACCGCCATCGCACTCGCCCGGCCCGGAACCCCCGCGGTGGACCCTTCCCCAACCCGCGGCCGCGGAGTCGGGGAAGGCGAGGACATATGAGTGAACCTCGCACCCCAGCTCCGCGACCGGGCGGCCCCGCCACGGTCGAAGGGACATCCACCGCCTGGGCCGTCGCTACGACGGTTCGGGAGCTTTCCAGCGGGTGACCGAGAAGGTCACCGAGGCGGGCGCCTTGGTGGTTACGGCGGTCACCTTCAGCAGAGCGACGTCCTTGTCGAGACTGTCGAACCTGCAGAACCGGTCCCCGGTCCGCAGTTCGGAGACCGGTACCTCGAGTTCGTTGCTCTCGCCGCGCGCCGCGGCGTCCTGGCAAGCGGTGAGGTCCGGGTCGGCACCGCCCTCCACCCGGGCCACGTATCCGCGGAACCACATCTTCGGGCTTCCGGACAGACAGCTCGCGCGGTACTCGATGTCTCCCCCGCCGCCGTTCAGCCTGTTCCTGTACGTAACGACCGGCATGTCCGAACCCAGCCCAACGCTGCCGAGGACGCAGCCGTGTGCCTTGGCCACGTCGTCGGACACCGTGACGGGCTGGTTCTCATAGACCTTGTCACCGGGCTGCGCCGGCGCGCCCTCGGTCTTCGCCGGCCCGGCCCACACGGTCGCCGACAATGTCAGCTCCCCGACGGGGGATCCGCTCGCCTTCACCACGCGCAGGAGGACCACGCGGCCGCCCGCGGCGAAGTCCTCGCAGAACCGGTCCCCCGCCGCCAGGGCCCCGGTCTTGTAGCGGTCGACATCCGTGCCGTTGCCGACCGCTGCCCGTGCGGCATCCTGGCAGCCCGCCTGGTCGAGGTCCCCGGCGTCCGCGGCGACCTTGGCGACGGCCACGTCGTCGAAGTCCAACACCTCGTCGTCCCAGGAGCAGGGAGGCTCCCAGGACAGGACGGGCGGCCTGCCCTCGTCCGTCTGGTCCCCGTCGTCGTTCAGGCGCGGGTTCGACTCATTGGGCCCGAGAACGCGCGGCCCGCTGTCCGCGAACTCCACGTAGAAGGAGAAGTCGGACGGGCAGCCGTTCTTGATCGCCCGGACATTACTCAGCGAGACTTCCTTGTCCCGGTAGAGCAGCCCGGTCCTGGAATCCGCCGACGAGCCGGACGCCGACCCTTTCGGCGCACCCGACGCTGATCCGGCCAGACCCTCGGACTGCCCATCGCCGCCCCCGCAGCCCGCGAGAACGGCTGCCAGAAGCAGCACGAGGCCACCGCCCCGTAGAGCCTTCCCCTGACGACCGTTGATCCCCCACACGTCAACTCCCCCATCGGTTTGGAAGCCACCCACCGTACCGACTACCGGGACGGTGCCGACAGGAGCAGGTGTCCGCGTCGTTCGGGCAGTGGGCCAGGGCCCGACTTGGGTAGGATCCTGGTTCACCCACGGGCATTCACGTCCAGCGGAGGCTCCATGTTCTCGGCGCCCGCCTCGATTCCCGCCCTGCTTCCGCACGTTGTCCGGGCCGCGGAGAACGCGCACTTCACCGGTATGGTGGTCGTCCTGGCGCGCACCGCGGACGCGCGGACACTGCACTGGGAGCTGACGGAGGACTGGACGAGCCTCCACGATGTCACCGGGCAGCTTCTCGCCGTCCTCTGCCCGGACCCGGAAAGGCGATTGGGCGATGTCCACCAGCTCAATCTCGTGAGCGACAGCTACGTGGATGAGATGGCGAGCCTGTACGGCTTGAGCGTCCAGCCGCTCTGCTACGTCGGGGACAACTTCGCCTGGCGGTTTGTCGATTCCCTCCATTCGGCCTCCGAGACACTGGTCTCGGGCGATTTCTTCGCGGAGACCCCGCATACGCCCAAAGAGCACCATGCCGCGTGGACCGAGGCGGTGTCCCGGTGTGCCGCGTACTTCGAGGTACCGGAGTCGTGGCTGCCCGGTGTCCTGTTCCTCGACTTCATCGAGCGCACGGCGGTACTCGTACGCTGGCCGGAGCCGGAGCGTCCCGACTTCAGCCTTTACCGTCTGTGCAAACGGATCGCCGGGGAGCTCGGCCACTCCCGCCGCGCGGCTGAACTCCGCAAAGAGGGAAAGCAGCTTGAACGTGAGGCGGAACGGCTGGGATGGGAGGCGAAGTGGCTCGAACGGGATGCCAGCGGCCGTGAAAATGACGGCACGAAGGCCCTGGAAAAGTTCCAGGCCGGGTTGAAGGACCGTCTCGACACGCACATGAGTCCCGAACTCCACGCCCATTACGAGGGCTTGGCCAGGCATCTGGAGATGGTATCCGCCGCCGATCCCGAACTGGTCGGCAACTGGCGGACGAGATTGGCCGAGCTGCTCTCCTCGGGAACCGTCGACGAGTCCATACGGCACCTCCTCGCCATGGCCCGGCATGTGCGCGCCACGCACCGCCAGTACGACTGGCGCCGCCTGTCCACCAAGGTGGTCAAGGTCCTCGACGCAACGAACGAAGCCCTCGGCGTGGGCTTTCACTGGTCCCTCAGATCGGAGGACCCCCTCGCGAGCGCCATCCGGTTACTCGCGGATCGTAAGGAGAAGGCTCTCGCCGAGCGAGACACGAAACTCCAACAACTCCGCGAAGTGCGCGACCGGCTACGCGACACACGCAACCGGCTTGATACGGTCCGCGGCGACCTCGACCGCATCACCTCGCAGATTGAGGCGGAAGACAGCATCGCGGCAGCCACCCAGAAGGCGGCACGACGTCTCATGGGCGCGACGGTGACCGAAACCCATCAGGGAAGCGGCGGCCTTGAGGGATACCGTCTTCTGGATATCCGGCCACTGCCGGAGGCTGGGCCCTCACAACAAGCGGCGAGCAAGGCGACAAACAGCGCGAACACCATCTCCGGCGGCACTTGCCACAGCCCCACCGTCCAGGCCGGCGACATCTCCGGCGGAGTGCACTTCCACCACCCGCCTCTCGGCGCGTCCCTGCACCGGATATGGCAGAGGTTACGGCGCCGATCGACCGGGGACGAAGAGCGGTAGCCGTCACGGCATCCACACCTGAGGGAGCGCGCCCCATGTCGGGCCTGTCAGGCCCCCTTCCTCAGGGCCCGCATGGTTGTTGCACCCAGCCTTTCCTACGGTCCGGCCCGGCAACGAGCGTAGGCCGCGGGGTGGCTGCTCGGAACGCCGCGGCGACAGTCCGTCCAGCACCATGTCGACCGCCCTGTCCACGACGGCCCGGTCACCCCGTGCGTTGGCCAGCGCCCTGATCAGCACGTAGACCTCGTCCACCGTCGCGTCCGCGCGCACCTCACCGGCTTCTTGGCCCCGGGACAACAACACCTCGACGGCGTCCCGCAGCACAGTGGCCGCGGCCTCCACCTCATCAGTGGCGCCCGCCGGACAAGCGGACTCCTCCAGCAGCGCGACGAGCGCGAGCTTCGCCGGTGCGCCCGAGACCATCTCCCGGAACGTCATCCGGAAGGCCGCCCCGGCCTCGCCGCCCTCGCCTCGCGCCCGCGCTGTGTCGGTGAGCAGGGTGAGGTGCCGCACGACCGTGGCCTCGACCAGCAGCTGCTTGGTCGGGAAGTGCCGGAACACGGTGCCGATCCCGACGCCGGCCCGGCGCGCCACCTCCTCGGTCGAACCGGCTTTGCCCGACCCGCCGAATACCTCTTCGGCCGCGGCCAGGGCTGACCGGGCGGCCGCCGGAGTGTCCCTTCTTCTTGCGGGTAAGCCTTGTCGCCGGCCACTGCGTCCGGCCTGGTCCTGGGACGACCGACCCGGCCGCGGACCTTGATCTTCTTCAGGACGGGGATGAAGCGCGGGCTGTCCGCGGCCTGACCGGGGGTGATGATGATGGACAGGGGACGGCAGCGCCACTCAACGGCGAGGTGGACCTTGCTGGTGAGCCCGCCCCGGGAGCGCCCCAGTTCGGCGGCCCGCAGCCGGGCCCTGCGTCGTCGGCGCACGGCGCGGCACTGTTCCCGCTCGGGATCCTCCATGTCCGCGGATCCCTCTCCTGCGAGGTCGTTTTGCCCCTTTGCTGCAGCCCCTTTTCCTCCGCCACGGCCTTCTCCAGGTCCTCAAGGAGCTCCGGGTCGACGACCATGCCCGCCGCGTGGTGATGCGCGCGGGCAACGGTCGAGTCGACGCTGACCAGGCTGAGATCGACATCATCGCGGGCGGCTGCCTCGGCGATCACCGCGTCCATGAGGGTCTGGAAGACCTCGTCACGCGCCCACATCCGGAACCGGTCGTAGATCGTCGACCAGGAGCCGTAGCTTGCCGGCACATCCCGCCAGGGACTGCCGGTACGGAACCGCCACCTCACCGCGTTGAAGTAGCTGCGCCGGTCAGGGATCGATCCGAACGCCCCCATCCGCAGGTGCGGCTCGACCAACTCCCACTCGGCATCGGTCAGATCACCACGAGTCACGCGACCGCTCTACCGCAGCCAGCACCCTCCTGAAGCGGGAATGACCGATCCCGTGATCTCAACTCAGAACAGGCCCTAGTACCGCAACGGCATCAAGAGATCGTCTCGTTTGGTTCAGTGGGCTGTCGGTCGCATCGAGCGCACGATGTCCCACTGGCCGGTGCAGAACGCCCAGCGTTCCTTCGCATCCCCCGAGACCTCCGCGTGAGCCAGGCCGTTTGAGAACGCCGGCCACCGGCGGTCTCAGCCGGCCTGACAACCGCGCAGGGAACAGCCGTCCCGGCGGCGCGGTTGCATCGACCGAGGGACCGGCGCCGTACGGCGGGGAACGCGGACACGACAAGGTCGTCCGCCCCGCCGGGGATCCGGGCCCCAGGATCGCGGTACGCCCGCCGCGCACTTGGATCAAGACATATTTCCGCAGGAGGACTGTTTCATGACTGACCGGCCCTTGACGCTCATGGCGGTACACGCCCATCCCGACGACGAGGCCACCGGAACCGGAGGAATCCTCGCGCGGTACGCGGCGGAGGGCATCCGGACGGTTCTCGTAACCTGTACCGACGGCGGTTGCGGTGACGGACCGGGGGGTGTCAAACCGGGCGATCCCGGGCACGATCCGGTGGCCGTCGCCTCGATGCGCCGTCAAGAACTCAAGGCGAGCTGTGACGTCCTCAAGATCAGCGATCTGGAAATGCTGGACTATGCCGACTCCGGGATGACGGGCTGGCCGAGCAACGACGCCCCCGGATCCTTCTGGCAGACCCCCGTGGAGGAAGGCGCCGCCCGACTCGCGGAACTCATGCGGCACTACCGACCCGATGTGGTCGTCACCTACGACGAGAACGGCTTCTACGGCCACCCCGACCACATCCAGGCCAACCGCATCACGATGGCGGCGCTGGAGATGACCACGCTGACACCGAAGGTGTACTGGACGACGATGCCCCACTCGACGATGAAGCGGTTCGGCGAGATCATGCGCGAGTTCCATGAGGACATGCCGGAGCCGGATCCTGCCGAGGCCGCCGCGATGGCCGAGATCGGCCTCCCCGACGACGAGATCACCACGTGGGTGGACACCACCGCGTTCAGCGGTCAGAAGTTCGACGCGCTGGCCGCGCACGCCAGCCAGGGCGAGAACATCTTCTTCCTCAAGATGGGCAAGGAGAGGTTCGGCGAGTTGATGGGCATGGAGACCTACGTACGCGTCAAGGACGCCACCAGCGCCGCCGTACCCGAGAACGATCTCTTCGCCGGACTGCGCTGACCCGCCCTGCCGACCGGGGCCCGGAAAAGCTCATCGGCCGCACGGCGCGATCGATCCGCATGATCCCCGCACGGTCGGCGGGCGACACGCCCCATCCGACCCCTGACACACGTCAGGCCCCACCATCCCTGGCGGGGCCTGACGGATTCGGTGCGCGCCGGGGCGGGGCTCACTCCATTAGCGGGGCTCACTCCACTGGTCCGGATTCGGTCCTTCGCGGCCGGTCAGCGTCTCCGGCCCTGGGGGAACTGCCCGAGGTGAACCGCACGATGAACGACCGTCGCCAGGCCCCGGATGTCCTCGGTGAAGGCATCGACGCGGATCCGGCGTCCGCTGTGCAGCCGGATCTCGCACGTGGAGCCCATGCCCCGGGCGTCGGCGAGCGGCCGGCCGTCACCGCCGCTGGTACTCACCCGCGCGACGTCCTCCCAGGGGATCACGGTGGCGGTGCCCGCCACCCGGTGGGTGAAGCCCCGCTCATGAATGTCGAAGCACTGCTCCCGGGTACGGAACGCCTGCGTCAGGCGCCAGATCCCCAGACCCCACCCCACCAGGCCGACCCCGAGCAGCAGTCCCGCCAGCCCCGGGGCCCCATCGGTGGTGCCCACCGACGCGATCGCCACCGGCACCCCGAAGGCCGTGCCCACAGCCCCGGCCAGCAGCCAGATACCAGCCTGCCGCAGGCGTCGCGCGCCATCGGTACGGTGCTCCCGTACGAACCTCCCCAGCCGCTTGGCCGCTTCCGTACGCCTCATCGGGCCCCCTCCCAGGTCGTGGACGTCTCAACCTATGCCCCCGCCGCCGAGCGATTCACTCTTACTGCGGGCGTTGTTGGAACCCCTGGTGGATACCGGATGGCGCTAGTCCCGTGGCTCGCGGCATGGTGGTTGCCCTGAAAATCGAACATGCGATCTAATGTGAAGCATGGCCCAGCATGAGTTCCCCCTCGACCTCGTGGAGGCGCAGACCGCCTGGTACCGCACGTACTGGCAGCTCGCCGAATCCGGCCCGACGGCCGGCACCACCACGGACCGTCGACGCCTGCAGCAGCTGTCGAAACAGATCGCCGGACACCCCTACTGGTGCGGACCGTCGGGCACACCCGCCGCACGCATGGAGCTCAAGGAGCTCGCCCGGCGTGAGGCCGGGCGATGACACTCGCCGCCCCAGCGGGTCGGCAGCGATCACGAAGGGGGCGCGGGCGGTGGAGCGGAAAAGTCCGCTGCCCTGGTGCCGTCACGCACCAGGGCAGCGGGGCAGTGGGCCTTCGGTCAGCCGATGGGGTTGACGAAGGTGCCGGGGTGGGTGGCGCTGCGCTGGTCGACGAGGGTGTCGGTCTCCCAGGGCCACTCGATCTTGAGTGCCTTGGTCTCGTTGGGCGGGGTGATCTCGACCCAGGCCGGCTGGTAGAAGCCCTCGTCCTCCTTGGTGAAGGCGAGGTTGAGGGTGAACTCGGTGCTCTGTCCGGCCTCCACCTCCACCGAGCTCCACTTCTGCGAGGAGCGGGCCAGGGACCAGCGCTCGCCACCGTTGATCGAGGTCAGGTCCACACCGGGGAAGCCGCCGAGCTTGCAGGAGTAGGAGCCCTTGTTCATCAGGACGATGCTGGCGGTCGTCGTGCCCTCCCCGCCCCGGTCGGGGAGCGCGTCCTCACCCGTGGCGAAGGCGGCTTCCAGGTTTTCGGTGCGGCAGCGCTCGACGCCCGCGTGCGCCCTGCCGCCGCCTTCGGTGGCGGCCTGCCCACCGCCCGGCTGATCCTGCGCGGCGCCCGCCTCCGAGCCCCCCTTGGCCTTGGCGTCGGAACCCTGCGCACCGTCGGAGGAGCCCGAGGAGCCGCCCGACCCGGCCGGGGCCGTGTCGGCCTGGCCCGCGGACTTCTTGTCGCCACCGTCCGAGCCGTTGCAGGCCGTCAGGGTCAGGGCGGCAGCCGCGGTCAGGACCGCGGCGGCGACGCGGAGGCTGCGACGGCGGGCGATGCGGGCAGTGGTGTTGGAGCGCATTTCGGGTTCCCCCCAGAGCGGTCGGTGTCGTGGTCTGCTCGGTACGACAACAACACTGACCGGGGCCGCTACCGCACCACTACCGCACCATCGCCGTCCAGCTAACGTCCGGCTAACACGACTGTGACCAGAGAAAAGACGCCTATCAGGCGGCAATTCGGTCCACCCGCCGACGAGGTGCTCGCCCGCTACTCCTACGGTGCCCACGACGGCCCGTACAGCGCGGCGTACGCCCTGGGCGCGGTGTGGACCGACAGCAGGACCGTCGACTCCGAGGTGTACTCGGCGCGACACCAGTGCTCCTACTGGAACAGGATCGGCTACGACTGGCTGACCACCGAACCGGCTGACCTCGCACGTTCCATGCGCAACCAGCTCCCGGCTGCCGGATCCGGCGGTGTGCGGCTCGCTGCCCGCTTCCCAACCCGTTCCGCCGCGGAGAAAATCCCATCCATCACGGCGCCAACGCCCCGGTCCCGCCATACCCCTCCGCGCCACTGCCGTGAACCCGTGGCTCTGCCGTGAACCCGTCGCTCTTGGGAAGGACGTGCCCCCCGTGTCCGTCACACAGGACGAATGGAACACCGGCTACGCCGATGGCCGCCGCTATCGCCAACTCGGCGACCGTGAGCGGTCGCTGCTCGCCACCCACTTTCCCGCCCCGGCCGACGGCAAAGCCCTCGACGTCGGGTGCGGGGTCGGAGAACTCGCGGCCCACCTGTCCTCGCTCGGCTATCACGTCGACGCCGTCGACTGGTCCGACAACGCCCTCGCCGAGGCGACCGCCCAGCACGAAAACGCCGCGCGGTGGCTGCGCCTGGACATCGAGCTCGACGACTGGACACCTCTGCACACCGACGGCTACGACATCATCATCCTCCGGTTCGTGTATCCCTTCCTGAAGCACCGCGACCGAACCATGCGGGCCCTCGGCAGCCGCCTGCGACCTGGCGCCGCCATCGTGGTCATCACGCCCCTCGCCGCCGACACTCCGGCCGAGCGGCGCGGTATCGCGCTCGACGAGGACGAACTTGCCCGACTCGGGGCCGGCTGGTCCACCGTCGAACGCCACGACGCCGAAGGACTGGCCTTCGTGGTCCTGCGCGGCCCTCAGCCGGCGGAGGCCAAACCACTGCCCGGGCCATCGGCCGACCACACGCGATACGCGCCCGCCGGCGTCCGAGACGCGACGCCCGCCTCACGGCAGCACCACTTCACCCTGCGGGAGCGCTACTACGCCCAGGTGGAGTCCGGACGCAAAACGATCGAAGTACGCGTCGGGACCCCCGGGAAAGCGGCCGTCGAAACCGGGGACACGATCGTCTTCCGCGAGCCGGACAGCGGGCGGGAACTCGACATCGTCGCGAGGCGAATCACCCCGTACGGCTCATTCGAGGAGCTTCTCGACGCGGAGGATCCGGCACGCATCGATCCCGACTCCACGCGCGAGGAGCAACTCGCCAACCTCCGCCGCATCTACCCGCCGGACAAGGAAGCTCTCGGGGCCCTCGCCTTCGAGTTCGACCACCGTCCGGGACGGCCCGGTCACACCATGCCCATGCCCCCCGCGGAGTACGTTCGGACGGTGCCCCATCACACGGTGTACGGCTGCCGGGCCTGATCATCAGCGTGCTGCTGTACCGGCGCGGTGCACCCGCCCAGGACCCCGGCGCGGCACCCGTAGTCCATATGTGAAACCCGGCCGGAGGCCGCACCAGCCCCCGGCCCTCTTCGCTGTTCCCGGAGCGCGTACGCCCGCCGGGAACAGCCCTGGTTCACCGTCGGCTCGCGTCCCGGGAAGGCCGATGAGGGTCGGTGCGTACATGCGCGCGTATCCCTTGCAGGCCGAACAGGATGAGCAGCTCCACCACGCCGCCGTCGGCGCTGCCCAGCCAGTGGGGCAGGGACGTGTCGAACTCGGCCGCCTCACCGGGTGGCAGCGTCAGGTCGCGCTCGCCGATCACGAGTCGCAGGCGTCCGCTGAGCACGTAGAGCCATTCGAAGCCTTCGTGGGTCTGCGGGGTCGGTTCGAGTGGTTCCGGCTGGGCGGGGATGATCATCTTGAACGCGTGCACACCGCCCGGCCGCCGGGACAGGGGCACGAACGTCATGCCGAACCGCCTGATCGGCTTGAGGTGGATCCGGGGGTCGCCGGTGCGCGGGGCACCGACGAGGTCGTCCAGCGGAACGTCATGGATTCGGGCCAGCGGGAGCAGGAGTTCCAGGGTCGGCCGCCGCTGCCCGCTCTCCAGCCGGGACAGGGTGCTCTCCGACACGCCGGTCTTCGCCGCGAGGTCGGCGAGGGTGATGCCGCGGTCACGACGCAGCGCACGAAGCCGCGGCCCCACCGCGTCGAGCACGTCGTCGTCCGTATTGAGATCCATGAGGCCCACCTTGCCATTACCGCAAGTTTTCGTGCCAGGTCGTGGTGGGCCTGGCAAGACTGAGCGCCAGTGAGATCGAGACCCCGCACGGATTCCTCGACCACCTCGGATCGAGAAGAGGAAAACGCCGTCAGCGTCATCGCCCGCAGCCGCGACGGACAGACCGACGAGGCGTTGACCACAGCGGGCAGCGGAGCGCTGTCAGTGGCAGGTGGCAGCATCGGGCGCATGACGGACACCACGGCATTCGACTGGCGGTCCTTCCTGCTCAAGTGGGGCGGGGAGTGGGCGGATTCCCTGCCGGACGGCGAGACGCTGAGCGAGGACGACGAGGCCGCCCGGCAGTCGCGGTGGCTGGGGTTCCCGCCCGCGTCCGAGGGGCGGATCGCAGCCATGGAAGAGCGCCTCGGCCGCCGGATGCCCCCGTCGTACCGGGAGTTCCTCAAGATCAGCGACGGGTGGCGGCATGCGGGCGAGTTCGTGTGGCTGCTGGCGGGGACCGAGGACGCGCGCTGGCACAACAACGAGTCGGGCCTGGCGGACATGTTCGAGGACTACCTGGACGAGGATGCCGGGGCCGAGGAGCGGAGGGAGTCGGACCTCTGGCGGCGCGGGTTGCAGCTCGACGTGGAGTCCGACGTCACCCACGTCCTCATGGATCCCGGGGACGTGGACGAGGACGGTGAGTGGGCCGTGTACACGTGGTCGAGCTGGCGGGCCGCGCCACCCGAGCGGCACGCGAACTTCCGCGCGTTCATGCGGGACATGTACCGGGAGTTCCACAGCCTGCGGGCGCAACCAGGCGACGGGGAGCCGGTGTTCGCCAACGACACGACGCGAAAGCTGGACGCCCAGGTGGAGGAGGCCCGGCTGGAGGCGCTGCGCGGCGGATGGGAACGGGCCGCGACGGCGCTGGAGGAGGCCAAGGAGTACGGCAGACCTCGGGCCGCCGGGCTGGGCGACCAGATACGCCGCCTGCTCGGACAGACCTCCATGGTGTACTTCGACGGATTGGTGACCGACCGGAGTTACGCTCCCGAGCTGCTGCCACCGCTGGTCGCCGAGCACGCGGCGCACTCCTACCGGGACGACTCCACGCTGACGTTCCATCTGCGGGGTGCCGACGACGACCTGGTGTCACTGGCCTACGCGACGCTGGATCAGGTGCGGAAGGGCACGTACCGGTACACCGCGGCCGGGCCGTTCGGGGAGGCGGTCGAGCGGGCGCGGGAGCTGGCGCGGTGGGGGGACACCGACGCGGCATGGCGGACACTGATCAATGCTCTGCCCCTGTGGGAGCCGCTGGGACCGGACCTCCTGGCGCCGCTGGGGTGGGTGGCGGACCCGGTACTCGGGCCGCTGCTGACTCCGGAGCGGGGCCGCGAGCTGCTGTCCGCCCCAAGGGGCGGGCAGACCGGCGAGAGACCGACTCCGGCGGCCGGGCTCGACACGGGCGGCCTGGCGTGGCTCGCGGAGCCGGACCCGGGCAACAACCGCACGTCCTACCGGTTCGTCCTGGTGGAAGGCGTGGAGCCGGAGGAGCTGCCCGGCCGCCTCGCGGACGGGGACGGGGACGGCACCGTGCTGACCGAACCCATGACGTTCTGGGAGGCGCGCCACAAATCGCAGCACGACCAGAGGGAGTTCTCGTCCTACGACGACAGGGCTCTCATGGCCGTCGGCCGGGCCGGCGACGGCTGGAGCTTCGCCTTCGACGGCGATCCCGCCCCGTTCGACCGGCGGCGGTTCGTCTCCCCGGCCGCGGCCGCCGGCGCGGGCACTCGCGCGGTGGTGGTGTGGAGCGGCCTGAGAGCATGGCACGGGGAGCCGTTCTTCCACCTTTCGGTGGCGCGGGACGGCATCCAGGAGTACGCGTTCACGTACGCCGACGGAGAGGTCCGGTCAAGCGGGGAGATACCGCAAGCACTGGACCCGAGCAGGTTCTTCGGTGACCTGGAGGACAGCGCCGAGGTGGAACGATCCCTGTTGGAAGCGCTGACCGAGGAGTTCGGTGCGGCTCTGCCGCGTCAAGCCATCACGAACGGGCGGCTGCACACATTCACCACCCGCTCCTGGACGCGGCCGCCGAGCGACGGCGAGACCTACGCGGTGATCCGCATGCACTGGGAAGCCGCACCACCGGCGGGTGACGAGCAGACGGGAGACGACGGGCCAGGAACCTGAGCTTCCTGAACGCTAACCGTGGTCACCACCCCGCATGCCCGGTCTCCCAGCCGGCAGCCCACGTCCTCGAGAATTCGCGACATCAGGTTGGTGCTGTGCGGCCAGGGGAAGGTGACCGTACGGCTCTGGAAGCTTTCACGGGGGCGATGAGCTTGAGCGGCACGGTGGTGGTGTTGACGGCGCTGGGTTTGGAGTACCTGGCGGTGCAGAAGTACCTCCGCGATTCTGAGCTGGTCCGTCATGGGACGGGCACGGTGTTCGAGGTCGGCCGCGTGGCTGGGACAGCGTGGCGGGTGGCGCTGGCGGAGGTCGGGGAGGGCAATCGCTCGGCCGCGGTCGTCACCGAGCAGGCGAGGCAGACGTTCGATCCTGAGGCGCTGCTGTTCGTCGGCGTCGCCGGCGGTCTCAAAGACGATCTGGCATTGGGTGACGTCGTAATCGCCACCCGCGTCTACGCCGCCCACGGTGGCAAGGAGGCCGAGGAGGGGTTCCTTGCGCGGCCCGAGGGCTGGGCAGGCTCTCACGCGCTGCTACAGACCGCCCGACACGCCCTGCGGGGCCCAGCCTGGCACCAGCGACTGAACGCGACCGGGGCGCCGGGGCCGCGGGTGTGGTTCAAACCGATCGCAGCCGGAGACGTGGTCCTCAACTCCGCCACCGCGCCGCTGCGTGGCCAGTTGCACACGCACTACAACGACGCCGTGGCGATCGAGATGGAAAGCGCCGGGATGGCGCACGCCGCACAGATCGGCAGACTGCAGACCCTCACCGTCCGCGGCATCAGCGACAGGGCCGACGGCACCAAGTACGCCGCCGACGACGCCTCACATCAGCCTCGCGCCGCCGCGTACGCCGCTGCGGCTGCTCTGTCGGTCATTCGCCATCTTCCCTTGCCGCCTCGATCGGACACCACCACCAGCCCTCCTTCCGCCTCCCCGCCGGACGAGCCGGGTCCGCGGCGGAACCGGACCGTGATCACCGACGACAACCCGACCGCCACGGATTTGGACCGCGCGGCGGACCGGTTACGGAAGGACGTCCTGTCCAGGGCGCGGCATGCCGTGGCCCGTCTCGAACTGCAGCGACCGACCTTGATCGAAATCGCCTGGAAGGGCAGCGGCAGACCCGTCCAGCCGTCGCGGGACGTGCTGGGCGTCGCCCCGGAGGAACTGATGGGGACGGTGACCCAGGTACCGGATACCTGTCGACAGCTGCCCCTGCGCCAACTCGTGGTCCTGGGAGCACCGGGTACCGGCAAGAGCGTCGTGGCGATACAGCTCGTTCATGAGATGACCAGAGAACCCCGGCCCGGTGACCCGGTCCCGGTGCTGATGTCGCTGTCGTCATGGCGTCCGGCGATCTCCATGCGGGAATGGATTCTCCGGCAGATCAGGCAGAGCAGCCCAGGCCTCGCCGGCCGGTGGAGGTTCGGGGTGGATGCGGCGGCCGGCCTGTTCGACGAGGGCATGGTGATGCCGGTGCTCGACGGTTTGGACGAGTTGCCGGAGCGGCTGCGCGGCCGGGCGATCGAGGCGATTGACAAGGTGATCCGGGACGGCTGCTGGCTGCTGGTCACCTGCCGCGGCGACGAGTACGAAACAGCGTGCGGGGCCGGGTCCCATCTCACCAGAGCGGCGGTCGTAGAGCTCGAAGCCGTGGAGGCGAAGGCGGCGATCGCCTACCTGACACGGTCGAAGCTGTCCGGTGACGACCGCTGGAATGTGGTCTTCGACGCCATGCGGGAGGAGCCGGGGTCGAGGCTGGCCCGGACGATGGCCTCACCCCTGATGTTGTACCTGGCCAAGACGGCGTATCGGGCGCACCTCACCGAGCCCGGAGAGCTGGTGTCGAAGACGCACTCGAAGGAGGACATCGAGGACACCTTGCTGAACCGGTATCTCCCCGCCGTTTACGCGGAGGATCCGCCCACCCGCTACAGGGAGGCGCCGGCCAAGCGCTATCTGACGCTGATGGCCCGCCAGATGCGACGGGACGGAACGGTCGACTTCGCCTGGTGGCAGATCAATGCCCGGCTGACGGGGCCGTTGGTCGGCCTGGCGTTCGGCTCGGTGTGGGGCTGGTTTCTGCACATGCTGTTCGGTCCGATGTTGGGAGTGATGACCGGACTGTTCGCCGGACTCGGGGGGTGGGTCGCTCATGCCGCGGTCCGATACGACCTGAAGCAGGTGTATGTGCCCAAGGCCGCCGAGCATGGGCCGAAGGCCCTCTTGCACCGGTACGCGCTCATCGCCGTTGCGTCAGCTCTGGCGGTCGGCGGTATCACGGCGCTCTCCGCTGCGTCGTGGCTGATGGGAGTGGTCAAGGCGGAGGGACAGACCGCCTGGTATTACGGCACGATCGTCGGTGCCGCTTCGGGTACGGCCACCCTGCTCGGTTCGGCCTGGGGGTCATACCAGCTGTCGCGCTCGTGGTTCTGGCTCACCCGTCGGCTGCCATGGCGACTGCCGCCCTTCCTCGACGACGCCCGCGAACTCGGCGTACTGCGCCAGATCGGCCCGGTCCACCAGTTCCGGCACGAGCGAGTGCTCAGGCAGTTGGGCGGCGCGATCGTCGAGAAGCCGTCCCGGTCGGTTCACGGCGAGTGGAATGCCAAGTGGCAACGGTGGAGACCTCTGCTCCCCGCCTTCGCCAGCCTGTCGCAGGTCGGTTCCGCACTGCTCGGCCTTGCGGTGGTGTCTCTGATGTACGTTTCCTCGACCAAGATCGAGTTGAGGTACCAATCCGGGGACAAGCCCCGCTACTTCGTCGACACCTCCTTTTGTGTGAACCAGGTCGGCTCCTCGTGCACAGGCGTAGCGATCTGGTCGTGGAAACTGCCCCAGGGGTCCTCCCGCCACACGGTCTGGCTGCCGGGAACCCTCCATGGCCGTTCCATTCAGGGCTGGGACGGCAGGATCGCGGCCGTCGGCTGTGCAGGAGGCGCCGTCAAGGTGACCCTGGCACTGGCGGGAGAGGCGCCGGTGGCCTTCACCCTGAGCGACTCTGCTGAGGTCCCTATGAAGGACCTGTCGGAGCCGGCCCGCCCGGAGCGCCGCCCGGTCTCCCTCACCCTGCGGAGACTGGACGATCGGCCCTGCTCCCTCGTCGTCGAGTGGGCCAGTCCCGGCCTCGTTGACGACGGCCTGGAGCCCGCCCGCAAACGGCTCGGTGTTGCCGCGCCCGCGATGACTCACTCCGCACCGAGGAAAGAATCTCTAGTGCGAGTGCCTCGACGGGCAAGCTGGAGCGCGAGGGCGATGATGGAGAGCGCGCAGACGAAGAGGCTGTAGCCGATGACGACGACGCGCAGCCCAAGCACCGAGGTGAGCAGTCCGGCGAGAAGGCACGGCACGCCAAAGGCGAGGTAGCTGATCAGGTAGACGGTCGAGAGCACACCCGCTCTGTCGTTTTCCGGTGTCTCGTCGAGAATGAGCCGCAGGCCGCCCTGGAAGCCACCCCCGAAGCCGATGCCGCCGATGACGTTGCCCAGAAACGTGAGCCAGAGCTGCCCCGTCTGGACGGCGGCGACGATGAGTACAGGCCCGATGACGAGTGCGACGGCGCTGGCGATCATCATCTTCCGGGCGTCCAGGCGCTGCCCGGCAATGCCGGTGAGGGCGCCGACTCCGGTCACGCAGGCGATCGCGAGGCCACCGACGACAGCTTGCGGGGCGTCGAAGATGCTACGTATGAGGGTCGCGCCCATGCCGAGGTAGAGGCCGGCGAGCGCCCAGGACGCGAGCATGCAGCCGAGCACGGCGAAGAACACCGGGCGCACCTGAGTCGGGAGACTGAAGGTGGGGCGCAGGGAGGCCAGAGCGCCGCGGCGGCGCGGGCGGACTTCCGGGAGGAAGAAGGCCATGGCGCCGAGCAGCACGACCGCGACGGACAGCACCATGAAGACGAGCCGAGTCGGATTCGGCTCGAACTGTACGAACACGCTGCCCAGCAGTGTCCCCAACGTCAGGCCGGCCGGCGGCAGCGCGCCGTTCAGCGTGGCGGCGAACCGGCCACCACGGGGCGGGGCGAAGTCCAGCAGGGCGGCGCCGAGCCCGGCGACTCCGAACGCCACCGCCGCCCCTTGGACGACCCTGGCCACCAGCACCGCACCGGCGCCATGGGCGAGGGCGAGGATGACAAGGGCCACCAGCGAGAGGGCGACTGCGGAGAGAATCACCGGCCTGCGGCCAACATGGTCCGACAACGAGCCCGCGGTGATGAGGACGGTCAACAGGCCCACGACGTAGATCGCGAACATCAGGCTCAGCACGCCCGGGCCCAGAGACCATCGCTCTTGGTAGAGCGGGTAAACCGGTGACGGCGCGGCCACCGCTGCCATCAAGACCACCAAAGTCACGGCCGAGACGACGAAACCATAGGCGTGGCGAGCTCGGGTTCCTTGAGCGCGGGAGCTCACAGCTTCTGTCGTCGCGTGCGCCATCCCGGCCCCTGCTCCGTCCTTTACGATCCCCGCCTGGAGCCGTAAATGTACATCCTGAGCAGATAACGGCTTCCGTGACCTGCACCAGCGGCGGAACCAGTGCTGGGCTCGCGGTTCTCACCGACTCCCAGTGGGACAGGTGAAGGTTGCCGTCAGGGGTGAAGGACGACCTTGATGGCTCCGGAGGCCCGGTCACCGGCCACTCGGAAGGCTTCCGCCGCTTCGTCGAGGGGGAAGCGGTGGGTGATCACGGTCTGCGCGATCGTGGGGTCGCCGGCGAGCAGCGCCGCGGCCTGTTCGGTGTCGCGGATGCCGTCGTGCCGGCTGTAGGCGATGGAGTGGACGTAGGTGAGTTCCTTGACCAGGCTGACGACGCCCGGGATGGGAATGGTGTGCTGGTATACGCCCAGCAGCACGACGCGACCGCCGGGGCGGGTCAGCTCGGCGCACCGGGCAAGACCGGTCTCGCTGCCCGCGGCGTCGATCACGACGTCGTAGACGCCTTCGGCCGAGCCGACTTCGAGGCGTTCGGCCGCAATCCTCTGGTGCTTGTGGCGCACCTCGATATCGACGTCGGAGCCGCGCTGCCGGGTCGCGGCCGCGGCCAGCAGCCCGATGCTGCCGCCACCGACGACCGCCACCCGCTCCCCCGGCGTGAGCGCCGCGCTGCGGACACCGTGCCAGGCCACTGACGCCGGCTCCACGAGGCAGGCGTCGCGTACGTCCAGGCCGTCGGGCAGCGGGACAAGCATGTTCTCGGCGACCGTCACAGCGTCGCACATGCCGCCGTCCCGGAAGATCCCGAGCGTTCCGTGCTCCGGGGCGGCGCACCGCTGGACATGGCCGGCGCGGCATTGGTCGCACTCGCCGCAGTAAACCGTGGGCTCGACGGCGTAGCACCGGCCGTCGGGGGCAGTGCCGGCGAACTCGTGACCATAGGTGTAGCCCTGAACGCCACCGGTCGCGAAGTTCACATCGGTCCCGCAGATGCCCGTCGCGGCGACGGTGAGGCGTACCCCGGGCGCTTCCGGTTCGTCGGCCTCGGCCACGACGATGCCCTGATCGGTGTTGCGTACTGCGCGCATGGTGACCCCTTCGACCCTCCGTTATGCGAACGCCGTTAACTTATGTTAAGTGATAGGAGTTCACCTAACGCCTATCCTTGTCCGGTGCATGAACCGATGACGACAGCCACGGCAGGCGAGCCGCCGCCGGAGGACCCGCGGAAGAACCAGCGGGCGGAACCGAGGCCGGGCACGGCGGCCTGGTGGCTTGCCAGGGAGAGCGAACCCGCGCGGCAGCGGCGGCGCAGATCGCTGACCCTCGATGCGGTACTCGACGCGGCCATGACCCTGCTCGACACGCGTGGGGCGGCCGCGCTGACGATGCGCAACATCGCCGAAGCACTCGGCTGCACGCAGGCGTCCCTCTACCGCCACGTGCGCAACCGTGAGGAACTGGTGACCCTGCTGGTCGACCGGGCAGTCGCCGTGGCGAGCTCGGTTCCGCCCGACGGCGCGGACTGGGCCGAGAAGGCGGCGTGGTCCTCCCGTCTGTTCCGCGAGCACCTGCTCCGGCACCCCGGCGTGGCCTCGCTCCTTCGCGGGACCGAGCGGCTCGGTACCAACTCGCTGGCCGGGGTGCAGTACTCCCTCGAACTGTTCATCGGCGCCGGGCTCAGCCCCCGGCTCGCGTCCGCCGCCGCATCGTCGCTGGCCACCTTCGTCCTCGGCTCGGTGCACCTCAACCTCGGCCTGGACATGTCGGATCCCGAAGAGAGCCGTCACCGACGCCTGCTGTACCGCTCCCGGGACGCCGCGGCCTTCCCCCTGCTCGTCCAGCACGCCGACGCCCTCGCGGAGGTCAGCAGCGACGACGAGTTCGAAGTCGGCCTCAACGCGTTGTTGACCGGATTCCGCGCTCTGATCCAGAACTCGGACATCACACGCGACTAGGGCGTCGGGACGGGCCGGACCCACCGCGGCCTCGGCCGTCGGCGACGGACTGAACGGCGCGCTCCCGCACCCCCGCGTGCTCCCGCACCCCCGCGGTGAGCCTGAGACATCGACACCGGGATCGACGACGTCACATACTGACCCTCGTCGAGATCTGGCAACGGGGCCTTCTGCGTCCGGGCCTTCCAGGACGGCGGCTGCTGCCGCAATCACGATGAGGAATCGCAGTGAACGCACCTACGTCGTCGGCCATTTGGGTGACCGGCGAGACCGTCGACGGCCGGTACCGGGTGATCGGCGAGCTCGGCCGGGGCGGGATGGGCGTCGTGCACCGGGTACGGCATCTCGCCTGGGGCATCGACATGGCGGTGAAGAGTTCGCGGCCCGAGCTGTTCCGGGGCCCCGGCGATCAGGAGCTGTTCGTCAGGGAGGCCGAGACATGGGTGTCCCTCGGGCTCCATCCGAACGTGTGCGCCTGCCATTACGTGCGGGTGATCGACGGTGTCCCCCGCGTGTTCGCCGAGTACGTCGACGGCGGCAGCCTGGCCGAGTGGATCGGCGACGGGCGGCTCCACGCCGGGGATTCGCGGCAGGCCCTCGCCCGTGTTCTCGACACGGCGGTCCAAGCGGCCCGTGGGCTCGAGCACGCCCATGGCAGAGACCTGGTGCACCAGGACGTGAAGCCGGCCAACATTCTGCTCGACGGCACGGGCGCCGCGAAGATCACCGACTTCGGTCTCGCCCGGTCCAAGGCCGCCACGGCCCCGACTGACCTCCAAGTGGCGCCGGGTGCCAGCGTGTTGGTGCCGACCGGCGGCATGACGGTCGGCTACGCGTCCCCGGAGCAGCTCGCGGGCGAGCCCGTCGGGCGGCGCAGCGATGTCTACAGTTTCGCGGTCTCGGTCCTGGAGATGTTCACCGGCGGTGTGCATTGGGCGGCCGGCTCGGTCGCGGGTCTCGCCCTGGAGGAATACCTGGCCGACCCCTCGAATCCGGTCGCGGCGCCGCCGGAAGCCGCCCACCTGCTCCGGCGCTGCCTGCGGCAGCACCCGGCCCACCGGCCGGCCTCGATGGCGGACATCGCGGATGTCCTGGCCGGGATCTACGAGCAGGTGACCGGCTCGGCGTATCCGCGTCCCACGTCGCAGGCCGCCGATCTGCGCGCCGACGAGCTCAACAACCGCGGCCTGTCGCTCCTCGACCTGGACCGGGCCGCCGACGCCGAGCAGGCCTTCGGCCAGGCGCTCGCGGTCGACCCGCACCACGTCGGGGCCGTGTACAACGGTGGCCTGTTCCAGTGGCGTACGGGGGCGATCACCGATGGTGAGCTCGTCGCCCGGTTGGAGGCGATCCCGCGCGGCTCCGGCGCGTCCTCCTGGCAGGTGCGGCTGTTTCTGGCCCGGGTCCACCTCGAGCGCGGCGACCTCGCGGCGGCACGCGACCTGCTCGACGCCCTCGCGCGCGAACGGCCCGACGACACCGACGTACGGGCGGCGCTGCGGGTGGCGGCATCCGGAACGGTGGCCGATGCCCGCCACACCGGCACCCGCGAATTCCGCGAGCCGTTCGCGCTGCCGTTCGCTCCGGTGAAACTGCTCGCCCGGCACGAGGTGATGGGCTACCTGCCGATCCGGTTCGCTCCCGACGGACGCCTCGCGCTGAGCGGCCACTGGGACGGCGTGCTCCGGCTGTGGGACACGGCGACCCGCGCACAGCGGCTGGCGGTCAAGGGCCACCGCACGCAGGTGCTCGGCGCCGACCTCACCCCCGACGGCTCGTACGCACTGTCCACGAGCCGCGACGGCACGGTGCAGTTCTGGGATCTCAGGGCGGGCAAGCGCACCCGCGTCATCCGCTCCGCCGCACGCGCCACGGGGTGCCCGGTCAGGTTGAGCGCCGACGGTCGCATCGGTGTGTGGCAGGGCGCGGACGGGCACGTCCAGGTCTGGGAACCGCGGACCGGGACCTGCCGGTGGTCGCTCGGGGAAGCGTTCAAGGGCAACTACCTGGACGGCTCGCAGTACGAGGTGAGCGCCGACGGGCGCCATGTGCTCACCGCCGAGGAGGACGGGGCGCGGCTGTGGAGCGTGGCCGATGGCCGGTGCCGGGTGCTGGCCGCCGGCTCGCCGACGCATGCGCTGTGCTTCAGTCCCGACGGACGGATGGTCGCGGTGGCCGGCGAGGACCGGGTGATCCGGTTGTGGGATGTGGGGGACGGCCGGCAGGTCCGTACGATGCGTGCGTTGGCGGGACTGACCGCCGCGGCCAGTCACCTGGCCTTCGGCGACGGTGGGCGGCTGCTGCTGTCCGGAACGACCGGCGACCACACCGTTCAGATCTGGGAGCTTGAGCGCGGCCGGTGTCTGCGGACCTTCACCGCCGACGCGTACGGGATGCACCACGTCGGATTCCCCGACAGCGACGACCGGTTCGGCGCTTCCGTCGGCGGGCATCCCGAACTGCCCATGCACCGCTGGCGGTTGCCCGATACCGCGTACGCCGCCGAGCCGCACGTGATCAAGCCGCGCGAGTACGCGGAGGTCAGCCGGCTCGGCGGACTGGCCGAGGAACTGCTCGCCGACGCACGCCAGGCGATGTCGAACGGCCGGCACCGGTCAGCCTTCGCCCTGCTGACCCGCGCACGGGAGATACCGGGATACGAGCGCGCGCCCCAGGTCCTGGCCGCCTGGCATGAACTGGGCCGCTCGGCGCGCCACGTACGGCTGCGCTCCGCCTGGTCGCGGCCACTGGACGCCGGCCACCTCTCCTACGGAGCCATCACGGCGATCGGTGTCGCCGCGGGTGTCCGGCTCGCCGTCAGCGGGCAGAGCGACGGCACCGTACGGATCTGGGATCTGGACAGCGGCGCGTGCACGCGTGTCCTCGACGATCACCAGGGCAGGGTGGGCGGGGTGGCGTTGAGCGACGACGGCCGGAACGTCCTGTGCGAGGGCACCAAACCACTCGCGATCATTCGGCGGCGACTGGCGGACAGCGAGTGCCGTCGGCTGACTCCGGACTGGGACATGAGGCGGACCATCATGTTCACGGGCGACGGAAGGTACGCCTGGCTCGGCGGCGGCGACGGTGTGCTGCGCCGATGGGACCTGGACGACGACCGCTGCGTCACGACGATCACCGGGAACGGCCCGGTCAACGTGATCTCCACGTCCGCGGACGGAAGGCTCGCGGCGGTCGGCGACTCCAATGGCGTGGTCCGGCTGCGGGATCTCGACACCGGCGCCTGCCTGCGGACCTGGACCGGCCCCCGGGAACCGATCCTGTCGGCCTGCCTGAGCGCCGACGGCCGCCTCGCCATGTCCACACACCAGGTCATGTCTTCGGGCGCCGAGGACGAACCGATCCGGCTGTGGGACGCCGGTGCCGGGCGGTCCATACGCGAGTTCGCGGGGCACGAGGGCTGGGTCTCCGCCGTACGGTTCACACCCGACGCCCGGTTCGCCTTCTCGGCCGGCCACGACAGATCCGTACGGATGTGGGAGGTCGCCACCGGCCGATGCCTGCACGTGCTCGAAGGGCACCAACAACGCATCCGGCACCTCGAACTCACCCCCGACCTGCGCAACTTGGTCTCGGCGGGAGACGACGGCATCCGGCTCTGGGACCTCGACTGGGAGCTGGTGGCCGACTGAGCGGAGCGGGACGCGTACTGTCCGAACGCCGCGGACGGCACGCTCACGTTCACCGTCTGTCTCCTTTCCCGGAGCCCTCCCCTCACCCACAAGGAGACGATCCTCCGTGACGCCCTCGGCCACCATCACGCTCACTCTCGTCGAGGGCCGGGTCAAGCCCGGCGCGTACGTCTTCGAGGAGCGCACCACCTGCGTCCTCGGCCGTTCCACCGACTGTTCGCCACGACTACCCGACGACTCCGACCACAAGACCGTCTCCCGCCACCACTGCCTGCTCGACATCAACCCGCCGGACATCCGCATCCGCGACTTCGGCAGCCTCAACGGCACGTACGTCAACGGCGAGAAGATCGGCCAGCGGCGCCGCGGCCTCACCCCCGAGGAGGCCGTCGCGGATTCCTACCCCGAGCACGACCTGAAGGACGGCGACCGGATCCGCCTCGGTGACACCGTGTTCCGCGTCGACATCACGCGGCCGCAGGTCGCCACGCTGAGGCTCGCGCGCTGCGCCAAGTGCGAGCGCGAGCTGGACGACGAGGCGGACGGCCGCCCCGGCGAGTTGTTGTGCGCCGCCTGTCAGGCCCGGCCCGACGCCGTGCTCAAGCTGCTGCTCGAGCTGGCGCACGGCGGCCGCGCCGACCTCAAGGCCATCCGCGGCTACTCGGTGATCCGGGAGCTCGGCCGTGGCGGCATGGGCGCGGTGTACCTGGCCCGGCACGAGGCCACCGGCGTCGAGGTGGCGCTGAAGGTGATGCTGCCGAAGGTGGCGGCGAGCGAGACGGCGCGCGCCCGGTTCCTGCGCGAGGTGGCGCTCACCCGGGCAATGAAGCATCCGCACGTCGTCACGCTGCACGACGCGGGCTTCGCCAACGGAACCTTCTATCTGACAACCGAGTTCTGCACCGGCGGCAGCCTGGACCGGCTCGTCGCCGAACGCGGCGGGCGACTCCCGGCCGAGGAAGCGGTGCCCATCGCGGTACAGGCGCTCAAGGGCCTGGAACACGCACACGGGCAGGGCGTCGTCCACCGCGACCTGAGCCCCTCCAACATCCTGCTGCACAGGGAGACCGACGGCTCTACGACGGCGAAGATCGCGGACTTCGGCATCGGAAAAGCCTTTGACCAGGCGGGCCTGAGCGGGCTGACACGCACCGGCACCACAGCGGGCAAACCGATGTTCATGCCGCGCCAACAGGTCATCGACTTCCGCAGGGCCACCCCCGCCGCGGACGTCTGGGCATTTGCCGCCTGCGTCTACCACACGCTGACCGGAAGGACCCCGCGCGAGTTCCCGCGCTCCAAGGACCCCTGGCAGGTCGTCCTGCAGGAGCCGGCGATCCCGATCCGCCGCCGCGACCCGGCCATCCCGCGACGCCTCGCGGACGTCATCGACACGGCGCTGCGGGAGCACCCCGAGATCGGCTGCGCGAGCGCGGCGGAGCTGCGCGGGGCGCTGGAGCGGGCGGTGCGGTGAGCCCTGACTGCGGCAGTTACACGGGAGAACCGTCAGGTCGGTATCTCTGGTCAGCAGTTGCCTTGCCAAGGCACCGCATAGGAGCTGCCGATTTCATACAGCCCTGGCGTGGAAACCCTGAAACGGATCCAGTCACCATCACGCTCGATACAACCAGCGCTGGTGCGCAGCCAGGGGGAATAGGGGATACGCAACCTGACCATGCCGGGCTTGGGAACCTGTACTGAAATTTCCGCACCGTCGCCGCTGACGACTGACGCATCCGCACCCGAGACAATCGGCCTGGCATCTTTCACCCGATAAATCTGCCACTGGGAGTCGTGCCATACCGGCTCCAGCCAGCTCGGTCTGCTGCGGACGAGCTTGGCTTCGTCTTTTGCCGCCCAGTCTGGCTCACCCTCCGGCAAGACGACATAGCCCACCGCCCACCTGTCGAGCCATGCGCGATATTTCCCGATCGTGAACTCGTTTTCATAAAAAAGGCCCCCACGTTCCACATCGAGCTGACGATTCCACCCTCGTGCCAGATTCACATGAGGACCGAGTACGGTGGTTTCACGATGGTTGACAGCAGGCACTGCCTCCACACGCGTGCGGTCCGCGTGCAAACGGTCGAGCGCTTTCAGTACACCTTGTGTGTGGGACGCCCATGACGGCACAGGTGTCGACATATTGAGCACATGGACAGTGTGTGCCGTCACCCACTGCACGGAAAGAGCGAGGGAGAGCCCGACAGCCACCCTTGGCACTATTTGAACGCCTCGTTCGAGTAGCACGCAGAGCAGCACCGGAGGCCCGAATAGTTCAGCGAGACGGATTACGTTGGAACCGACCGGCGAAGAAATCATACCGGCCAAGACAACACCTGACGCGTAAACCGCGGAGCTGAAACGCAGAGTCCTCCACTTGTGCGGCGCCAGCAGCGTCAGAACGATTCCAAAGAGGGCCGGCTTCCAGATGTCGTCCATTTCCATGGGCATTACGCCACTATAAGGGAAGAGTGAGGTTGCCAAAGCGACCACTGCGACGGGCGGTGCACAAACAGCGACAGCTCTTCCAATATCCCGGTTCAAGAGCCACCCCGCCCCAAGAACCAGGAGGAACAGCCCTGCGACGGGACTGGCCAGAGTTGCCAGGGCGCTGAACGCCGATGCCAGGACCAAGCGTCGGCTGGAACCTGCCAGGCCAAGACAGGATATGAGTGCCAGAGCCACGCCCAGTGCGAAAGTCGAGCGGCCCGATGCGACATTCGCCCAGAGAGACAGGACCGCCAGAAGGGCGGGCCACAGCGGACGACTCACTCCGTTGCGTACGAACACACACCCCATGAACCACGAGGCGATGATTCCCGCCCCCACGGTGACCGTCCGTACGCCGAGAAAAGCCATCAAGTGCGGTGCGATTACACTGTAGTTGCCAACATGGATGCCCCCGTACCAGCCCAGGTTGTAGGGGGACCCGGGGTGTCGGGAGACGAAATCCGCCCATGAAAATTGCGCGGCAAGATCACCGCCACCTGTTGCCAGATAGGCTGCCCATACCGCATACAGCGGCAGGGCTAGGGCTGCGGCCGAAATCGGGACGTAGATCGGCGACAGGGGCGCGATGACGACCACGGCTTTGGCCGGGCTCGTTGATTGCCGACGGGCGGCTACGGGAGGGGAAACCGTTCCGGCCTCGGCGGGGCCACGTTCATCAACGGACATCGGCGACAGGGCCTTTCAGCAGTGGCGAAGAGACTCCGCCAGCGTGCCCGGACCTCGTTGACCGACTGCTGACCCAACCTGACCGGCCGATCAGGAAGGCGGCCCGGCGCTGTGCGAGGCTGCACCACATGCGCATCCTGGTGGTCGAAGACGAGGTGGACCTTGCCCACACCCTGCACACCGGTCTGACCGCCGAGGGCTACAGCGTCGACCTCGCCCATGACGGCCGGCACGGACTGTGGATGGCCCGGACCGGCGAATACGCCCTCGTCGTACTGGACTTGATGCTGCCCGGGCTCAACGGCTACAAGGTCTGCGCCCAGCTGCGCCGGGAGGGCAACGCGACCCCCATCCTGGTACTCACCGCCAAGGACGGGGACTGGGATCAGGCGGAGGCCCTGGACACGGGGGCCGATGACTACCTGGCCAAACCCTTCTCCTACACGGTGCTCGTCGCACGGCTGCGGGCCCTGGTCAGACGAGCCGCCGCGGTCGCCCCGCCCGTCCTTGCCGTGGGCGACCTCTCGTTGGACGTCGCCGGCCGGGTCTGCCGCCGGGCCGGGACCCGGGTGGAACTCACACCCAGGGAGTTCGCCGTGCTGGAGCTGCTGGCCCGCCGGGCGGGCCAGGCGGTCTCCAAAGCGGATCTGCTCTACCACGCGTGGCCCGACGAAGCTGAGGATCCCAACCTGGTGGAGGCGCGCGTCAGCGCCCTCCGCAAGAAGGTGGACGCCGCGTTCCACCGGCAGTCCCTGCAGACCGTACGGGGTACCGGCTACCGGCTGGTGGACGACCGTGAACGCGACTGAGCCGCGACGCCGCTGGTGGCCGCGTTCGGTACGAGCCCGCACGGCCTTGGCGGCGGCCTCTGCCGCCGCTGTGATCCTGGTCGGCATCGGCTGGTGGGTCCACCACGACGTCTACCGCCAGAGCACACAGATCGCCCAAGGGCAGGCGCAGGAACAACTCCTGGCTCTCGTCGATCAGCTGAAGGAGGGCGCGGTTCCCGCTCGCCGAAGCACCGTGCCGTACGAGATCGTCGCGACCGGCCGACGCGCCGCTGTCGCCTACGGCGGAGGCATGGAGGAGTTCGATCCCGGCACCCGCCATGTGCTGCCCGCCCCACCGAAGGCCGAGCTGCCCGCCCCACCGGATGACGGGGCGGCCTGGGGCTACACGACCCGCCCCATCCGTATACCGGCACGCCAGGACTCCAAGCCCGGGGACCGGTTCGGCAAGGACGGTGGGACCTACCCGGTCATGTACGACGACGTCAGGGCCGATGAACTGAGCGGTGACAAAGTCGCCGCTCTGGGCGTCGGCGCCGACGCCCGGCTGAGGGTCTACGTGGTGGTGCTCCCGCACGCGGGCGAGGACATCGCCGAGGCGATCACCAAGGCCACCGACCGCCTGCTGCTGCGGGCCGGGCTCGTCAGCCTCGTACTGATCGCCACCGTCGCCTACTTCGCCGTCCGCATCGCGCTGCGGCCGGTCGAAGCCATCCGCGTCCTCACCGCCTCGGTCACCGCGAACGACCCCCGCGAACGCGTCACCGTCCCCGCCACGGGACACGAGATCACCGCCCTGGCCACCACCATCAACACCACCCTCCAACGCCTCGACAACGCCGCCGCCCAGCAACGCCGCTTCGTCGCGGACGCCGCCCACGAACTGCGCAGCCCCCTCACCACACTGCTGGCCAGCCTGGAAGTCGCGCTCGCCTACCCGGAACGCACCGACTGGCCCGCCGCGGCCACCACCGCCGCACGACAGACCCGCCGCCTCCAGGCCCTCGCCGAAGACCTGCTGCTCCTCGCCCGCCTCGACACCCCGACCCCCACAGCCGGCCCCGAAACCGTCGACCTGACAGCCCTCGCCTCCCGGCTGGCCGAGCAATACCCCCTCACCGAACGACCGTTGACGCTCACCTGCGACAGCAGCACCCCCGCACACGCACACGGAAACCCCGACGAATACGAACGGCTGCTGCGCAACCTCATCGACAACGCCGCCCGCCACGCCGCACACCGCATCCAGATCACCATCCGGAACGAGGACGCCTGGGTCGTCCTCACGGTGCACGACGACGGACCGGGCGTGCCCCCCGAGGACGCCGAGCGCATCTTCGAACGCTTCGTCCGGCTCGACGACGCCCGCTCCCGCGACCACGGCGGCACCGGCCTGGGCCTCGCCATCGCCCGCGACCTGGCCCACCGCCACCGAGGAACCCTCACCCTCACCCCCCGGACCCTCGGAGCATGCTTCCAGCTACGCCTACCCCAAGCCCCCGCCCCAGCCGAGAAATAGCGCACTTCACCGCGACAATTGACACACTCCACCGCAGCCGCACCGACCACCTGACGAGACGCCGCTGATGGTGCCCACCCAAGCGGCGCGGGCTACCGCAGGCTCACTGACATCGTCCTCGCCGGCACGTGGCACGGATGGATCGCTCGCCCAGGCCAACAGCCGACTTCCGGACCCGACTGACGGTCTCGGCCTGGCCGCCGGGTTATGTCAGAGCCTGAGTCCGGTCAGCCGCTTGAGTCTCTCCCAGCGGGAGGGTGCAGGCTCGCGGTCATGAGCGGGCTCCCGCCCGGCGGCCGCTACGAACACACGATCTTCACCGAGGGCCAGGGCCGTGCCACCGTCTATCTCCCGGCCGAGCCGCCCCTGCCGCCAGGAGCGTCTGATGCCGTACGGGAGCTCCACCTGCCTCAGCGGACAGCCGTCGTCGCCACCCACTGCGGTCCGCACGACGACCTCGACCTCACCTACGCCGCCGTTGGCACCTTTGCCGCCCGAAACGGCCTGCGCTCTGCTGACCTCGTCGAGGAGGTCTATCTGGTCGGGCCGCGCGACACCGACCAGCCCGATCGTTGGCGCACCCTCGTGGCGTGGCTGCTCGCCTCCGACAGCGCTCAATCGTCGGCGTAGGGGCAGCAAGGCCAGGCCCAGGCCCCGCGCCGCACGGCGCGAGCCGCCCCGCCTACGGGTTGTGCCGGGAACAGGACGAGGGAGGTGTGCGTCCGCCCGCGGACGCGCACCTCCCTCGTGTCCCTCGTGATCGGCGGGCTTGGTCAGCTGTCGGCCTCGGCCGTCCCCGTGACCGCGGAGGCGAAGTCCGGCTGCACGCCCAGCTGCGCGAGCAGGGCGCTGATGCCGAAGTAGCAGTTGAACTCCTTGATCTTGCCGTCTTCGACGTACCAGAAGTCGGCGGTCGGGACACTGAGCTTCGCGCCGGTCGGCTGGACGACGCCGACAGGTGTTTCGAACGGCCCGGCGAAGGTGCCCTCGATGGTCAGCTCGACGGCCACGATGTCGCTCATCACATGGAACCGGTGGAGCTCCCGGTGGATGTCCGGCACCAGCCGGCCCATGGATACGACCTGGTCGCCCAGGTGCTCACCGCGGAAGCTCTCCCCGGCGACGACATTGTTGAACACGCCGTCCTCGGCGAACAGGTCCTTGAATCCCTGGACGTCCAGGACGGCGCCTTCCGCCGCGTGGTACGCCGCCTCTACCACGGCTGCTGCGTGAGGGGACATCGCCGCTCTCCCTTCCATGAAGTTAATCAATCGATTGATTAGAATCATGCCGACACCTGGGAGCCCTGTCAAGCAATCATTTGAATTGTTGGGTAGAACCGTCTCCGGCCTGGTCAGCGACCGACGACGGGGTATCCGTGGAACGCTCCGGCCACCACGGGGATCAGCTGACGCCCAATCCGCTCGGTGGGCATGGCGGCCAGTTCGGTGCCGATGGGCGCCAGGGCGAGCCAGTTCAGCATGCCTGCGGCGCACCGCGTCCGGAAGATGAGCTCCTGCTCCTCGACTCCGGGAAGGTTCACCATCAGCACCCGGAGGGCATCCTGGCGGGCCCGGTCGAACTTGCCGGCCAGCCGGCCCCACCCCTGGGGCGGATCGATTCCGACGCGCGCCACGGTCCGCATCACGGCGAGGTCTTGTCCACCGGCCCCCAGCGCGCGCACCATCGGCCGGGCGAACGCCTCCGCCAGCTCCTGGAGTGTCGAAGTGGTACCAAGGGATTCGACGGCCAGGATCTGCGCGTCCAGGTACCGTTCCAAGGCCCGCTCGATCGCCGACTCGCACAGCCCGTTCAACGATCCGAAGTGGTAACTCACCGCGGCCACATTGGCGCCGGCGCGGTCTGTGACCTCGCGGAGCGTCAGGCCTTCCTGCCCTCTTTCCGCGAGCAGTTCCAGGGCGGCCGTCAGCAGCCCGTCCCGCGTGCGCTGACCGGCCACCCTACGCAAATCCGTCTTTTCACCCCGTGCCACGGCATGAACTCAAGCAGTTGCTTGAGTTCATTGTCAAGCAGCGGTGCCGCGCATACGAAGGCCCCGCCGGTCAGGACCAATCCCTGTCCGGCGGGGCCCGGCGCGTCGCGCGCGGCGGTCAGTCGCCGCCCAGCGCGCCGCCGAGGTCCTCCACCGTCCACTGCTGCACCTCGTCGACATGGAGCGCCGCGGCGGCCATGGCGGCCTCCGCGTCCCGGTCCAGCATCGCGTCGACGATCTCCAGATGGCGGCGGGTGGACCCGGCGATGCGGTGCGGGCCGGTGGCGCCCAGGACCCGCAGCCACTGGACGAACGGCTCGACCGAACTGCGCGCCCGCACCAGGCGGGTGTTGCCCGCGTGGGTCACGATCAGGTTGTGCAGCCGGAAGTCGCTCTCGAAGAAGGGCTCGAAATCCCCCTCGTCCGCATGGCGCTTGGCCGTCACGATCTCCTCGCGCAGCTCACGCAGCAGCGCCTCGGGCATCGTCCGGGCCGACAGACCGGTGGCCACCCACTCGATGCCCTTGCGCAGCTGGCACACCTCGACCACATCGTCGGCCGTCGGCTGGACCACGAAGGTGCCCGACCGGGGGCGGGTGATGATGAGCTGGTCGTACTCCAGCCGGTTGAGCGCCTCGCGCACCGGCGTCTTGGACGTGCCGAACTCCTCGGTGAGGTCGTTGATGGCGATCCGCGAGCCCGCCCTCATCCGGCCGTGCACGATCCGGTGCCGTAGCACGCGATAGATCTGGTCGGGCAGCTTTTCCACCACCACCGGCTGCTCGGGCGCGCCGAGCGGAGAAGCGGTCGGAGGGGACGGGGTCGGGGGGTTCATCGAGCTCACCTTCTACGATCGCGGTCCGGTCAAGGAGCCGTCAGCAGACCGGCCTTCCCCAGGGCGTCGGCGATGACGGCGCGCTCCTCGTCTGTCGCGGGAGTGAACGGGTGGCGCGGCAGGCCGCCGTCGCGGCCCTGAAGCTTCAGGGCCGCCTTGAGCCTGGCCGGCAGGTTGGGGCCGTCGATCGCGCGCCAGACCCCCAGTATGACGTTGTGGAGGCGCAGCGCCTCACCGTGGTCCCCGCGCCGGACGGCCTCCCACAGCTCCACGCTGAGCCGGGGGGTGACGGTGGGGATGGCGGCGAGCGCGCCATGGGCGCCCATGGCGAACGCCGGGTAGTGCAGGTCGTCGAGGGCGGCGAGGATCGTGAAGCGGTCCCGGACGCGGTGCAGCAGATCGGCGAGCAGATGCATGTCGCCGCCGCTCTGCTTGACCGCGATCACCTCCGGGACGTCGCCGAGCCGCTCGATGACGTCCACCGGGACCAGCGCCCAGGGCACCACGTTGTAGACGACGATCGGCAGGCCCACCACGGAGCCGATGCGGCGAAAGTAGTCGACGGTCTGGTCCGCGTCGGGGGCGAAGACATAGTGGACCGGGGTGACTTGAAGGGCGTCCACCCCGGCTTCCTTGAGTGCCTGGCCGTAACGGATGGCCTCCGCCGTGGAGTTCTGGATGACGCCGCCGATCACCGGGACCCGGCCGTCCACCTCCTTGACGACCCGGGCGCAGATCGCGGCGCTCTCCTCTGCCGACAGGGCGTGGCCCTCACCGGTGCTGCCGCACGCACAGATGGCCGTGACGCCGGAGTCCAGCAGGTACTGGATCTCGGGGCCGAGCAGGTCCAGATCCACCTGGTCATCGCCGTCGAAGGGGGTCACCACGGTCGAGATGATCCCGTGCAGATCGAGTGTCACGTTGTCTCCCTCGTGTGTCGACGGCCCCGCGAGCGCCGTCTGCGGTGATTCCGGGGCGCTGATCCCTGGACGGAACCCATGACGCAAGCCTAGCATCTGGAATCTGAAATATCAGAGAGGACTCGGATGCTCACCCCTGCCTCAGCATTGAGTCGGACGACGCTTCCCGGCGCCGACCGCACCGCCGCCCGGCGGGTCGCCGTCGCCAGCGCCCTCGGCACGACCGTCGAGTACTACGACTTCACGCTCTACGCCACCACCGCGGCCCTCGTCTTCGACCACGTCTTCTTCCCCTCGGTGAACGACGCGGTCGGGACCCTGGCGGCGTTCTCCACCTTCTTCGTCGGCTATCTCGCCCGCCCGCTCGGCGGCGTTGTCTTCGGCCACTTCGGGGACCGGCTCGGCCGCAAGACCGTCCTGGTGACCACCTTGCTGCTGATGGGCCTGGGCACCTTCTGCATCGGCCTCCTGCCCTCCTACGACACCACCGGCATCGCCGCGCCGATCCTGCTGGTCCTCATCCGGCTGATCCAGGGGCTCGGCATGGGCGGTGAGTACGGCGGCGGGGTGCTCATGGCGCTGGAGTACGCCCCGCGTGAACGGCAGGGCCTGTACACCAGCCTGGTGCACATCGGGACCCCGGCCGGGGTCCTGCTGCCGGTCGGTCTGGTGAGCGTACTCAGCGCCACCATGTCCGAGACCTCCTTCGACGCCTGGGGCTGGCGGATCCCGTTCCTCGCCAGCATCGTGCTGGTCGGCCTCGGGCTGTATCTGCGCTTCACCCTGAGCGAGAGCCCGGAGTTCCGGAAGCTGCGCGCCGACCGCGAGGTGCGGAAGATCCCGCTGCGCGGGCTGGCCGACGGCCATCTGGGCTCGGTGGGCTGCTCGATCATCGCCAAGATCGCGGAGAGCGGTCTGTTCAACGTCTACTACGTCGTGGCGCTCGCCTACGCGACGGATGAACTCGGCGTGGGCAAGCAGCCGGTGCTCATCGCCATCCTCATCGCCTGTGCGCTGGAGTGTCTGGCCCTCCCGCTGTTCGGGGCGCTCTCCGACCGCGTCGGACGCCGACTGGTCTATGTGGGCGGCGCCCTCTTCCAGGCGCTGCTGATCGTGCCGTTCTTCCTGCTCGTCCAGACCCGCGACCCGGTTCTGATCACCCTCGCGATGACGCTGGGCCTGGCGATCGGGCACGGCGCGATGTACGGCGCCCAGGGCGCGCTGTTCGCCAACCTCTACCCGGTCGCCCTGCGGTACACCGGTCTGTCCGTCAGCCAGCAGGTCGGCGCCACGCTGGGCGGGGGTCTGTCACCTCTGCTGGGCACCGCGCTGATCACCGCCTTCGACGGAAGCCCGACCGGTGTCTGCCTCTACGCCGTGGGCGTCGTACTGCTGTCGGGGGTGTGCACCCTCGCCCTGCGGCGCGGTGACCACCGGCCTCTGCGGTGGCGCCCCGGAGGTGCGCCCACCGCCGCGGAATGAGCGCGTCCGGAGCCCTCCCGCCCGCTCCCCTCACCATGGGGGTCGAGCGGAACCCTCCGCCCGCCCGCACCTCGTCCTTGCCCTCACCTCGTCAGGGAAGTCACCACCATGCCGCGCTACTTCGCCGACTCGGCCGAGTCGATCGTCGCCGACGCCCTCGCCGGATTCGCCTCCGCCCACGCCGACCTCGTCAGCCACCACCCCGACCACGGTTATCTGCGCACCCGTAACCGCTCCCCCGAGCGCCGGGTCGGGCTGGTCTCGGGAGGCGGTTCCGGCCATGAGCCGCTGCACGCGGGGTTCATCGGGGCCGGGATGCTGGACGCCGCATGCCCCGGCCGGATCTTCGCCTCGCCCCACAACCGGCAGATCTTCGAGGCCAGCCGCGCCGTCGCCGGACCCGGCGGGGTGCTGCACATCGTCAAGAACTACACCGGCGACCGCATCAACTTCGGCATCGCCGCCGAACGCCTCGCCCACGAGCAAATACCCTGCGCCCGCGTCCTGGTGGACGACGACCTCGCCACCGACTCCGAGGACATCGTGGTGGGCCGGCGCGGGACCGGCGCGACCCTGATCGTGGAGAAGATCCTCGGCGCCGCCGCCGACGAGGGACGCGGACTGGACGAACTCGCCGCACTCGGCGCCGAGGTGGCCCGGCGCTCCCGCAGCCTGGCCGTCGCCTCCGCCGCCCACACCACGCCAGGAACCGGGGGCCGGGCCTTCGAACTGCCCGACGACGTCCTGGAGTTCGGCGTCGGCATCCACGGTGAGCGCGCCGAGGGCACCACCCCCGTCATGCCGCTCGGCCAACTCGTCCGGACGATGACCACCCGGCTGCTGGCCGCGCTGCCCGACACCCCTCGGCCACGTGTGCTCGCCCTGGTCAACGGGCTCGGCGCGACGACCTCCCTGGAGCTGTACGGCATCCATCACGCCCTCACCGCGGCTCTGGACGATACCGGCGTCGCCCTCGACCGGTCCCTGACCGGAACGCTGGTCAGCGCCCTCGACATGCGCGGCTTCTCGCTGTCCCTGCTCGCCACCGACGACGAACTGCTGCGGCTGTGGGACGCGCCTGCCCGCACCCCCGCCTGGCCGCTGTGACCCGTTCACGACCGGCCGAACGGCCCCGAGCGGCGGGACCGCCGCACATGATGCCGACCGCACGACCACAGATTCCCGAGGAGTCCTCCGCCATGTCAGCGACGCCGACGTCCGCCCCACACCACCTCACGTATGACACCACCGCAGCCTGGCTCAGCCGCTTCGCCACCACGGCCGAATCGGTGGAACCCGAACTGACCGCCCTCGACCAGCGGGCCGGCGACGGTGACTTCGGCACCAATCTCGCGGGCGGGATGGCAGGGGTGCGCCGGGCGCTCGACGCGCTGTCCGACGCCCCGCCCGCCGGCCGGGACTCCCCCGCCGTGCCGCTCGCCACGGCGGCACGGGTCTTCCTCGACGACGTGGGCGGCACCAGCGGCCCGCTGTTCGGACTGCTGCTCCAGGAACTCGCCACCGCCGTCGCCACCAACCCCGCCACTGCGGGCACCCGCGAACTGGCCGCGGGTACCGCCGCCGGCGCGGCCGCCATCCAGCGGGTCGGCGAGGCCGAGGTCGGCGACAAGACACTGGTCGACGCACTCGTCCCGGCCGCACTGGCGCTCGCAGAATGCGCCCCGGACACCGAGCCCGGCCAGTCGCTCCACCAGGCGGCGGCGGCCGCCCACGAAGGCGCCCGCGCCACCACCGATCTGCGCGCCCGGCGCGGCCGCGCCAGCTATACGGGCGACCACGCGCGCGGAGTGCCCGACCCCGGCGCCATGGCCATCGCCCTGCTGTTCGCCTCGTACGACGACGCGCTCAGCTCACTGCACCAGCTGCCATAGACCCGGCCCAGGGCCTCCCGGGACCCGGATGGATCGCACCTACCGAGCCGCCAAGGCCCCGCACTGCAGCCGCTGAGCTGGGCGTTTGTTGCCGCCGCCATGCGCGAGCAGGCCGGTGGGCCAGCTCCGCGCGGTGCCCATCATCAGGTCAGCTCAGCCGTGAACGGTGTTGAGGACGGCGGCGAGCTTTCCCGGCGCGCTGATCATTGCCAGGTGACCGGTGTCGAGGTCGATGACCTCCGCCCGGAGCAACGCGATGGATCGCTGCCGCGGTTCCTCGACGTAACACTGGTCCCGGGTAAGGTGGACCTACGTCCGTGGGATATCCCTCCGGTAGCCGCTCAGGTCCACGGTCTCGCTCAGCAGGGCGGCCGAGAAGAAGCGCCTCCGACTGAATGTCGCCATCGCGCGGCCTCGCCTCATCCATCGAGTCAGCCGAGGCTGACGAGCGTCTTTCCAGCCGTTCGGCCAGCGATCATCTCCGTCAGCGCATGCGGAGCCGACTCCAGACCCGTGAAAACCGTCTCGCGATAATCCAGCTCGCCGCTGCGAAGCCACCCGGTCATCCGGTGCCGCATCTGCTCCATGAGACGCAGGTTGCCGCTCCCGCGGAAGCCACGAAGGGTCAGGTCCTTGGACACCGCGAGGAACAGGTTCCGCGGCCCGGCCGGGCCGGACTCGTACTCCGAGATCGAGCCACACATCGCTACGCGCCCACCCCTCCTCAGGTGTGACAGGGCGGCCTCCAGGTGGAGCCCTCCGACAGAGTCGAAATAGACGTCGATTCCGTCGGGCGCGATGTCGCCCAGCCTTTCCCCGATGTTCCCTGCCCGGTAGTTGAAGGCCTCGGCGCCCAGGCGGTCCCGCAGCCAGTCGACCTTGTCGTCGGTGCCCGCGCTGGCCACTACCCGGTTGCCCATGAGCCGTGCGATCTGCACGGCCAAGCTGCCCACCGCCCCCGCAGCGGCCGAGACCCAGACCGTTTCCCCACCTCGTAGCGCGTCAACGACGTGCAGACCGGCGTAGGCCGTCAATCCCATACCGCCCAGCGGGCCGAGATACCACTGCGGCTCGCATTCATCGACGTCCAGGCGTGTCAGGGTGCCGAGTCCGCTGAGCTGCTCGGCACCCGCGTCCACCACCGCGTAGTCGCGCCAGCCCTGGGCGTGCCACACCACGTCACCCGGGGCGAAGCCCTCGGCCCGGGACTCCACCACCTCCCCCACTGTCATGATGCCGTCCATGGCGCGGCCGAGAGCGAATGCGGCGAAGTAGCCGGAGGGCGCGTCGGGACGCAGCCGCAGCCGAAGGCCGGGGTCCACCGATGTCCACGTGTTGCGTACGAGCACCTGCCCCGGCCCGGGCCGGGGCACAGGGACCTCGACCACCTCGAAGTCGTCCGGGCTGACGCTGCCGGCCGGATACGTCCTGACCCGGATCTCCCGTCCAGTCCGCATCATGCCGGTACCACCGTGACGGGCGTCATGACACGACCTTTCCGCTGTCATCGTTCATGCGCATGAATTGAACCATGTTGAACCAATATCAGTTTGGTATGACCGGGCGCAACGGTCGAGCCCGGCTGTGCGGCATACGCTGTCGTACAGCGGTGGCGACTCTGACCGCGGCCTCCCGCCCCTCGGCGATCGCGTGCGCCACACGTCGCGGAACCACGGCGTCGCCGACCGTCAGTACCAGGGGGGCGGCGCAGTCCAGGGCGGAGCGCGGGCGGCGCTCCCCCACCACGACGACCCGGTCCGCGGGCACGGTGGTGGTCCCTCCGGAGGTGCGGTGAGCGACGGTGACGCCTTCGGAACTGATGCCGGTCGCCGTGCACAACGGCAGGATCTCAAGTTCGCAGGTGCCCGAAAGACGTTCCAGCAGTTGGACGCGGCTCTCGGGCGGGATCGCCCCGGCGAAGGCCGTTCCCGGCGTGACGAAGGTGATGCGGGGAACCCCCGCGGCTACGGCCAGTTCCACGACGTCGCACCCCGGCCACCAGCCGAACCCGTCGTCTGCCACGAGCACCTGCGCGGCACCGGCCAGCGACGGAACTCCCCGCGCCAGCGCGACCGACGAGGCCATGGCCCCAGTCTCCAGTAGCGGCGATGTCTCCACCGCGCCCGTGGCCAGCACCACGGCGTCGAATCCTTCGAGTTCGGCGCCCGGCCCCGCGGTCCGCCCCAGACGTACGTCGACACCCGCGGCGGACAGCCCCCGTTCGTAGAAGCCGAGCAGCGCGGCCCAACCGGTGCGGTGGGGCGCCAGAGCCGCCGTGGCGAGCTGTCCGCCCAGCCGGTCGGCGGCCTCGAAGAGGACGACATCCGCCACCCCGGCGCGGGCGAGACTCAGCGCGCACTCCAGGCCCGCCGGTCCCGCCCCCACGACGGCCACGCGCTGTCCGGTGACGCGTTCCTGGTCCCACGCGCGCACCAGCGGTGCGGCGGGCCGACGCGGTTCGCCGGGCGGCGCGAGGTCCGGGTTGACCACACACAGCAGCACCGGGTCGAACGTCCGGCAGTCCTCGTTGCAGGCCACGCAGGGCCGGACCTCCGCCGCACGTCCGGTGAGCACCTTGCGCGGCAGGTCCGGATCGGCGATGAGTGCGCGCGCCATCCCCACCAGGTCGGCTCCGGCCGCCAAGGCCTCGCCGATCGCGGAAGCGGTACGAAAGGCGTGGGACGCCACGAGCGGCCGGGTGACAAGTGGCCGCAGCCGCGCCAGATCGTCCAGCACCGGGGGGCGTTCGGTGGCCATGTCACGGACGTAGGTGGTCCGCACCCCGACGGTGACGTTGACGTAGTCGACCAGCGGATCCACGGCCGGCAGCAGGACGGCCAGCTCGTCCGGCGTCAGCGCCACGTCCTCCGAGGCGTCGACGCTGAAACGGATGCCCAGCAACGCGTCGGCCGACAGCCCGCGAACCGCCGCGATCACCCGCCCCAGCACCTCGAGCCCGTCACCGCGCGGGTTCGTCCGCGGCGAGAGGAACTGCTCCAGCAGATAGCCGTGAGCGGCGTGCAATTCGATCCCGTCGAACCCCGCCTCCAGAGCGTGGGCGGACGATACGCGGAACGCCTCCACCACCTCGTCGACCTCGCTGCCGAGCAGAGCACGCGGCGCCGTCGGCTCACGGGGAGAACGCACGGCCGCGGGAGCGACCGGCGCGTAGTACGACTGCGCGCCGAGCGTCTCCCGGCCAAGATGAACGAGCTGACAGACGGCGACCGCGCCTTCAGCATGCATGGCCTCCACCCGCCGCCGCAGCGGCTGGACCGCCTCCGGACGATGGAGCGAGAGGATGTTCCCCTGCCGCGGCGCGGACTCCGGCGCCACCGTCGTACCACCGCAGACCAGCAGCGCCGCGCCACCGGCTGCCAGACGGCCCCAGTACTCGGCGTCGCCACCAACCGGCAGCCCGTCCCGTACGAAACCGCTGGCGTGGGCCGTGGCGACCAGCCGGTTCCGCAACGTCGACGAACCGACGACCAGCGGCGCGGCGGCCAATGGAAGATGTGATGCGGCCATGGGCCCTCCGGCTTCGGTCATGATCGCGACTACGCTGGGGTGACGGCGCTCTCGCCCGCGATGGGGCCGGCGAGGCGTCCGCGGATGAGGTCCGACAGCCGTTCCGCGGCGGCGATGGTCGGCAGGTTCGTATTGGCCCGCGGCACCTCCGGGAACACGGAGGCGTCGGCGACCCAGAGCCCGTCGACGCCGAGGACGCGGCCGGACGGATCGACCACCGTACGGGGGTCGTCGGGCGCGCCCATGCGGCAGGTTCCGCAGATGTGGCCGGTGTCGCCGATGGTCTCCATCAGCCAGCGGTCGACCGTCGCGTCGTCGGACAGCGCGTCGAGGCCCCGGCCGGCGATGTCGATGGCGATGTGCTCGAAGGCGGTGTCGAACGGTCCGCTGCGCAGCAACTCCACGCAGTGCCTGACGCCGTCACGCATCCGGACGAGGTCCGCGCGGTCGCTCAGCAGATCCTGGTCCATCACCGGATGCACGTCCGGGTCCGCGGAGGCCAGGCGCAGCACACCGCGCGAGAACTGCTGGTTCGCCCACAGACAGAGCAGGCCAGGACCGCCCGCGGTGTGGCCGCCACCTGCGCCGCCCCAGGTTCCGCCGGTGCCTTGCGCGACGAGGTGCGAGTCGCCGGGGTCCGGCAGGGCGAGCGTCTGGTTGATCGAGGCGATCATCATGTCGTTCTCACCCGCTCCCTCCAGTCCGGAGGAGTAGCGCAGACAGCAGTTGGTCTGCCGGGCATCGACGTCGGGATGGTTCCCGGGCCGGGCGTACAGCCAGAACAGCGCCAGAGGATGTTCCTGCATCCCCTCACCGACCGGGAGCGCCGCCACCGGGCCGTCCGGCCCGATACCGGACCGCAGCAGGATCGCCGGAGAGTGCACCGCTCCGGCGCACAGGACAACGTGCTGGGCACGAACTTCCGTCCAGTCGTTCCCCCGGCGCACCCGCACCCCGACGGCCCGGCCGCCCTGGACGAGCACCGTGTCCACCGTCGCGCCTCCGAACACCCGCAGGTTGGGGCGCTGTCGGGCCGGCTCGAGGTAGCCGTCGTTGGTCGTGACCCGCGCACCGTCGCGAGAGCTGATGGCGTACGGCGAGACACCGGTCCCCGCCGGCCCGTTGTGGTCGTCGCACCAGGCATGGCCACGTCCCAGCGCGGCCTCGGCGAGCGCGTGGTCGGCAGGGCCCCAGTCCTCGCGGCCGAGCCGCTGCACCGGTATGGGTCCGTGATCGCCGTGGTGAGGGCGGTCCCCGAAGTCCGCGTCGCTCTCCATGCGTCGCAGGTACGGCAGCATGTCCGCGTACGACCAGCCGGGACAGCCGTACGCCGCCCACCGGTCGTAGTCGTCCGGCATGGCCCGGAAGGCGATCATGCCGTTGACCGACGACGAACCGCCGAGGCCCCGTCCGCGCACATGCGGCCGCGGCGCCTGGGCGCGGCTGCGCCGTGACGTAAGACCTGGCCACTGGAACTCCGCGCAGGCCTTCTCGTCCAGCGCCCGCCAGCCGTTCATACTGCGCAACTGCGGTGGGGCGTCGGCGGGCCGCCAGTCGCGCCCGGCCTCCAGCAGCACGACCTCGCTGGCCGGATCCTCGCTCAGACGCGCCGCCAGCACGCTCCCGGCGCTGCCGCCACCGACGACCACCCAGTCGGCTTCCACTGTCGGCGTCATGGTGTCCCCACCTCCATCCACACGCTGGACCTCGTCGCCCCGTCGGGCGAGGCGACGGGCTCATGATTGATGACGTGACCGAAGAGCGGCCGTCGTGGACGTCTTGCCGCGGACTCGGACAGGCGGTACAGCGAAGGATCCGTCAACTGGGTGGACATGTGCGGCTCCCCTTGGCGCGACGCTGCGCGTGGTGGGTCGGGTCGGACAGCCGTGAGGGTCGTCGTCCCACGGCGACCCGGGCGCCGGATGGGGCGCGAAGGCAGGGGTTGAACTAACTTCAATTCTGTGGGGAGCGTACTGCCCCGGACGGAAGAGCGGCAAGACTCGTGACGGACACGACATGACACGTGTGACCACTCCGTGGAGACGACGGCCCGCGCGCCGAAGGCCAACGCCCACTGCGAACAAGTGATCGGCACCCTCCGCCGAGAAGCCCTCGACCACCTGCTCATCCTCGACGGAGCTCACGCCCGCCATGTCCTGGCCGCATACCTCCGGCCCTGAGACCAGCCATCACTGTTGTGGCCGCGTGCCCGCTGCTGGCGCTGGTGTTGTCAGCCGGACTGCTCAACTGCGCTTTGAAGCGGCACCGCTCGCAAGTTGCCACATTTCATAGTTCCCGCATTCTGCGGTGATCTGGGCCGTTGCCTGAGCCGCGGTGAAGAAGTCATCGACCACTGGCGAGGTGCGCGATGCCGCCATCGCGAGGCAGACCTGGTCGGGCGCCAGGTCCGGGATGGGCACATAGGTGACGTCCGGATGTGAGTAGAACACGGTCGCCGAACGGGCCAGGAACGAGATGCCCCGGCCGGCCGCGACATGCTCGAGCGTCTCGTCCACCCCGCGCACCAGGTACCCGGCGTCAGGGTGCGGGCGCCTGGTGGGCTGCGTGCTCGGGTCGGCATGCCAGACCAGTGGTTCGCCGGCCACGTCGGCCTCGGTGACCTCCTGCTTGCCGGCCAACCGGTGGCCGGCGGGCAGCACCGCCACCCGCGGCTCGGTGTACAGCGGGGCGACGCGCAGACCGGCCTCGTCGATGGGCAGCCGCACATAGCCGACGTCGATGCGGCCGTCGAGCAGCATCGGGGCCTGGTCGTCCCATTCGATCCGCTGCACGTCCACGACCACGTCCGGGTGCCGGGCCTCGAACGCCCGCGCCGCAGGGATGACCGGGATGCCGGCCCGGAAACCGACCACCAGCCGCTGGCTGCCGCGGGCGGCCACGGACACCCGGCGGCGGACCGCGTACGCGGAGGCGAGCAGCGGGCCGGCGTCGGCCAGCAGTTGTCGGCCCGCGTCGGTCAGGGCTACGCCGTGGCGGTCCCTGGTGAACAGCGAGGCGCCGAGGTCCTGCTCGAGCGCGCGGATCTGCCGGCTGAGCACCGGCTGCGCGATATGCAGCTCTTCGGCGGCGCGGCCGAAGTGCAACTGGTCGGCCACGGCGACGAAGTAACGCAGTTTGCGCAGGTCCAGATCCATGGCACCTCCCGGCCCGGTGATGCCTCCAAGGTATCACCACGGTTGAAAGAGGTCTTGGACACCCGCTCAGGCCAAATGGCAACCTGAATACCTAATGGGCCGAAGCGAATTCGGCATAAGAATTCGACAGCGGAATTTGGTAGCAGGGCCCAGGCCCTGAACGAGCACATCAGGAATTGAGCGCCGCCCATCGCGTCATTCGACGTCGTCGACGACCCAGCCGTCGGCGACGAGGTATGGCGTCCTTTCCAGCTTCAGAAAGCAGGCACACCAATGAGCAGCATCAGCATTATCGGCCTGGGGAACGTGGCCCGCGCCCTGGCCGCCCGGGCGCTCGCCGGCGGCAACGCCGTGGAGATCATCGGCCGTAACCGGCCAAGGCCAGGGAATTGGCCGCCGCGCTCGGCGGCGCCACTGTCGGGACGGCGGGCGCCGCCCCGGCGGGGGACATCGTTGTCCTCGCCGTGCCGTACGCCGGCGCGGCGGCGGTGGTGAGTGAGTACGGGGACGCACTGCAGGGCAAGGTCATCATCGACGTCACCAATCCCGTCACCTCCGATTTCCAGGGCTTTGTCACCCCCGAGGGCAGTTCCGGCGCGCAGGAGATCGCCAAGGCCGCGCCCGCCGGCGCGCATGTCGTCAAGGCGTTCAACACCCTGTTCTCCCATGTGCTGGCGGCCGGTCCGGCCGAGGGTCGTCCGTTGGACGTGTTCATCGCCGGCGACGACGCGCAGGCAAAGGCACGCGTGTCGGCGTTCATCGAGAGCCTGGGGCTGCGTCCGATGGACACCGGGGAACTGCCGATGGCACGGGCACTGGAGAACGTCGGCCTGCTGGAGCTGGGCCTCATCAGCCACTCCGTCAAGCACGCCAACTTCTCCCTCGGCGTCACCATGCTCGGCTGAGCGCACCCGCGCCACCACATCTCGCGCCACATCACGCCAGTCGGTCTGCGGCACGAGAAGAGCAGCCCCTCCACCTACCTTCACAAGGACAGAAGGACAGTAAGATGCGCGTTTTCGTCGCTGGTGGGACCGGCCATTCCGGTTCGTACATCATCCCCGAACTCATCGCCGCCGGGCACGAGGTCACCGGCCTGGCCCGGTCGGACACAGCCGCGGCGGCGGTGTCCGCGCTCGGCGCGAAGGTGCGTCGCGGCGACCTCCAGGATCTCGATGGGCTCAAGGAGGCGGCCGCGGACTCCGACGGCGTCATCCACGTCGCGCACAGGCAAGACCTGCTTTCCTCCGGCGGGATCGACGCCGTGGCCGCCGCGGAGCTCCCGATCATGCTCGCGTACGGCGAGGCGCTCGCGGGAACCGGAAGGCCGCTGGTCGCAGCGGGGAGCATCGGCTCGCCCGGGCAGCACCTGGGCCGGCCGGCCATCGAGGAGGACCCGGCCCTTCCCGGCGGCGATGAGCACAAGGGCACCCTGCGGGTCCGTAACGTCGTGGAAAGGGCCGTGATCGGCCTCGCCGAGCGGGGAGTGCGCTCCTCGGTCGTGCGGATCGCCAACATCGCGCACAGCACGACCGATCGTGCCGGCTTCCTCCCCACGCTGATCGCGCTCGCGAAGGAGAAGGGCGTCGTCGGCTACCCCGGGGACGGCGCGAACCTGTGGAACGCCGTGCACGCCCGCGATGTCGCCTCCGTGTTCCGCTTGGCGCTGGAGAAGGGACCGGCCGGCAAATACTGGCACGCGGTCGGGGACGGGGGCATCCCGTTCCGCGAGATCGCCGAAGCCATCGGCAGCCGTCTGGGCCTGCCCGTCGTGAGTGTTCCCGCGGACGTCCTGATGGTGCCGGGATACTTCGGGTTCCTCGCGAACATCGTCACGCAGAGCTACTCGGCGTCCAACCTCATCACCCGCCGGACCCTCGGCTGGCAACCCGATCAGCCCGGCCTGCTCGCCGATTTGGACAACGGCCATTACTTCCCCGCCGGCTGACGGCGGGGACCCGGACCGCAACGAGTCCGGCTGATGACAAGGGTTCGGCTCTTCTGGAAGGACGTCGAAAGTATGACGACTGTGGGATTCATCGGAAGCGGGTACATCGGCAGTACCATCGCGCGGCTCGCCGTCGAGGCCGGGCACCAGGTCGTGCTCAGCAACTCGCGCGGTCCCGAAACGCTCGCGGACACGGCCGCGGAACTGGGGCCGCGGGCGTCCGCGGCGACGAGCGGGGAGGCCGCGGCGGCCGGTGACATCGTCGTGGTCACGGTGCCGGTCAAGTCCTTCCCCGACCTGACCGCCGCGCCACTGGCCGGGAAGACGGTCATTGACACGTGCAACTACGGCCCCGAGCGTGACGGGCACATCCCCGAGCTCGACAGCAAGTCGCTCACCTCGAGCGAGCTGCTGCTGCGGTACACCCCGGACGCCATGCTCGTGAAAGCGTTCAACAACATCTTCTTCAAGCACCTGTTGTCACTCGCCCGCCCGGCGGGGGCGGCCGACCGTTCGTACCTGCCGATCGCCGGGGACTCCGTGTCGGCGAAGGCGGCGGTGACCGGATTCATCGAATCCATCGGGTACGGCGTGGTGGACGCGGGAGCGCTGGCCGACAGCTGGCGACAGGCGACGGGCACGCCGGTGTGGGGGACCCCGTACGGGCCGTTCTCGAACGAGAAGGGCCAGTCGGCCGGCGAGGACGCCATCCGCGCGGCACTGGCCACCGCAACGCGATAACCGCAAGCCGGCGCGGGCCGCAGCATGGTCCGGCCGTGTCCCTCGCGGAAGCCGCCGACCCGACCGGACGCATCGACAACAAGTAGGACCCGTCGTCGATGCAGGCCGCCGCACAGGACGACCTGTGCGGCGGCCTCCACGATCTGCCTGACCTGGTGGGGATGCCGTAAACGATCGTGCTTCCGGCTCCCGACGCAGGTGTGATCTCGCGCGCTCCGCCAGGTCACGGCTTCGCCGCCGCGGTGATCCGATTGGCGCACACGCACACGCCCACGCGGAACGTCCCCGCTGGATCAATCGATTCGATCAGAGCTCGCCGGGAACGGCGAACCGGTAGAAGACGCCGCCGACCGGCTGGATGCCCATGAGCAGCCAGACCGCGTTCTCGAAGTCGCGGGCCCGTGAGAGATCCCCGACGCGCACCGGGTCGTAGCCGGCGTCACGGATGAGCCGCTCGGTGACCTCGCGGGCGCCCTCGTCCGCGACATACCAGTTGCTCGGCCGCACCCGCTGCTCGCGCACCGCGCCGAACAGGCCCGCGAAGTTCATGTTGAAACTCTTGGCCACCGGACCGCGGGTGAAGGACTTCACCTCATCCGCGTACGACGGAAAATCGCCATGCCGCGCGGGCATGATGTTGGTCGCGTCGATCGCGATTTTCCCCTCGATCCCCGACACCCTGCTCAGGGCGTCGGAAATCTTGTCGCCGGGAACCGCCACCAGGACCACGTCCGCGTCAGAGGCGTCCCCGCCGTCCCGGCCGAGTTCGTCGACATCGTGGCCCGCGGCCCGCCACAGACCGGCCAGACCTCCGCCGATCATTCCTCTTCCGATCGTGACGATCTTCATTCCAATTCTCCTTTTGAATGAACCCTCATGTGTGCCGGTTGCGCGTGTGGTGTTTCACGCGCCACCGGCGGCCACCGAGTTCCTGACGGCGTCCAGACCGGCGCCATGGGAAACGATGGGCTTGTATCCGAGTTCGGCCACGGCCTTGTCCGTGCACAGGAGGCACGGCTGCCCGAGGAACCACCGAGCGGGTACGGGGACCTCGCGGGCGGCGGTCCCGGCGTCCAGGTCGGGAATCGGCGTATCGACGCCGTAGATCCCGAACAACGCCTCCATGAACTCGCGCAGGACGACCCGGTGCTGGTCGGTGACGAAGTAGGCCTGTCCCGGCCGACCGTGCCGCCATCCGAGTACAAGGCCCTCGACGGCGTTGTCGACAAAGGTGACGTCGGTCGCGTGCCGGCCTCCGTCGATCCAGGCGAACTGCCCCGCCCTCGCCGCCGCCACCAGGCCCTCGGTGAGGATGCTGCCGGGGCCCCAGACGAACCGCGGGCGGATCGAGACCGTGGCGAAGCCGGGGGCATTCGCATCGAGCACGATCCGCTCGGCGACCGCCTTCACCGCGCAGTAGGCGGCCTCGGAGTCCGGCCGCAGCGGCGCGCTCTCGTCGATGTCCACCAGCGGGTCGCCGGCCAGGAGAGCCGCTTCGCTCCCGCAGTGGACGAACCGGGGAACCAGCGCGTCACGAGCCGCGTCGACCGCCGCCCGGGTACCGCGGACCGACACCAGCTCATGACGCTCACGGTCAGCGGTGATGTCCGTCTCGGCGGCCAGGTGGAACACCACGTCGCTGCCCGTCACCTGGTTCCGCCACGTGGCCGGTTCGGTCAACTCGCCCCGTACGGGCTCCGCGCCCAACGCCGACACCTTCGCAGCCGACCCCTCGCTTCTGACCAGAACACGGACCGCGTGTCCCTCACCGAGGAGCCGCCGTACCAGCACCTGACCGATGAACCCCGAACCGCCCGTGACGAACGCCCGCGCCATGAAAACCTCCTTCACCGTGTGCTCGCCTTCTCGACCGCCATGGGGCGAGAAGCTGTCACGGGGGTTCAGCGACGAGGGGCCTCCAGGTCTTCCCTCGACAACAATCATGTTCCGAGGGTCTGCTATAAAATTGACGAATGGCTTCTCTTCGCGCGCTGGAGTGCCTCGTCGCGGTCGCGGACACCGGATCGATCACCCAGGCCGCACTGCTGCTGCATTCCTCGCAGCCCGCCGTCTCCCATCAGATCGCCTCGCTGGAACGCGAGACCCGAACGGCCCTGTTGCGCCGCGAACCCCGGGGGGTCAAGCTCACCCCCGCGGGGCGTGCCGCCGTCGCCGACGCCAGGCGGGCGATCGAGGCGGCCGCCTCCGCGGTCAGGTCAGCGCGTGCGGCCGGTCAGGCCGCCGGAGGAATGCTGCGGCTGGCCTGCGCACAGAGCCTCAGCGTCGCCCTGCTCGCCCCGGTGATCCACGGATGGCACCGCCGCCACCCGGAAGTGGCGATCACCCTGCGCGAGTCCACCGCGATGGACGAACTGCTCCGGTTCGTCGACTCCGACGAGGTCGACGTGGCGCTGCTGCCCGGCTCCCCACCGGGCAACTTCACGATCACCGCCGTCGCCGAGGAGGAGATCGTGTTGACCGCACCCGCCGGCCACCCGCTGGCCGAGCGGCCGGCCGTGCGTCTGGAAGACCTCGAAGGCGCGCCGCTGGTCCACTTCGCACCGGACAACGGCCTCAGCGGTTGGCTGGACGGGGCCCTGGCCCGTGCCGGAGTCCATCCCGAGACGGTGATGCGGACCTCGGTGACCACCGCGGCACCACAACTCGCCGCCGCCGGGCTGGGAATCGCGGTGAGCCCGGTCAGCGCGGTCAGCGCGGGCTTCCCCGGCGCGGTGCGCTCGTTCACCCCACGGTGGGTCAGGCAGTTGGTCGCGGTGACGTCCGCCGAACCCGACCCCCTCCTCACCCGATTCCTCGCCCACCTGCGCGACCACGGCGTACGGGTGCCTCGCGACGTACGGAATCAGCTGGCGGAGGTGCCATCAACTGGCTGAGGGGGAGCCATAAAAGATACGAAGGCCAAAGCCCGGGCGACAGGGGAATCAATCCTCAGGCCCGCCAGTTGACGCGCATCGAAAGTGCTCTCCAAAAGGTCCAAGAAGGAGAAACGATCGATGTACGACAAGGTGAATTGGCCCGAGCGGTATGACCCGAAGACGTCAGCTATCTACGCACTCAATGACATCGATGTGAAGGCACCACCGGAAGTGGTATGGCAACTGCTCGTCGATGCCGAGAACTGGTCGAGCTACTTTCCTCCCGAAGATCAGGTCAAGATCCTCAGTGGTGAGCCGGCACTGGCGCTCGGCACCGAGTACAGCCGGGTGACGGTTGGATTTCCGATGAGTCTGAGGGTGACGGAATACGAGTCCTTCAGCAGGCTCTCGTGGGAGACGGTGGTCGACGGTGACGAAACCGGTTCGAGCGCGTACCACGGCTGGGTCATCACGCCGACGGATGATGGTTGCCACGTACTGACCGAGGAAACGCAGCAGGGTTCCTTCTTCCTCGAGGAACTCGGACGCAAGCATCCCGGTGCGCTCTACCGCTATCACCAGGACTGGGTCGAACGCCTCGCCCGCGCCGCAGAGGCGCACGTGGCGAAGGCTGGGAATCTGCCCGCATAACCGCATGGGCCCAGGTGGGGCCCCTTGAACCGCTACGCCGCCCGCAGCATCGGCGGCGTAGCGGCATTCCGCGCCGGTACGCGGGAGGACTCTCACGCCAGCGGAAATCGATCCCGCACTACGCGAGTGGTCGACCGCGACCTCCGAGCGGCAGACCGGCCAGGTAAGGGCCCCGCCGACCGAGGGAAGGATCAGTCAACTTCCAGGGGTGTATCCAGGCTCAGTCGCCACTTTGGCGAGCGCCGCAAGACGTTTTTCGTGGGTGCGCCAGAAAACGTCGGGTGCCGACTTCGCCAATTCAGCAGCTTTTCGCGGACGGCAGGATAGAGATGCTCTTCCTCAGCGACTGAATGTCGCACCAATTCAATGGTCACGTGGTCCAGCAGCCGCTTGCGCTCGGAACTTCCCGGAGTGACGGCCTGGAGCTCTTCAAAAAGCGAGCGGTGGAGACAGGGCGGCATCGTGAATGGCTTCGGGGCCCGACGTCGTTCCATATTGGTGCAACGTGGAAAGTGAACGCTCAAACAGTTGCGGGCTGACAGAGGAGTCCTGTACCGCACCAGTTCTGCTGGTTGAGATGGTCGAGCATGGCCGTCTCTGCCGAACCCGGATTGCGCCGCACGCCGACGAGGACGGGCTCGGTCAGGGAGGGCTGTAGCGGGCAGGCCAGTTCTTCGAAGCCTTCGGGGATGGCCGAGGCCGGGACCACGGTGACGCCCAAGCCCTGCGCCACGAGCCGCACCGCGGTGGAGATCTGTGACGCTCGGGCCACCGTGTGCGGGCTGAGGCCCGCGTTGGCGAGCAGGCGGGCGAGGTAGCCATCGAGCAGGCTGGCGCGCCGGAACCGGATCCACCCCTCTGACGCCAGGTCTTCCAGGCGCAGGGGGGCGCCGTCCGAGAGAAGCGGGTGCCCCTTCGGCAAGACGGCGACGTAGGCTTCCTCGCCCAGAGGGTGAATGTCGAAGGTGCACCCGGCCGGGATGTGGTGCACGAGGACCATGTCGAGGGTTCCCTGGCGGACCAGTCGTTCCATGTCCGCGGGATCGGGCTCCTCGTGGAGAGTCACCTGCAGCTTCGGGTGGCGATCGCGCAGCTGCCCCAATACCTGGGGCAGCTGGCGTGCTCCCAGTCCCATGTGGACAGCGATGATGAGTTCGCCTGCCAGTTCCCCGTCGGCGGCGCGGGCGGCCGTGATGGCACGCCGGGATGCGGTCGTCGCGATCTTCGCCTCCACGAGGAAAGCCCGCCCTGCCACCGTCACCGTCACCCCGCTCGGGGTGCGGGTGAACAGCTGCACCCCGAGGTGCTTCTCCAAGGCGCCGATCTGCTGCGACAGAGAGGGCTGAGTGACCCGCAGGCGTTCTGCTGCCGCTGTCATGGAGCCCTCGTCGGCGACGGCCAGGGCGTATTCGTACTGGCGCAGGTTCATTCGAGTCCAACCTTCGACATGACATAGGAGATGTCAATGCAGACTATACGTTGCCACTATTTGCCTCTATGTCGGGCCGGTCCTACCGTGGTGCACGCCCAGCGCAGCCACCGGGGCCGGGAAGCTGCGGGACGGCGGCCGCGTCCTGCAGGCGCGCAAGTCCTGCGACGCCGGCTGTCAAAAGCAGGACGAGGCAAAGCAATGTGTCCGGCGCTCACAGTCTCGGCTCAAGGAGAAAGCATGCGTCTCGCGAATAAGGTAGCCCTCGTCACTGGCGGGAGCGCGGGCCTTGGCCTGGCGATTGCCCAGAGATTCGGAAGTGAAGGCGCCCACGTCTACATCACGGGGCGACGGAAGGAGGCGCTCGAAGCCGCGAGGGCTTCCATTGACGGACATGTAACGGCGGTCACCGCGGACGCTGCAGCGTCGGGTGATCTCGACGATTTGGTCGAGGCTATCCGTCAGGAGAGCGGGCACCTCGATGTGATCGTCGCGAACGCCGGAAGCATTGAGCGGATGAACTTCGGGGACGTGACCGAGGAACACTTCGACCGCACATTCGACCTCAATGCCCGCGGCACGCTGTTCACCGTCCAGAAGGCGCTGCCGCTTCTACGAACGGGCGGCTCGATCGTTTTGCTGGGCTCGATCACGGCATTCAAGGGGGATCCCGGGGCAGGGGCTTACAGCGCGGCGAAGGCCGCCGTGCGCTCCTATGCGCGCACGTGGGCGGCAGAGTTCGGCGACCGGGGTCTTCGGGTCAACGTGCTGAGTCCGGGACCGATCGACACGCTCATCATCGACGGACAGGCCGAGTACTTCGGTCAAGATCCAGAAGCTCTCCGAGCCCACATGAGCACCCTTGTCCCAATGGGCCGCCTCGGGCTTCCCGAGGAGATCGCCAATGGTGCGCTGTTTCTCGCCTCGGACGAGAGCAGTTTCATGACAGGTGCAGAACTCTGCATCGATGGCGGTATGGCTCAGGTATAGCCCGCTTCGGCCGGAGCAGAACTGGGCATGAGCTTGTCCTACGATTTTGGCGCGACTGTCCGCTCCTGCGGGAACTTCGACGGGCGATCTGCCTGGCCATAAGGGTGATCGCGGCCCAGGTGATGAGCGATTCCGATTCTCTGAACTATTGAATCTGGTACGCCCCTCAATTGGTCCATGTGGACGTAACCCCACTCGCAGAGGGGGCGTTTTCCACCGGCCGCCAACCGCCGAAAGCGCTGCGTCGAGCCCACAGTGGTACTGGCGATCGGTTCTCATCGTGGCTCCTGTTTTACGAAAACACCCACGCTGGAGGGCACTTACAAAAAAGTAGGTACTTGCCCATGGAAAGGAATGGCATGTTTCCTCGGTTCCAGCGTAGGCAACCGGCCCAGCCGTCAAGCCCCGTCCCGGGTTCGGGCGCACGAGCCTCGGCGTCGGGGAGGCAGCCCAAACCAACCGAGTGCACGAAAGGCACATCGATCATGCCCGACACGTCCAGCACCACCGACATCGCCGCCGCCTCCGAGAGCCGGCCCTCCGCGAAACGTCGTCCTACTTCGAGGAGCATTCACGTGCCTGCCAGCAGCGCTGCCGCCGACCGCGCGGCTCAGACCCTGTCCCGCCCGTTCACCCTGCGCGGGCTCACCGTCCCGAACCGGATCGTCATGGCGCCGATGACGCGCGACTTCTCGCCGGGCGGCGTCCCCGGTGCCGATGTGGCGCGGTACTACGCGCGCCGGGCGGCCGGCGGGGTCGGGCTGATCGTCACCGAGGGAACGTACATCCGTCACGACGCGGCGGGGGACAGCGTCCGGGCGCCGCTGTTCCACGGCGAGGACGCCCTGACGGGCTGGAAGAACGTGGTGGCGGAGGTGCACCGCGCGGACGGCCGGATCCTGGCGCAGATCTGCCACGTCGGGGTGCAGCGCCCCGAGGGCGCGGGCCCGTTCCCCGACGCCCCGACGGTCAGCCCGTCGGGTCTCGGGCTGGACGGCGCGCCGGCCGGTAAGGCCATGACCCAGGACGACCTGGACGCGGTGATCGCCGCCTTCGCCGAGGCCGCCGCCGCGGCAGAGCGCACCGGCTTCGACGGCGTCGAACTGCACGGCGCCCATGGCCTTCTGATCGACCAGTTCCTGTGGGAGCGCACCAACCGCCGCACCGACGGCTACGGCGGTGACCCGGTCGCCCGTACCCGGTTCGCCGCCGAGATCGTGGCCGCCTGCCGGAAGGCCGTCTCCGCCGACTTCCCGATCGTCTTCCGCACCTCGCAGTGGAAGGTGAAGCACTATGCCGCGCGGCTGGCCACCACCCCGCAGGAGCTGGAGGCGGTCCTCACCCCGATCGCGGAGGCCGGGGTGGACGCCTTCCACTCCTCCACCCGCCGGTACTGGGTGCCGGAGTTCGAGGGCTCGGACCTGAATCTCGCGGGCTGGACCAAGAAGCTCACCGGCAAGGCCACCATCAGCGTCGGCTCCGTCGGCCTGGACAAGGTGTTCGAACCGGGGTTCCAGAGCGGGAGCCGGACCGGGGTGGCGGACATCGAGAAGCTGCTGGACCGGCTGGAGCGGGACGAGTTCGACCTGATCGCGATCGGCCGCGCCCTGATCGCCGACCCGGAGTGGGCTCGCAAGGTCCTCACCGGGGACACGGAGGCGCTGATCCCGTTCGCCGCCGACCAGGTCGCCACCCTGCGCTGACGTCGGGTCCCGGCATCCGCCCGCACCGATTCAGCTCAGGCACGACTCCGTACACCGAAGCGGATTTATGTACGGATGAGTCCTCGACTGCGGTCCGGTGGCTCACTCTGATTATCGGCCAACAACAAGTCCCCTCCCGCCGGCAAGTACCTACTTTGGGGTAAGTGCCTCCAGGTGGTGGCGGACGGAAGGGTATGTCCAGATGACTGAGCGTGGGTTCTACTGCGGATTGGACGCCGCACTGTCCGTCGTCGGGGGCAGGTGGAAGTTTCTGGTGCTGTGGCAGCTCGCCGTGCACGGTCCCCAGCGGTTCGGCCAACTGCGCCGTCTTGTCGACGGCGTTACCGAGAAAGTGCTGATCGGTGCGCTCAAAGACCTTGAGGCAGACTGCATTGTCGTCCGCAAGGACTTCCAGGAGCTTCCCCCTCACGTCGAATACTCCCTGACACCGTTCGGCTCGAGTCTGGCTGAAGCGCTGCGTCCGCTGTGCGAATGGGGATACGCCCACATGGATCGGATCGGGGCGTTGGCGAGCCAACCCGTCGGATCCTGATGGATGACGATGCTTCTGGAGGAAGTCTTCGAACGAGTCGGCTTCCGGCATCCACTGCGTGATGTGGCTGCCGTCGTACGCGTGGTCGACGCTCATCGGGATCGCTTCGCAAGGCCCGTGGCCTCTCGGTGGGCATCGTGACGTGCCACCGGGGCGACGGAGTCCAATGGCCGAAGGGACACCCCCGGTGCGGTCACTGCCTGACGTCTGTGTTGGACGACGCGGCGTGGCCCGCTACGTCTCACGCGGGCGCTGTGCCAGCGCACAGGGAGGCGTTTGAACTGCCAGTTGCTTGATCAAGGCTGCCGTTGGATGGCCGCTCTCAATTCGAGTTCAAAGGCTTGTTGCAACGCGGACCAGGTCAGCAACTGTACGAAGGCGGCTGTTCGGCGGCCAGGCGATCACCGTTGTCACGGGCGGAGCGTCCAGGACCGGTACGGCGGCGAGGTCCCGACGCAGGTCGGCGCCGGCTGACTCGGGAATGACCACGGTGGTACGGCCGAGCGCGATCAGTTGGAAGAGCTGTGTCAGGTTCCGTACCTCTGCGCCCGGTCCTTCTGGGTAGCTGCCGCCGGGACCGGGCCAGCGGGCCAGCGGGAGCTTTGGCAGTGTGGTGATGTCGGCCATCCGGACCTGGGTGCGGCTGGCGAGCGGGTGTGAGGCCGGCAGGATCGCGACCTGTCCCTCGGTGTACAGGGCTTCGGTGTCGAGCCCGGCTGTTGAGTCGAAGGGCAGGTGCAGCAGAGCCACGTCGGCTTGCCCGTCCCGCAGCAGCCGCTGGTGCTGGTGTGCCTCGCAAAGCAGCAGATCGACGGTGGCTGCGCCGGGTTCCGCGGCGTAGGCGTCGAGCAGTTTCGTCAGCAGCTCGCCGGCGGTGCCGGATTTAACGGCGAGGACAAGGCTGGGGTGCGCTGTCGCGGCCCGTTGGGTACGCCGCTCGGCTGCGGTCACTGCGCTGAGGATCGCGCGTGCTTCGGCCAGCAGCACGGCTCCGGCCTCGGTGAGCGTGACATTGCGGCTGTCGCGTTCCAGCAGTGCGATTCCGAGCCGCCGTTCGAGCTGGGTGATCGCGCGGGACAGTGGCGGCTGGGCCATCCCAAGGCGCTGGGCAGCCTTGCCGAAGTGCAGCTCCTCGGCGACGGCGACGAAGTACCGCAGCTCGCGTATCTCCATGAGCCCAGGCTAATGACGGCAGAGGGCTGATCGATATCGCGCGGGTATCGCCGCACTACCGAGAGGGTGTTGGTGCCCGGCTGCGGTGCGGGCATGCTCGCTGTCGTGAGCGAGAAGACAATCGCGCTGGTCACTGGCGCGAACAAGGGAATCGGGTACGAGATCGCGGCCGGGCTGGGTGCGCGGGGCTGGAGTGTCGGTGTCGGCGCCCGGGACGAGCAGCGCCGGGAGGACGCCGTGGCGAAGTTGCGCGCGGCTGGCGCCGACGCGTTCGGCGTGCCCCTGGACGTGACCGACGGCGGGAGCGTGGCCGCCGCGGTCCAACTGATCGAGGAGCGGGCAGGACGGCTCGACGTACTGGTCAACAACGCCGGCGTGGCCGGCGGCTGGCCGGAGGAACCCACGACCATCGATCTTGAGACCGTGCGGCGGCTGGTGGAGACCAACGTCATCGGCGTCATCAGGGTCACCAACGCGATGCTGCCGTTGCTGCGCCGTTCGGCGCACCCGCGGATCGTCAACCAGTCCAGCCACGTCGGCTCCCTGACACTGCAGACCACGCCCGGCGTCGACCTCGGGGGGATCAGCGGGGCCTACGCGCCGACGAAGACCTACCTCAACGCCGTCACCATCCAGTACGCCAAGGAGCTGAGCGGCACCAACATCCTGATCAACAACGCCTGCCCCGGTTACGTGGCCACCGACCTCAACGGATTCAGCGGGACCCAGACCCCCGAGCAGGGCGCGGCGATCGCCATCCGGCTGGCGACCCTGCCGGACGACGGCCCGACCGGCCAGCTGTTCGACGACAACGGGGTCGTACCCTGGTGACCTCACCCTCGGATACGTCCTCGTCGATCAGGCCGCCGCCGGTCGGACCCACGTGCACTCTGCGAAGATCGCCATCGCTGGGCTGGACGATGTCCCATGGCACTGCCTCTGGGATGGTCCTGACGAACCGACACCAAGTAGGGGGACCCATGGCCGCTGGCGACGCCGTCGGAACCAGCTCCATGGTGGCCCTGAGCCAGGTATGGTCCTCCCTGTCGATCGGGAGGTGTCAACCACCCAATCCCGAGTGACACTGAAGGGCCCGACTCGGGAGGCACCCCGAGCCAGACCCGTCCAATGCAGTTCACAAGCCCGGTCGCTCAATTACCGACCGGGCTTCTGCATACGAAGCTCGGTCCCGACCGCGTCTCGTGTGTGGGACTTCTACCGCACGAACTGCCCCACAGCGGCGATGATGGCCACGATCAACCCTGCCGCCGCCAGATAGACCTGCCAACGTTCGGCATCGGTCCAACCTCGTCGGCGAAGCTTGACATCGTCTACATCACCCACGTCCCACCCCCCTTCGATCTCCGAGCAGGTTCGTCGAGGGTTCTCGGCGAACCTGCCGCGATGATCGCGGGAGGTGCGGAGCGCGACCGTTTCCGGCGGTGCGGCGCGTCTGGCTGGGGTGAAGCAACGCAGAGTTCTCGTGGCCCGCATTGTGGATCACCACCGTGATGCAACCTGGAATGGCTGGTCCGGGCCTTTCCGGCGGCCGAGGGAGCGATGAACGCGGCGCTCGCCGAAGCGCAGGCCCGGCAGGCGGTGACGGTGGCCGCGTGGCTGCGGTACCCCACGGCGATTGACGCCGCGCTGGTGGCGATGGCGGGGCCGGGCGGCTCGGCCCGGCTGGACTGGCTCGTGGGCGGAGACCCGCACGAGATGGACGAAGCGGACTACGCCTGGCGTACCTGGGTGGACGAGGTCGTGGCGAGCTGGGCGGCCGGTTTGCTCACCTCTCCGGCCCTGGCCGAGACGGCCGTAGCCGCGCTCGCCGGGTGCGAACACACCGCCGCCTCGCCGGTCGATTTCCGTCGGCTGACCGCTCCCGACGAGTACGACCGGCGGGCGGCCCCGCAGCTGCGCCATCCAGACCTGATGGCGCCGGTCACGGATCTGCACCGGCTACGACTGCTCGCGCGCCTGCACGGCGATCCCGTGGGAGCCGACTGACCCCGGCAACGGAGACGCCCTCAGCCGTCCTTGCCCATGGTCCTGCGGACGGTGTCGCGGGTCCGGTCGATGATGGCCGCCATCGGACCGAGGGCGATGTTCTTCGCCGCCGTCTCCACGCCCGGATGCGGATGCGTGGGAGCCAGGGCTTCGGCGGCCTTGACGGCGTTGGCCATGGCGGCGAGCTGCCCGGGATCGGTCCGTCGCCGCAACTGGGCGAACTCGTAGCGCTCCTCGGAGCGGGCGTGCTCCATGACCTCGGTGCGCAGTTGGAGAAGCATGGGCAGGAACTGGGGGTCCTCCGGGCCCATCTCGTCCAGGCGGCTCAGCTTCTCCTTGGCCTGCTTCTCCTCGCGCAGCCGGTCCTCGACCACCTGCTCGCCGCCGTCGAAGGACCGGCGCGCCACGGGGTGGACAATCTCTTCCTCCGCCGTCTCGTGAACCGCCAGCAGCCGGACCAGGCGACGGAAGGCATCCTGCCGCTCCATGCCCGTGGTGCGCTCCACCTCGTCGAAGAGAGTGCGGATGTCACCGTGCTGGCGCGTCAGCAGCGCCACCACATCGTCCTGGACACCTGCGCCGGTGTCGCCGTCGTGGGTCTGATCTTTCACCGTGTTCCTCCCTTGAGCCGGGCCGACCGGTCAGTCGCGTGAGCGCTGCGACGCTGCGGGGTGCTCGCCCTCGGTTTCCAACCGGTATTCGCGGCCGAACATCTCGCGGTGCTGCTCCATCACGCGCTCACTCGGCGGCTGATCGCCGTCGTTGAGCTGCGCCTGTACGGCCTCAAAACGCTCGTGGGCCTCGCGGACGTAGCCGGTGCCGAGCGTCGTGAGGTCCATCTGGGTGGCCAGCAGCTCGCGGACGTATGCCTTGTTGGGCTCGAAGGTGAGCACGTTGGGCAACTGAGGCGCGACGACCTCCTCGGGCTCGCGTCCGTCGTTGCGGCGCATGAGGTCGCAGGCGATACGCAGGTGCTCAAGCTCCATGTTCAGGTGCAGCTCCCAGACGGCCTTCACCTTCGCGTCCGGCTCCTGCTCCATGAAGGAGTAGTAGAGGTAGCACTCGTTGTACTCGTGGTTGACCAGCTGCTCCCACCAGGTCTCGCCCGGGTCGACCAGGGACTCGTAGTGGGTGACGTGCTCCTCCTCGATCAGCCCGATCTCCTGGTAGAGCTGCCTGGCGATCGGCTCCATGTACTGCGGGCCGACGTTCATGTAGAAGTTCATGGTCTGCTGCTCCGCAGACATGATCGTCAGTGCGTGGAGCTTGGACAGCGGGCTGGCCTGAGCCCGGTCGTAGGGCTCGCGGACGTTGTCCACCGGATTGCGGTGATGGAATCTCGTCGGCCGACCGGGCATGACCTCGGTCAGACCCTGGACGATCTCCTCCGCCTTGCGGTGCTCGATCATCTCGTACAGGTTCGCGTACCGGTACAAGTGATCAAAGTCCTCCAACACCCCGAACTGGTACGCCTGCGTGAGATACGGATCGGGCTCCATGCGCGCCACCCACGCCGTCAGATCCACCGCCACCTGCTCATAGGCGATCGTCGTCTCCAGCACCGAGGCCACTCCCGGCAGCAACCAGTTCACCGCCTTCTGCTGCTGTGCCTCGATACAGCGGGTACGGGCCAGTTGCCGCTTCACTTCCTGGCCCTGGCAATGGCGGGCCATCTGGTGGCTGAACAGGATCGCCTCGACCTCGATCCCGTTCATCGCGATAACCCGGCACCGCGTATAAGGGTCGCAATGATCCGGGTCGATCGGGGAGACGTCCAACTCACGCCATGTGCGCAGTTGACGGTCAAGCGGGATTCCCCGCTGCTCCAACGGGTTGAACGTCATACGGGCTCCTATGAAGCGACGGGAACCCCTCTCCCCTACCCGGTCTCCGCGCCCGAAATATGCACATTCAGAGCATTTCACCCAATTGGCGGAGTTCGGCGAAAATGGCGGCTGAGTGAACGTGGCCGAAGCTCTGAACCGCACCGCCCCTGGGAGGGCGGTGCGGTTCCCGTCAGTGGCCGAGCGCCTTGGCCAGTTGTTCCTTGTTCATGTTCGAGCGGCCCTCGATGCCGCGCTGCTTACTTGCCGCGTCCGGTGACAAAGTCGCGGGCTCGGTCCACCAGCCCCGCTCCAGGGGCGAGCAGCTTGTTGCCCGGCGGGGTGGCCGGAGCACTGGGGTGCGGCCGAGTGGGGGCGGTCCTCTTCGCGCGACGAACCTTCTCCCCCAGCTCGTCCAGCTCACCTTTGTCGCACGTCTGCCGAAGCTGGACGAAGAGATTCTGCTCCTCGTCCCGGACGTGACTGGTGACCTCCGCTTTGAGCTTCGTGACGAGCTCGTCGAAGTCGGCAGTCCGCCCCCCGCTCCTCCCTTCCCGTCATGTCCCACCACCATCACAGCCCTTCCCTGTTCCTGACGCTTGTGGCGCCCGTGGTGTCACGGCCGGGTTCCCCTCGATGCCCTTGGCAACAATTCCATGTCGCCGTAGAAGGTGATCACCATGCGCGCCGACGAGACCGTGGGGCGCGTCTACCGCCGCTGCGGCTGCCGTGATGAGCAGCGCCGCCAGCTCGGCGCCCACTGCCCCCAGCTGATCTCCGAGCCCTGGCGGGTTCCCAACGGGACCAGAACCCGGCCAAGTGGATCGTCGGCCGAGCCGTCATCACCCCTGGAGGGGTCGTATCCCTGTATGGCGCAGTGGCCGTTCGCCCGGGACGACCGCCGCGATCATCCCTGGAGGATCGCGACCCGGTGAACGCGAAGGTGTGGCATGCCCTGGGTCAGGGTGTGACGGTCGTCCGCCCGGCAACCGCACTTGTCGCCACGATCAGGACACCGTCCCGAGCTCCCGGAGCCGGGCCCTGGCCGTCGTCACCAGATGCGGGCGGTCCGTGCGCAGGCCACGGAGGGCGACCCGGACCCAGAGGAAGTCGCCCAGTTCCACGATGTGCTCGCGCATTCCCTCCCGTACCGTGCCGCCCTGTCCCCGGTACGCGGCGAGCAGCGCGTCCAGGACGGCGGGACCGCCCGCGTAGTACAGGTCCACGAAGTCCGCGGCGGGGTCGTCGACCCGGGCGTTGGTCCAGTCGAGCAGGCCCGCGAGCCGGAGCCCACGGCCCGGCCGGGGGGAGACCAGGGTGTGGCCGGGGTGCACGTCGCCGTGGACGGGCACCGTCGCGGTCGGCCAGCCGTAGTCGTCCTCCAGCCAGCGCAGCCAGTGGGCTCGGCGACCTGGGGGCAGCCCGAACGCGGCGTGCGCCGCATGGAGTTGGCGGGCGACCCGCTCGCGGGGCCGGTCCGGTGCCGTGTCCGGCAGGCCGGCCGTCGCGGGCGGCAGGGCGTGCAACGAGACCAGCACACCGGCCAGTGGGCCCAGGTACTCCGCCGCGGGGTCGAGCGGGTCGACCGCCCAGCGGTAGCGTAGCGAGCGGGGGTCCTCCGCCCCCGCCGCCGTCCCCGGGAGCCGCGGGTAGGCGGTGAACTCCGGGGTGTGCACCCGCCACTCGGGGATCCGGGTCGGCAGCCGGTCGCGCAGCAGTCGCAGCAGCCGAGCTTCCGCCGCCGCGGGCGCGACCACCTGTGCGCGTCGGGGGGAGCGCAGGATCCACTCCCCGCCGTGCTCGTCGCGGCAGTGCACGACGCGGAAGTCCCAGCCGGACTCGTCCACTACAGCGGAGCCAGGGGCCACCGCGATGCCGTGCCGGACGGCGTGGTCAACGAGCTGCGGAACGCTGAGCGCTGACGCCTCCATGGCCCCACCCTGCCCCGGCGGTCATCAGCCCGAAACAAGTTTCCGCCCGATGGAAGGTGAACTCCCCAGGGACCGGGAGCGCTTGCGGACCACAGTACGCGTCGGGTTTGCTTCCGATGAAGCGCAACCACTGCCCCGCTATCTCCGTTCTCGATCCGGGAGTCCATTTGTCGCCCGTACGCAACGACGGCGCAGTGACCAGTCCGCCAGCACCACCGATATTGGAAGAGTGGTACCGGCGATATCTGGATAGGGCCGAACTGGATATCAGTTCCAGCGGAGTCCAGCCGTATTCTTTCGCGGAACTGCGCCGCATCGCCGGAATCGGCCACGACGAGCTCGACGGCATCGTCATGGACGACAGCACCTCGCAGGGTTCGCCGGAGCTGCGGCAGGCGATCGCCGACCGGTACGCCGGGGGGCGCCGCGAACACGTCATGGTCACTCATGGTTCGAGCGAGGCCATCGCGCTCACCCTGGGGACCCTTCTGGAGCCGGGCGACCGGGTGGTGCTGTCTGATTCGCTCTACCACTCGCTCGGCCACTTCGCGCGGGAGCGCGGCTGCGAGATTCGCACCCTGCCGCTCGGAGAGCTGTCCGACGGAGCCTTTCCCGACTCTGTACTGCGCGACACGATCGGGCCGGGAACCAAGGCCGTGGTGGCGAATTTCCCGCACAATCCGACCGGCCTCAGCCTTTCCGGCACCGGATATCGCGCATTCCTCGACCGGGTGGCGGATGCGGGCGCCCTGCTCGTCTGGGACGCGGCTTTCGCGGAAATCACCCATGGCGCCGATCCGTTGCCCAACCCGGAAATGCTGTACCCGCACACCGTCTCGTACGGAACCTTCTCGAAGGTATACGGCCTGCCCGGACTGCGGTTCGGCTGGTGCATCGCCCCGCCGGAACTGATCGAGCGTACGTTTCCGCTGCGCGACCGCACGACGCTCTTCCTCTCGCCTCTCGTCGAACGCATCGCACTCCATGCAGTACGCGCCGCACCCCGGCTGATCGGCCCCCGTGTCGAACAGGCCCGGCACAACCTGGAGTTGATGGACCGCTGGGTCGAGCGGCACGCGGACGTCGTCGCCTGGCAGCGTCCGCACGGCGGCGTCTGCGGGCTACTGGAACTGCCGCACGTGGCCGATGTCGAGCGGTTCTGCCTGGAGTTGCTCGACCGGACCGGAACGCTCCTGGTGCCCGGCACGGCCTTCGACCTCCCGCACGGAGTGCGGCTCGGATTCGGTGGTGCCGAGAAGGAGTTCGCCGCCGGTCTCGACCGGCTCTCCGGCTTCCTGCGCGGCGCGCGGGGCGGGCGATGAGCGGGCGGCAGCCGGACTTCCTCGACCGGTGGGACCATCAGGTCGCCACCCGGCCCGGGGCACCGGCCCTGATCGAGGGAACGGCCCGCTGGAGCTACGCCCAGGCCGAGGCGCGGGCCGGCGCGCTCGCATCGGTGCTTGCCGCACGGGGCGCCGGCCCCGGGAGCGTGGTGGGTCTGTCGCTCGACCGGCCCCGGGACGCGGTCCTCTCCATGCTCGCCGTGCTCAGGACCGGCGCCGCCTTCACCGTCCTGGAGCCCGGTCTGCCACCGGAGGCCCGCAAGGATCTGGTCGCCCGGGTGGGCGCCGTGCTCTGGCTCCACGACAGCACCCGGCAGGGGCCCCCGCTGCCGCTGGGTACGCCGTGTCTGGACCTCGCCACCATGGAAGCCGGGCCCCCCGCCGTGCCGTGCGTCAGCGGCCCGGCAGACCCCACGCAGCCGGCGTACGCCCTGTTCACCTCCGGGTCCACCGGTCGGCCCAAGGGCATCGTGATAGAGCGCGGCGCGCTCGCCGGGTTCGCCGATGCGGTGGCCGAGCGGCTGCTCCTCACCCCGGCCGACCGCTGGCTGCAGATCGCCTCACTCGGCTTCGACGTGGTGATCGAGGAGGTCTTCCCCGTCCTGGCCACCGGCGGTGCCGTGGTGTGCAGGCCCGACACCCTGCCGCTGGAACCGCCGGAGCTGCACCGCGTGCTGCGGGAGGGCGAGGCGACCGTGGCCGAGTTGTCGACCCAGTACTGGCGCGAGTACGCCCGCTGGCTGGACGCCGCCGACGAGACCACCCCCACCGCGCTCCGGGCGGTCCTCGTGGGCGGCGAGCGGATGGAGCCCGGCGCCTACCGGGCCTGGCAGCGCCGCCAGCCGGCCGCGCTGGTGCACGTGTACGGGCTGACGGAGTGCACGGTGACCTCCACCATGTACACCGGTCGACTGCCCGGGGACGCCACCGAAGTGCCCATCGGCACACCGCTGTCCAACGCGGCCGTCTCCGTACGGGCCGACGGGCGGGTGCTGCCGCCCGGCCGGACCGGGGAGATCCACATCGCCGGTCCCTCGCTGGCGCGGGGCTATCTGCACGACGAGGAGCAGACCGAGCTGCGGTTCCGCCCGGACCCGCATGCGGACGGAGAGCGGGTCTACGCCACCGGGGACCTGGGCCGACTGCTGCCCGGCGGGGCCCTGGAGTTCCTGGGCCGGATCGACAGCCGGCTGAAGGTGCGCGGCCACCGCCTGGAGGCGGCCGCGGTAGAGCGGGTGCTGGAGTCTGCGCCCGCGGTCGCCCAGGCCGTCGTCCTGATCGACCCCGGTGACGCCACCTCGCTGATCGCCTACCTGGTCCCGACCGACCGGGCGCTGGCCCCGGAGTCCGGCACCGCCGCCCGGCTCACCGACGGGCAGCGCGGGGAGGTGGTGGGGCCGACCGCCGCGGCCTTCGCCAGCTGGGCCGTACCAACCCGGCTGTACTGGACGGCCGACCTGCCCAAGAACCCGCACGGGAAGGTGGACACGGCGGCGCTGGCGGCGGCGACGGTCGCGGCCCCCGTGCGTACGCCGCCCGAGACCGGCGCCGAGCCTGGACCGGACCGACCGTCCACCGTCGACGAGCCCCTGCATGTCGTGCTCCACCGGTTCCGCGACGTGCTCGCGGCGCCCGCGCTCGGTCCCGACGACGACTTCTTCGCCCACGGCGGCCAGTCGATCCTGGCGATGCGTCTGGTGAGCGCGTTGCGGACAGATGTGCCCGCGGCCGCCGGGCTGCGCGTCGCCACGCTGTTCGACTGTCCCACGCCCCGGCGGCTCGCCAGGCACCTCAGCGATCGGACCTGACGCAGCGTCACCCGGCCCTGACCCGCACGCGCACCCGCATGCCCCGTTCGCCACCGAGGGCACCCGAAAGGATCCGCGACCATGGCAACCGGCACCAGCAACGTCCTCGAACTGACCCCGCAGGAAGCGCACCGTTCCGCCGACCTCGGCATCGAACTGGCCCGGAAGTACGCCTCGCCCGAGGACCCACGACTCCTGTTCGACCTGCCATTCCTCGCGGCGATGCTGCCCGAGCGCACCCGCAAGTTCCTGCGCGCCTTCGCGCTGGAGGAGGAGCACGGCCACTGCGTGCTCCGCGGCCACCGGATCGACACCGGCCGCATCGGCCCGACCCCGGAGCACTGGCGGGCCCGGGCCCGGCCCGCCGCGGAATTCCCCGAGGAGATCCTGCTGCTGCTCTACGGCGCCGTCATCGGCGAGCCGTTCGGCTGGTCCACCCAGCAGGACGGGCGGCTCGTCCACGACGTGTTCCCGATCCGCAAGCACGAGCACGAGCAGCTCGGCACCGGCAGCTCCGAACTCCTGACCTGGCACACCGAGGACGCCTTCCACCCGTACCGCGGCGACTACCTGCTGCTCTCGGCGCTGCGCAACCCCGACGACGTCGCCACCACCATCGGCGAACTGGACCTGGACGCCCTCGCCCCCGAGCACGTCGAGGTGCTGTTCCGGAAGCGCTTCCATATCGCCCCCGACGAGTCCCACCTGCCCAAGAACAACTCGGCAGGGGACCACGAGGAGTCCGCCAGGCGCTTCGCCACGATCGAGCGGCTGATCAACGACCGCGAACCGGTCGCGGTGCTGTACGGCTCGCGCTCCGGCCCGTACATGCGGCTCGACCCCTACTTCATGGAGACGCCCGAGGACGACCCACAGGCCCGTGCCGCGCTGGAGGCCGTAACCGGGGTCCTGGACCGGTCGCTGGGCGAAGTCGCCCTGCGGCAGGGTGACGTGCTCTGCGTCAACAACCACTTGGCGGTCCATGGCCGGGTCCCCTTCCGGGCCCGCTACGACGGCACCGACCGCTGGCTCAAGCGCGTCAACGTCACCAGCGACCTGCGCAAGTCCCGTGAGATGCGAGCGCTGGCCGGCTCCCGGCTGATCGGCTGACCAGCCGTGCGAGCGAGTGCCGGCCCGGCGGAGCTGACGGTCAGCCGGCTCAGCGACGCCCCCGGGCTGGCGGACGCCGCGGACCGGCTGGTGACCGAGAACATGCCCGCCTTCATGACGTGGGAGTCCCCGGGGAACTGGCGCTGGCATCACCTGCACGACCGCTTCGCCACCCACCAGCTCTGCGTCACCGACGGGCGGGGCACCCTGGTCGCCGCTGCCCACGGCCTGCCCGTCCGCTGGAACGGCACCGTGGACGGTCTCCCGGCGGGCGCCGACGACGTGCTGGTGGGCGCCGTCGACGGCGATCTCGCGGAGCGGCCGACCGCACTGTGCCTGCTGTCGGTCTCGGTGGCGGCCTCGCACCGCGGCCGACGCCTGCCGGAGCTGCTGCTGCGCCGGGCCCGCGGGGACGCGTCCGGTGCCGGGCTGCGCGGGCTGGTCATCCCCGTGCGCCCCACCGGCAAGGCCCGCTACCCGCTGGTCCCGATGGCGGAGTACGTCCGCTGGCGGACCCCGGACGGCCTGCCGTTCGACCCCTGGCTCCGCACCCATCTGCGGCTGGGCGCCCAGCGGCTCGCCATCGCTGAGCGATCCCTGGTGATCCACCAGCCGGTGGCGCGCTGGGAGCAGGCCGCGGGCTTCCCGATGCCGGGCCCGGGCGGCTATGTGGTCCCGGGCGCCCTCGCCCCCGTACAGGCCGACCCGGACGCCTCGGCCACCTATGTCGAGCCCAACGTCTGGCTGTTCCACCCTGCCTGATCTGCCATCAGTCCGCCGACCGCAACCACCGCATCGACATTCCCCGCCATCCGAACGGAGTGCTCATGTCTTCCATACGCCTGGCCGTGATCGGCTGTGGCGCCGCCGCGCGGGCCTGCCATCTGCCCGCGCTCCCCCAGGTCACCGGCGTCCAGCTCACCGCCCTGGTGGACCCCGACGCGGCGCACGCCGAGGGGGCGTTCCAGGTCTACCGCGAGTACGGCGGGAGCGGCTCCCCCCAGCAGGCCACCAGTTGGCAGGAGGCGCTCGGGTCGTTCGACGCGGCGGTGGTCGCCGCGCCGCACACCCGGCACGCCCAGCTCGCCGACGGCCTCCTGCGGCACGGCAAGCACGTGCTCATGGAGAAGCCCATGACCACCTCGCCCGCCGACGCCGAGATGCTGCTGAAGACCGCGGCAGACCGCCCGGGCACCGTGCTGGCCATGGCTCATCCGCGCCGGTTGTTCCCCGCGTACGCCTGGGTGCACCGGCTGATCCGCAACGGCGCGCTGGGCACCGTCAAGCGTGTGCACTGGACCGAGGGCCACCCCTACAGCTGGGAGCCGGTCACCTGGTCCATGTTCGACCGCAGACTGGCCCACGGCGGTGTGCTCACGGACACCGGCTCGCATGTCTTCGACAGCCTGTTCTGGTGGCTGGGCGAGGACATGACCCTGATGGACCATCAGGACGACTCTATGGGCGGTTTGGACAGCGACAGCCGGACCTGGCTGCGGTTCGGCACGATCGACGTCATCGTCGAACTCAGCCGGCTGCGCCCGCTCGGCACCTGCTGCACCATCACCGGCACCGAGGCCGAGGTGACCATCGGCACCGACTTCCCCGCCGGGGAGTGCACCCTGGTCACCCGCTCCGGTGAGGTCCTGCACCGCGGCGACGTCGCCCCCGTCGCCCCCGCCCGGGGCGAGTGGGAGGCCCTGTTCGTCGAGCAGTTGGAGAACTTCGCCGCTGCCTGCGGTCCGCAGGCCGTCGCACCCTACTCGACGGCCGAGGACGGCAAGCGGGTCGTGGACCTGATCGACGCCTGTTACCACGGCCCGGCCCGGCGCGCCGCACCCCAGCCGTGGACCGTCAACCGGACGAGGAGCGCGGTATGAGCGAGCTGACGGAGTTCTCCGGATCAGTCGGCGGCCGGATCGCGGTCACCGGAGCGAGCGGCTTTATCGGCGGCCGCGTCGTGGAGCGGCTGATCCTGGGTACCGACGCCGAAGTACGCCCGGTGGTGCGCGGCTTCGGACGGGCCGCCAGGCTCGCCCCGCTGCCGCAGGGCCGGCTCGGCTTCCGGGTCGCCGACCTCGCCGACGCGTCGGCGCTCGGCCGTGCCCTGGAGGGTTGCGACACCGTCGTGCACTGCGCGTTCGGCAGCTCCGGCGGGGTCGACGAGCGCTGGGCGGCCACCGTGGACGGCACCGCGCGCCTGCTGGCCGCCGCCCGGGCCGCAGGGGTGCGCCGGGTGGTCCACCTCAGTACCGTCGACGTGTACGCGCCGGCCGAGGGGGCGTTCGACGAGGAGGCCCCGGCCCGGGCCGTCGATCCCGCCGACCGCGAGTACGAGCAACAGAAGCTCGCCGCTGAGCGGCTGGCCCTCGCCGCGGCCGGGGAAGGGATCGACGTCGTCGTCCTCCAGCCCGGCGTGGTGTACGGGCCGTGGGGTGGCCAGTGGACCACCGCTCAACTCGTGCGGTCCGCCGTCGACTTCGCGGTCCTGCCGTCCGGTGGGGACGGCGGCGTGTGCAACGCCGTCTATGTGGACGACGTCGTTGACGCGGTCCTCGCCGCCTGCCACCGCCCCGACGCCACCGGCGGGCGGTTCCTCCTCGCGGCCGAGGAACTCACCACCTGGGGCCGGTTCTTCGACCACGTCCGGTCGATCCGGGGGCTGACCGCGGCACCAGCGGACGCGTCCGAGGCGGCGGTGCCCGACTGGGAGGCCGAGCTGTACCGCGCCACCGGACGGGTCACCTCCGACCGGGCCGCCCGTGCCCTCGGGGTGCGCTGCACCACCACCCTGGACACGGGCATGGCGCTGACCGCCGCCTGGGCCGAATGGATCGGCTTGGGCCGCACCCGCGAGGGCAGGGCGGCATGACCCGTGTCCTGGTCGTCGCGCCGCACCCCGACGACGAGGTCATCGGCTGCGGCGCGTCGATGGCCAAGCACGCCAGCGACGGCGCCGAGGTGACCGTCGCCATCGTGATCGCCAGGGAACGGAGCCTGCACGACGGGCTGCGCAGCGACGCCGACTTCACCGACGAGACCCGTAAGGCGTCCGCCGCCCTCGGTGTGCACCGCTGGGAGCTCTGGGACGAGCCGTCGCGCGACTTCCTGCCGAGCCGCAAGACCCATCTCGACCTCGTCCGGCTGATCCGCGAGGTACGGCCCGACATCCTCTACATACCGCACCGAAAGGACGGCGACGTGGAGCACCGCATGGTGAACCAACTCGCCACCGAGGCGCTGTGGATGGCCACCTCCGACTTCTTCGGGGAGACCGGGAAGCCGGCCCCGACGCCCCGGCTCGTCCTCGGCTACGAGGTGTGGGCGCCGCTTGCGGACTTCCAGTACGCCGAGGACGTCACCGGATTCGTCGACCAGAAGGTGGAGGCGATGCGGGCGTACCAGTCACAGCTGCGCCACGCGGCCTGGGACGACGCGGTGCGCTCGCTCGCCCGGTACCGCGGGGCGGTCGCCACCGGCACCACGCACGCCGAGGTGTTCGAGGTCATCAGCCTGGGCACGCCGCCCGCTTCGTAGTCGCCCCCGGGCGGGGCACGCGCCCCGCCCCGAACACCGATCGGAGGAGTAGCCATGGCCGAGCGGCTCTTGGTGTGCGGTATCGGCTCCGGCATGGACCGCTCGCTCGCGGCCGTGAAGGAGATGGGGCTTGAGCTCGTGGTCATCACCGACCGGCCGACGGAACGGGTCACGCGGGTGGCGGATCAGGTGCTCGTGGCCGACCCCGGGCGGCAGGAGGCGGTACGGCGGGCCGTCGGCGCGGCCGGGCTGCGGGATGTCGACGGTGTGCTGTCGCTCGGCTACGACAACCCGCCCGTGGTCGCCAGGCTCGCCCGCCGCTTCGGCTGCCCGGGCGTCGACGAGGAGACCGCTCTGGACTGCCATCTGAAGGACCGGCGGCTGGCAGTGCTGGAACGCGCCGGACTCCCGGTGCCGCGGAACCGAGCCGCCGACGCCCTGTCCGGCGCGCTGGCGGCGCTGGCGGACATCGGACTGCCGGCCGTGGTGAAACCGCGCGACCTGTCGGACTCGGCCGGCGTGGCCAAGCTCGACGCGCCCGACACCGCCCCGGAGCGGATCCGCGAGGCGCTGCGGCTGAGTGAGACGGGCCGCATCGTGATCGAGGAGTTCCTGGAGGGCACCGAGCACACCGTGGCCGGACTGGTGGCCGGTGGCACCTTCCATCTCACCGGCTTCGCCGACCGCGAGTACGGCCGAAAGGAGGAGTTCGCGCCGCACTTCTTCGAGGGTGGCGACACCATGCCCTCGGCGCTCCCCCCGGGCACGGTGGACGACGTCGTGGACACGGTGCGGGCCGGGGTCCGCGCCCTCGAACTGCGGGACGCCGTGGTCAACACGGACGTGCTGCGCACTCCGGACGGCCGTGTCCACCTGCTGGAGATCACCTGCCGGATGACCGGCGCGCGGATCGCCACCGAGATCATGCCGCTGGGCACCGGGGTCGATCCGCTCCCCAACGCGGTACGGCTGGCCCTCGGCCGCCCGCTCGTCCTGGACGAGTTGGCACCGGGCGGCGGACAGGCCGTCGTCCAGCGCTTCCTCCCCGCCCACGGCGGAACCGTCGACTGGGTGGGCGACCTCGCCGCCGTCCGGACCCCGCCGCAGGTCTACGACCTGTTCTGGGGCCGTGAACTGCGGGTGGGCGCGACACTGCCGCCGTACAGCGGCGGGGCGGACCCGCTGGCCGGGGTGATCGTGACCGGGACCGACGCGGCCCGCGCCGAGGCCATGGCGTACCGGGTCCTCGACCGGCTGCCACTCAGGCTCAGCGGCACCGGGAAGCCGGTGGGCTCCCGCTTCCGCTGACAGCACCACCGGGCGACCCGGGGCGCCCGCGCACGACCGACCGTCCTGCCCGACCAACATCCAGGAGGAAACCGATGCCGATCGCCTACACCCAGTGGGCCGCCACCTACGAGCTGTTCGAGGGGGAGACCGCGCGGGAGACCTGGCGGCAGGGGATCGCGGCGGACCTGGCCAAACTCGCCGACGGCCCGGGCCGGGTCCTCGACCTCGGGGCCGGTACGGGCGTCGGCACGCGCGTCCTGGGC